>JAKSTP010000001.1 GCA_024402505.1 Treponema sp.
TGATAGCTACTACTTCGTAACCATCAGCTTCGAACATCTGGCGGAAAGCCAAGCGACCGATACGGCCGAAACCATTAATAGCAACTTTAACCATAGTTAGTTGACTCCTTAAAATTCTAAAAAGTTTGGATTTATTTTATATTTTATAACCAAATTGTTCAATAGTAATTTTTACCTATCAGTCTTCAAGCCCAAGCTTTCGGTGAAGAGTCTTACGGCCAATGCCAAGAACTTCTGCTGTCTTAGTTTTATTACCGTTGTTTGCAGCAAGAGTCTGGTTGATGATCATCAATTCGGCTTCTTCCAGTGTTGTTCCAAGGGGAATTGTAATCATTTTTGAAAGTTCAGAAGTCTTAAGTGAAGGTGGAAGATCATCTACAGTGATTTCATCACCACTTGCCATAACAACAGCGCTTTGAATAAAACTCTGAAGCTCACGGATATTTCCAGGCCAGCTGTAGTTCTGAAGTGCTGTTTTTGCACGGGAATCAAATCCTTTAATGCTGCGGCCATTTTCATCAGCAAATTTTTTAAGAAATTCGGTCATTAAAAGAGGAATATCTTCTTTTCGTTCACGTAAAGGCGGAATTCCAATGCGGATAACATTCAATCTATAGTAAAGATCTTCCCGGAAACGACCGGCTTTTACTTCTTCTTCCATGTTGCGGTTTGTTGCTGCAATAATACGGACATCAACTTCAATAGTTTTTTCACCGCCTACCCTTTCAAACTTCTTTTCCTGAATTACACGAAGAAGTTTTACCTGAACGGAAGGATTGATTTCACCGATTTCATCAAGGAAGATGGTACCGCCGTGGGCCTGTTCAAAAACACCTTTCTTCATATTTTCGGCACCAGTAAAAGCACCTTTTTCATGACCAAAAAGTTCACTTTCCAGAAGAGTTTCACTTAAAGCGGCAAGATGCACTTTTACAATAGGTTTATCCTTACGTGGTGAAAGATTGTGGATGGTGTCGGCAACAACTTCCTTTCCAACCCCGCTTTCGCCTGTAATAAGCACAGTGGCATTTGTAGGAGCAACTTTCTGAACAAGTTCAGACACCTTTTTCATGCCAAGGCTTTTTCCAAGATTTGTAGAAAGAGTTTTTTCGCTGGAAGCAGCCTGAAGTTCCTGCTCAAGACGTGTTTTCTGGAAAGCCAGTTCACGTCCCTTAAGGGCATTTTTTACGATGGTATTAAGGTGATCAAGATCTAAAGGTTTTGTAAGAAAATCAAAGGCACCGTATTTAATGGCAGACTTTGCATCATCAACACTACCGTGACCTGTAAGAACAATTACCGGAAGCCCAGGATACTTTGTAGTAACGGTTTTTACCACTTCCATACCGGAAATGCCGTCCATGCGAAGGTCTGTAATTACAAGATCAATATCACCTTTTGCAATAAGGGCAAGACCGTCTTTTCCGTTGGCAGCCTGTTTTACTTCATAACCTTCCAGTTCAAAATTGTCGGAAAGTCCGTTTCGGATATTTTCTTCGTCATCGATGGTAAGAATTGTAAATTTCATAAGCGCCTACTTAAGCAGTTTAGTGCCTTTTTGAGGGATTGGGAACACAAGTACAAACTCAGTGCCCTCGCCAGGAACTGATTTTACGCGGATTTCTCCGGAAAACTCTTTTACTATTTTATAAACGGTGGTCATGCCAAGACCGGTTCCGTTGGCCTTTGTTGTAAAATAAGGTTCAAAAATCTGAGAAACTGTCTGTTCATCCATTCCACAGCCGTTATCTGTAATGCGGAGAATGTATTTAAGATCATCAACCTCTGTGGAAATGGCAAAGATTCCCTGTTTTCGGTCCACACTTTTTATGGCTGCAAGAGAGTTCTGGGCAAAGTTTACAAGGACTTCCCGGAACAGTTTTTCATCAATAAGAATGCGTACATTTTTGCTGTTGTCTGAAAATATGGACTTGATTTCAATTCCGCTTTTAGAAAATTCCGGTTCAAAAAATGAACACACATTTGAAATCACATCATGGGGATTTTTAAGTTCAAGACTGGCGTTTACAGGACGAACAGCAAGAAGGAAATCCATTACAAGTGTGTTCAAATGTTCAATTTCTTCGTTTACAACATCAATATGATCTTCCACAAACTTTTTTGCAGGAAGCTTATCTTCGTTTTCACGGGCCTTTTCTAAAGCCCGCTGAATCAACTGAATGTGAATGGAAATGGCACCCAGAGGATTTTTAATTTCATGGGCCATACCTGCAGCAAGATTTGTAAGGCTTGCAAGATTTTCCATGCGCCGAAGTCTCACCTGCTGGTTCTTCTTTTCAGTAACATCATTGATTGTAACAATATGACCTTTAATCTCGTTGTCCAGAACAAGAGGCATAATGGTGATGGAAACAAAACGAACAGATCCGCCGGAAGTAACAAAAGTAAAATCATCGGCAGAGTTTGTAATATTTTTATCACGGCAGTTTTTGAAATAGGCAGAAATGTCCTTGTCGTCAATAATTTCCCAGAAAGTAAGGCTTGTGTTTTTTGCATCATCCAGGTGAGTAGAAAATGGAAGACTTGATTCAGCTGCCTTGTTGTTGCGGAGAACATGAAAATCCTTATCAAGAATTACAAGTGCCGTAGACAAAGACTGAATAATGGAATGAAGCACATCATTTTCTTCACTTACGGATTCAAAAAGAGAAAGAATCTGGGCATTGGAAAGTTTTTCGGCCTTAGAACGGGCTCTGTTTACATAACGCTGCATTTGAAAATGTTCCCGTTGGAAATATTGATACGAGTAAGATCTCGAAGTAGATTTTCAAGACTTGCCTGAATACTCTGATTGTAAAAATTTACGTGATCGTTTGCACTCTGAAGTGCTTTCAGACACTGGCCGTAAGCTTCTGTTCCCTGCTGACTTTTCAGAAGAGGTTTAAGCACAAGAAGAATCTGATTCAGGAAAATACGATACTCGGCTTTTGGAGTAAAGTTTTTACATCGTTTTACAAGTTCCAAAATATTTGGATAACTTGAAGATGCAATTCCTTTTATAAAGCCCATTGCTTCCTGATTCATGGCAAGTGGCGGAACCGGAAGGAAGGTCTGCATATAATCATTGATTGTTGATTTTACGCCGGTGGTATGGAAGGCACGTTCAAGAACTTCTGTCTGTTTTTCTAGAGAACGGTTTTGAAAATTATAAGTGCGTACCCGTGAAAGAATGGTTGGCATTACGGCATTTCTTCTTGATGTAAGAAGGATGAAAACTGTATCTTTTGGAGGCTCCTCAAGAATCTTCAAAAGTGCGTTTCTTGCAGCGTCATTCATGCAATCGGCATTTTCAATAATGACTGTTTTTTTATTATCGTCGGTAGTAATGCGGGCCCAGGATTCAATATTTCTGATCTGGGAAACCGGAATGCTTGAATAGAAAAATCCGCTTTCAAGAGCATCACAATCTTCTTTTATTTCGCTGCAGATTTTTTCAACCTGGTCAACAGCAGGAAGTTCCCGTGGAAAATCTATCAGTTCAAGGTTTTCATCAATCTGGGAAACAAGAGCTGCAATTTTAGAAAGTTTGTCATCACCAGAAAGAAGAACAGGAGAAAAACGCATGGTAAGTTTTCGCACAGACCGTACAAAAAGATAACGGGCCGCATAAAGGTGACTGTTGTTCTGGCGTAAAGCCCTCAAAAAAGTGTCGCAGGAAGCAGAAATCTCAAGGCCAGTATCACGAGGGCCGCAAAGAAGAACATTTGAAGCAACAAGAGATTTATGCTGAAGACACAAAGGACAGTTACACTGCCAGGTTCCTTCCCCAATATCCTTATGAGAAAGAATACGTGCAGTTTCTAAAGCAGCGGTAAGTTTTCCGTTTCCCGCATTTCCATAAAACAGAATTGATCCTGGAAGAGTCTTGTTCTGGATATCTTTTTCGAGAAGTGATGTAACCTGTTCCTGTCCAAGAAGATTTTCGTACATCAGGCAGCAATGCCTCCAAAGCGGATAGGATGACTTCCAAAATAAGATAAGTATAATTTATAGAAGAAACTGTCGTGGAAAATGGCTTTTGTATCAATAAATGAACAAAGCTGAAGCAGCATGATAAGAACGATACAAACAAAAGCTCCTTCCACAAGGCCTAAAAGGAAGCCCAGTGCTCTGTCCAGACCTTTGAAAATCTGGCCTGAGAAAATTCTATCAACAATGGCATGAACAATCATAATCACCAGGAAGATGATTACAAAGATCAAAAGGAAACACACGATGTTACAGAAAAGTTCATTTTTAATGTAAGGAGCAAGATAAGGATTCAGTTTTGGATAAAAAGCAAGTCCTCCAAGAATACTGAACAGCAGGGATGCCTTTCCAAAAATTTCTTTTAAAAATCCCTTGGCAGTTCCAATAAGACCAAATACAAGAATAATAACGATGATGAAAATATCTACAAGCTGCATAATTTCCTCTATTTACATTCCTCAAGAATTAATTTTGCTATTTTAAGGGCCGGTTTTTCACCTTCTGTAAGTTTACCAAGATTTTCCGACATTTTCTTCAGGTTGTCGTTTTCAAGAATCTGGGAAAGACTTTCTTCAAGATAAGCTTTTGAAGCTTTTTCACCAAGAAGAACTTTGGCACAGCCGGCTTTTTCAAAATATTCTGCGTTGTCTACCTGGTCCCCACGAGTTCCGTTCCCGCACAAAGGCACAAGAATCATTGGTTTTTTAAGAACAGCGCATTCCCAGATGGAGTTGGCACCGGCCCGTGAAAGTATAAGGTCGGCAGAAGCCAGGACGTGAGGCATTTCGTCGTAGATAAACTGGTAAGGTTTATACGAATCCTGATATTTTGCTTTAAGTTCTTCTACTTCGGAAGCATCTGTATTCAAAAGGCCGGTCTGATGGACTACGGTAAAGTGAGTACACAAAAAGTCTATGGAATCTTTTACAAGGGTATTGATCTGCTTTGCGCCACTGGAACCACCTAAAACAAGAAGAACCGGTTTTTTATTTTCGGAAGATTCATCTAAGCCAAGGAATTTTTTTCCAATGGAAGAATCGGTTTTATAAAAAACAGGACGCACCGGGTTTCCGGTAACAACAGCTTTTTCTTTCTGAGCAGCTCCAAGATATTTTTTTGTTTCCTCGTAGCTTAAAAGCATTTTTTTTGCCGATTTACAGTTGATGCGGTTTGCAAGTCCCACTGAAAAATCACATTCGTGGGTAAAAACCGGGATTTTTAGAAGACGGGCTGCAATGCAAGGTGGAACAGAAACGAATCCCCCTTTGGAAAAAAGCACATCCGGCTTAATTTTTAAAAGGATAAAAAATGATTTTACAAAACCTGCAAAAATCTTAAAAAGATCCAGGAAGTTCTGAAAAGAAAAATATCGGCGAAGTTTACCGCTTGGAATACCATAGAACTTGTCGGCAGAAGGACCTTCAGGACCACAGGCACTTTCAACAATCTTTTTGTCCATGCCACGACTGTTTCCAATCCAGAAAATCTGAATCTTTTCTTCCTGAAGTTCTTTTGAAAGGGATTTTAATTCATCACATACTGCAAGACCTGGAAAAATGTGACCTGCAGTTCCCCCACCAGTAAATGCAATTTTCTTCCACATACTTATATTTTAATGATATATTTATTATATGGCAACTTCAATTTTTTCTGGTAACAACATCCTTTTTACAACCGATATTCCAAAAATCATTACACAGTTTATTTCAGATAAAGATGCAGTTTTTGTTTTTCCATCCAGCATTGCCCGGGACACCTGGTGCGAATGGACAATTAAAAACCACGAATTAACCGGAGTAAAATGCACTCCTCAGGAAAAATGGATGGCCTGGGACGAATTCAAGGCCGCCTGCTGTTCCAAAGAAATTGAAAATCTTTCCTGCATTCCTTCCCCGCTTCGAAAACTTTTTGCACGTCACATTCTTTCAAAAAAAATGAACGAGCCTGAACCATATTTCGAAGTGATTGTAAACCGGGGCGACTGTAAAAGTCTGCTTCACTTTAACAGCTGGCTTTCAAAACTGCTTCCAAATTTAAAACAGTGGACATTGAAAAAATTCGGCTCTGTTGATATAGAAAAAAATTATGAAAATCTTATGAAAGGCCTTACAGACGGAGAAGACCGGGATTTTCTTAAACTTTACAGAGATTACACTGTTTTTTTAAGGGAAAATCACCTTTATGAGCCAGACTATCTTGAACCGGATTTTTCAAAGGCAGACAAAACTTTTATCATTTTTTATCCTGAAACCCTTAAAGACTATTTTGATTACAAAGAACTTTTCGAAAAGGAAAACGTTTATTCAGTCTGTGTTCCAGAAATTGAAGATCACAACAAGCATCCTGAATGCGTTCTTTACCCTGATGCCCGTACAGAACTTCGAAAAACCATTTTAAAAATCAGAAAACTTCACGACAATGGAACTCCCTGGGATGATATTGCACTTACTGTTCCAGACCTTAAAACCAGCTGTTCTTATATTGAACGGGAACTTAAACTTTATGAAATTCCTTACCTTCTCCGCTCAGGCTATGATAAAACCATCAACTGCCCGGGTCAGATGTTTGTAGAAATTGAACAGTGCGTTAAAAACAATTTTGCCTTTCCTTATCTTCGTGCCCTTATGGAAGATTCCTTTATTCCATGGAAATATGGCGAAACCTACAAAACAATTATTGAAATTGCAAACGAAACCCGAAGCCTTTACCCTTATAAAAAACAGGGTGAAGATGCTGATGAAAATATAACCGAAGATCCTGTAGAATCAGCCTTACAGCTTTTTGATAAAGACTGGATTCTTGAAACCTACAGAACTTTCCGAAAATACATCACTGATTTTTACAGATCAAAATCATTTTCAGAAATGCGTGATATGTGGACCCGAATTTCCAATGACCTTATCTGGGCCGACCGTAAAACAAAAATCTGGGAAAAAGATGAAAACAATATCATCGGGCTTTGTATCAACAATCTTGATGAACTTAAAAATATTGAAACCCGTTACCTGAAATCACACAAACAGCTTTTGCACATTGACAGCTGCTACGACTTCTTTCTTGACCGGCTTCGTGATGATCCTTACGTTCCTATCAACGAAAAATTCCGTTCTATCTCACTTTTTGATTATAAAATGTCGGGACCTGCCTGGTTCAAGTATCAGTTTATTATCAATGCAAACCAGAAGGACCTTTCGGTAAATACACGGGAACTTGATTTTTTGAAAGAAGAAAAACGCCGTTTGCTTTCATGCCAGGACAACAATTTTGTAACGGCCGCATTCATCAATCTTTACAATAAAGAAAGCACTGTTGCAGAATTTTCCTGCTCTTCAAACGGATTTTCAGGCTTCTCCATTTCCCACACATATTTTACAGAAAAAAAATGGACCTCTTTCCCGGAACTTAAATCTTTGGATCAGGAAGATTTTTACATCAACGAAAGAAACTGGCTTTTAAACGATTCTCCATCTCCTTCAAAAATTACAATCCACCAGAAAAATGCCATGGAAAACTGGATTTCCCGCATTCAAGACATGGAATCACCTTTGGACAAACAGAAGAAAATTGCAGAAAAAGCTAAGGAAACACTCCGTTTTACCATTAATGAAGACAACCTTGATCCGGAAGGAAAATATTACAAAATCAGTCAGACTGACTTGAAAAACTTCTTTCCATGTCCACGAAGCTGGCTTTTTTCAAAACTTTTTAAAATCAAGGAAGAACAAATTGCCCAGGACATTTTTGATCATTTTGATGCAGGTAATATTTTTCACGAAACCATAAGCAACTGGCTTTCGGATTATTATCTAAAAAAGAATCTGCCGGTTTTTGGAAGTCCTTCCTGGGATGAACAGACTATCCGGGATCAGATTATGCATTCAATAGAAAAAACCATTACTCTTGAAAAAGATAAAAAGGTAAAAATAAGTGATTACAAAAAAAGTCCTTTAAGAATCAAAATTATTGAAAGTCAGAAAGATAAATTCTGCAACAATATTTATGATTTTATTTCTAAACTCTGTACAGAAAATGATAAATCTCCAAAAAATCACCTTGGAAATTACAGGGTTATTTCAACGGAAACTTCCTACATGGACGAAGATGAGGGAGGATACAGACTTTTTGGAAAAATTGACGCACTTCTTTCCCATCCTGAGGAAGGAATTGGGGAAACTATTGTTGATTTTAAAACTGGAACTCCTCCAAAAACTTCCGAAGTTAAAATTGCTGAAAAAAGCATTCTGGTAGATGGAAAAAAACTGAAAGGAAAAGTATTAAAGGATTTCCAGATGGCTACCTACACTACACTTCTTGATCACTTAAGTAAAAATCTTAAAGTTTCGGAAGGTATTTTCTTATCTACAAAACACGACAGCAATAATCCTGAAGAATACAACTCTTCTTACGTATTTTCAAAAGTTTATAACAATAAATGCACCAAGCGTGATGACAGTGAAAAAGGATTTAACATTACACTTTCGGAATTTTCTGAATACGTAAAGCTTTTCAAAGAACTTCTGGACAATAAAGATCTTTCACCTGATTTTACAGGAAAAGACATACGCACCTACGTAAATAAAAACGAAACCTGCAGCAACTGTAGATTCAATTCAATCTGCCGAACAACATACACCATGGCTAAATCTGAAGAAAATGCAGGAGGAAAAAAATAATGAATACAGAATATTTTAACAAGGTTCTAAAACATCCTCTTGATAAAGGCCAGACTGAAGCCTGTTTCAGGCAGGAAAACTGTGTTGTTGCAGCCGGAGCCGGCTCTGGAAAAACTCAGGTTCTTGCAAGCCGTTTTGCCTTTCTGGTAATGGAATGCGACGTAAAAGTAGACCAGATTCTAGCCCTTACCTTTACAAAAAAAGCTGCCAACGAAATCTATCAGCGGGTTTACCAGATTCTTACTCTGTTTGCATTTCACGAAGCAACTCCTGACTATGCAAAAAAACGTGCCCAGGAAGCCCTTCACAACTTTGACAAAGCCCGCATTTCTACTTTGGACTCATATTCCGGATCAATAGTTCGAAAAGGCGCTGTACTTTACGGAATCAAACCGGATTTTTCTTCCGATGGAGATACCAGCTTTATTGAAACTGATGCAATCCGTTTTGTTCTTGATCACAGAGAGAATTCCTGCATAAACTGGTTCTCTGATCCAGCAGGCATTCAGAAATTTGCAGTAAATGTTTTTGCCACTGCTGTAAAAGAATATTCAAGCATCTGCCAGGATAAAGACTATTTTTCATCTTTTCTTCCAAAGCAGAAAGAAGAAATTCTTAGAAAATGGCCTGAATGTGTAGAAAACTGTCTGGATTTCTGCACACTTAAGGATGCTTTTTCAAAGATTACACCGGCCGGGAAATCAGAGGCAAACAGAATACAGGAGATACTTGCAGTTCTGGAAAAATATTCCTACATTTCAAAAGAAAATGCCCTAAAAATCAATTCCGATAACTTTGAAACTTTTTATCAGGAAGAAGCCAGTCTTATAAAAGATATTATTGCCTACACAAAAGCCGTAAAAACCTTGAAAGAAACATACCTTAAGGAAACAGCTCAGAAACTTTTTGTGTCTTTAAAAAATGGCTGCGAAATGCTTTTCCAGATTGTGAACTATTTTTCTGACTATCCTTACATTAAAGAACTTTTTATCCTTCTTGATGAATTCACATCTGAAGTAAATGAAAAGAAAAAAACTCTTGGAATCCTTACGTTTTCCGACATTACTGAACTTTCATTGAAGATTCTCTGCGAACAGAAAAACATCAGAAATGAAGAAAAAAAATCTGTAAAGAAAATCATGATTGACGAGTTCCAGGACAATAACGGAAAGAACCGTGACCTGCTTTATCTTATTTCCGAAAAAGATGATGTCTGCGCACCTGTTTCCTACAAAAATCCTGATCTTGAAAATGTTATAAAAAATCTTTCCCCTGAAAAACTCTTTTTTGTTGGTGACGAAAAGCAGTCCATCTATAAATTCCGTGGAGCTGATGTAAGCGTTTTCAACAGCCTTGAATCTGACCTTAAGCGCATTACAGATAATAAAGTGCGTCTTTCCATGACCAACAACTATCGATCAGAGCCGATTCTTCTTTCTGCTTTCAACAAACTTTTTGGCGACAAGGGACAGAAAACAAAAGACGGATTGATGCTGTTTAAAAAGACCAGTGAAATGCTGGATGAAAATTTTCACGCCTATTACGATCTGCCGGCAACCTGCAAAGACACAGAGCTTGATGCAGAAACCAACAATGATTTTGAAATTACAGAAAGCAATGTGCCTGTTCATGCCATGATTTACCTTAATAAAAAGGCTGTAGATCTTTCAAAAACTTTTGGTTATTCAGAAGACGATATTTATGATGAAACAAACTGTTTTTACGCTTCCCTTGCTAAAAAAATAGTTGAGCTTCATGAAAAAGGCGTTGCCTACTCAAAGATTGCCGTCCTTGATAAAAGCCGAACCAACCGAAAAACTCTTTGTTACTGGCTGGACCTTTATCATATTCCTTACCAGACCGACACGGAATCTTCTGTTTTCCAGGACAGCCTTATAAACGACATTTACTATTATCTGCGCTATTACATTTATCCAAAAGATGCCCAGGCATTTGCAAGTGTTTTGTGCTCACCTTTGGCAGGCTTGAA
This sequence comes from Treponema sp., assembly GCA_024402505.1. GTDB lineage: Bacteria > Spirochaetota > Spirochaetia > Treponematales > Treponemataceae > Treponema_D. Next base: position 10,654 of record JAKSTP010000001.1, read on the forward strand.
TCTTACTTCGGCTGAACTTCTTCTGGATGCTTTTTTCAATAAGGAAGATGAGATTAATCCTTTCAGTGAAGAAAGCCTTTTAAAAGCAAAGGATATTCTTACACAAAGTGAATATGAAAAATACGAAAGATGTGGAGATCTGTATAAACCGGAAATCCTTTCAAAAATGGGACTTACGGAACTTGTAACTTACCTCTGGCATGAAACCGGTTACCGTTATGAATCCCTTCTGGACACAACAGTGAATCAGAGTGCAAGACAGTTTGATCTTCTTTTTGAACTGGCAAGAAATTGTGAAGCAGAAGGCCGCACTTTAACCTGGTTTGTTGATGAACTTAATGCAGCTAAAGCAAAAGAAATTACCGGCTTTACTACAAATGAAAGTAAACTTGACGTAAAGGAAATCAGTTACCCGCTTGAGGTTAGTGATTGTGTAAATGTACTTACAGTCCACAAAAGTAAGGGACTTGAATACGATTACGTTTTTGCTACAGGCCTTTTTGCTACGCCTAAAAATGATTCAGAACCTGCTGTTTTCTGGAACGACGAAACAGGACTTTCCATTGTTCATGATAGAATCCACAATTACTTTTTCCAGAAAGACAAAGAGATTTTTGACCGCAAAACAGAAGCAGAATTCCGCCGTGTAGTTTACGTTGCCCTTACCCGGGCCGCAAAGGAACTCTGGCTTTATGGAAGCACACATACAAAAGGTCCTTTGTATACACAGCTGGTTTCCTATGCACCAACAACTAAAGGAAAAGAAAAAACCACAGGTTATTATGAAGAGCCATCCTACCAGGCAGAAAATATTTCTTCCCTTGATGAAGTGGCTGAAATCACCTATTACAAAGAAAATGGCTGTCCGGTGGATCTTACCCTTATTAAACCGGTGTTAAAATCCTTTACAAACCAGTTCCAGAAAAAAACTCAGACCATGGAAAGAAATGAAGCAAGAAAAAAGATTGAAAATCTTCTTTCGGGAAATGTTACTGTGGTAGAACCTCTAAAGGAAGAACAGAACCGCATTACACCAAGTTCCCTTGAATCGCTTCACGATGGAGAAAAACTAGAAGAATTAAAGGGAACGCCTTTAGACAGTTTTGAAAAACTGCAGAACATTCTTGCTACTTACGGTCACGACAGATTCGGTACACTTGCCCACCGTTACATGGAACTTGCCGTAATTGCAAAAAACAAGGATTTTGAACTTCCTTACGAGCTGCAGTTCAACCTGAACAACGAAAACTTCAATGAGCTTTTGAACACCTGTGAAATAATGAGAAAAGGTTTCTTTGCATCAGAAACAGGGAAAGCAGTGCTTGAAAGTTCCTTTGTAAGAACCGAGTACAGCTTTAAAATGCTTTATGAACAAGAAGGCCAGGAAGACAAAATCTGTACAGGAACCATTGACCTTTTTTACAAGGACAATGAGGGCCGTTATATAATCATTGACTACAAAACTGACCAGACAATCTGCCCGGATAAATACAGGGAACAGCAGGAAACATATAAAAAGGCCGTCCAGGAAATGTTTAACATTCCAGAAACGGCCATCAGTCTTAAGCTGTTCTTCCTGCGCTTTGGCAAGGAAGTAAGTCTTTAGATTATTTGCTTGTAAGATTTACAATTCCGTCCCATCCTTCAGAAACACCGTTTTCGATATTTGTCTTACAGCGTTCTGCAAAGATAAGGGCTGTTTCATCAGCAAAGGTTTTATTTGCTTCAAGGAACAGTTTTCCGGCATTTACAAAGTCTTTTGCAAGATATTTGTCCAAAGCTGTGTGGAAAATATCAAGTTCCATTTTCTGCTGGGCACTTACCTGGTCTGCAAATCCAATTACGTTGTAAAGCTGAACCGGAGTTGTAATGTTTACTACACGTACACGGTCAAGGCGGCGGAAAAGAATCTTGTCTTTATTTTCACCCACATTGGCCCATTCGTAGGTCTGTCCTGAACAGAGAATTGATGATGCATAAACTTTGTTTACACCTTCAAGACGTGATGCCAGGTTTACGTTGTTTCCCATCATTGTGTAGTTCTTTTTCTTTTCTGAACCCATGTAACCGGCAACCATTTCTCCCGAGTTGATACCGATACGTGTAAAGATGGTTTTTCCATTGGCAACCATGATTTTAAGTGCATCGTAAAGATCCTGTTCCATTTCTTCAGGCTTGTCTTTTTTTACAATTTCAAGGATTTCAGCATTCATTACGGCTTCAGACTGTTTCATCTTAATGGCAGCAGAACAGGCACGGAAAGAATGATCTTCCAGTCGTTTAGGGGCACCAACAAGGGCAATAATGGCATCACCTTCGTATTTATCAACAGTACCCTTTTCATCGATAATGATGTCACTCATTTTTGTAAGGTAATAGTTCAAAAGAGCAACAAGCTGGGCAGCGTTCAAAAGTTCAGAGAAAGCAGAGAATTTCTGAATATCTGTAAAGATGGCTGTCATTTCAAGGCTGTCTCCACCAAGGCGGAAACTTGAAGGGTTATTGATAAGTTCCTTAACAACATCAGGAGCAAGACACTGAGAGAAAGCGTTTGTAATGAACTTCTTTTCGTGTTCAGATTTTACGAAGCGGAATACAACACCAAAGAGATAGAATGCAATGAAGTAAAGGATTGATCCAATCATTGGGATGTAAATATTTCCGAATACAAAAAGTGCAATAATTGCAGCGGTAAATCCAACAAGAAGAACTGCACCTGAAATATTACGTACACGTTTTTTCTTTGAATTGAAAATGTATGGCACAAAACTTAAAAGAACTGCCACAATGAATCCCCAGTACCAGTCAGCATAAGTGAAGAACTGGCGGTTCAAAATGGTGTTCATAAGGTTTGCGTGAAGACCAACGTTCTGGTACTGCTGTTCAAATGGCTGGGCTCCAATATCGGAAGTTGATGAAGCTGTGTTTCCAACAATACAGTAGGTTCCTTCAAGTTTTTCCCGAAGAACATTTTCGAGGTTTACGTAATAGATATATTCTTCCCGAAGATTTTCCATGTAAGTTTTTATGTCGGCAATGTTATTGTCGATGATTTCATCTCCGTATCTATCACGGTAAATTGTATCAAGAATTTCGATAATGCGGTTTTCCGGGTGAGCTTCAAGGAAGTCTTTAATGTAATCAAAATAGGCTTTTCGCATTGAATAAAGATAATCGTAATCTTCATCTGCAAGACCATCGGCACCAGCACCGTTTTTAGTGTAACCCGTACAACGTTCCAGCATGGATTCTTTAGTTGATTCAATTTCCTGATAAATTGCCATGAGCTGTTCTGTTCCAGCCTTCATTACAGTATCAACTTCATTTTCATAATCGAAATAACCGTAATTGGAAAGGGCTTCAATATTTGAAACGATTCGTTCTTCCGACCAGTCAAGGCGCTTGATGTTAAGAACCGGAATCTGTTTGAAGCTGTTTCGCATTTTTTCGTGAATAAAGTTGATAAGTATACGGCCGTTCTTATCAAGAGGGATTTTTAAATTCTGGCGTGTTGTTTCACCTGGGAAAAGTGCGTCATGACAGATTAAACTGTTTCGTGTTCGGGTAAGTTTTGTTACTCCAAGACTATTCATAAGAGGAGCAAAAACCAGCTGTCCGCCGTAAGAGCCTTCATCTTCAAAAAGAAGTTCGTATCGGCGACGCACACCGTCATCATCAACAATTGAGTTTGTAAATCCAATACCAAAAGCACCGATACCAATTTTCTGAAGTGTTGGAGAAAAACCACGGCCAAGACTGTCGTAAATGTGAGTCAGTGTGTATTCATTACTCTTCTTTACGTAATCACCAAGGTCAGTTACATCAAATTTCAGCTGGAAACTTTTTACAAAATCAATGTATTCAGGTTCGTAGGTAAAGGCCAGGTCATTGTGATTGAAGGTAAGCCAGGCATTTCCAAAAAACTGAAGTGCACGCTGGAAATAAAGGTCGTTATCCTGATAGATATTGTCGGAAATATGATATTTAAGATTATCAAGTGAAGGATAAAGGATGTCATTTACGTACATATCAGAAAAATATGCAAAGTCATCCATGGACATACCGTTCAAAACGTCACCGGAAATCTGTTCATAAGAACCTACAATCACGTTTTCACTTTCTGCAAAAGAACTGTTGATTTCTTTTTTGATTTTAGAGTTTACCCCTGCCGTTGATGGCGAGAGGTATTCAATATCGAATACTGCCCACTCAGCACCAAGCTCTTTCATGCGGATAAGTGTGTCTGCAATGATGTTTCGGGGCCAAGGCCATTCACCCATTTCAGGATCAGCAAGACTTTCGTCGTCAATGGTTACAAGGGCAACCTTCTCGTTCTGAGGAGGAGCTTTTTTCAAATGAAGAAGTCCATCATAAAGACGATAATCCAGTTTCAAGAAAATATCAAAACCGCTTGCAAGTCCAAACAACAAGATGATAACAGCCGCAATTGCAAGAAATACCGGCTGAACTCTCCCTACTTTTTTACCAGTTTCATTCTGATTTTCATTTGCCATAATGTTTTATTATATCGTTAAAATGTCCAAAAAGTCAAAATGTTCTTAATTGAACAAGTTTAAGGAATCTGATAAAATATTTTATCTAATTTTCGAAAAATTTTAATCATATATATACAAGGAGCTTAATTATGGGAGCACGCGGAGAACTTTTTACCACACAGATTACCCTGGAAAATCGTTCATACTTTTTCAACGTTAAAGAAAACCGTACAGGGGATGTGTTTCTTCAGATTGTAGAAAGCAAAGGCCGTGAAAATGGTGATTTTGACCGCCATCAGATTGCAATTTTTGCAGAAGATATGCAGAAATTCCTTAAAGGAATGGACACTTCACTGAAGTTCATCGAAAAGAACCGCCAGGCACAGCAGAAAGCCGCAAAAGAAAAAAAGGCTGCTAAAGAAGCAAAGTTTGCAAAAAAAGTAGTTGTAAAATCAGAAAAACCTTCTGACGGAATTAAACGTACAGGCCGCGTTCACGTAGTTTCAAAACGTTCTGTAGAAGAAAACAAATCAGAAGAATAAAAAGACTTTTTTTTCCCGAAAAATATTATTATGCTGAACTTGTTTCAGCATAAAAAAATGGGGCTGTCCAATAAGTTATTAGTGTAGCGCTCGTTGAGCTGGTCGAAATGACTGCTACACTAAATATGGTGGTTTCGATAAACTCAACCACCGTAATACAAACTTTTGGGACAGCCCCTTATTCATTTAATGAATATTTTGGTTATTTAATTTTATTCAGCTGAAGAAGCAAATGGGTTTGCAACTACGTTACTGATTACCCAAGGTGTATCGAATTCGATTGTATTAATTCCATCTACAGGAACTTCATAACTGTAAATTACTGAAGCCCAGATATAAGGTTTTGAAGCAAGGATTGAATCTACTTCACCTTTACGAGTATCATCAAGAGCATCGTACTTAGCTTTGAAATCTACTGTGTATTCATAAACAGTTCCCTGTTTTGAAGCATTTACTTCTTCAACTGATGCAGGTTCAGAAAATGAAAGAACTTCAATGTCCTTTGGCTGTCCAGCTCCTTCAGAGTAAGCTGCACCTGATCCTAACTGGGCATGGAGTCCAACATTGTGTGTCAAAGTCCCGTCTTTAGCAACTGGTGGAACTGTAAGTTTAAGTTTCATTACACCATCTTCTGAAAGTTCAAGATAGTCTGTTATTTTATAATCAGGCTGAACAGATTTTACACAACCATAACCATGAACTGGAACAACCTTGAAAGTAAGGTCTGCATAATAATCATCTGAATACATCTGAATCCAGAATCTTGTTTCATCTGTTGAATAAGGGTCTACCAGGAGGTAAACAAGATTTACTGTATCTTTACCAGCAAGTTCACTATCATAAAGACTTACACCTGTTGATTTATGTCCAACTTTATCAAGGAACTGAACATTGATACCTGTAAAATCTGCAGAGTATCCTGTAGGTTTAGTGAATGTAAATTTAATTCCGTTATCGTTATCTTCAATTAAAACAGCATTTTTAAATACTGCGAATTCATCATCGGCGTATGTATAATTTTTAGGATCAGCATCAGTTCCGGTTACTACAAAAGAAGGAGGATTTGTTTCTACACCGTTTTCACCAATAAATCTTGGTACTACATTTACAAGTTCAAAAGAAAACTCTTTGTTAGGATTTACAGAAGCTGCACGTGCACTACGTGCAGCACGGCCACCATCGTTTCCTGGATCGTCAACGAATGAAACCTTGTTTCCTACGTAGTTTCTAAGATCTACTACTTCTGCAACGTGGTTTCCGCCATCTGAATTTGAATCATTTGATGCAACAGGTGCACAGGAAACCAGTCCCAGTGCAAGAGCCAAAGTTGAAACAACAGTAATTAATGTTTTTTCATTTATTTTTTCCTCACTTATTAAAGTTTAGGAAAATATTACTGCCAGTAGGTAAAGTCAGATTGTGACAAAAAATCACATTTTAAAGTTTTATTCCACCAAAGCCAGAAATTCCTTTTCATTAATTACTGGAATTCCCAGTTTCTGGGCCTTTACGTTTTTAGATGAACCGGATTCTGTATCGTTTGTAACAAGATAGGAAAGATCTTTTGTTACGCTTGATTTAATCTGGCCGCCATTGTCTTTTACCAGTTTTTCGCAGTCGGCTCGTTTCATGGAAAGTTCGCCTGTAAAACAGAAAGATTTTCCTGTAAGTTTTCCTTCCTGTGCACCTTTGATTTTAAGTTCATTTTTAGAAAGGAAGAGCATTTCTTCTCCATTTTCCTTAAAACCTTCGCAGATAGTATGGGCCGAAATTTCTGCAAAACCGTAAACTGATGCAATCTGATCTTCCGAAGCGGCAAGAAGTTTTTCAAGGGTATTGAATCCGGCTGCAACAAGTTTTTCACTTTGTGTAAGGCCAAGTCCGTCAATATCAAAACCAGCTACAAATGTTGCAAGAGTCATTTCTCTGTGGGCCTGAATGGAATTCCAGACTTTTTCGGCACCCAAAGATTCTTTTCCACCTTCCATACTTTCTTCGTTCAAAAAATAAGGCACAAGCTCATCTTTTTTAAGAGAATAAATATCTTTTACAGATTTAAGTCTTTTGTCCTTAAAAAGATTTTCAATAAGGGTAACACCAAAGTCACGGATATCAACAACGCTCTGGAATTTCAAAAGCCGGTGAAGAATCCTTTTTGAACAGTCTTTATTTGGACAGAAAAGTCTGCTTCCTTCATAAATAAGCGGACTTCCACAAACTTCACAGGTGCAAGGCATTTCAACAGGGGAAAGATCAAGTCCATCTTCCATAACAACCTGTTCAATTTTTGGAATAATTTCGCCCCGTTTTACCACAAGAACCTTTGATCCAATCATTATACCAAGGTTCCGCATGGTATCGGGATTTGCAAGACTTGCCCGCTGTACCTTTGTTCCGTTGAGCTCAACTTCATCAAAAATGGCAACCGGGGTGTAGGTGCTTCCGGAAATACTCCACTCCACTTTTCGCAATGTAGAAACAGCTTCCTCAAGGGAAAACTTAAAGGCAATCTGACGGTCTGGACGGGCTCTGAAAGCGTCATCAAGATTGATAACCCGTTCTTTTATAACAAGGCCGTCAATATCGTATTCAAGGTCTTTTCTGGTATCCGTAATAAATGCACGGTAATCAACAACTTCCTCAGGAGTTTTACAGATTTTTAATGGAGAAACGTTGAATCCAAGGCTAGAAAGCCACTTCATTTTTTCTTCTTCGTCGGAAAATGGTGATGTACCCTCTGTAGCAAGGGCATCGTAGGTAATGAGTTTAAGGTATTCACTGCCCTGCCCATCCTTTCGTTTCATAAGTCCATTGGCAGCATTACGGCAGTTTGCCTTATCGGAAAAATGCTCCTTATGGACCTGATGTGTCATAATAACTTCGCCACGGATTCCACCGGTAAAATCAACAGGCTGTCCATTCAAACGAAGTTCGTGCATAACACCGTTCATTTTTTTTGCATTTCGGGTAATGTCATCACCAACTGAGCCGTCACCGCGGGTAACTGCCCGCACCAGAACTCCTTTTGAATACTGAAGTTCAAGGGAGGCACCATCAAGTTTAAATTCTACAAGATATTCGGGATAAAGGTGTTTTTCACTCCAGGCAAGAAACTGTTCAGGATCGGCGGCTTTTTCCTGACTGCCCATTGGCATAACATGGCGGGCTTTTTCAAAATTGCCGGAATCTACTCCAACTTTTTTAAGAACTTCGTTTTCAGGATCAATAACCTTCAATTCATCCCAAAGCTTATCAAAATCTGCATCGGAAATTTCAGCTTCCCCGTTGTAATAAGAGGCCTGAAATTTTTTTATTAAATTTTCCAGTTCTTTAATGCGCTGATTTTTTGAAGCGATTTCATCAACATCAAAAAGTGAATCCATTTTCCCACCCCCAAAATGGAATTGTATTATACAATTTCCCGCCTGTCACCCTGAACTTGATTCAGGGTCTTTAGATTTTTTCAAACAGAATTTCCGTAATGACACGGTCGGCATCAAGACCTTTTCGTTCAAACTTGGTCTGAGTTCGCCATTCCTGAGGTTCTGCAAATCCCTGATATTTGTTTTTAAGTCCACGGGTTGCCGAAAGCTCTTCAAGGGCAAACTCAGCATATTCATACCAGTCAGTTACAAAATAAAGGTAACCGCCGGAAGAAAGTTTCTGGGCAAAAAGATTTGTTCTTGGCCGCTGAACCATTCGTCTTTTGTGGTGGCGTTTTTTTGGCCATGGATCTGGGAAAAAGATGTGAAATCCGTTTACCGACTGAGCCGGGAACATATTTTCCAGAACTTCAAGAGCATCGTGTTCAATAATGTAAAGATTTTTAAGGTTTCGCCGTTTAATTTCGCCTAAAAGTTTTCCAACCCCAGGACGGTGAACTTCAATTCCAATGTAGTTGATGTCAGGATTTTTTTCCGCAATTTTAGCAGTTGCATCACCCATACCAAAGCCCACTTCAACAATGATTGGATTAGTATTACCAAAAATTTCTACAAAATTAATTGGTTTTTCTTCGTATGGAATACAAAAGGCAGGGCTAAGTTCATCGTAGGCTTTCTGCTGGGCTGCAGTCATGCGGCCAATTCGAAGAACGTAAGTTTTTACTTCCCTTTTAATGGGTAAAGGATCAGTTGATTCGTTTTTTTCAGATAAATTATTCGCTAAAGGGTCCATATGTCCTCAAGTATATCATTTTTTTACACAAGGTAAAAGACACATTAAATTGCCTGAACAGGTCCATACATAACGGTAGCTGGCGGTTTCAGGAAAACTGTTCAAAGGATCTGGAAAATCGGAAGGTTCTCCGTAAAAAAGAACATGACCTTCTTTGTCAAAAATCATAAGTTTCTTACGGCCGTTTCGTTCCCGCATATACTGTTCAGCTTCAGAAACTGTCATGGAATAAACATCGTAATGAGCAGAAAGATAAAAACGGTTCTGATCTTTTTCTTCTGTAAGGGTTTTGTACACCACCTGATATTCGCCCCCGGCAAAAGGACGGTCCTGAGGCATATAAAGATTCTGAACCCCTGCAAAACTCTGATCGCCGCTTTCATATATTACAATGCGGTCTGATTCCCACTGAAATCCGTTTTCAAGGCAGAGCACTTCAACGCTTGAGGTGCGCCGTGGATCAGAAGATGTTTCGGTATAAACGGCAAGTCTTACTTCCGGCAAAGATTCTTCATCTGCATATTCAAAAATCAGTGTGCCTTCCGAACGAACAACTTCCGGAATATTCTGAGCACAGGAAACCAATCCTGCTATAAAAAAAGAGAGGATTGAAATTTTAAGCAGATTAAAAATCTTCTTCATAAAATGATTAAAAGTTGAAATTAAGGTTAATAACGGTAAGTTCCGAAGTTGCAAACTGGTTTACCATAGAATCAAACTTAACGTTAACTTTTTTACAGGCTTCATCAAGATAGCTCAGGTAGTACATACCAAGGTCGGTACCCTCTTCACCATCAGGAAGATCGCGGTAGAAGTCGATAAGTGTTTTTTTGCCGGTATTAGAAGCCTTGGCGTTTTCGATGGTTTCTTTTACTTCCTGGAATTCATCGTCTTTGTTGTAAAGAGTGATTGCAAGGCGCCCCTGTTTACCAATGGAAGATGAACCGCCACCAAGTTTCCATGAAAGGAATACAAGTTCGTGTTTACGCTGAAGTTCCTTTACAATTTTTGCACGTACTTCAGGATCGAAAACCAGGGCACCAATATCATCAACACCCTGATACATATTTCTGGCTTCCTTACGGATATTTGTATTTTCGTTGTTAAGGGCAAGTTCCATTACCATTACGGAAATATATTCGGCAACCTTTGATTTTTCCATGTAGGCGTTAAGAAGGTTACGGATGGCAATGTACATTTCGTTGGCACCATCATTTTTGGCAAACAAAGTAATGATGTACCAGTTCATAAGACTCATTTTGTTCAAAAACTTTTCGCTCATAAGGAGCATGATGTTTTTTTCTTCAGGGCTGTAGTCTTTATTTGAAAGGATTGATTTCCAGATAGGTTCAAGAATGATTTTTCGTGTATTTCCAATAAGGCCTTCTTTATTGGCCAGTTTCATTCTAAGCTGACGTTCGCTCATCTTGGTCTTTTCATCAATAAGCTGGGCAGGATTAGTACGGTTCCATTTTCGGACACATTCACAAAGAATAAGGGCATTGTAGATTTCACGGTCGAACTGTTTATAAAGAAGAGAGAATACGATTACCTTAGAAAGATCCATTACTTCCTGACGTGAAGAAACAAATTCACTCATTGAAATTTCAATCTTTGAAATGTAATCAAGAAGAATCATCTGCTGAACAGACTGTGGAGAAAATTTATTGAGAGAAATTCCATATTCTTCAACATTGTCAGCAAGACGGAATCTGAGAAGTTTTTTATTATTGCTCAAAAAGTTCGATGCCCCGTTTTCAGTAAGAATTACTTTAAGAGGCAGGTTAAGCATAAATTTTTTTTCGGAAGCGCCCATTCAATCCTTCTTTATATAACTTTATTTAAATATAATTATATTATACATTATCGGCAGATTTATTGTAAACAGTTAGTAGATTTGTTAATATAAAAGTGATGAATTTTCGGAAGATTATTCTTATATTATTAACCTTTTTTCTCACTTTTTCTTCCCTTTTTTCATCTGAAAAAACAAGCCTTCATGGAAAAGCACTATCTGATGATGTTTTCAATCAGATAAAATATGCCGGTGGAAAACCAGTAATTGAATCAATTGTCACTTCCCTTCCAAACCAGTTTCCTTACAATGTAAGCTGTTCTTTCAAAGGCAAAAATGCTAATCAAAACGATGATGAAATTATTCACCATGGAACAATCCTGATACCCCAGGAAACGTGCTGTGAGAATCCCGATCTTGTAAAAAAACTGATTCATGCCTTTTCAAATCAGGATCTTTTTTGCAACGTTGAACTTGTATTTATTTATGGAAGCGACACAAAAAGCGAAAAACAGAATTATGTAAATGGATATGAAAAATATCTTCAGAACACAGAAATTACCGATTCTTTTTATTTCATTCTGAATAAAAAAGGCAGCACTTCAAAATTCGAAAGCTTTTCTTCATCACATTCATCTTCTTCGGTTCTTGTTGCCTCTGTATTCAACGCCTTTCTTGAAAACAAGGTTTCTCTTTCCAATAGTTTTTTTATCACCCAGATGACCTTCCTTCCATTTTTCACATGCCCCGATCTGGACTGGTTTTTCCAGGAAGGCAAAGACTGCATTAAAATTACATTTTCCGACAATGAAGATTTAGACAACATTGTAAAAGTAACACAAAGCCTTATTTCCGAAAAACTTGGTGAAAAAAACGACAATCACAGTGTTTTCTTTAAGTTTTTCAATAAAATCATAACACTTTCTGAACAACAGACCCTCTATCTTTTCTTTTTTGCAATCATAATTACTCTGGTTATTCTTTTTGGATTTTCAGTTGTAAACAACAGCTTTGGCTTCCGCTCCTGGAAAAAGATTGCAAAAATCTGGTACTACCCTTTTGTTGTCTTTTTTCTCTGTGGATTGTCTTTCATTCTTTTTAGAAAAGGCTGGACAATCTCCATAAACAGATTCGGACTTTCTACGAACCTTCTCACTTTCCTTATCTGTGCCCTGGCTCTTATTTTTGTAATTGAAAGCATCATTATGGTAACCCTGGTAAATTTTCCTTTGGATTATAAACGTCATACCATCGACTACCTTATCTTGTACTCGGTAAGCATAAGCATGTACCTTTTTTCACTTTCGGACATTTCCCTGCTGCCTATGTACTTTGCCCTCTTTCTTTTTTCTCTGATTCCAATTTTTATAAAAACCACTTACATCAGTATTATCCAGCTGATTCTTTTTCACATTCCATTGTTCCCATGGATTAGAACCCTTTCTACTCAGGCAGATCCACTTTTACTTGAAAACAGCGTCTATTACGGAAAACTTTTTCCATGGGTCATTGCATTAAACCTTACAAGTATTTTCCTGGTTTGGTTTAGAATCCTTGCCAGCCTGAACTTTCATCTTTATAAAAAAAATACTCCTGTTGCAAAAAAACTTCATCTTTCACTGGGAATTGTAGCAGGCTGTCTTTTTGCAAACTCCATAATACTTGCAGTATTTTTCCGAAAGCCATTGACCTATAATCCTTCAAAAAAAGATGAAACTCCGGTTTCTTCTGTAAAAGTAAAGGGAAAAGATGATATCAGCATTACTTACAGAGACAAGAAGGTTTTTGGAGAAACAATCCGCACCATTAAGATTAACTCCAGGCGGGAAATCATTTCTGCAGAACTTCAGGTAACGGGAAAAACTGCATCACCAGTAATCTTTTCCGACAACGACAATATTCTTGTACATAACCGAACCACAGAATTCCTCATTCCTTCGTATCCGCCAAAAAACATGGAATTCAGTTACGGAACCGACAGTTCCAACGATACAGCCGTAATTATGACCTGCTGGTTTTACGACGAGGAAAATGATTCCATTGAACAGAGTCAGAAATCCATCATGATAAGGGGACGCAGATGACAAACACCTGGTATCTTCTGGCCGACCTTGATGCTTTTTTTGCCTCCTGCGAAATGCTTGATCACCCGGAATACAGAGGAAAACCGGTTATTGTTGGCGGTCTTCCTGATGATCCAAGAAGCGTTGTTTCTACAGCCTCCTATGAAGCACGAAAATACGGCGTTCATTCTGCCATGAGTACCAAAATTGCAAAAAGGCTCTGTCCTGATGGTATTTATGTCCGGGGAAACATGAAAAGGTACAGTGAACTTTCCAATCAGGTAATGAACATTTACAGGGAATTTTCTCCGGATGTAGAACAGATGTCCATTGACGAAGCCTTCATTGATCTTACAGGAACAGAAAAACTTTTTGGTCCCCCTGAAGAAACAGCCTTAAAAATCAAGGCAAAGGTTCTGGAAGAAACAGGTCTTACCGTAAGCTGCGGTCTTTCAAGGCAGAAATATTATGCAAAAATTGCGGCAGGCCTTTCAAAGCCAGACGGTTTTTATTTTGTAAAACCGGGTACAGAACAGGAACTGATGCTTCGTCTTCCACTAAAAGATGTATGGGGCATAGGAGATAAAACCCAGGCTGTCCTTAAAAATCATCATCTTCAGACCACAAAAGATATTTTTGACAAACCCCTGGATTATCTTGAATACGTTGTGGGAAAAAATACGGCCTCCTATCTTTACAATATTCTTCGAGGAAACGCGGAAGGTACTTTTACTTCAAAAACCGTAACCCACTCAATTTCTGAAGAAACCACTTTTCCTGTAGACATTACAAATACGGAAATTGCAAAAGACATGCTTCTGAATTTGTGTCAGAGCGTTTACTTCAGGCTTCTTGCATCAAAAGAAACTTCAAAAACTGTTTTTATTAAGATCCGTTATGAAGATTTTGAAACTGTTTCCATGCGCACAACCCTTTACTCAAACATTGCCACTTTGGATCAGTTCTTTGAAACTGTTTCAAGACTTTTTGATTCAAAATATGAAAGGGGCCGTGGCATCCGTCTTTTAGGAGCAGGACTTGATAACGTAACAAAAGAAGGTGAAATTATTGAGCAGAGCCTTTTTGAAGATGAAAACCTGAAGAAAAAAGCTGTAGAAAAAGCCATCTTAAATTATTCTCAAAAGCATCCCGGTGTAAAAATCCAGAAGGCACGTACCTTAATAAAACCAAAAGATTTCTGTCTTGCCGCTGTTTTTGCACTTTCCCTTTTTTTATCCTTTTTGAATCCGGCAAAAGTTTTTGCAAAGGAAAATACCAGCGAAATTAAAGCCGCCGGAACCTTAAACTCCACCATTGAAGAAGAGGATGAAGAAGAAAACACCATTTTTGACATCAACCTTAAAGACGATAACGTTCATTTTTCTTTTGAAGGCTACTGGAAGGCAGTTTTTGATGCTGGCGTCTATTCTTTGTTTCCTAGAAACGGAAAAACTCTTGTAAAACCAGACCCTTTTCTTTTTAAGCAGGAAGTGGATCTTGACTTTTCAATGGAGCTTTTCAAAAAATGGTACGTAAATGCTTCATTTGCAGACAATTTTAAGGAAAACACTATTGCGTTTGGATATCACAACGGAGAAATTGTAAAGAATGCCATGATTTCCAACAGGAACATTGTTTTTCCAAACACCTATTCCATGGAAAAACTTGGCATTAGTGCCGGCGGCGGAAAAAACCAGGCCCCGGGTGCCATTGTAAATCTTTTGGGACAGCGTTTCTTTGCAGATGCAATGATCCGCTACGACATGGTTCTTGAAAAGCAGGCATTGTTTTACGGTAAAAAACGAATCAACGAAACAAAAATCCAGTTTTCGGCTTTTGAAGAAGGAAGATTTTTTACCCTTCCTGATGAAACTTATTTTTCAAGAATCCAGGATATTTTCATAGAAGAAGCTGAAGGAGATTTTAAAGCTTCCGACGGAAAAAATTACCGTAAATTAACTCCTGGAACCTGGCTTTTTGATGCAAACCAGAAAATCATCATCCTGCCATCTTCTGAAAAAATCTTACGCACTGGAGACGGAAAAACTCTTTCACCTGTAAAAAATATTCTTGTTTCTTTCAGTAAAGAAAATGCTTCAGATGCTTTAACCCTTCTAAACTTTCTGCTTGATGCAGATGCCCGCATTCAGGATATTCAGGGAAGCCCATTTTCTGAGTTTTCCTCAAAAAAAGCTGATTATGAAAAAACTATTGACGGGAAACCGGCTCTTCTTTTAAGAAGTGATTCAGAACTTTCTCCATTTGAAATCTGTTCTGTTTTTAATGGAGGCAGCGAAACTTTTGAAGCGGAACAATCAGGTTATACAGCCGAAAAAGTCTATTTTATAAGAGAAGATTTTTCACCTGCAAGAAATGATTATTTTTCCGAAAAGGAATATCTTTTTTCTGCACGAACAGACCTTCAAAAAGACTTTTCCAGCGCAAAAAACCGTTTTCCCTTTTTCAAAGACATCTACACAAATTTTGATAAATCAGAAAACGACGAGGCACTTTTAATCAGAACAGTTACTGAAAGCCCCCTTTATTCAATTGGAACAAAGGCCTCCAGAAACAGCATAAAAGTTTACATAAACGGCTTCCCACTGTCTTCAAAAGATTTTTCTTTTTCCGAAAGCACAGGAGTAATAACCATAAACAAGTCGGTTTCCGATTCCGACAGGGTTTTCATTACATGGAACGAAGATTCTACTTCCTATGACGGAGGAAGTCTTGCTACAGCTGCAGGATTTGGCTTTAACTTTACAGAAAATCTTACAGGAGATACTTCCTTTACTGGCGCCTTCCCTTTTTCTAAAAACGGCAGTTTTGAATCTGACTCAAAAAACATAACAGGCTCATTCGGCTTTACCTACACAAAAGACAATCTTATCCTGTATACGGCAAACGGATATGAAAATAAGGGAAAAGAAAATTCCTTCCAGAACAAAAACGGCGTTCAATGGAAAAAAGAGGGAGATCTTATTCCTTACTTCATAAAAAATCCTGACACCTCACTGGACACCCATTTAAAAGTTTATGACCAGAATCTTGTATTTGAAAGCACAGCTAAAGAAAAGGCAGTTGTTTTTTTTGCAGACACACAATCGGATGTTCACTTTACAACCGGCGAAAGTCTTTTTGTAGACCGTGCCTCTTATTCTGTAAAAACAGCAGAACCTCTTTTTAAGGTTATCTCCCTTGAAGAAAGCTATACACATAACGGAACTGAATCAGCAAAAACAAACAGGGCCGGTCTTAATTTCAACGGAATAAAGTTTCCATTTCTTGCAGAAGGAAAAACCGTTTTTGAAAACTCAGGTTCTTCTATATCCCAGAAAAATACGGCAAATGTAAAGATTGGAAAAGACTGGGAAAACCTGGGAATTATTTTTTCTGCCGACACACTTTTAGGTCAGTCTGTAAAAAATCAGATTCAGCTTCGTAATTTTGGCGAAAACTATGTTTTTGCAGGAAGAGGCCAGATTTCCAAAGGACAGGAAGATGCATCGCTTCGAGAAAACAGTCTTAAAGGAAGTCTTGAAACAAAGCTTTTTATTGTAAAACCTAAAGTCACTTTTTCTTCAAAAGAAACGTACAGAAACCAGGGCATCACCTCAAAAGATCACCTTACTTCCATGGATTTTTCACTGCCCTTTGACCTTGGAAAACAGAAAATCTCTCTTTCATGGAACAAAAGTCTTTCTCAAAAAGATTCCCTTCTGCCCGGAGGAGATTACAAAAGCGATATAGAAGACCATTGGGATTTTCTTTCAAAAAGCACATGGTTCTTTAAGACCGCTCCAATTTATGACAGTTTTTCAGAAGAAATAAATGCTTTTACAAAAGATTCAAAAATGACTTCTTCCATGTACACAAGCCTTTATTCTGCCTCCTGGAACCGAAAACTTTTCAACAGTCTTCCAGACTTTTTTGTGCCTTGCCGGGCAAATCTTTCTTTTGAACGGGATGTAAAATATACAGGAACAGTTTCAGATTATTATCAGATAAAAGGCACGGTACAAAATCAGTATTTTAATCTTTTTGGGAAAGACAGCGTAAAACCTTTGTTCACCTGGTATTCTCAGGATGAAGGATCCACATCTTTTTCACACACCTTTGGATTTCCAAGAAATGGATCATCTTTTATATACCAGCTTTCGGCCTTAAGCCAGAATCTTTTTTACATTACAAAAACTTCAAGCCTTAAAACTGCCGCCGAATATTCAATTGACACAAACTCCAGCTGGAAAACCGCCTTTACCTTTATGCACCAGCACAATTCCAATGGAAAAATGACTGCATCCCTTGTAAAAATCTTCTATCCGTATTTTTTGAAGGAAGGTGAACTTTTGGTAACACAGCTCTGGAGTTTAAACGGAAAACTTAATGTAAACACTTCAGGAGAAAACAAGGACTTTCTCTGCCAGACCTACACACTTACCCACGAAAGCAAGGCCCGGATCAAAAAGATTTTCACCTTGGGAAGCACCCAGGCTGTTGAAGCTTCTGTAGTAAAAAACAGATTCGCCCTGGATGTAAAAGCAAGTCTTGAAGGAAAGATTGAGTTCTAGCTATTCCCAGATCTTTTTTACACGTTTTGATACACAGGTAAGCACTTCGTAGGAAATGGTTTTTCCAAGATTTGCAAGATCATCTGCAGTCTGAGGACAGCCCGTTGTTGAAGGATCACCAAAAATCACTGCATCGTCAAAAGCCTTAACATCTGTAGTTTTTCCAAGGTCAATCATGCACTGATCCATACAGATTCGTCCTACTACAGGATAAAAACGGCCATTTACCCACACTTTAAGGCCCGGTGAAAAACGGCGCAAAAGTCCGTCGGCATAACCTGCAGGAAGTACACCGATGTTAGTATCTTCCTGGCAAATCCAGGTGCGTCCGTAGGAAATACTCATGCCTTTTTTAAACTTACGGACAGCCACAACCTTTGTCTTAAAAGTCATTACCGGTTTAAGTTTGAAATCAATATTTTTTGAAAGAAGATATTCACGGGTAATTTCGTCAGGATAATAGCCGTAAACAATGATTCCAGGTCTTACCATGTCAAAATGCAGATCCGGCCAGTTGATGGCACAGGCACTGCTTCCGGCACTTAAAATCCCAGGATCAATTCCAAACTTCTTTACGTTTTCAACAGCTTTCTTAAAGGCTTCTCCCTGCTGTCTTGTATAGGAAAGCCCTTCTTCAGAAACGCTATCCGACAAAGCCATATGAGTAGTCATTCCACCAAGACAAAGATGAGCTGATTTATTAATGCAGTCAGCCTCTTCCCCTGCTTCTTCTGGGAAACAGCCAATTCTTCCCATACCTGTATCGACTGCAAGGTGGACTGAAAATTTTTCATTTCCCTTAAAATAAGATTTTGCAGCTGAATCAAGAAGAGAAATATATTCCTTTCCAAAAACAAGAGGGGTAATTTTATATATAAAAAGATTGGTAAAATCTTCAGGAGTACACAGACTTAAAAGAAGAACCGGAGTGTTGATTCCATTTTCACGGAGTTCAAGACCTTCTTCAAAGGAAGCCACTGCCAGATAATCAACGCCCATTTTTTCAAGTTCACGGGCTGTTTCTACGGCTCCATGTCCGTAAGCGTCGGCCTTTACTGCCACACAGATTTTTGTATCAGATGAAACTATGCTTTTGATGCTTCTATAGTTGAACTCAAGATTTTCTCTTGAAATAATTGCTTTTGTACATCTCATAGTTTCATATTATTACTTTTCCAAAACAAAATCAATTTTGAATAAAAACTACATAATTTGTACTTATAATAGTAAATTATTGAGATAATCCCATATTTTTGATATACTGTTAAGAAAATATCAGGAAAATGAGTTATGAAAAAAATTAAAGTTTTTGCACTTGCCGCAATGACAGTCTTTCTTACAGGCTGTGTAACAACATCAGAAATTAAAGAAGAAATTGAAACTACACCTGTAGAAAAAGAAATCGAAACAGAGAAAAAAGAAATAAAAGTGGTTTCCATCAGTGAAACTTTCTACAATACACTTATGGACACAGATTTTATTCTCCAGTCCAGCCCAAAACGCACTTCAGTAGGAAAAGCCTTTGACGGCTCTTATGTTCTTCGGGTACAGGATGCTGATGGAAATGCACGTACAGCTTTCCCAATTACAGTAAGCTATCCGTCCTCTAGAGTAAACGATGTAATCACCTACGCAACAGTAAATCTTGTTTCAAATGAAGACGGACTTGTTACTTTTACACCATCAGTTCCAGAATATCCTTTCAACGACAAAGTAACTTTCTACGCAACACCAGACCCATCTGATCAGAAATCTGCACAGATTGCCCTGGATTTTTCGGTACAGTCTGCCTTTGAAGTAAGATCTTCAACAGTTTTCAAATCGGGAGTTCTTTTTGTGTGGGACATGAACGAAAAAGGAAAAGCCACTGCAAACTCTACTGCCATTCTTACAGAATTCAGAAACCGGGGAATCTACGCAGGAAATGCACCTGTTTCAGATTCTTCATACATTACAAAATCCACTGCTGAACTTTACAAAGCAAACAAAGAAATGCTTGACGGAAGCGGAACTGCCTACCTTATTTCAGGTGTTGTTGAATTTTTAAAACCGGTTTACGAAGAAGACGGTCTTCAGGTTTGTGAACTTCGTGCTCCACTTACCTGTATCGACATGAAAAACGGTAAAATCCTTTACGAAACTACAGTAACAAACACTGCCACAGGAAAAACTTACTGGTACGCAGTGCAGAACTGTAAAGATGAACTTGCTAAAAAATTTGTTGATGCTGTTATCTACGGCATGCAATAACAGAATATATTTGGAGTAATTATGATTTACACAGACACAAGAGACAGCAATGTAAAAACTACATTCAAAAACGCAGTAATGTCGGGAATGAACAAAGAAACAGGCGGACTTTATATTCCTGTTGAATTCCCAAAACTGGATCCTGCATTCCTTGCAAAAAATCCTGAACCTTCTTTCCGGGACGTTGCTTTCAACATGGCAAAACCTTACGTGGAAGGTGAAATCCCAGACGAAGATCTTATGGCCATTATTCAGGATGCATATCCTTTTACTCCAAAAATCCAGCCATTGGATAACATTTCTTACATTCTTGAACTGTTCCACGGTCCAACCTGCGCCTTCAAAGACTTTGGTGCCCGTTTCATGGCTCGTGTAATGTCTTACTTCAACAAAAATGAAGGCACAAACCTCCACATTCTGGTAGCCACTTCAGGTGATACTGGATCTGCTGTAGGTTCTGCTTTCCACAACGTTCCTGGCATCGATGTTACAATCCTTTATCCGGAAGGAAAAATCTCTGCCATTCAGGAAAAACAGCTTTCAACATTCACAGGAAACGTTCGTGCCCTTAAAGTAAAAGGAACTTTCGACGACTGTCAGAAGCTTGTAAAAACAGCCTTCACAGATGATGAACTTCGTTCAAAGCTCCGACTTTCATCGGCCAACTCAATCAACATTGCACGTCTTCTTCCACAGGGCTTCTACTACATGTACTCAGCTCTTACTGTAAGAAACCGTGCTTCTATCGACAACAAGATTACAGATCCTGCAATCATCATGGTAGTTCCATCAGGAAACTTTGGAAACCTTACTTCTGGTCTTATTGCCAAAGAAATGGGTGCTCCAATTGCCGGATTTACTGCCGCTACAAACACAAACAAAACAATTCCAGACTGGATTGCAACTGGTGAATACAAAGCACGCCCATCTGTAGAAACTTATGCCAACGCCATGGACGTAGGTGCTCCTTCAAACTACGAACGCATTAAGGCCATGTACTCACTGGAAGAAGTACGACAGCAGTTTGCATCTTACTGGCTGGACAACGACGGCATCAAACAGGCTGTAACAGACTGTAACAAAAAAACCGGTTACATCATTGATCCACACGGAGCTATTGGATGGAAAGCTTGGGAAGACATTAAAAACGGCGGCATGGAAGCTCTCATGAACGGCGCAAAAAATGACTTTGAAAAACCTGGTCTTACAACAAACGTTCCTGAGTGGGCATCAAGTGTAAAAGATAAAAAAGCTGTTGGTGTTATTCTTGAAACTGCACACCCTGCAAAATTCGGCGGAATCGTTCAGGATGCTATTGGCCGTGAACCACCTCTTCCAGCCCGTCTTGAAGAAGTTATGCAGCTTCCAGACAGAGCCGTTTCAATGGAAAACGACTACAATCTTTTCAAAGCCTGGCTTCTTGAAAATCTGGAATAGAGCTTAAAAGAAACATAAACTGCCGCAAGTAAAAGCGGAATAAGGGCGAAGATGAATGCCAGCATGATGTTTTTCATGCGGTTGAAGTCTTCGCCCTTTAATTTATAAAGAGTTTTGTTTACGGAAGTTTTCTGCTGAAGGTTTGCCAGGTCCTGAAGGCCGTTCTGGCACAAAAGGTGGTAAGTAAGCCATTCAAAACTGCGGTAATCCCCTTCTTCACCGCCGGCATATCCGTTCATGAGGCTGTTCAAAAAATAGCGGTTTGAAATCAAGGTGAGTTTCTGATCCCTGGATTTTGCGGCCACAATATTATTCTGCCGTTGTTTTCCACTGCCCATGTCTGTTGCGGTAAATGGATTTGTATCCATAAGAATATCAGAGTCAAAATCAAGATTTTCTACCCAGGATGCAGAGGTTGTTACAAGAAAAGGATCTGCTTTTTCGGAAAGTTCAAGAGGCACAGTCCAGAAAAAATTCATTCCGTGAACTGCATTTTCCTGAGGCGGAAGATTTACCCACAATGGATAGTTGATGCTCTGCTGCATTTCACCCTGATCATCAGAATACATAAGGATTCGCACACAGGAAATATCTTTTGCAACTCCTGAAATAAAATGCATTCCGTAATCAGAAAGAAGAGCTTCCAGATTGTAATTATTTTCGTAAGAAAGGCTCCAGTCACCGGCAATAGAAGCAGAAACCGGGCTGTAGGCAAAAGTAACCTTACCTTTTCCATCTGCCATGTATTTTGAAAGGGCATCTATGTTGCTTCTTGAAAGATTTTTTCCCCCAAGGACAAAAACCGGACCTTCTAATCCCAGAAGAACATTGTCAAAATTTGCATCAAGGACAATTTCATCAGTCTGAATATTCTGATTTTCAAGCCATGGTCGGACGTAAGAATAATCACCCTCCAAAGTCTCATTTTCTCCACAAACAAAATGAACACATGGAACAGTTTCTTTTATTAGCACCAGAATGTTTGAATCCAGAAGATATTCAAGGGTTTCTGAAGAAAGTATGAATGGAATAGCCATCAATTTTCCTTCATATTCAAGAATAATTGAAGAATAAACGCTTATGTATTCCGTAGAACTTTTGTTTACATTTCTAAAACTCTGTGGATAAATTCCGTAAGAAGTGAGGGACGAAGAAGCCTTTTCATCCTTATCGGGATTGATTACATCAAGACTGATTTTGTTATTTGCAAGACAGTATTCATCAAGATAATCTTTTACGTCCCGAACCTGAGGATAATAATTTTTCAAGGCAGGACTTAAATAGTACGTGATTTTCAAAGGCGACTTCAGGGCACTTAAAAGTTCTTTAGTAGACTGAGTAACCGAAAAAGATTTTGTTTTTGAAAAATCAAGGCGCCTGTAATAACGGAAAGAGTTCATAAAAAGAAGCAGAACAATTAAAGAAGGAAGAATAAAAACCTTAAAAGAGGATGCCTTTTTTCCTTTCTGAACTTCACTTACCATTACAGAAGCTGCAATAAAAACTACAGTAAAAAACAGAAGAAATGCAAAATCCCTTGTATCAAAAATTCCCTTAGAGGCAGCGTCAAAATGCCAGGCAAAACTTAAATTTTTAAAAACAAGAGTAAGGAAAGATTCGGTAGAAAAGTAAACCGTAAAAAGATGGGCCGAATTGAATGCTGCAAGAATAACTGCCGAAAGAGCAAAGCCCGCTGCTGTGTTTTTTGTAAAACTGTATACAAATCTACACAGGGAGGCACACAAAAGGCCGTAAAACAAGAGAAAAACAAGTGGCACAAAGACAGACGCTGCATCAACATCGCCAAAAAAACTTACAAAAAACGGAACTATAAGCAAAAGAATGCTGGCGGCAAAAAACAAACAGCCGTTGCAAAGTATTTCATGGAAGACTCTAGCTCCGGTTTTCAAAGGAACAAAGTGATCGTAAAGGCTGCAGGATTTTTTTGCACAAAGAGCCGGAACAAAAAGGATTGAAACATAAGGAACATTGGCCCAGAAATTTACCAGTTCAACAGATCCGTTTCCTGAGAAAAATCCGCCTTTAAAAATAAAAAGCCCTGAAACTGCAAGAACAAAGGCTCCGCTTAAAAGATAAAAAAGCGGGCTTCCAAGAGAAGATTTTAAATACTGAAGAAAAAACGCTTTTGCAGGCCTGTTATTTTTCATGAGCACACCTTCAAAAAAGCAGTTTCAAAATCAGCTGATTTAGTTTTTTCCATAATCTCTTTTTCGGTTCCTGAAGCCACAATTTTTCCTTTATTCATAATCACAATGTTTTTGCAAAGGTTATGAACTTCCCCAAGAATATGGGTTGAAATAAGAACAGCGTGATCTTTTGCATAAGACGAAATCAACTTTTCCATTTCCTTCATCTGGTTTGGATCCAGGCCCGACATTACTTCATCAAGAATAAGATTTTCAGGCTGGTGAATAATGCCCTGTGCAAAAGAAACCCTCTGACGGTAACCTTTTGAAAGCTCCCCTATTTTTTTGAAAGCCACTTCCTTAAGGCCACATTTTTTTATCACTTCAATAACCCGGTCTTCTGCAGGCAGAACATTATGAACTTTTGCAGCGTACATCAAAAAATCAAAAACAGGCATGTCTTTTGGAAGATCCGTCACTTCAGGAACATAACCGGTCACTTCCTTTACAAAAACAGGATTCTCTTCGGCATTTACTTCAAGGCCCTCATTTCCGCTAACAAAAACACTGCCCGAAGTAGGATAATGAATGGCACAAAAAGCCTTGATCACAGTAGATTTTCCAGAACCGTTGGCCCCAAGCAAAGCAGTAACACTTCCCTTTTCCAAAGAAAAAGTTACGTCTTCCACGTCCAGAGTCTTTCCATTGTAGCTTTTGGAAAAATGTTCAATTCTGATCATCTTGGTCCTTAAAAATAATCCTTAAAACTTAATCACCTGGTCTGGTGCAGGCTCTTTTACCACAAGTTCCCAGGCCTTGTGAGATTTTGAGCCTTCAAAGTCTTTATCAATAGTTCGTGGTGTAATATCTTTTGAAGTAATCTCAAATCCGTATTTTGTCTGTTCTGGGAGTTTTGTTTTTTCAAAAATTAGCCGTCTTGAGTTTGTAGAAAAATACAATTTTCCATTCTCATTCAATAAATTAAGACAGTCCTGAACCAGTTTAGGCCAGTCCCGGTTAATATCCAGCATATTTTTACTCATTTTGCTGTTTGAAAAAGTTGGAGGATCCAGAATGATGATATCGAAACGGTCTTTTTTCTCAAGATTAAGTTTTGCTTTTTCTTCAAGCATGCCGATTACATCACCCCGGGTAAAGATGTATTTATTTTTGTCAGAAAATCCATTGAGTTCTAGGTTTTCCTTTGCCCATCCAAGATAAGTGTTCGAAAGGTCACAGGATTCAACGAAAGAAGCATTTCCACCGGCTGCATAAACCGAAAAACTTCCCGTATAGCAGAAAAGATTCAAAACCCGTTTTCCGGAACATTCATCCCGGACAATATTTCTTAAAGGCCGATGGTCAAAGAAAAGGCCTGTATCAAGATAAGAAGACAGATTGATTTTAAAAAGGGAGCCGCATTCAGAAACTGTAATTACAAGAGGCTTTTCTTCGTTTTTCTCGTATTGATTTGTTCCTTTCTGCTGCTTCCGTTCTTTCAGAATTATGTGATCATCCTGAAGGTTCAAAAGCTTTGCAATCTCCCTGCACATAAGTGAAATCCATTCTTTTTCTTCGGCTTCATCTTTTTCGTAAGGCCGCTCATAAAGATAAACAACTGCATAACGGCGGGATGCAATTTCACTTTCTACAGAAATATCGTTGGCAGAAATCCGGGCAAACTGAGCCGAAAGAAAACGGGCTGCTTCAAGAGGACCTTCCACATCAATAGGAAGGGCTTCATAAATATCAACAGAAAGAGGAACTTCGGGAATATCCTTGTCATAAAGCCTGAAACAGGTAACACGGTTTTTCCGGGCCCATTTTTTAAGTTCCCTGTATTTTTTTGAAATTCTGTTGTAAAAAATCTCTGCCTGGTAAGTATCTTTTTCTGTCATATTAAAAGTATTATATCAGAAAGGATTGATTAAATCACCTTGAAGCACCATAATCCACCACCCTAAAATCATTGAATTCACTGTAATTTTCCGTTATAATAAGAAGATATTTTATATTTGAGGACATACTGGTGTTTTTAAAAAGTCTGGACATTTACGGTTTCAAATCTTTTGCCGACAAGACTCACATTGATTTTGCAGACGGTATTACTGCTCTTCTTGGACCAAACGGTTGTGGAAAAAGTAATATTGTTGATGCTATTAAATGGGTAATTGCCGAAAACCGTGCCAAAAATCTTCGTGCCGAAAAAATGGAAGATGTTATTTTTAACGGTACAGAACGCCGGCAGCCTTTAAACACCGCCGAAGTAACCCTCACACTTTCAAACAAAAACAAACTCCTTCCTATTGATGACGAAGAAATTGCCATTAAACGCCGTCTTTACCGTTCAGGAGATCAGGAATATTTTATCAACAACCGGCAGGTAGGTCCTACAGAAATCCGAAAACTTTTCATGGACACTGGTGTTGGTAAGGCCGCCTACTCTGTTATGGAACAGGGTAAAATCGACCAGATTCTTTCAAGCAAACCAGAAGACCGCCGTTATCTTTTTGAGGAAGCCGCCGGTATTTCCAGAAGTAAGGCCGAATGTCAGGAAGCCGAACGTGAACTAGAAAGAACAAGACTGAACATGCAGCAGATTGAAGTAGCCATGGCAGAAATTAAACGCAGCTACGACACTCTCAAAGTTCAGAGCGAAAAAACAACAAAATACCGAAAACTCAACGAAGACATCTTCAATTACGATCTTGACCTTACTCTTATCCGCCTTAAAGATTTTGAACAGGAAAAGATCCGCCACACTGAAGAACTTAAAACTTATACCGAAAAACGTGACCGTATCCGAGCCGAAATTGAAGAAATCAACAGTACCATTTCCGAAAACATGGACAAAGTTAATGCCATGCAGCAGGAACTTTACGCAAAACAGGCTCAGCTTGTTGGTATCGGCCAGGAAAAAAACGGTAAGATGGAGCTTATTCAGAACCTGAACAAAAATGCTTCTGAAGTAAAGGAAAAACTTAATACTCTCGAAGCACGTCAGGCTGCCATTCAGGAACGCATCGACAACGCCCAGGAAGAAATTGACGAAGCCGAAGCTGAACTTTACGACAAAAACAAACGGCTTGAAGAAACCACAAAGAACATTCAGTCTTTTGAAGAAAACATTCACACTGCTTCAAGTCAGATTACCGAAAACGACAGACTTGCCGGTGAAAATAAAGAAAAAATCCAGGCTCTTGGAGTTCTCCGTGAAGACCTTCAGAAACAGCTTACTTCCATTACCGAAGACATTGTTTCCATGCTGGATTCAAAGCTTAAAGATGCAGGATTCTCTGAAAGTGCCATGAAAAAGCACAAGGAAAATCTTGATACAATCCTTTCAAAGCTTAAGATTTACGCCGAAGGACGAAAAAACATTTTTGCTGATGTTGCAAGCGGCAATTCCAAAGGTGACGCCCTTTCTACTCTTAAAGAAGCAGTTGGCGCATTTGAAGAAATTGGAAATCAGATTGAAAGTCTTGAAACTGCAGTAAAAGAATATACTGATTCAACTCCATCTTTCATTACAGAATTCCTTTCACCGGAAGGTATAATGACACAAAAGCGTGCCATTGATGACAAGATTTTCGATAATATCCGCCAGATTGAAAACATCAATTCCGAAATCGACAGCCTTCATTCTCAGAACTCCGGTCTTACAGAAAAAATTGACGAATACAAGGAAACTCTTCGTAAGCTTCAGGTAACTCAGATTCAGATGCAGGAACAGATTTCCAGCGCTGAACAGCAGATTTCTTTCTTCCGCAGAAACCTTTCATCGGAACAGAACAGTCTCCGTGAAACAGAAGAAGAACTTTTTACCGAAAACAAACGCTTTGACGAAACCACCGAGCAGATTCACGAAGTTCAGGATGAACTGGCAGAAATTGAATACCGGGGTAAAAAACTTGCCGACGAAATGAACAAACTGGATCAGGAAATTGCAAAATGTAACTCCAGTGTTGAAGGAAAAAGCGGCACCCTCCAGAAAAAACAGGAAGAACAGAATAAGTGTCAGGCTCAGGTAGAAAAACTGAATTACTCTCTTATGGGTTCCGACAACGATATCAGAAATATCAAACAGACTTTCCAGGACAAGTATTCCCGAGATCTTATGGAATTCGAAGAAAGAATGTACAAAATCCGAAAGCCTGCTGCAGAAATTCGAGAAGCCCTTGCCAAGGCCCGGGAAGAGTTCAAATCCCTTGGCCAGGTAAACCTTATGGCTCCCGAAGAATTCCAGGAAGTTCGTGAACGCTACGAACGCCAGAAAGCAAACTTTGAAGATACTCAGAAATCTCTTGAAAACCTTATCCGGGTTTCAGAAGAAATCAAATCAAAATCTTCAGAAATGTTTTTGGAAACTTACAACCAGATTAAAAAGAATTTCCACAATATGTTCCGCCGCCTTTTCAACGGTGGGCGTGCAGAACTTAAACTTGCCGATCCACAGAACATTCTGCAGTCCGGTATTGATATTTACGCCCAGCCTCCTGGAAAAAAGATGGAACACATTTCACTTCTTTCCGGTGGTGAAAAAACCATGACAGCCGTTGCACTTCTCTTTGCAACTTATCAAGTTCGCCCATCTCCATTCTGTCTCCTTGACGAAATTGATGCCGCCCTGGATGACAAAAACGTTTCATCTTTCGTTACAACTTTGGAAAGCTTTGCAAACGTTTCTCAGTACATTGTTATTACCCATAACAAAAAAACTGTAATGGGTGCAGGCACTATGCTTGGTATAACAATGGAAGAATCGGGTGTTTCAAAAATCATTGCCCTTCGCCTTGACCAGGATATTAAACGTGGTGCCGATATTGACCGCACAGAAGTTGTGTTCGAAGACGAAGACATTGATGTTGATGAAGGAGCTGTAATTCCTCCACGTCCACAGCGGCGGGAAACAGAAAATGATTCAAATACTGAAAGTGAAGAATAATGGATTTTAAACAGAAGTTTGACAACATTAAGGATATTCTCCAGGTAAAAATTGCCGATCTTAAAGATTTCGTTGAAGAAAACAAAAAGATCAGTATTCTGGTATTGTCCCTTGTGCTTGTTATACTTTTGTGCATTGTTCTTATCTTTGTAAGCCTTGGTGGAAGCAAAAAAAAGGTGATTCTGGATGATCCTCTCATTCTTACATCAGACCTTATGGTTCCTCCAAATCCTGCTAATCCCGATTCATTCCAGCTTTCCAGAACTACAAAGGACAAGTGGGAAGTTAGTGAAATTGAACCTTATTTTACAAAACCTTCCGAAAAGGAAACCGATGACCTTTCAAAGGCAAACGATAAAATAATCAAAGAACTTCTGGAGGCCGCACCGTGAAAAAGTGTTTATTTGCAGCATTTTTAGGTTTTGCTCTGGTGTTTACAGGCTGTGCTTCAAAATCCACAGATACTGTACCGGAAGATTTAATTTCGGAATCCATTGAAACCGGCCTTGAAGACGAAGAAAATCAGGTTGAAGAAACACAGGAAGAAGATTTTGCTTCTGATGAGGATCAGTCTTTGGAAGAAAATGACGAAACTGAAGAGGAATCAGAAGAAACTGAAGCTGAAGAATATTTTTTTGATGAAGACCAGCTTGAAGAAATTGACGAACCTGTTGTAAGAGATGCTCCTTTGGAAGATGAAGCTGAAGATTCAGAAGGTGACCATTCACAGGAAGAAGAAGCTTCTACAGTAGAAACAGTTGAAATTGAAGAACTTGAAATCATTCCTGTTATTACTGATGAAGATGAAGAAACTGTTCTTGAAGACAACAATCTTTCTTCCGACGACGTAATGGACGTAGAAGATGAAATCAGTCTTGTAACAGAAGAGGACGAAGAAGAAAGCCTTTCTGAAGAAACTGAAGAACAGCCAGAAGATGCCGAAATCATTCCATCCCGTTCTGTAAAAATCAGAATTGGAGAATACCTTGACGTTGAATATCCTGGACGGGGCTGGGTTTATCTTGGCATTACAGACCTTTCCAAAAACGTAACTTATTTTGGCCGGAAACTTGGTACAGAAAATACAAAATACACTTTCCTTGGAAAAGAAGGCGGAACAGTAATCCTTCATTTCTATAAGGAAGATGTGCTTACCGGAACTTATATCGATGACTATCTTGAAGTGGAAATCGACTTTGAAAAAACTACTTCAAAAGTTCACGTAACAGCTCCTGCTTACAGCGAAGTTGTTCCAAAACCTGTAGCAAAAAATACTGAGAAAGAACCTGAAGTAAAAACTGAAGAAAAGCCTGCAAAAGAAAAAGATACGCTTTCTGAAAATCAGACAGTTGTAAAAAAAGCACCGGTTAAATCAAAAGAAAATACTGTTTCTCAAAAAGAACCGGCATCAAAAGAAGCACCTGCAAAAGAATCTGTAAAAGAAGAAAAACTTCTTCCTGCCCTTTCACCGGATGAACTTCTTTCTGCCGCAAAAAAGGATTTTGAAAATAAAAACTATGAATCCAGCCTTGAAAATGTACAGGCCTTCCTTCTTACAGCACCTTCCAATGCCGACGAAGGCTGGTATCTTCTTGGACAGATTTACGAAAGCAACGGTGCAGTCCGTGACATTAAAAAGGCCGTTGAAGCTTACGAAAAAATTACATCTTCCTACCCTGCAAGCCAGCTTTGGGATGATGCAAACAAACGTTCTGTATACTTAAAACGATTTTATATAAATGTAAGATAAAGAGAGGTTAGAAAATGAAAAAAATTAAATTATTGATTGCAGTTGCTGCCATTATGGCACTTACAGGCTGTACAATCACAAAAGAAGCCGAAGAAAAAGTAAAAACCATTTCTGTTTCAGGTTCAGGCTCAGTTCAGGTTAGTCCTGACCAGCTTTCACTAACTTTCCAGGTTAAAACCCGTGAATGGAATGTAAATGACGCCGTTTCAAAAAATGCTCAGATTTCAGAAAAAGTGATTGAAACAGTAAAAGAAGCAGGAATTGATTCAAAAGATATTGCCACATACGATTACCGCATTACTCAGGAAACTGATGTTGTAAATGGCCGTGAATATCCAGGCCGCTACAATGTAATGAACAGCATCCGTATTCTTGTAAGAAACACCGACAATGCAGGGGCTGTAATTGATGCAGCAGTTAGAAGCGGAGCCAACGGTCTTACAGGTTTTGAATATCTTGTAAGCGACACAAGCGCAGCTCTCCGCCAGGCAAGAACTCTTGCAGTTCAGAATGCACAGGATGCAGCCGCCCTTCTTGCAGGTGCATCTGGTACAAAAGTTGCAGATGTTCTTGAAATCACAGAAGGTGGTTCATACACCTCACGGAATTCAGGCAATATGCTTATGAAAGCTCAGGCTTTCAACGGTGAAGCAACTGCCATTACGCCAATTGAAACAGGCACAGTAACTGTTACTGCCAGTGTAAATATCACTTACAGTCTTCAGTAAAAATATAGTAACTTTATAGAAGGAACATACAATGCTTGATTACAAATTTATCAAAGACAACCTTGAAGCAGTAAAAGAAAACATCGCAAACCGCAACATGACAGCCGATGCT
Source organism: Treponema sp. (assembly GCA_024402505.1). Lineage (GTDB taxonomy): Bacteria > Spirochaetota > Spirochaetia > Treponematales > Treponemataceae > Treponema_D. The sequence continues at coordinate 41,666 of JAKSTP010000001.1, forward strand.
GACGCTGTTGTAAAATTCTACGATGCACGTACAGACCTGGTTACAAAACTCCAGGCTCTTCAGCAGAAACGCAACGAAAATGCCGCATCAATGAAACAGAAGCTGGACAACGACACCCGTGCAAAACTTATTGAAGCTGGTAAAGCACTTAAGGAAGAAATTGCCGGTGTAGAAGCTGAACTTAAAGACGTTGAAGAAAAACTTGATGAAGCTGCCCGCCAGATTCCAAACATGGTTCATCCGGACACACCAATCGGTAAACTTGATACAGAAAACCTTGAAGTAAAAAAGGTTGGTACTCCACGCAAATTCGACTTTGAACCTAAAGATCACGTTGCTCTTGGTGAAAGCCTGGACATCATTGATTTTGACCGGGGTACAAAAGTTTCTGGTCCAAAATTCTACTATCTTAAAAATGAAGCCGTTTTCCTTGAACAGGCACTTATTATGTACGCTTTGAACACACTCCGCAAACACGGTTTTGAAATGTTCATCACTCCTGATGTTGCAAAGGAAGAAGTTCTTAAAGGAATCGGATTCAATCCACGTGGAAATGAATCAAACGTTTATGCCATTGAAGAAGAAGGCACTTGTCTGGTAGCAACAGCTGAAATCACTTTAGGTGGATACCACTCAGGTGAAATTCTTGACAAGGCAAAACTTCCACTTCTTTACGGTGGACTTTCACATTGTTTCCGTCGTGAAGCCGGTGCTGCCGGTCAGTTCTCAAAGGGACTTTACCGCGTACACCAGTTCGACAAAGTAGAAATGTTTGCTTACTCTACTCCAGAACAGTCTGACGCAATCCACGAAAAACTCCGCCAGATTGAAGAAGAAATCTTTGAAGGCCTTGGACTTCCATTCCACGTTGTAGACACTTGTACAGGTGACCTTGGAGCTCCTGCTTACCGTAAATGGGACCTTGAAGCCTGGATGCCAGGACGCAACGGTGGTGAATACGGAGAAGTTACATCAACTTCAAACTGTACAGATTACCAGGCACGCCGCCTGAACATTAAATACAAGGATGATGACGGAAAAAACAAATACGTTCACACATTGAACGGAACTGCCATTGCCGTAGGACGAGCTATGCTTGCAATCCTTGAAAACTATCAGAACGAAGACGGAAGTGTTACAATTCCACCAGTACTTGTACCACTTTGCGGCTTCGACAAAATGATGCCTAAAAAATAATTTTACGGAGACGGAATGATTACACCTGATTACTCAAAACAGATTTATTTTATTCTATTATTTCTAGCTGTTATTGTAACCGGTTTTGTAATGAAAGCACTGGGAACTGTAATGCTGCCCGTTATCTTTGCCAGCATGCTTTCTTTTTCATTCCTGCCTCTTGTAAAAAGAATGAACACAAAGACCCGCATTCCCTGGGCCTTGTGTTCCATTCTTGTTACCCTCCTTGAAATCCTCATCATTCTGGCTCTTTCTGGAGTGCTTGTAACAAGCCTTTCAACAATCGTAAGCCAGTATCCAAACTATGAAAGAAAATTTCAGAGCATTTACCAGCTTGTAGCCGAAAGATTCGGACTGGAATTCGACAATTCCAAAAACTTCCTTGAAAATGCCTGGAGTTCTTTAAAAATAAGGGAATTTGTTCAAAAATTTGCCCTTACCCTTTCCACAGGACTTGTTTCCGGGGGTAAGAACATTTTCCTTGTTTTCTTCATGCAGGTTTTTCTTCTTATTGAAATGCGTGGAACCAGAACAAAGATGAATCATGCATTTTCAGGAAAAGCAAAGGAACGTGTAATCCGCATTTCAACAAACATCGTTCAGGAAGTTGTTCACTTTCTTTCAATCAAGTTTTTCATTTCCCTTGGAACCGGAATTCTTGTAGGTCTTGGCACATGGGCAATTGGTCTTGACTTCCCTATTCTGTGGGGATTCATTTCCTTCCTTATGAACTTCATTCCAACCTTTGGTTCAATCATTTCAACAGTATTTACTACTCTTTTTGCCCTTCTTCAGTTCTATCCAAGCATCTGGCAGACAATTACAGTTTTCGTGCTCATGCTTCTGGCAAACTTTACTTTGGGAAATATTCTTGAACCTAGAATTGAAGGAAAACACCTGGGACTTTCGCCATTTGTTATCCTGGTAAGCCTTACTTTATTTGGATGGATTTGGGGATTTATTGGAATGCTTCTTGCCGTTCCAATGATGGTAATTGTAAAAATCCTCTGTGAGAACATTCCTTACCTGAATGCATTTGCCGTTCTTCTTGGAAACCCTGGACCTTCTTCCGGTCCTTCCACAGAACCACCTGTTACCCAAGAATAAGTCTGGTTGCCTTTTCGTAAAGAAATCTTATATCTTCCTGCTGGATTGTTGTGTATACAAGATCAGCACAGTATTTTGAAGATGATACATCGCTGTAAATCTTATTGATTTTGGAAGTTACAAAAATGTCTCGCGTTGGCAAAGGTCCGTTTTTAAGCTTCCAGGAAAATTTCAAGGCATATTCTGCACCCTGCACAAGATTGAAGTTCTTTGCTTCAGTTCCAAGTACAATTCTTTCGTGATCCACATAAAGGATGGAAAGAGGTTTCATACGCCCTTCCACTGCCTCAAAGCCTTTATCTTCTTCAAATGTAAGATAGTTGCACACCGGAATAAGATGAACGCCATTACCGATGTTTTTTTCCACCTTAGCCTGTTCTACAAACATTTCAAGGTAAGATTTTGCCTTTTTCTGATTTTCCAGAGGGATTGCGCTCCAGGCTGGTTTTGAAAACAAAGTAGAAAGTTTCCATGGAATAAAGCTTACGTTCAAATCGCTTTGAGTGCGGCATTCAAAATAAAGGTTTCCTGAAAAATCGTAACGGTCGGCTTCATTTTTATCCTGAATGCGGCCAATATTTTCAGGAATGTAAATTACCAGAGAATCATTGATTTCATCAACCTTGGAAGTAAAATAAAGACCAACCCGGTTGAAATAAAACTCTACTTTAACAAGTCGGCCTGCAAAACTTTTTACGGCAGATCCGGTATTTTCAAGAACAATTTTTCCGCCTTTTTCAACCTTTACATTTTCACCTTTTACGGCAACTGGAAAAACGGCAGAACTTAAAGGATGTACTTCACCGTCAGGGCCAATATCCTTATCCAGGGGAGTTAGTGTTACAGGAACGTTTGCATCTGTTAAATACTGAAGAACCAGTTCCCGTTCAATGCCTGAAAGTTTTTTGTTTTCCATAAGAGCCTCCCTTTCACTTTTATATATCTATATTCTAACTGTGAGATACTTCAAAAACAAGCATTTTTTCCTGATTAAACACCAGCTTTACATCAAAAGACTGCTTTTTGTCGCTGTAAAACCTCACCGGAAGTTCACAAAAGTTTTCGTGCCAGTAGCCTTCCCCAAGAACATAGTTTTTGAATCCAGAAAAACCTGCCTCTTCAATATCGTATTTTAATAAAACCATTGCCCAAAGATTGTCGGAGTAAAATGAATCCATGGCCTTTTCATAATCAAGGGAAAGAAGATTTGTGCAGAAAGTATTTATGATCAAAAGTTCTTCCTTGGAAAGCATGGAAACGTCCAGGGAAGCAAAGTCAGAGATTTTTGGAAACACCTTGTCGCTAACAGTAAGTGCCTTAAGTCCTTCCTGATTTACCTGAGTTCCATTTTTGAAATTTTCGTTTTTACGGATATTGTTTTTTAATAGATCTTCTTCGCCGCTTTTAGTCCAGTAAATGCTTTCTGCTCGTTCGGTAATCTGATTTTTCAGAGACAAAGATGTTTCCTCACTTACATCCTTTACTTTTTGACCGGAACAGGAGAAGAATAAAAATGCACTTAAAAGAAAAAAAGCCTTTCTCATATTCATTTCACCGTAAAAGTAAGACGCTGTATTGGTGAAGGCCCCTTCAAAAGACACACTTCTCTGTGAGCCTTTGTTGGATAGCCCTTGTGACTTTTATAGCCGTAATCAGGATAAACTGCGTCATATTCAATCATTATTTTATCCCGCATGGTTTTTGCAAGAATACTGGCTGCCATAACACAAGGATAGCTGGCATCAGCTTTAGGTTCGGCCCTGCAGTCAACAGGAACATCTGGTACAAAAGTGCCGTCTGCAATACCACAAAGCCCCTTTTCCATTAGGGAAGAAACTTCAGGAAAACGGTTTTTCATATCTTCAAAGGCCATTTTCATAGCTTTAAGACTGGCCTTTAAAATATTGATGCGGTCAATTTCGTCGTGCTCAACCCGGGCCGTACCCCAGATTGCTTTTTCCTTTATAACAGATTCAGCAAGGAGCCTGCGTTTTTCGGAAAGTTTTTTTGAATCGTTTAAAAGATCAAGAGGAAAATCTTCGGGTAAAATTACGCAGGCTGCAGTTACAGGACCAGCCAAAGGTCCCCGGCCGGCTTCATCAAATCCGCAAAGAATCATTTAGAACCCCTGAACAAGGTTTGCAATGGAAGAAAGTTCTGTATTTTTATCGGTGTAAACAGGATTGGTTGTGGTGGCATTGGCAAGATCACCATTCATGCGGTTGGCCTTCATAACTCCAGTAGAGGCAAAAACTTCTGCAATTCGCCCCATTTCTCCGCTTACAGAAAGACTGTTGTTTTCAAGTGTAAGTTCACCGTCACGGCAGGAAATGCAGACTGCAGTATTTGCAACGGCATTCAGGAAGGAGTCGTAAACAAAAACCCGTGTTTTATTGGCAGAAATAACCTGACCATAGCTCTGGCTTGTAAGAGAAACAGCACAGTTTTTAAGGGTAATTACAGAAAGGCTTGCATCAAAAACAGTTCCATTTATTCCAAGGGCTGTTGCAAAATCACAGTTTTCCATAAGAAGAACCGAGTTTTCAAGCTTGAAAAGTGAAAGCATGTTTTTCTTTCTGGAAGCTGATGAATCGTTTTCGAACCTCATATTTTTTACTGTAAGAGAAGAAGCCTTTACAACAATACTGCTTTCCAACGGGAAAACAATTACTCCGTCTTCAATGCCTTCAATAACGCAGTTAGAAAGAAGCTCTGTAACGCCCTTTTTCATTTCAAGGCGCCCTGTTACAAAGATTCGTGCGTATCTGTTTTTGTTTACTGCTTCAAGGCACTGTTCAAGGGAACTAAAAGGATGTTCAGCAGTTCCTTCAGAAAGAGCAGAATCAGTTTTTGCATTTACATAATAATTATAGCGGTCAATAACAACAGAATATTCAGAAATTTCTGAAACATTTTTGCCGTCGCTGGACCAGGCTTTTACTTTCAGGTAAGTTGCATTGTCTTCGGAAGGCTTTAAGATCAGTTTTGTGCTGCCATTTTTTTCGAAAACTTCGCTCATTTTTACATTGGCAAAGATTTCGTTGTCAGGATCAAAAACATGACTTCTGTCTTCAATGGCAAAAGGATCGCTTATCTGAATGTAAAGTTTTGCTTTTGGTTCTGTAGAAATGTCGATATCAACAGATTCCCTGGAATAAAAGCCCTGTGCACTTGAAACAAAAACCGGTTTCTGTGGAGGACATTTGTCGATGGAATAAGGTACAGAGATGATGCCCTGGTATACAGAATCAGAGAAAATCTTAAGATTAGCAACGCCCTTGTACTCGTCCCCATAGAAAGTGTCGATGGAAACGCTGGTAAAAAGTTCCTGATAAACCGAGTTTTCCGGACACATGGAATAAGAGTTGTCGTCTTCAAAATATACTTTAAGACTGTCGTCGGGATTTTTAGTTACATTAATCTGAGGTTTTACAGGCAGCTCAAAAAACTCAACAGGATTACCTTTTTCATAGGAAATACTCTGCCAGAAAATCATGTGAGGTTCTGTACGGTCAAGATAAACCTTATCTTTTGGAAGTTCCCACATGCCGTCATCAATTCTGTAGATTAAATCCTGGTTTTCAAAAGTAATGTAGTTCCAGTCCTCAACAGAAAAAGGCACATCTACACGACTGAAAATTCCCGAAGCCCGTGGATTGGTTTTCATAAGAAATTTCCAGTTTTTACCGTTTTCTCGAAGTCTCACAGTAAGATAGCGTGAAAGCGGACAATCTTCACTATAGGAAATAGTCTGGCCTTTAAGGAAAACAGGATTTTTATCGCCTAAAGCATATTCCATAGATTCTGGAACATTAAGTTCAGCTCCGGCAAGATAATTAAGAACTCCAGTAGTCATAAAAGACTGAAGGAAAGAAGATGTAGAAGCATCTCCAAAATCTTCTTCAACCCGGTAATTTACTTCGATGTTTTCGGAAGAACCGTCATAATTATTTTTGCAGATTCGAAGTTTTACATCACCTGTAAGATCAATAAGAACTGGACCGTCGTATGCAAGTCCAAACTGATAAGGATCAGATCCATCGATAGAATAAAAAAAGTCACTCTCCCCTGAATTGTCGATTACAAGCATCTGCCGGTTAGCCCAAGTACCTGGTTCCGGACTGATTACCGGCTGTGCAAAAAGAGAAAAACCGAATGCGGCAAAACAAAGGATTAAAAACTTTTTCATATATTTCTAATTTACTTAAAGTCCAAGATAAGGCCCCAGAACATCCTTCAGTTCAGGATCTTCCGAGTAATAATAATCTTCCAGTTCCTTCTGAGAAAGACCTACAAGTTCGTGGCTCATGTAATGAATCCAGCGGTTTTCATCAGGATTATTGATTTCGAATTTTCTTGCAAAATAATCAGGCTGAATTGGAAGCTGTTCTTTGTAATATGTAAAATATTTGTAATCGTGAACAACAACCTTAATGTCATCCCGTGGAATACCCCGGGAATTCATAAGAGTTTCTACCAGACAGTTGATGGTGCGTCCTGAATCAAAAATATCATCAACAAGAAGAATTTTGTCTCCTGGACGAAGATTTTCAGGAGGATAAGTCCATCCGTCAATGTAAACTTTGGTATGCTGGGCCACATCAGAATAAGAACGTGCAACTACCCCTGCGTAAAGAGCCGGATGTCGTTTTTCGGCCTTGCAAACAATCTTAAAATATTCACTGATAACGTTGGCCATGTAAGCACCACCGCGAAGTGAACAGTAAATTACATCAGGAATGAATCCGTCGTCATGAATCTTTTTTGCAATTTTAAGTGCGTTATTGCGAACTTTGTTATATGGCAGAAATTCTTTAATCATTCTTCTATTATATTACTGTTTTTCAAAAATATCAATTTTCCGTTATGGCAGATATTATATTTGTCAGGACTTTTATGGATAACTGTGGAACGAAGTTTTTTACAACAAAACAGTTTTTCTCAAAGTACCAAATATAGATTTTCTGTTAGACATAAGAACAGAAAAACAAAGAAAAATGCTATAGAAACATATATATAAGTTCTCTTTAGCTCCCACTTATCTTTCACGATGTTAATTGATAAGTATTTTACTAAAAAGAAATAGTCATAGATTATTATTGCCAGCGAAACAAAAATATTATTTATGAATAATCCCAATAAAACAACAATTGGATTGATGAAATTCATAGAGTAAATACTCTTTATTACAGATTCATCTTTAACATGCTGTTTAATATAAAGTATAATATAAATGGATGCGCATAAAACAATATTTATAATTACATTCCATATTGTTAACTTAAAAACAATAGAAATATAATTCAAATCTAAAGTATTAGTTATAAATAAATAACATAAATTCATTAAGACCGGGATTATTAAAATATTACATATGAAGATTATTGTACTAGTCTTCATTTTGATTTTATTTACCTCATACATGTCTTTTTCATTAAGAAACATTGAAAAAATAACATTATTTATTATTCCCATAAAAAACTCTTCCATTTTTAAAGCCAATACACTTTTCTATAATATTTTATTTTCACTCAAAAATGTAGAATTTTCCATACCAAAAACAGCCTATTCAAGAAAAAATTCCTACTTATTTTATCAGTCTTCTTAAGATATCCAAAAAACTACTGACTTTTTCTAGAAATGAGAATAAAATATAAGGTATGAGTAAAAAAACAGAGAAGAGACTTTTGCGTCTTAAAAGAAAAAGTATAATTCCATCGATTATTGTATTCACATTAATATTTGCCATTTCAGTTTCCATTGTCTCAATGGTTTTTGCTACCTTTGCATCAACCATTATTCAGGGGAAATATAATGCTTCTATTCAGGACTCCAAAGTTATGGCCCGTCTTGTTTCTGAAGAATATAAAGAAGGTAAAAACCTGAATACCATTCTTGAAGAAAGAGCAAGAAACCTGGAATTTGGAAAGGACTTCTGTATTTTTGATAAAGACATGAATATAGTTGCCAAAACCGGTGACATTACCATCGACCTGAACCGAAAATACGACTTTATTACCGACATTGGACTTATTGAGATTGGCTATATTTATGCAGATCAGAATCTGGATGATGAAATCAATCTTTTCAAAATGAATTTTATTGATGCAGTCCGCATTACATTTAAGGATGTAGAAAACCTTGTTGATAACAAAGAAATTCCTCTTGATGTAGATATTCAGATTCGTGACCGGGAATATATGGACAAATCTGGCTTTACTCAGGGATTTGTTACAGGTAAAAACAACCTGGAAACCGCTTCTCCCTGGCTTGCTGAAGAAGTTTTTGAAACCTATTTCTGGACAGAAACTGAAATCCTTGACACCAACTACGTTCTTTGCATGAAATGTAAGTTCTCCTTGAAGCGAAGTGACCTTATTGTAGCCATCGGTATGGTATTCATTATCTGTTTCATGGTTTTCATCCTTCTGGTTATCCTTCTTGTTAATATTCTTGTTACTATTTTCAGCCAGCGAAAAACACTTAAACTGCTTATTACCGATCCTGTTACTGAAGGAAACAACTGGTTCTACTTCAAAAACCAGTCTTCAAAAATCTTAAGCAATTACCGTAACAATGGAAAAACTTTTGTAATGGTGGACTTTACCGTAAACAAGTTCAACGCCTACCGAACACATTACGGCACCGAACAGTCAGAAAAACTTCTTGAACTTATCAACAACTCTATTGAATACAACCTTAAGAAAGAAGAAGTTTGTGCCATCCACGACAACGCATCTTTTGCAATTCTTCTGAAGCTGCCTGTTCACAATACAGTTCCTACAAGAAACGTAGTTGCAGAAACAGGAAGAAATCTGCCGGAAGAAGTGCTCAATGCTGCTTATGAAACTTCAATGGAAGACTGCCGTGAACGACTTAAGATTATCATGGAAGACATTAAGGAATATCTTTCAAGATGGGATAAAGAAAAAAATACAAAATCAATTGTTTTCCATGTAGGTGCCTGTATCATTCCTTCTGTTCGTGCTCACAACGGATGGTCAAACCGTCATCAGAGTTTTGATACCGACACTCTTTACAACAACGCAGTAATGGCCCGTCAGAAAATCAGCGAAACTGACGGTGATTCTACTATCCTCTTCAACAAACAGATGTACGAAGACGTTCTTTGGGAACACAAGGTTGAAGAAAACATGCAGACTGCCCTTGATAATGAAGAATTCAAGGTTTATATCCAGCCAAAATATAATCCTTCCAACGATACTCTTGCAGGTGGTGAAGCCCTTGTAAGATGGATCAGCCCAACAGACGGCTTTATTAATCCGGGGAAATTTATTCCTATTCTTGAAAAAACAGGATTTATTACCCGTCTTGATGATTATATGATTTCTCACGTGGCAGAACTTCAGGCAAAATGGCTTAATGAAGGAAAAAAGATTGTTCCAGTTTCGGTAAACGTTAGCCGCGCCCATTTTGCCATGGAAAACCTTGCAGAACATATCAGAGACCTTGTAGATGAATACAAACTGCCTCATCAATATCTGGAAATTGAACTTACAGAAAGCGCCTTCTTCGATGACAAGAATGCCCTTCTTACAACAGTAAAACGCCTTCAGAAATACGGTTTTGAAGTTTCCATGGACGACTTTGGTTCCGGTTACTCTTCACTGAACTCACTGAAAGATCTTCCTCTGAATGTACTTAAGCTTGATGCAGAGTTCTTCCGGGGAGAAGACAGTGAAAACCGGGGAGAAATTGTTGTAGCAGAAGCAATCCAGCTGGCACGGAAACTGGACATGAGGATTGTTGCTGAAGGTGTTGAAAAGAAAGAACAGGTTGAATTCCTTAAAAGCCAGGGCTGCGACATGATCCAGGGCTTTTACTACGCAAAACCTCTTCCAACAGAAGAATACGTTACTAAAATGTAAGGAAGTTTCTTACAGTGCTTACAGTATCTTCAAAAGATTCACTGCTCTTTTTACAAGGCGGAAGGCTTGCAAGGAAAATGCTTCCGTAGCGTTTTTCTATGATCCGGCGGTCCAGGCACACAACTACACCCCGGTCACTTCCGCTGCGGATAAGACGGCCTGCCCCCTGACGGAACTTGATTACAGCCTCAGGCACAGAAAGTTCCATAAAGGAATTTCCGCCCCGTTTTTCTACTGCTTCACTTCTTGCCGTAAACACAGGATCAGTTGGCACTGTAAAAGGCAGCTTAACAATAATTACCTGTGAAAGGCTTTCCCCAGGCACATCTACTCCCTGCCAGAAACTGTCTGTAGCAAAAAGCACGGAATCCTTCTGATTTTTAAAAGTATCCAAAAGTTTTGCATTGTCATCGTCGCCCTGCTTAAGAATGAGGCCGTCAAAACCAGAAGTAAGTTTTACCGTATTGCATGCACTTTTTAAAGATTCATAGCTTGTAAAAAGAACAAGGGTTCGACCATTGGCAGCCTTAATGAGCCGGGCAATGGCCATTTCAATAAACTGCTGAAACTCCATGCGGTCAGGAGATGGAATATCGTTTGGAACAGCAAAAAGCATGTTTGAACTGTAGTCAAAAGGTGAATCAAAATCACGGCACACTACCCGTTCCCTTTCGGCAAAACTAACTCCCGTGCGGTTCATCCAGTAATTAAAGGCATTTCCAGTGCGAAGAGTAGCTGAAGTAAACACAACAGTCTTCATTGGATCATAAACACCGGCATTCATAAGAGGTGCTATATCCAAAGGAGTTGCCGTAAACACAGTGTAATCACCTTCCGACCCCTGAGCCATTCCTCCAGGAAGCCGTTTTTTCTGAAGCCAGAAAACCTTGTCCTGATGTTCATCCCATTCGGTAAATTCCTTAAACAGGGTAAGATATCCTTCGAGGCGGCGCACAATAATCTTGCTTTCCCAGTAACTTGGAGTATCTTTGTCTTCTTCCGCAATGCCTTCCATAACAAGATTGCACACATTTACAAAGGTAGAAAGACTTCCGCAAAGTTCACCAAGAATACTTAAAGTTGGAGAAAAATCCCTGGCATTGGCAGGTGTAATTCTTAAAGTAAGGCTTCGTTCCAGAAGATCCTGTGCCACCACTTCAAGGCGGGAAATGTCATTTTTAATGCGGCCAGTAAGTTCAAGAAGATCGGGAACCTTGTCTTCATTGGCAGAAAGTACAATCAGATTGCAAAGAAAACCTGCTTCACTGGATTTTCGGGTTCTGTACATCTGATTCAAAAGCTTTACCAGTCTGAAACGCTGGAAACTTTCACTGAAAAAACTGGTTGCCGCACTTTCAATACCGTGGGCTTCATCAAAAACAACCCGTTTATAAGCAGGAAGAACAACCGTATCCTCATAACCACTTCCGTTCATTCTGGCTTCAATATCAGCAAAAAGAAGATGATGATTTACTACAAGAATCTGTGCATCCGTAGCTTCTTTTCGAACTTTCATAACAAAGCAGTCGTTGAAGTAAGGACATTTTCCACCCATGCAGGCATCACTTTCAGAGTTTACCTTGGACCAGACACTTTCAGGCGGCATAAAAGTAAGATCGCTTCGGCTTCCGTTTTCTGTTGTTTTGGCCCAGGAATAAATTCTGTCAAAGGCATCAATATCTTCATCAAAAAGATCTTTTAAGGCGGCTGCATCTTCCAGTCTTCTTTTACAAACGTAGTTCTGGCGTCCTTTTAAAAGAATGAACTTAAATGGACGGCCAATAATTTTTTGAACTGCAGGAAGATCCTTTTCGCAAAGCTGGCTCTGAAGATTGATTGTGCCTGTAGAAATTACAACCCGTTCTTTATTTGAAAGACACCATAAAACCGACGGGATAAGATAGGCGTAAGATTTTCCAACACCGGTTCCTGCTTCAAAAACACCAAGTTTTCCTTCGTTAAAACTCCAGGCAATGTGCTTCAAAAGTTCAATTTGGCTTGGGCGTTCTTCGAAACGGTCGGAAATTTTAGAAAGTGGACCTGTTGTGCTTAAATAGTCCCCTGCTTCATCTATATCAAGAGGATTTACAGGTACAAGAGAAGTATCTTCATTTTCGGAAAATGAATCATCCTGTGATTCAGAAACTGGTATATCCTGTTCCATAAAAGTGCTCCACCCATCCTTTTACGGCAAAAAAAAAGACTTGCAAAGCTGCAAGTCTTATCATCTCCTAGCAGAATTGAACTGCTGTTGTCGGGATGAAAACCCGATGTCCTAACCACTAGACGAAGGAGACTTAATCAGTAACAACTGACTTTGATAATATACCAAATCTCCAAAGTTTAGTCAACAGCAGAATTGCAATTTTTTAAAATTTTTCTAAAAAATTACATGCCCATATCGAACTTTTTCATGAGCTTTTCCCGCAAAGGTTTAGCTTCGTTTTCTTCAAGTCCAAGGTCGCAGGCTTTATTCAAATCTTCAAGAGCCTTGTCATATTCACTGATTTCGTAATATGCCATGGCCCGTCTAAGATGTGTGTGTTTCTGGTAATCGTTGAGTTTAAGCGAATCACTGAAACACTTAATGGCTTCTTCGTAATTTTTCTGAATGGAATAAACAATGCCCTTATAATAGTAAGTGCGGAAAGTTTTTGGATCCAGTTCAATGCTCTTCGAAAAATCCTGAAGTGCAAGATCATTGTTTCCCATGGAGAAATAAGCCATACCACGGTGTTTAAGAATTACGGCAAGTACAATTTTATCTGGCTGAGGTTCAGCATGAATAATCTTTGAATAGATATTAACGGCTTCTTCAAGATCACCCTGGTTATGGGCATGAATGGCCGCAAGAATCATTTCATCAATAGTTCCGGAAACAAATTTTGAAACCCGGGAAATATTTTCTTCAGCTTTAGGTTTAAGCCCGTCATCTGTAAGATTGTCGGCAATGGCATAAAATGAGTTTCGTCGTTCGGCAATTTCCCGCTGAAGTTTGTTCTGATAGTCACGGATTTCCTGGAAAGTAATGTCTGCAAGACTAAGTGAAGCATTCAAAGAAGCAAGTTTTCGGCGCAAAGGAAGGTCCAATGGAGTAAACTCGTTTTTGTAAATAAGTTCGTGCTCTACTTCGGCCCATGCATCCTGAAGAATTGTTCGAATCTGGATTTCACAAACGGCTTCATCACTTAATGGAGGAAGATCCTTGTACTGATCTCCTTTTGGAAGAACATCGGCAGGCAGTTTTACCAGAACATGAACACTTTCGTATCCGAATTCAGCAAAACTCTTATCAGCACCCTTGTATTCAACTTCGGCAATTTCAAAATTCTCTTTAATCTGTTCAACTGCCAGATTGATATCTTCCAGAAAGGCGCAGATTACACGAATTCCCATCATATCTGTAAGGCAGATAAGCTCTTTTGCATCAAAAAGTTCAGTAGGCTTCAAGCGGAGAATCTTTTTGTAATAGCTTTTAAAAGACTTAACTCGCATTTTGTAGGTAGGCTGAGAAGAAAGTTTTAAGATTCCGTTCAGCTTCTGTTTTACGCCTTCAACTACCTCCCCAAGATAAGGGTGATAGGAATTGTAAAGCACTTCTACACGCTGTTTTGATGGCAATTCGTCCAGATTCTGCATATTATTTTCCCAAAATCAGTTTTGCAGCAGATTCAACAGTCTGATCTGCATACATAGAACGGTCCTTCAGATTTTTCAAAGTGAAAGTACCCTTTTCTTTTTCTTCGGCACTTACAAGGATTCCCCAAGGTACGTTCTTTGCTTCAGTTACATTGTACTGCTGGTTCATCTTTTTTGCTTCAGGATAAACTTCAACATTTACACCTTCTTTTCGGAGGCCTGCAGCAATCTTCTGATAGTAAGGAGCATCTGCATTGTTGGAACAGAATACTTCTGCGTCAAGGAAGCTGCCTCGTTTTTCAATGCGGCCAAGCTGTTCAAGACCTGCAATAAGGCGGTCAAGACCAATGGAAGTACCAACTCCAGGAAGTTTTTCTTTCATGTAAAGACCGGCCAGGTTGTCGTAGCGCCCACCAGAACAAACTGAACCAATGGAAGGAAGTTCGTTCAGGAAAGTTTCGTAAACAACACCAGTGTAGTAATCAAGTCCCCGGGTAATACTTGGATCCAGCATGTATGTTTTTTCAATACCGGCTGCTTCCATCATGGCGTAAATTTCTTTCATGCGGATAGAATCTTTGTCTTCACCGCCGGCCAATTTTTCAAGCTTTTCAAGAACTTCAAGGAAACTTCCCTTTGTAGAAATATACTCAAGAATCTTCTTTGATTTTTCTTCGTTACCTGTAAATTCCAGAAGTTCCTTCATTACATTTTCTTCACCAATTTTGGCAAGCTTGTCTACTGAACGGAGAATGTCTTCTGATTTTTCCAAGAGTCCCAAAGTAGAAAGGAAACGGTTGAAAATACCACGGTGATTTACGTGAATAGTAATGTCATCAACACCAATGGCAGAAAGAGCTGCTTTCATAACGTTGAGAATTTCAAAATCAGCTGTAGCTGTGTCGGAACCTACTGTATCAACGTCACACTGAACGAATTCACGGTAGCGGCCAGCCTGTGGTTTTTCTCCTCTCCAAACTTTTGCAATATGGTAGCGTTTGAAAGGGAGATAAAGTTCACTGTAATGTTCTGCGGTAAAGCGTGCAAAAGGAACAGTAAGGTCGAAGCGCATGGCTACATCACGCCCCCCATTGTCCTGAAAGCGGAACACCTGTTTTTCTGTTTCACCGTTTGATTTTCTAAGAAGGATTTCTGTGTATTCCAGAACCGGAGTGTCGATTGGAACAAATCCGAAAGAACGGTAAACAGCCGTAATTTTTTCTGTAAGTGTACTTCGTTCAATTTCTGCCTGTGGCAAGAAATCACGGAAGCCTTTTAAAACGCGTGGTTGAATGAGATTTTCCATAGGTGTATAATAGTATATATAGGTAAAAATTTCAAATAACGGACTTCTTTTATGCTTTTAGCTTTTGATATTGGTAACACAAATATAAAGACGGTAATTTTCAAAGGTGATGAAATCATTCATACCTGGCGCATAAGCACCGACAACCGCCGCACCGGTGATGAATACTACTCCATTCTCCGTTCTCTTTTCAAAGATGCAGGAATAGAACCTGATTCCATTAAAAAGATTGTACTTTCAAGTGTAGTTCCATCACTTATGGGGCCTTTTGTAATTGTAAGCCAGCATCTTACAGGAAAAAAACCTCTTATTGTAGGTCCGGATATTTACGACAAACTCCCTGTAAAACTTCCTGAAAGCGCAAGAAGCGAAATTGGTACAGACCTTCTTTGTGATGCTGTAGGTGCCTGGTGCAAATACAAAGGACCTTGCATCATAGCGGATTTTGGAACAGCCCTTTCCTTTACTGCCGTAGATCAGAATGGAAATGTTGCAGGTGTTGCCATCAGCCCTGGTATTGGAACTGCATTCAAATCTCTTTTCAACAATACAGCACAGCTTCCATCGGTTCCTCTTGAAATTCCTCCCACAAGCCTTGGAAAAAACACAACCATAGCCATTCAGGCAGGAATTGTTCTTGGATACAAAGGTCTTGTTGAAAGCCTTATTAACGAAATGAAAAAGGACATGGCTAAAGAATGCGGAACAGATCCTTCAAAAATCAAGGTGATTGCCACTGGGGGACTTAACAGCATGCTTGAACCTATTACAAACATCTTTGACGACACCGACAAGGATTTAACTCTTCACGGAATGAAAAAAGTGGTGGACTTTATTGGCTAAAAAATTATTCTTCCTCTCAATTCTGCTTTTCTCACTTCTGGCCTACTCCTGTACTTCTTCACCAAAAGCCAACAAAGAAGAACAGATTGCACTTGAAGAACAGAAAGACAACCTTATTGAAGAAGAACCAACCGATCCTCAGAATCAAAAAATCAATGATGAACTTGTCTGCATCTTTGCAGGGGACGTTATGGCCCACGCACCTAATTTTCAGATGAAGGACTTTTCAAAAATCTGGAAATACATAAAAGATGTTACCCTTTCGGCAGACCTTTCTTTTGCAAACATTGAAGCTCCTGTTGACGATTCAAAAGACTGGTCAACTTATCCTAGTTTCAACATGCACACCCCTTACCTTAAGGCCTGTATCGATGCCGGATTCAACACCTTCTCTCTTTCCAACAACCACACCAATGATCAATATGCTTCAGGAATTCTTGGAACCATGAAAACCGTAGAAAAACTGAAAGCGGAATATAAGGAAAAAAACATTGATCTGAACTTTTCCGGAATCAGGCAGAAAAACCAGGATTTTACCTATTCTTATTTTGAAAAAAACGGATGGAAAATTCTTTTCTGCGCCATGACAGAACTTTTGAACCGACCAAACGACAAGGAATACGTAAATTTTGTTCCTCCAAAGACTTCTGACCGTCAGGCCTACGCAAAATACATCAAGGAACTCCGTGAAACACACCCCTGCGACCTTTTTGTAGTTTCCGTACACACAGCAGAACCTGAATACACCCGGAAAGTAACCGACGCCCAGGACGAATTTTACGATCTTCTCCTTGCTTCAGGTGCAGACGTTGTATGGGCAAATCACGCTCACATTATCAAAGACAGAAAAGCCTTTGGTGATGAAACAGGCCGCCTGAGAAAGCTCATAATGTATGCCAACGGAAACACAATTTCTGCCCAGCGTACAAGCCCAAATTTCAATCTTAAAATGACCGAACGTGATGACACTGGTGACGGCCTTTTATACCGCGTAGTTTACGCAAAAGATGAAAACGGCAATATTTACATCAAAAATGCAAAAAATATTTTCATTACAACATACATCAATACAGCCGGCGAATATGTAATTAGAAAACTGGATAATTCATTGATTGATCTCCTGCTTGATCCTCCTGCACGTCAGGACTGGGCAAAATATATTGAAAAGCGGATTCAAATCAACAGCTCGGCTACAAAGGAATTACTTGAATGGCAATAGATTATAAAAAACTGCCTGTATATGAACAGAAAGACCTGATTTTGAACTGCCTTAAAGACAATCAGGTTGTTATTGTAGAAAGCCCAACAGGATCGGGAAAAACCACACAGATTCCTGTTATTCTTCACGAAGCAGGATTTGATAAAGACGGTATGATTGCCGTAACTCAGCCTCGCCGCATTGCAGCCTTAAGTGTAAGTGAATTCATTTCAAAACAGCTTGGCACCACTTATCCGGGCCTTGTCGGCTACAAAATGCGTTTTGAAGACAAAACTGACGCAACAACAAAAATCAAGATTATGACAGACGGTATTCTTCTTCAGGAAATGAAGCTGGATCCATGGCTTTCTAAATACAGCGTCATTATGGTAGATGAAGCTCACGAACGAAGCCTGAACATTGACTTTGTATTAGGGCTTTTGAAACGGGTTCTTGAAGTGCGCAAAGATTTCAAGGTGATTGTAAGCTCAGCCACCATGAACACTGAAATCTTTTCAAAGTACTTCAACAATGCACCGATTGTTTCCATCGAAACAGTCACCTACCCTGTAACACTGATTTACGATCCTCCAATGGGCGGAAGTCCAACTACCTTAACCGACGCAGGCTGTGACGCCCTTCTTACAAAAATTGAACAGACTGTAGAAAGAGTTTTAGACAACAAGGACGATGGCGGCATCCTCATTTTCCTTCCTGGTGAAAAGATCATCCGGGACTGTTCCGACCGTCTTTATCACTCAAGTTTTGGACGAAGGCTTTTTATCCTGCCACTTTACGGACGCCTTGCAAAAGAAGAACAGGAACGTGTTTTTGAGACACCGCCTCTTGGAAAGAAAAAAGTGGTTATTTCCACAAATATTGCAGAAACCTCCGTTACCATTTCGGACATTTCCACTGTAATCGATTCGGGACTTTGCAAGCTGAACTTTTACAATCCTCACACATTTACCTCAAGTCTCATTGAATCTACCATTTCAAAGGCCAGCTGTAATCAGCGTCGTGGACGGGCCGGAAGAACCCATGAAGGCACCTGCTACCGCCTTTATTCACGAAAAGATTTTGAAACAAGACCTCAGTACACAACCGAAGAAATTTACCGCACCGATTTAAGTGAAGTTGTTCTTCGCATGAGTGAACTTGGCATTACAGATTTCACAGAATTTGATTTTATAAACAAACCGGAAATTTCTGGCATTTACGGTGCCATAGACACACTGAACCTTTTAGGAGCATTGGACGAAGACCACACACTTTCGGCCATTGGAAAAATGATGGTAAAATTCCCACTGGAACCACGAATCTCCAGAATCCTTGTGGAAGCCATTATGAGGTTCCCTGAAAGCATGAGTCAGGCTCTTGTGGCAGCTTCTTTCCTTTCTGCAAACTCACCTTTCCTTCTTCCACCGGGCGAAGAAATGGAGGCCCGTCATGCCCACCACCGTTTCCGGGATCTTCAGGGAGATTTTGTTTCTTATCTTCACATTTTTAAAGCTTACCAGAGTGCCCCAGATAAAGAAAAATTCTGCAAGAATGCCTACCTTGACCAACGGGTAATGGCCGAAATAGAAAACATCAATTTCCAGCTTACACAGATTGTTTCCGACATGGGAATTCCTGTAAGCGAAAAAGGAAACACCAACGATTATCTTTGCTGTATTGCCAGCGGAATGATTCAGTTTGTTTGTATCCGCGAAGGAAAGGAAAACTACCGTTCACTTACACAGGACCATATCTGCATTCACCCGGGTTCAGTAATGTTCCGTCAGGATCCCCTTTTTATTGTAGCCGGTGAAATTATCAAAACCTCAAGAATGTTTGCCTCAAGTGTTTCCCCATTAACAAAAGCCCTTATGGACAAAATTAATCCTGACCTTTTCCGTATGCTGGATAAAGAAAAGAAGGCCCGCCGGGCAGAAAAAGAATCCATAACTATTCAGAACAGGGAAAATTTTGAAAAGAACAGTGAAAAACGGCTTAAAAAACAGGTGCAGAATCTGGAAAAATCAAAAGATGATGCCCTTGTTTTTGGAAACGAAGCCTTTGCCGTAAAAAAAGTAAAAGGCAAAAAAGTGGCAAACCTGGAACTGGAACGTTTCCTCCGTGCAGCAGCTTCCGAAACCGACGACGCAAAAATGAAAGTTACAGGACAGATAAAAAGCTGCATTATCCTTCCTGGGGGCGGAACTCTTTTACCGGAAGAAAAACTTTCCACCATCATTAAAGTTTCAAAGCTTTTTGATCTTCATCCTATTCGGGAAGACCTTTGGAACCGTAAGCTTAACATCAACATTGAAGATCCTATGGCAAAAACCCAGCTTATGGTAGCCGTATCAAACAGCCTTCGTGTAGCCATGGCAAAACAGAAGCAGAAGGAATACGGATTCATCACCCTTTTTACCGATTCAAAAGGTAATTACTGGCAGAAAGTAAGCCGGGGATTCTCAACAGCCGTAAACGAAACACTTTCTTCACTTGAAGTGCTTACAGACGAAGAAGGATGGAATTTTTCCGAAGAAGAAAAAGATCTCATAGGCGCCCTTTACCAGAAACTCAGCGAGATTTATAAATAATTTTCTGAAATCTACCGGGCCTTAAAATATATAACCTGGGTATTTCTGGCAATGGCGGCTACTACTTTCTGGGCCTTTTCCAGCTTTTCTTTATCAAGATTTACAAAAGGGTCATCAAGAACAAGAAAAGGTTTTTCTTTTTCAAAAAGACATTCCGCCAGGGAAAGCCTTGCACAGAATGCCGAAAGGTCCTTGTATCCTTCCGAAAAATATCTATGATCCCAAAGCTGACCGTTCTTTTCCAAAAGAAGATTCATTTTAGAATCCATGGAAAAAACCTGTTCCTTTTCAAAAAGGGACATATAACTAAGAAAACTGTTTTTCAATTCCGAAGTGTAATTTGATTCAAGATTTTCTTTTGCAGTACTAAGACTGTTTTTTGTAAGATTCAGAATTTTGTAACGGTTTTGTGCAGCTTCCAGTTCTTCTTTTTTTACAGAAAGCTCATGCCTGACTTTTTCCGAAGTCTCACTGCTGTTTTCAAGGAATTCAATTTCTTTTTCAAGTCCTGTTTTTTCCACTACAAGGCCATCTTTTTTGTCCTGAAGCTGGCGGATCTTTTCCATAAGTTCATGGCTTGAAGGAAGATTTTCACTCTGCTTTTTTGCGTGTTTTTTCTGGACTGCAAGAAGAAAGAAATTGGCAATAGAAAGAACAGGCAGCATGGCAAGTACCGCAATGATTTTTGCATTTTTTATCCACACAATGCTTGCATAACAGCCGAAAATAAATACCAGTATGAAGGCCACAGAAAGAATAAAGAAACCTACATTGTTTTTATTGTTCTTCTTCCTTTTCTGGTTTTCCAGAAGCTGGTCCTGTAAATCAAGGATGTTCTTTCCAAGTAAGGTGATTTCTTCATGTAGTTTTGAAAGTTTCAGATTTTTTTCTTCCCTCTGTTTTTCAAAACCGAAAACTTCCCTTTCTTCCTTTTCAAGATCCTTAATTTCACCTTCCAGCCTGTCAATTGACTTATTGGAAGAACTTCCCCTCTGGCTCTTAAGCGATGAAAGTTCTTTTTCAAGGACTTTCATTACTCTGTCAAAGTTGGCCATATCATCAGAATCTTCCAGAAGGCCGTTTAAGTGACTTGTAATGCTTGAAGTGAGTTCCGGATTTTTTTTGGCAGCCTGATTTCCAGAAATAAAAACGCTTCTTTCAAAGCTGTCCATATCAAGGCCAAAAAGTTCTTCTCCAGGGTTTTCACTAAAATCTGATGATTCCCGGAGTGTGTTTTCATCAAAAAGGCGGAAAGTATCTTCTTTGGGTTTTTCTCCAAAAAAACGTTCAATCCTGTAAGTTTTTCCCCCTGTTTCAAAAACCAGGTTACCTCCAACCGGCCCATTTGCAAAGGAAAGGTATTTTTTTCTGTCGGTAAATTCGTTTCCCGTGGTGTACTTCATGCCGTAAAACATGGCTTTTATAAAGGAACACAAGGTTGATTTTCCCCAGCCGTTTTCTTTTGTAATCTGATTAAGCCCATCCTGAAATTTTATACTTTTCTTTGAAAAGGTACCAAAGTTTTCGATATAAACAGAAACTATCTTCATTAAAAATCCTCCCGGCCGGCAAGAAGAGAAAGGCCTGTATAAATCACCTGATGTTTTTCCTCTTCTGGAAGATCCATTTTTTCTACTGTGCGGACAAACTCGCCTTTAAGGGAAATGTCGTTCTTGTATTTTTTATAATCAATTTCAAAATCAAGGCTGTTTTTCAGGCGGAAAAAGAAAAAGCGGTCCTCAAAAAGTTCAGAAAGGCCTTTTACATCAATTACGCTGTCTTCAGTTACAGAACCTGTTAATTCCACTTCCACAATATCTTTAGAAGGAATTTCTTTTAAAAGCAATGAAAGCTTTTCCCTCATGGAATTAAAATCTGTTTTTCCAGAAAAGCCCGTCTTTATTTTATGAATAGAGCGCTTTGCAAAGGGTACAAAACTATGTTCAAGTTTTTTCCCATCTATTTCAAGAAGTACAAAACCCTTTTTCCCGCTTTCATCAAATCCTCTTCCTTCAAGGCAGCCAGAATAACACCACTTTCCCCGGCCCAGAAGTTCACCTGTTTCATAACTATGAAGATGTCCTAAAGCAAGGTAATCAATATTTTTGGAAAGTAATTTTAAATCTATGTCAGAATTAATATCACCGTGAAGAGTCAGAATATTTAAGGTGCTGTCAGAAAAACTGAAGGAAGGATTTCCCGAAATGCAGATTCTCTTATCATCAAGATAAACAACTTTTGAAGAATCTTTTCCAAGCACAACAAGGTTCTTAAGATCTTCTGCCATGGCTTCAAAGTTCTGGTCTTTATCGTGATTTCCTTTTGTATAAATAAAAAGAATTTTACTGTTTTCCCGGATTACAGAAAAAACCTGCTGCTTTATGCGTTTTTGAGCTGAACCTGCCGTATCAAAAAGATCCCCTGCAATAATGATGGAAGAAACTCCGTTTTTTGCAGCATATTCTGTCATGGAAATAAAAGTCTGCAGAAGTTCTGCTTTTCTTACCCCGGCCTTCTGGAGTGAAAAGTGAGTTTCCATGGCGCTGTCCAGATGAAGATCTGCGGTGTGAATAATTTTCATCTTATTTTGAGGAATCTTTATCCTCTTCTTCCTGCTCGCCTACAAGTCGGATAGCACGGCGTTTTGTGGCACTTTCTTTTTTATCTTTTGCAAGTTCTTCTACTTTTGGCTTTACACTGTTCCATTTTTTGTTCTGATACATATCAAGTCCAAGACTTACAGTAGATGAATCCTTGCTTTCAAGAAATTTCAAACAGATTTCGTCAAAAGAGTCGTCGCAGTATTTTGCAAGGGCCTTTCCAATGGCGTATCGGAGGTTCTTCTTTTTGTCATCTTTTACAACAGCTTCTGCAAGTTCAAGAATTTCTTTTTTTCCTGTGTAGCCGGCTTTCAAAAGTTCTTCCACAATCTTAGCCTTGCTTGAATCCCCTGCCTTTTTATCTTCAATAACCGAAATAAGATATTCATTGCCCTCTTTTGTGTTCAGGGCTGCAAGAGCTTCAATGCATTTTTTCTTAACACTGTCTTCTGTATCATTTTTTGCACGGTAAATAAGATAAGGAACGCTGTCGGTAATTTCCATCTTCTTTACAGTTTCAACGGCCTCGGTGCGAACTTTTACATGATCATCACGGACAGCTTCAATAATTACACTGATTGCATCAACTGTATCCGGGAAATTTGAAAGACCTTTTAATACATAAACACGAAGGTTTGGATCACTTTCTTCAAAAAGATCCACAAGCACGGGAACACTTTCAAGCTTTTTCATATTTCCAATGGCTTCACTGGCGTACATGCGCACAAAAAGGTTTTCATCTTCGTTCTGGGCAATTTCGCACAGTCTTTCCCAGGTTTCAATTGCCTGCATTTTTCCCAAAGTTCGCATAAGGCTCTGGCGCTGGGCATCTGACAAATCATCCCGGTCAAGATATTCAACCAGGAAAAGTGCTTCTTCAGATCCGCCAATTCCACCCAAAGCAAGCAGTGCTTCATTGAAGTATTTTTCATCCTCATTTTCAATCATGGTGATTACAGGAGGAACTGCATTCTTACATTTTACTTCGGAAACGTACTGAAGACAGGCCGAAACAAGGGAATTTTTAGTATCAAAAGGATCGTTGAGAATTTCACAGGCGTAATCTGCAACACAAGGATCTTCAAGTTTTTTAAAATAATTGATGATTTTTTCTTTTACGTCGGTGCTTTTTGTTACCTGAAAAAGATCGTAAATGTCATCAGCAAAACGGGGATCATCATTTTCAATAAGTTTATTGATTAATTCTGCAATTTCAGTGGCAACACCGTATTTAATTGTGCTCTGATATTTTCCAACAGTTTCATCGTTTTCATCTTTTTCTGCAGCTTTTGAAGCCTTTTCCTTGTCCATTGGTTTTGGACGGCAAGGTTCCGGGATTTCAGCAAGTCCGCCTCTTGCAGCAACAAGGGAAGTTTCTTCTTCAATAATTACTTCGTCAGAAAAATCTTCTTCAAGGGAAAAAGCAAACGGCGAGGAAATTAGCAGCAAAGCAAAAACAAAGATAATCTTTTTCATATGCATCTCAAGTATTAAACGCCCTGGTGATAGTTTTCGAGGAATTCCAGTCTGTACTGTTCAAAACGGTCTTCCTCAATGGCGGCCCTGATTTCCTTTACCATGTTGTTCAGGAAATAAAGGTTATGGTAAGAAGCAAGAATTGAACTTAAGATTTCCTGCTCTTTGAAAATGTGGCGGAGGTAACTTCTGGAATATGTACGGCAAACCTTGCAGTTACAGGTTGGATCCAGA
The DNA here is from genome assembly GCA_024402505.1 of Treponema sp. GTDB lineage: Bacteria > Spirochaetota > Spirochaetia > Treponematales > Treponemataceae > Treponema_D. The sequence continues at coordinate 65,746 of JAKSTP010000001.1, forward strand.
GGACCTGCATCGTGAATAAAACGTTCCTGCTTAATGGAAAGTGGACCTTTTTTTGTGAAATAAGATCCGTTTCGTGCGTTGCGGGTTGGAAGAACACAGTCGAACATGTCTATACCAGCCTGAACTGCATCAAGAATATATTCCGGAGTACCAATTCCCATTACGTATTTAGGTTTATCTTCACGAAGCCACTCATTAGTATAATTCATAACTTGGGTAAAAGTTTCATGAGGTTCCCCAACAGAAAGACCACCAATGGCAATTCCAGGAAGATCAATTTCATTTACAAATTCTGCCGATTCTTTTCGAAGGTCTTCAAAAAAGTTTCCCTGTACAATTGGGAAAAGTACCCCCTCATATCCTTCTTCAACAGCTTTTTCCCACTGTCCTTTGGCCCGAACAAGCCAGTCCTTTGTAATGCGGAGAGCCCTTTCTGCTTCCTTTCGTTCAACACCGTAGCCGGAACAAACGTCCAGCTGCATCTGAATGTCGGAATTAAGTTTTACCTGAGTATCAACAACATTTTCCGGTGTAAAAAGATGACGGCTTCCATCAATATGGCTTTGAAATTTTACCCCTTCTTCTGTGATTTTACGGAGTTTTGAAAGGCTGAAAACCTGAAATCCACCTGAATCAGTAAGGAAATTTTTCTTCCACTGGGAAAAACCGTGAAGTCCCCCCATTTCCTTTACAATGTCGGCACCTGGTCTAAGATAAAGATGATAGGTATTTGCAAGGATGATTTCAAAATCAATTTCTTCAAGAAAATCTTTTGGCATAGCTTTTACAGTAGCATTTGTTCCAACTGGCATAAAAACCGGGGTTTTAACATCACCGTGAGCCAGATGAAGAACTCCAGTGCGGGCCTTGCTCAAAGCATTTTTGTGTTTAATATCAAATATATTCTTTGCCATAATTAAATCCTTGAATCTATTTTAAGTTCTTGAATATCTTAAAAGTATTATACTAAGTATCGTAAATAATATCACGGGAATCCATGCGCCGCTGAAGGCAGTAATGTAGCCGAATTTTGCCAGAAGCATGGTGACCATCTGGGTAACATAAAAAAGAACTGCGGCAGAAATGGAAGAAGCAAGGCTTACAAGCAGAACATTTTTCTTGGTTTTTCCGGTTAGTCCTATTGAAAGAAAAACTACAATAAAAACAATAAACGGAAAAGAAAATTTCTTGTAATAAACCGAAAGTTCTTCATCATGAGGAAGACCTGCCCTTTGAAGATGAGCAATATAAGCCTTAGCTTCAGTTGTGTTTACTTCTTCAATGGAAACCGTATTGTTGCGGAAGGTTTCGTAAGGTTCATCAATTCGGGCAAGCAGTTCTTCCTGACATTCAGTTTTTATAAGGGTCTTTCCATCGTGATTGAACTGCTGGCCTCGAGTTAAAATCCAGCGGCCTTCTTCACTACTCCAGGTGGCGCTCTGTGCAAAAATCACCGATTTAAGGCTTTTATCATCGTTTCTGAAAACCAGGGTTAAATCATAAAGTCGTTTCTGCTTATCAAGATATTCGTTGGCCTTATAAATAATACGTCCCTGATCTGAAAGGATAACGATTCTGTCATTATTCATGCTTTTTTCTACCCCAAGAACAGTGTTCTGAAGGGTCACTTTCTTTGAATATGTTGGCACCACTACTTTATTTTCAAAAAAGAACAAGGCAAAGCTCATGATAAAAGAAAAGATTAGCATTGGCAGTGTAAATCGAAACAGAGAAACACCGCATGAAAAAAGTGCTTCCAGTTCGTTTCCCGCATAAAGATTGCTAAGAGTAAAGGAACTTGCAAAAAGGATAGCCAGAGGAACTGCATACCAAAGGGTTTTTGGAATGTAATAAAGCATGATGCGTCCCACGTCCTTTACGGCAACTTCGTTCTGAATAAACTGCCACAGGTTCATCAAAAGATCTACAAGGATCAGCACCATGGAGAAAAAAATCAGGGCTCCGAAAAACACCGGAAGAAATTTCTTAAAAATATATTTAATAAGCGTCATTTTTTTCGTACCAGTATGAGATAGAATACTGCTCCTCCAAATCCTATGACGAAGTTTGGAAGCCACATCATCCAGAATCCGTCGGCACCGTTTCGGGATGAAAAAATCTGTCCCAGAATCATCATAGCCCAGTAAAGTACGCAGATTACAATGCCAAGAATAAGTCCAATTGTAGTACCGTTGTGTTTTCCAAAAAGGAAAGCAAGTCCAACGGCCAGAAAAGCAAAAAAGATGGATCCGAAAGGAATGGAAAATTTTTTGTGGAATTCCATGCGGTATACGTTGAGAGTCCTTTTTCGGATATTCTCCTCACCTTTCATTTTCTGAATCTCTTTTCCAAGGTCATAGGAAGTCATTTCCCTTGGAGATGTTACTGTGGAGTTTCCAAAAACAGCCGAATCAAAAAGGTTCAGTTTTGAACGGGCACTTTCCAGAAAGTCGTAGGTATTTTTATTGTCCCTGTCGAAAAATGAAACAACGGAATCATCCATGGAAAGACTCATAAGAACTCCTTCCTCTTTGGATGTAGTAACATCGGCAGGACCTGAAACAATAATCCTGTCTTTTCCGTCATCACCCCGGTCAAAAATAACAAGATCTGAAACTTCAGTGCCCTTTACATCACCTATAACCAGAATCGTATTATTCATGCGCTTGATGGAATTGCTCTGAAGTTCAACGGCCGGATTTGAAGTAAGTATTTTTCTGTAAAGTTCGTTGTACTTAATGGTAGAAAGAGGCAGAAGATAATCGTTTACAAAAAAAGATCCAACGGAAATGGCAAGTCCAAGAAAGATTACAGGTCTTAAAACCATGTGATAGCTCTGTCCCGAAGCCCGGAAAATAAGTATCTCGTTGTCACTCATCATGCGGCCAAGGCACATCAAAAAACCTACCAGTGTGGCAAATGGAGACGACTGTGCAATAATGGCCGGAAGACAGTAAGTGATAAGCTGAATTACATATTTTAAAGGCACTCGTTTTTTAAGAATGCTTTCTGCTAAAAGAAGAATCTGGTTTACAAAGAAAACCATGAAAAAAAACAGGAATGCAACGAAAAAATAGAGAAAAAGTTCCTTTAGGATGTAACGCAGAAGGACTCGGTTTTTCAGTTTTTTACTCCTGTGTGACCAAAGCCACCTGCTCCTCTTTCTGTTTCGGAGATGGAATCAACCTTTGAAAATCCAGCCTGAATTACAGGACTTGCAATCATCTGGGCAATGCGGTCGCCGTTTTTGATTACAAAAGGTTCTTCTCCAAGATTTGCAAGAATGATTTTTACTTCACCACGGTAATCACTGTCGATGGTACCAGGAGTATTAAGAACAAGGATTCCCTGCTTCAAGGCAAGTCCCGATCTTGGGCGGATCTGAACTTCGTAGCCTTCCGGAATCTCCATAAAAAGTCCTGTAGGAACTAAAGCCCGTTTTCCAGGAAGAATAACCATGTCGTCTTTAATAAAGGCCCGGATATCTGCCCCTGCGCTGCCTGGAGTTTCGTATGAAGGAAGAACTACACCGTCTTCACATTTTATATTGATTGTCATTTTTCCACCCGCGGTTAATAAAACCTTCTATATTCTACCATAGAAATCCTTTTTTTTCCATCTGATATATGGTAAACTTGAAGCATGGACGCCAAGGAAAAATCAGTCATTTTCAATCTGCTCAAAACTGCTTCCCGATACTTTGAAGGATACACAAAGCCTCAGTTTCAGGAAGAACCGGATTTTTCCATAACAGCTCCTGTTGAAAAACCGGCTGTTGATATTACTCCTATTGAAAACGTTTCTGAACCGGCACCAGCAGTTTCTGTTTCTTCACAAACCATTGCACCTCCACCACAGGAGCCTGCCGTCAGCAGCGGAATGAGCCTTGAAGCCATTTACCAGAAAATTGCCCGCTGTACCCGATGCCCACTTGCACGCACCAGAACAAACGTTGTTCCAGGAGTTGGAGTTTCAAATCCAATGGTTTTAGTTTTAGGTGAAGCCCCTGGCGCCGACGAAGACAGAACCGGCATACCTTTTGTAGGCCCTGCAGGTCAGCTTTTGGACCGAATGCTTGGTGCCATCAGACTTTCCAGAGACACTAACACCTACATTATGAACACTGTAAAATGCCGCCCTCCAGAGAACCGTAATCCAGCACCGGAGGAAATGGACGCCTGCCAGGGATTCATGGAAGCACAGATTAAGCTTTTAAAACCAAAGATGATTCTTTGCGTTGGAAAGGTTGCTGCACAAAAGCTTTTGAATTCTGAACAGACAATAGGAAAACTCCGGAACCAGTTTTTTAAATATCAGGATACTCCGGTCCTTGTTACATACCATCCAAGTGCCGTTCTTCGAAACGAAGGCCTTAAAGGTCCTGTTTGGGAAGATCTTAAACTTTTTGGAAGCGAACTGAAAAAAATCTGTCCTGAATACGCTGCCCTTTTTGGAGAGTAAGCCTTGTATCTTCAGATTGTTCTAAATCTTCCACTGGATCAGCCTTTTACTTACAGATGGAATGAAAATCCCGACGCAAAAAAAGCCGCAAAAGAATTCCGCCCTCAGGTTGGCTGCCGTGCCGAAATTATGTTTGGAAACAAGCGGACTACAGGACTCATTGTAGAACTTTCCGAAGTCATTCCTGCCTCCTGCGAAGTTGGGGACGAAAAAATAAAAAACGTCAAAAAAATCCTTGATGAAACGCCACTTTTTACAACCGAACTTCTGGAAACTGCAAAATGGATCAGTCTTTATTACCTTTGTTCTTTTGGAGAAGCTGTTTTTTCAATGATTCCTTCAGGGCGAAAAGAATCCAGCGCCGGTGGTTTTTCTTTTGAAGATGAAATTGCCGATTCTAAAAACAAGGTGCATCTTTCTGAAGAACAGGAAAAAGCCGTTGAAGCAGTTTTCAGCGCCGCAAAAGATTCTCCAAAAGCAAGTTTTCATTATCTTTACGGACCAACAGGAACCGGAAAAACTGAAGTATTTCTTTCTGTTGCAGAACGGGTTCTTGCAGAAGGAAAAGGCGTAATCTACCTGGTACCGGAAATTGGACTTACAGCCCAGGTGATGGAAAGCATTGTAAAGCGCTTTGGAAATACTGCAGCCATCCTCCATTCAGGACTTACACCAAGCCGCCGTCTTTCCGAATGGCACCGCATCATGAAAAAAGAAGCCCGGGTTGTTGTTGGCGCCAGAAGTGCCGTTTTTGCCCCTGTACCAGATCTTGGACTTATTATTATTGATGAAGAGCATGACGGAAGCTACAAAAGTGATTCAACCCCCCGATATCACGGAAGACAGGTATCCATGCACCGCTGCCAGACCTTGAAGATTCCTCTTCTAATGGGAAGTGCAACTCCATCTGTTGAAGCCTGGTACGGCATGAAAACAAAAACCATTTTCTGCCACACACTAACAAAACGTCTTGCAGGTGGAACCATGCCAAAGATAGGCTGCATAAATCTAAGACAGTTCCGTACTCAAGGCTGTATTTCTGAACCTCTGGAAAAAGAAATTGATAAAACCATTAAAGACGGAAAACAGACAATCTTATTTTTGAACCGGCGGGGCTTCTCCCATTTTTTCAGCTGTACATCCTGCGGTTACGAAATTGTGTGTAAAAACTGTTCTGTTCCCATGACCTACCACAAATCCGACAACCGTCTAAAATGCCACTACTGCGGCTGGTCTACCTACCCTGCATCCTCCTGTCCAAAATGCGGCTCAGTAGAAATTGGTTCCAGCGGTTTTGGAACTGAATTTATAGAAAACGAAACCCGTGCAAAATTTCCTCAGGCAAGAATCTTACGACTTGATACAGACAGTGTTTCATCTAAAGAAGAACTGGTTGAAAAACTTGAAAGCTTCCGCCAGGGTCAGTACGATATTCTCCTTGGCACCCAGATGGTAGCAAAAGGCCTGAATTTTCCAAAACTTTCCCTTGTTGGAGTTATTCTTGCAGACACAGGACTTCACATGCCGGACTTCCGTGCCGCAGAACGCACCTTTTCCCTTATAACCCAGGTGGCTGGAAGAGCCGGACGATATTTCCCGGATGGCAAGGTTCTTGTGCAGACATACAATCCCGGTCACGAAAGCATTGCTTTTGCTGTTTCAGGCCGGGTAAAAGATTTTTACGAACTGGAACTTTCTCAAAGATCGGTAATCGGATTTCCGCCTTTTTCAAGACTTGTACGGCTGGTGTTCAGAAGCGCAAATCAGGGGCTGGCTTACAAATGTGCCGAAGATGCATCAAAAATCCTTGAACAGATGGCTCCAAAAGATGCAGAAATCATAGGCCCCGCAGAATGTCCTCTTTTAAAAATCAGCCAGAACTACCGCTACCAGATTCTTTTAAAAGGTACATCGGTCATTCCCCTTCAGACCATGGCCCGAAAACTGCAAAAAGACTATACTCACAATCAGAACGTCTATATTGAATACGACGTTGATCCTGTAAGCCTTCTATAATCTTCTTAAATTTTCCTAATCTTCCATAAGCTGGTCGTAGGTTACGCCGTATTTTATGGCAATGTCCATAGCGTAAGACTGGCCTTCAGGTTTTGCCACTTTCACCTTAAATGAACGTACCCCGCCTTCAGAAACTACAATCATACTGGAAGCCTTTGAATCACCTTCCACTTCTCCGTTGATTTCATCAATATCGAAGGCAAGTTTATGCATGTGAGTATTGTAGATTGTGCGGCATCCTTTTGAAAGAATTGCTTTAACTGCACCTCGGGCAATAAAATACCCTTCCTCAAAGCTTGTGGTAGAAAAACTTTCGTTCAAAAGAAGAAGACTGTTTGCTGTGGCGGCTTTATAACTTTCCTTGAATCTTCTGGATTCTTCACCAAGGCGACCAAGCTCCATAGTCTTGTTTTCATCAGCAGGAAAATGAGTATGAATCTGGTCAACAGGACTGAATTCAAAACTGTCTGCAGGAACAAAAAGACCGGCCTGGGCAAACACAAAGGCAATACCTGTTGCAACAGTAATTGTAGTCTTTCCGCCCCGGTTGGCACCTGTTAGAATGTATGAACGGTGTTCAGAGTCAAAATCAAGGCTGTTGCCCACAATTTCATCAGGGGTAATCTTTTCTGTAAGTTTCAGATTGTAAAGTCCTTGTGCCTTAAGGCCCCGTAAATCTGATGGCATAACAACAGGCTTATTCATTACAAAACCTTTTGATTTAAGGCCTTCAATGTATTCTGCAAATTTTACATAAAAAAGAAGTTCCGGAAGAAGATTGTTGATAATCACATTGATGCTCACAGCCGCATATTCTGAAAGTTTGTTTTTAAGGCGGCGGCATGTATCTCGAAGAACTCCTGATGCTACACGATCCAGGGAACGCACCACATCGGTAGTACCGTTTACAGGACGAATAAGACCGTTAAATTTAAAGAAAATTTCCTGATTCAAAAAACTGTCGGCCCAGTCAGTATCGCTTGAAAATTTATAGGAACCGTCCCAGTCAGCACCATCCTCTTCGTTTTTATATTTACAGGCATCAATCATGTTATGAAAGATTTTTGAGTTTTTGAAAGGTTTTTTATTAATGCTGTTTATGCCAATCTCCACAGGTTCCATCTTATTGTTCAGGTTGATTCCGATAGTAAGGCTTTTTATATCCGCTGCATCAAATTTAAGTTCCGCTATATCCTTTTTCATGGCGGCAAAATTTCCGTCAGCGTGAATCTTCTTTACGTAATCACGGATACTTACAAGGCCCCGGGATTTAATTTCCGTTGCGGAAAGACAATCTGCAATTTCCTCAACACACACAATGTAATCACCAAGGTCTCCAAGGCGATGTAAAAGCTGCCATATGCCTGCAGCATCACTTTCCCGGTTAAAACTTGAAAACTGCCGGATATAATCTACCTTTTTCAAAAGTTCCAGCATTCTTTTTCGAAGTTCAGGATTGTTATAAATATCTTCAAAAACTTCCGTGCGATATTTTATAACTTCTTCGTTTTTTGTAAGGTGGGAAAGAATGTAAAGTGCCATATCCTGTTCACATTTTTCATCAGTAACAAGACGGCAAAGATCATCAAGGGAAAGGTCATGGACAGTATCCTGGGCCATTTCTATATATTCAGGATCAATCCCTTCCGGGCAAAGCAAGCTAATCGGTGATTTCATTATTTTATTATAATCTGAAATCACCGATTTTGCATTTACTTTTAATGGCTAATTATGTTGATTTTGTCCTATTTAAGTTTTCTGAAGAGCTTTTTTACAAGTCCAAGTTTTCCAAAAGTAAGCCAGAAAAGGAAGGCTGCAAGAAGGACGCACAGTGTTCCCCCAATAAGGATGTAGAAAATCACCCAGAAATAACCTGCACAGAAATCAATTATGTTCGAAACAAATTCACGGAACTGACTTTTTGTATCCGGCAGAATAAAGCCCGATTCATTGTAGTTATTTGGAAGATTTGCATTAATGTAAATTTCCGAATAATCAATTTCTTTGGAAAGCCTGTTTATCTGTCCCTGAAGACTTTCTATCTCACTTGTACAGTTTTCAATCTTACTTTCCACCTGCATGATTTCACTTACATTCTTGGCCTCTTTAAGATAGCCCTGGAGTTTTTCAAGAAGAAGCCTTTTATTTTTAAGCCTTGTTTCAATATCGTAATACTGGTCGGTTACATCCCGGCTGGAAATATTCTTGTAAACAAGTTTTCCAAAACCGCCAGTCATTTCCATGGCTCTGTCAAAACTGCCTTCTGGAACATGAGCCCTTACATTAAGCCAGGTACTTCCTTCATCAGAAGATGAAATATAACCTCCCAGTTCCGAAACCCAGTTTTCAATCTGTTTTAGTGTTTCAGAAAGGCTTTCTACCTCAAGTCCTATGCTTCCGTTCCTGATGATCTTTTTAGTCCAGTCTTTGCCTTCTTCCGCAGCAGAAGAATCCCAAAGCTGCCCCGCTTCAAAATCAGCATCTTCGTAAACAACCTGATCGAATGACAGAGTTTTTGCTGCGGACTTTGCTGAATTTACCACTTCCCGTGTAGTTTTTTCTGCGTAATAATTTACTCCCTTTGAGCCGGAGCAGCCGTTGATACAGAACAGGAACACAATAATAACCTGGGCCATAAATCCTAGTCCTGCGTAAAATCCGATTTTCTTTTTATCAAGTGTCATATTAGTACCTCACTAAAAAAGAGATTTACTAAATGAACAAGAAAGGAGATTTAAGGTTACAAAAAACTATTTAATCAGCATGCAGTCACCGTAACTGAAGAAACGGTAACGGTTTTCAACAGCGTGTTTATAGGCATTCATGATGTTGTCTTTTCCGGCAAAAGCACTTACCAGCATAATGAGAGTACTTTCAGGTGTGTGGAAATTGGTAAACATCTGGTCTACTACCTTAAATTTATAGCCTGGATACATAAAGATGTGGGTTCCTCTGGTGCCCGGAATTACAGTTCCATCCTCTTCACTGGCACTTTCAAGGGTTCGCACACTAGTTGTTCCTACAGCAAGAATTGGGCGGCCTTCTTTTTTTGCTTTATTGATTTTGTCGGCCACTTCCTGAGTTACAGTGTAATATTCAGTGTGCATTTTGTGATCTTCGATATTGTCTTCACGGACTGGAAGGAAGGTTCCAAGTCCTACATGAAGGGTTACAAATTCCATTTCAATGCCCTTTGCCTTAAGGCGTTCCAGCATTTCAGGTGTAAAGTGAAGTCCTGCAGTTGGACAGGCGGCGCTTCCTATTTCACGGGAATAAACGTTCTGGTAGCGTTCGCTGTCTTCTTCTGTGTCTTCTCGGCGGATATAAGGTGGAAGCGGAATATGTCCGTTTTTTTCAAACCAGGCTTCATCAATTACAAAATCAAATTGCAGGGCCCGGAATTCTGTTCCTTTATTTCCTTCAGCATCAATGATTTCACCAATAGAACCGTCCGGGAAACGGTATGTCATGCCAGGTTTCTGTTTTTTAGCATTTTTTACCATTACGTTCCAGACCCTGCATTCCTTGTCTATCTGATTAAGGAACATAAACTCAATTTCCCGGCCTGTACTTTCCTTGATTCCATACACACGGGCACGGCGTACACGGGAATTGTTAAAAATCATGAGGGTGTTTGGTTCAATAAGATCCGGGAGGTCGTCCATCATGTGATCTTCCACCGAGCCGTCAATTCGTCCCAGTTTCATAAGTTTATCCTGACCACGTACTCCGCTTGGATGCTGTGCAATCAGTTCTTCTGGTAAATCAAAATAAAAATCCTGGGTTCTCATCTGTATTTCCTGCTTTTAATCCTAAAAGTTCATATGCTTTTGGTGTGGCTACACGGCCTTTTGGTGTACGCTGCAAAAATCCGCACTGGATCAGGTAAGGTTCATAATAGTCTTCCAAAGTATCCAGGGATTCTCCCACGCTGATGGCAAGGGTTTCTGCCCCTACGGGACCACCGCCAAATTTCTCTATAATTGATTTAAGGATTTCACGGTCGTAGCGTTCAAGACCATACTGGTCAATTTCGAGACGACCCAATCCATTCATAACTATTTCTTTTGTAATGATGCCCTGTCCTTCAATCTGAGCAAAGTCTCTCATGCGGCGAAGAACACGGTTTGCAACACGAGGAGTTCCGCGGCTGCATGTGGCCATTAATAAAGCTGCATCATCATTTACTGCCACTTCCAGAAGTTTTGCAGACCGCTTAATAATGAGGGCCAGTTCTTCCGGTGTGTAATATTCAAAACGCTGGATGATTCCAAAACGGCTTCGAAGAGGACTTGCAACTGTTCCAGCCTTTGTAGTAGCACCTACCAGAGTAAAACGGGGAATCGGAACACGAACCGTGCGGGCTGCAGCTCCCTGACCAATAATCCAGTCCAATTCGTAATCTTCCATGGCAATGTAAAGCATTTCTTCGATAGTGTGCTTAAGGCGGTGGATTTCATCAATAAAGAAAACAGTTCCTTCGGTAATGGTTGAAAGAATACCTACAAGATCCTTTGGTTTTTCAAGGGCCGGAGCCGAAGTGACTTTAAATTCCACGCCCAGTTCATTGGCTGCAATCTGAGCAAGAGTTGTTTTACCAAGACCCGGTGGTCCCATAAGGAAAAGATGATCCAAAGGTTCTCCTCGGCTTTTGGCAGCTTCAACAAAAACCTTAAGATTCTTTTTTACATTTTCCTGTCCAAGAAATTCATTAAGGGTTTTAGGACGAAGGCTTACTCCGTTTTCTGTATCATTGTCGCTGAAAAATGGTGTGTCGGCCCGGACAATGTGCAGGTTTTCTGAATCTTCGATACTATTCACCAAGAGCCCCCGTCAATGCCTTTTTAAAGATTACATCTTCTTTCTGTGTCTGATTCATTTTTGCAAAGGCTTCATCACCTTCCATGGAAGCAACAATATCTGCCACAAGCTTCTGTGTCTGGATTTTATCGTAACCCATTTCAACAAGTCCCTGAACAACAACAGAGTATGCATCGTTTTTAGGATTTACGCTGATAGTTTTTGTATTTCCACCTGAAACGGTAAGTTTTCCTTTAAGTGCCAGAAGCATTTTTCCCGCAGTCTTTTTACCAACTCCAGGGATTTTTTCAAGCATTTCAAGATCGCCGTTTTCAAGAACAGTAGAAAGCCGTTCTGATGAAACTGCGCTCATAATCTTTACAGCACCCTTTGCTCCAATTCCATCAACCTTCAGAAGATCTAAAAAGAGCATTCGTTCTTCCGCGCTGGCAAACCCATACAAAGCCATGGCATTTTCCGTGTGCTGGAGCCAGGTGTAAATTCTTCCTTCCTGACCTACATTTGGAAGCATGTCCAGGTTTGAATCTGGAACACACAAATCCCATTCAATGCCATTGGTCTCAATAAAAACCTGTTTTGGAAATTTGCCGGTGATTACGCCGTAAAGTGAGTTAAACATGGCTCAATTTTAGTTCATAATTGCTTTTTTTTCTACTATTCACTAGAATTCTTCCATTATGGTTATTGTATTAAAGAAAGACATTACTTCCGAACAGAAAAACAAACTTACAGGACTTCTTGAAGAAAAACAGTTCAAGCTCAACGAAATCTGCGGTGCAGAAAAAACAATCATTGCCGCCGTTGGACGCCTTTCTGTTGATCTTAAGGACCTTGAACTTCAGGACGGAGTAGAAAGTGTCATTCCTATTTCAAAGCCTTACAAAATGGCAAGCCGTGAATTCAAAACGGAAGATACCATTGTAGAAGTACCAAATAACCGTAATCAGATTATCAAAGTTGGCGGAAAAAGGATTATTGCCATTGCAGGACCATGCGCCGTAGAAAGCCGTGAACAGATTATGTCCATTGCACAGAGCGTTCAGACCAGCGGAGCCGTAATGCTTCGTGGCGGTGCTTATAAACCTCGTACAAGCCCATACTCATTCCAGGGCCTTGGAGAAGAAGGACTTAAATACCTTAAAGAAGCCGGAGATAAATACGGTCTTCCTGTAGTTACGGAAGTTGTTGCCACAGAAAACATCCCTGTAATGGAAAAATTCGGCATTGATGTTTATCAGGTTGGCGCCCGGAACATGCAGAATTTTGAACTTTTGAAAAGACTTGGAAAGCTTGGAAAACCGGTTATCCTTAAACGGGGACTTTCTGCCACTTTGGAAGAATGGCTTATGAGTGCCGAATACCTTCTTTCTTCCGGAACAGAAAACATCATTCTTTGCGAACGGGGCATCAGAACTTACGAAAAAGCCACCCGAAACACCCTGGACCTTTCTGCAGTTCCTATTCTTCGAAGCATGACTCACCTTCCGGTTATTGTTGATCCAAGTCACGCCCTTGGTATCCGAGATAAAATTCCTCCAATGGCACTTGCTTCCATTGCTGCCGGTGCTGATGGTGTAATTGTTGAAGTTCACAATAACCCTAGCCGGGCCCTTTCCGACGGACCTCAGGCACTTCTTCCTGAACAGTTTGAAAAAGTAATGCGTGATATTGAAGCCATTTCTCCTGTAATGGGAAAAAGCGTTCCTCACATCCAGAGTGTAAAGGCTCCTGAAAAGGCTTCTGAAGGAACTTCCCGAAAAGAAAAAAATTCTGAAAAGATTAAATGTGCCTACTGTGGAAAACGTGGGGCCTATGCAGAACAGGCTATTGGCCGGTACTTTGACGGATCTGCCGAAGCAGTTTCCATGAATTCTTTCCGTGAAGCATTCCAGGCAGTTATTGACGGAAAAGTTGAATTTGCCATGATTCCAATTGAAAACTCACTTGCCGGTTCAGTTTACGATAATTACGACAATCTTACCCGCTTCCCTGACGTTACAATCAGCGGTGCTATCCACATGAGAATTCAGCACTCTCTTCTTGGAGTAAAAGGTGCCACCATAGATGACATCAAAAAAGTATATTCCCATCCACAAGGCTTTCTCCAGTGTTCAAAACTGCTGGCAGATCACAGTTCCTGGGCTAAAATTGATGCCGCATCTACCGCAACAGCCGCTCAATTTGTTTCTGAAACTGGTGATAAGGAAAATGCCGCCATTGCAAGTATTGTAAACGCAGGATATTACAACATGGAAGTAATCCGGGAAAGCATTGAAGATGATCCAAGAGACTACACAAGATTCGTAATCATTTCAAATAAAAACCACAAAGATGCACTTCCTTCAGCAACCATGAGTCCTAACAAGGCAAGTTTCATGTTCTGTGTAAAAAATGAAGCCGGTGCACTCTGCGACTGTCTTGGAATTTTCCAGAAAAATGCCCTGAACCTTACCCGTCTTGAATCCAGACCAGTTTTTGGTGAACCATGGAAATACTGGTTCTATGTAGATGCCGAACTTAGCGAAAAAGAAAAGGACCGTGAAAGCTACATGACAGATGTTCTTGATCAGTTAAAAGAGAAAGCCGAACAGATTCGTCTTCTTGGCGTTTACAGTGAAGAAAACCTGACTATCTAGTGATTAATAAATCTTCTTTACAAGACGGTTTTCGTATTCTGCTTTTTCAAGGGGTTTATCAAAAAAGTAACCCTGGATTTTTTTACAGTTTGCTTTTTGAAGAAAATCAAATTGATCTATAGTTTCAACACCTTCGGCAATTATTTCCATTCCCATAAATTCTGCAAGTTCAATTGTATGGGTTAACAGAACACGTCCAAGTTCATTTTCTATATCAACAAGGGATTTGTCGATTTTTAATACATCAAAATGAATCTGATGAATTAAATTAAGTGAAGAGCTTCCTGTTCCAAAGTCATCGATTAAAACACGAATTCCCCTGCTCTGCAGTTTTTCAACAAATTCCTTCAGCACCTGGATAGAATATTCATCGATTGTTTCTGTAATTTCCACTTCAATCAGCTCTTTTGGAATATCATTTTTTTCAATTACAGAAATGATTTCGTCCACAACATTCTGGTTACCTAAATGGCGTCTTGAAAAGTTTACGCTTACAGGAAGAGGTTTAATTCCTTTTTCCATCCAGCCTTTCAAATCAATACAAACCTGATTCAAAACCTGGAAATCAAGTTCACAGATTTTTTCGTTATGCTCAAGGACTGGAATAAACTTCATTGGGGAAATCACTTTACCTTCGTGAATCCATCTTACCAGTGCCTCTGCTCCACAAAGCATATTTGAACCAGTTTCAACTTTAGGCTGATAGTAAACTACAAATTCATTATCATCAATAGCTTTAGAAAGAGCTTCTTCAAGAAGTCTTTTTTCATCTATCTGGGCCTTAAGTTCCTTGTCGTAAATCACAAAAGGCTTTTTGTAAACATTCTTGGCATAATACAAAGCTTCTGCAGCAGGTGAAATATACAAACCAGGATTTACTTTTTTAGATACAAATTCATATATGCCGCAGACGGCAGACAGATGAAGATTTACAGTTTTATTATTTTCAACTTTAATGGTAACCGGAACATCAGAAAGTACTTTTAAGAACTCTTCTGTACGTTCGCGATGAATAAGTGCCACAAAGAAGTCGCCGCCAAGACGTCCTATAATTTCATCTTTATGAACCTGTGCCTTTAAGTACTTTGCATATTTTATAATAATTTCATCGCCCAGTATTTTACCATACAAACTGTTTAATCGGCCCATTCGTACAATATCAATGTAATAAGAATTGTATTCTGTAATATCTTTTGTTGCGACAATTTGATTAACAGCATCTAAAAAACCATAAGTATTGGAAAGTCCAGTCTGAACATCTGTGTGGGCAGATTTAATCAAAATATCGTTCTGATCCATAACACTTAAAAGGAACATATTCAGACAGCCAAGTAAAGCCGCCAGATCGATAAGGGAAGTTCCAGAAAAGAAAACCTGCAGAAGTCCGGCAGTCATCAGGAAAACTATAGTAAGAACCATAGATAAAATTTTTCTAAGTCGAAGAAGTTTTCCATGTTTTAAAATAAAGAAACTCTGAATACATAAAATAATAAGTGGCATCACCATGGAAAGGAAAAACAGAGATCCGCGGTGATAAATATTATCAGAATCAAATGAATAATAAAGTCCAGTAAACTGAGAAATTATAATAAGTGTAATAGCCACAAAAGGCAGAATAAAACAGGCAAGAAGTTCCTTTGGTAGTTTTTTAAATCGGCCTGTTTCCATGAACGAGTATGTTATAAAAAGATTAAAGAAAAACAGCTGTAAATTTACCAGGCAGAAGACAAAAAAGTTTGAAAGAACAATAACCCAGCGTGGCCACATGGCAGGATACAAATCACAAAAATAGGCAATTGCATCAAAAATCAAAAAGAACACACAACAAAGCTGTGTTAAATATAGACCTTTCTTACAACCACGTGACTCAAACTTTAAATTCAGCGTAGATAAAAATACAAATAATCCGTAAACACTGGAAATCAATAGAATATACGGTTGAATTTCATGATAAGACAAGAACATACTAAAATATTTTACAACACAATTTCAGAATTATCCATTAAATAAAATTGACCTTGCATTTTTCTAACATCAACATTTCTATTAATTTTCCTTCAAAAGATGTGTTACTTTCCGCTGTTGTAAAATGTTTTCTTATAAATTATAATTAAGTGTTATGGCAGAAGGCAAAAAACTGATAGCAGAAAACAGAAAGGCTCGTTTCAACTACTTTGTGGAAGATACTTATGAGTGCGGCATTGCTCTTGTTGGCACTGAAGTAAAATCCGTAAAAGGAGGCAACATTTCTTTTCCTGACGCTTTTGCCGAAATCATCAAAGGTGAAGTTTATCTTAAAAACTTTCACATTTCCGAGTACTCTTTTTCATCAATTTTCAACCATAACCCGGATCGTCCTAAAAAACTTCTTCTCCACAAGGAAGAAATTAAACGACTTATCCGAAAAGTTGAAGAAAAAGGCTACACACTGATCCCTCTGGATTTTTATTTAAAAAACGGCCGTGTAAAAACAACTCTTGGCGTATGTAAAGGTAAAAAGATGTTCGATAAACGTGAAACCATCAAAAACCGGGACATTGACCGTGACACACAGAGGGAAATAGCGTCAAAACTCAGGGGTTAAATGAAAAAAGGCATTTTAATTGCAGCCATTTTTATTAGTCTCACAACCCTTTTTGCCGCCGACCTGTATAATATCGATTACTACGGTGTTTTTTCCGAAGACCTTGACGAAAATATGATTGTTATGACCAGCGACCTTTACTGGTCTCAGCTTACAGGTATCCAGAATTTTTCCGTAGAAGACCAGCGTAAAACTTCTTTCAATATCGGTGACAGTTCTTCCCTTTCAAAATACAATTATTCTTTTTATTCAGTTGTACGAAAAAAAGAAAATTCCTCAAAATGGGAAGCCACCTTCCATCTTGTTTCAAATGCACTGGGCTCAAATTATTCCGCCACAAAAGATTACGATTCTTATTACAAGATTCTTATGGATACAAAAACTTCCCTTCAGGAAACCCTCATGTCACTTCTTGAAGCCAATGGAAGTTCATCTTCTGCACCGGTTCCTCCTGTTGCTGCAAAAACCACTGTTTCTACAGAAGAACTCGCGGGAACCTGGGGCGGCGAAGAAAATGTAAACAAGATTGTTATTATGAGAGGTGGTCGTGGATTTGTAATCTTTAAGAACGGCGCTTCCATGAACATCAGTGTTGAAATCAAAGGATCCACTGTAACAGTTTCCCAGAGCGGAAAGGCAAATGCATCATTCTTCCCAGAAATTCCTCGAAACATAGCCATGAATCTAGCCCTTACTGCAGAACCAATCACCTGGCAGCTTACCTTAAATGCCGACGACACTCTTTCGGGCAAAAAAAAGACTCTCGTCCCAACAGCAGACGGAGCCTCAACAGGTTTTGTAGATGTTTCCTGGCATAAAATCAACTAACTTTTATACGGTAACGTCTCCCTGACGCAGAACAATCACCTTCCCACCTTCCATTTTTACCAAAGTAGAAGGTCTGGCATTTTTTCTGTCGCCGTCAAGAACAATTAAATCCACCTTATCCTTAAACACTTCTTCAATTTCTGCTTCAGTTTCAAGAACAGGCTGTCCGCTTAAATTTACGCTTGTAGAAAAAATTGTATTTCCACTCAATTCAATCACTTTCCTAAGCCATGGGTCGCCAGGACAGCGATAAGCGGTAGTTGATTCATCATTCTTGTTTTTTACAATGACAGTTAAAGCCCCAGGCCATTTTTCAAGGAGATTTTCTGAGATTACATCATCTGTATACTTTGAAATGTCTGTAGGACTTGCTATAAGGCAGATAAGAGGTTTTGATTCACTTCTACCTTTTATTTCGCGGATTTTTCTGTCTGTTTCAAAAGATTTTGTTGTTATTCCCGAAAATCCATAAACTGTATCGGTAGGAATGATAACCACTCCCCCATTTTTCAGGATTTCGGCTACCTTTTCACAGGTAATATCAGATTTGTGGCAGATCATAAATTGGGATTCCTGCTACAAATTCCTTCTTTTTTCGTTTGAATGAATACTCGCCCCGGCTCAAACCAAGCATGAACAGCAGAACAAAAGTAAGCAAGAAGGCAAAAAGTGCCAGAATTTTGATGATATCATCCTGAAGATAAGTTATTTCGTGTGAATAAAGGATTGTGCCTGTATCGTAAAGGGCTTTATCAGATTTACGGAGCCCGTTGATTTTTACAAGTTTTTCGCCGTCGGATACATAGTCAAGTTTGCGTGCATAAGATGCAATAAGATCACGGTCATTCTGCAAAGCAGTTGCTTCCAGTTCAAGTTCATCGTGAATAGTCTGGATTTCTGAGGTCTGCAAACTAATCTCTCTCTTCTGTTCTTCAAGGAGACTGTAACTTTTTAAACCTGTCTGTCCAAGTGTTGCAGAAAGTCCCACATAAACCAGGGTACCTACAAGGGCAGCAAACAATAACTTTAGGCGAATCATACGTATCTTAATTATCGGCAAAATTTTCTGTTTCCTAAATCAAAAAAAATGTGATATAATAAAATGATTATTCTATATAATGAGTGGAGAATTTACATATTTCTGCCGATAATATATTGAATAATTTTAACCTGTTTAGAGGGGACCTTCTATGAGTGATATTGATAACACAAACGAACTTGACAGCTACGGTGTTTGGGTGAAACAGCCTGGCAAAGAAAACAATGTTGAGGATCTTGATTCAACTGATGTTTTCGATCTGCCTGATTTCCCGGAAACCTCTCTGGATACAGACAACCTTGACGACTTTTTGAACGATATTGAGGATACTCCGGTTGATGCACCTGCAGAAGAAATTGCAGTGGAAGAAGCTTCCGAAGAAGTATCTGAGTTCGACGATATTATGAGTGACTTTGAAGTAGAAGAACCTGCTCCTGAAGCTCAGCCGGAACTTAGCGAACCAGAAAGCTTCGATGTGGACAGTTTTATGGAAGAAGATTCGCCAGTTGAAGAATCTGCCGTGGAAGAAACTGTTGAAGAATCTTCTGAGGACGACTTCCAGCTTCCTGAAGAAGATGGAGAAATTTCCCTTGACGAATTTATGGACGGTGACTTCTCTGATGAATCAGTTGCCGCAGGAAATAACGGTTTCTCTGAAGAAGAACTTGCTTCACAGAATGCAGCTTCCGCAACTGAAGAAGTCAGCTTTGAAGACGGTGAACTTTCACTTGACGACTTCCTTGATGGCGGCGAATTCACCATGGCTCCAGAAGAAGTTGAACCTAAAAAAGAAGAAGTTATTGAAGAAAAACCTCTTGAAATGGACATCAGTTTTGACGCTGAAGCAGATACAGTTGCAACAGAAGACAATGTAGAACTTGACCTTGATGCACTTTCAGCAGAACAGAATGAAGTAGATGGCGGTGAAGAGGCTCGTTCAACAGAAGTTTCTGGTGATACAGAAGAAATTGACCTTTCAGACTTCGGTATTGACTCAGAAGCAGATGAAACACCTATCAACCAGGATGTTGATGCTGCAAAAGCTAAAGACAAAGTAGTTGATTATGATCTTTCTGTAGGTGATGAAAAAACTTCTTCAGCTCCTGTAGTAAATGAAATTAAAGAGATTACAGAAGAAGAAGCTGCCCCTGCCCCACAGGCTGCTGCAGTTCCAGAAGGAAGCGAAGTTGTTTCAAGTGATCTTCTCCGCCAGATTATTGCAGATCTTTCCGGACTTAAGAATGAAATCAACACATTAAAAACAAATCTTGAAACAATGAAATCAGCTCCAGCTCCTGTAGTTGAAGAAGAACCAGTTGTTGAAGAAACAATTATCGAAGAAACACCTGTTTTTGAAGAAGAACCGGTAATCGAAGAAACTCCGGTTATTGAAGATACAATTATCGAAGATACTCCTGTTTTTGAAGAAACCGTTGTAGAAGAACCTGTTGTTGAAGAGGAACCGGTAATTGAAGAAACACCTGTTTTTGAAGAAGAACCAGTTATTGAAGAGACTGCCGTAACTGACGAAGATTTGGACTTCGAAATTGACGCACCGGCAGAAGAATCAGCAGGTTTCTTTGGTGACGATGACGGGGACGACACTATCGCCCTTTCTGGAAATGAACTTGACAACATCATGTCTTCCGTAGAGTTTACAGAAGCTGAAGCAGAAGAAGTAAACGAAGAACCAACAGAAGAAGTAATTGAAGAAGCTCCAGTTATAGAAGAAGAAAATACTGAAATCCCTGTAGTTACAGACGATATTTCTGATGCTTTTGTTTCAAAACTTGAAGGTGATGAAGTTGAGTTTGCTGAAGAAAAAGCTTCTCTTACAGACGAAAGCCTTGATATCATTGAAACATCATCAGATGACAACACAGGATTCTTTGGTGATGATGATGGGGACGATACAATTGCCCTTTCTGGAAATGAACTTGACAACATTCTGAACACAGCAGATTTTACAGAAGAAAATGCAAGCGAAGAAATCAGTGATGAAGGAATTGACTTCTCTCCTGCAGATGAAGAAGAAAACTTTGAAATCAACGATACACTTGAAGAACCAGATCTTGACAGCATTTCAATCATCGAAGAAGAAGATGAACTTCCAGAAGAAATTTCAATTCCAAAAGCCGATGATATCCTTGTTGAATCCTCAAATACAGACCTTCTTGACAGCGTAAAAGACAGTTCTGAAGACAATGTATCTGATTTCGATAACTTCATGGCAGAAGACAAACCTTCAGAAATCACAGATGACACAATCGACTTCCTTTCTGAAGAAATCCCTGAAGATGCTCTTACTGAAATGGAAGAAGAAGTTTCAGTTGAAGAACCAGTTATTGAAGAAGCTCCTGTTTTTGAAGAAGAACCTGTAGCTGATGAACCGGTTGTAGAAATCGAAGAAAATGAAGAGCCTGTTCTTGAAGAAACAGCTGTTGAAGAACCTGCTCTTGAAGATGATTTTGGAAGTGTAGATACAATTTTCGAAGAAGAAACAGTTGAAGAAACACCTGTTGAAGATGTTCCTGTAGAAGAGCCAGTGGTTGAAGAAGAACCTGTAGTAGCAGAACCAGCACCTGTTTCTGTTGAAGTTCCTGTAGAAGCTCCTGCTGCTGAACCAGCACCTGCCCCTGCAGAACCGGCTGTAAACTCTTCACTGCAGAACGACATCAAATCTGTACTCCTTTATATGGACCAGCTTCTTGAAAATCTTCCTGAAGAAAAAATTGTAGAATTCGCAAAATCTGAAGAATTTGCAACATATAAAAAATTGTTCAATGAACTTGGACTGGCATAATAATGGGTCTCTTAAGTCATATTGAAGGGGGTGTTACTGCATCCCCTTCACCAGCAGAAAAATCGGAAGGTCTTCTGGCTAAAACCGAAAAACTTATGGGGGCAGGGAAAATTACTTTCTCTGCCTTTATTAAAGCTAACGGTTTATCACGATGTGCTATATTCTCACCTGCAGATAAAACCTATGTAGTTACCCACAGTTTTGGACTTGATATCAACAGTCTTTTTTCATCAAAATCAACAAAAGATTTTTGGGAAGGAATTACTGTAGAAGAAGACACCTGGTATGACTTTTATTCCCTTGACCATTCAGTAAATGTACTTCTGCAGCTCTTTTCCGACAATCTGAAAGACCTTACTTCTGAAATAAACGTATGTAAGTGTAATGGAAAAATTCTTTTAGTTATTAAAGAAAAAGATGAAAGACTTGAAATGGATAATATTCTTGAAAGTTTCAGAACACTGGTTTTCGATCCTGAAGTATATGTTCCCAATTTCAAGGAAATCACAAATCCTGTAAAAAATACCTATAAACTGGATTTTTCTGCATTTTTTAAGCTTTCTTCAATCACAATGACCCTTACTGAAAAAACTTTCGTATACATCCGTCAGAATATGAAAAATGAGATAGTTCACTGGATCTCTTCCGCTTTTCCTGAAAACTGTGAAGTTTCATTCAAAGACGATATCTGCGAAATCAACCTTTATACTTTGAACCCATTTTCTGCAGATCTTTTTGCAGCTCATCTTAAAAAAGCTTCAATTTCTTTCTTTGGCAAAGCCTGGGAAGATGTTAAAGTGGCCTGATAGGATTTTACGGTGGAAGTTGAATTTCTGTCTTCTAAAACCGGTGATGAAACCTGCCGCTACAAGAATATTCTTTTCCACTCCATGTACAATCCTAAAAATGAAGCTCAACGTTTTTCCGAAAATTTGGAATCATCTTTCATTCCAAAAACAGTCTTGATTTTTGAGCCTGCCCTTTCCTACTGCAGCAGTTTCCTTAGAAATCGTTTTCCAAATGCAAAACTGTGCGCTGTACGAGTTTCAAAAGATTTTTCGAAAACCGACTCTTTATGGGATAAAGTATTTTACTTAAAAGACAACTTTACACTGGAAAATGAGATTTTCAACAGTTTAGGTGAAGAAAATCTTTCTTTCTGTCTTTTTTCAGCCTGGCCAGTATCTGCAAAAGTGTTTCAGGAAGAATATGGAAGAACTGTTACAGCATTCAAAAATCTTTTACAAAAAAGTCATTCAATTCTTGCAACAAGATCCTATTTTGAAACAAGATGGATATTAAACGCCTTGAACATGGCAATCTTCCTTAAAAATCCTATTCAACCTGTATGTAAAACAAAAAAGCCAGTCTTGATCTGCTGTTCAGGTCCAAGTCTAAAGCCAATTTTAAAAAACTCAGATGCAGCAAAAAGATTTTTCATAATTGCGGTTTCTTCTTCAATTTTACCACTTCTTGAAAACAACATAACGCCAGACCTTTGCATTTCTACAGACGGGGGATTCTGGGCCAAAAAACATGTTGAAATCCTTCTGAAAAACAAATCTCTTCCTTTGGCATTAGCCTGTGAAGGTCTTGTTCCATCAAGAATTTTAAAAGACTCCCCTATTTTTCCCTTAGGCTATACAGATGGCATTGAAACAGAACTTACAGAATCAGTAAATATAAAAACAACAAAAATCAACAGAAACGGAACTGTAAGTGGCACTGCTTTGGAACTGGCTCTTTCATTAAGTGATAAAAATATTTATTTTGCAGGACTTGATCTTTCACTTCAAAAAGGATTCCAGCACACCCAGAACAACGCCCTGGAAACAGGAAACACTGTAAAAGACAATAAAATCCGTACAAAAGAATCAAGAATGACCGCACAGGAATTTTCAAATCAGAAAGCAAGCCTTAAAATATACGAAGACTGGTTTGCTTCTTTTGAAACCAACAGAAAAATATTTAGAATCATTGATAATCCTAAAAACAGCCTTGGAAAAATCAAAGACATAACCTGGAAAACTTTTTTTAGTGAAACAGAGTCTTTTGATTATTTTGAAGAAAGCTGTATTTTTGAAAATGTTGAAATAAACAAAAATCTGAAAAACCTAGAAAATAAAGTAATTGATGTATTTGAAGAGGAAGAAAATTTTTCATCAATTTTTCCATTGGAATATCTTAAATACAAGCAGGCTGCAACAGAAGAATTGTCTAGTGTGCACAAAGACATTCTTTACAAAAAAATAGAAAACTTAAAGCAAAAAGTGGATAGACGGCTTTTATGTATAAAGAATCACTGATTTCAAAAACAGGCATAAAAATACCAGTTCTCAAAAGCGGAAGGACTCTTGAATCCCGTTATGATCCTGAAAAAGACGCAGAAAGACAGTTTTTATCTTACAAGGGAGAAAATTTTGTAGTTGTTACAGGAAACGGATCGGGAATTCTTATAAAAAAACTCCTTGAGTCTACAAAAGCCGAAATAATTATTCTTGAAAGATCCCAAAATGACTTTGATTTTCTAAAAAAAGAGGGCTTTTTAGAAAAAGAAAATGAACGGCTTCATTTTGCCACCCTAGAAACTTTCTCTTCAGTTTTTACCAAGAATTATCTTCCTTCATTTCACGGAAATCTTTGTATTCTTGAAAATAAAGCCTGGCTTCAGGAAATTCCTGGTCTTTTTGAAGATTTTCAAAGAGTTTTAGATGCATCCCTGAATTCTGTAAAGGCTGATTTTTCAGTTCAAGCACATTTTGGAAAAATCTGGCAGGAAAATATAATCAATAACCTTAAAAACTGCAATTTTTCCTGTAAAATAAATATTCCAAAAGATAAAAAAGCCGTAATTCTTGGTGCAGGCCCTTCTATTGATGATGAAGATCTTTGGGAAAGACTTAAAAAGAATGACTGCTATATCATTGCAACAGACACAAGTTTTTCAGTTCTTTCAAAAAGACATGTTATTCCTGATGCAGTAATTACCCTGGATGCACAGAATCTTTCTCACACTCATTTTATGCATAAAATCTTTGAAAAAACACTTTTTATCATTGATTTATGTTCCAATCCTTCCATTGTAAAATATCTTTCAAAACATACAAAAAACATAGTTTTTTCAGCATCTGGGCATCCTTTATCTGGTCTTGCAAAAAAAATTTCACCATCATCCTTTATACAACTTCAGGCCGGAAGCGGAACTGTAACAATGGCAGCCCTGGATTTTGCAAGGCAGGCAGGTTTTAAGAAAATTGAACTTTACGGAGCAGACAGCGCCTACCACAAAGGAAAATCCTATGCCCGGGGCACATATCTAGATACCCTTTACCAGATTTCAAGTTCAAAGAACAAACCCCTTGAACAGATTTTTGATTCCCTTATATACCGCACTCCCCTTACAAAAAACAAAATTAACGGAAATGAAGTTTTTCAAAGTCAGGTGCTTCAGTCCTACCAGAATTCCATCGAAAACTTCCTTTCTTCAATAGGAACATTTACAAGAAAATATTTTTCATATTTTGTAGAAGTTTCTGATTCCAAAACCACTCTTCCATCCTCTGTAAAAGCCTTTGATTTTGAAATTTTTAGAAACAAAGTTTACAGCCTTATGAACGAAACTTTTAATCAACATAAAAAAAATGCCGAAAATATACTTATAGAACTGCCTTTTATTGCACGTCTTAGACTAAAAACAGGCGAATCCTCAACGGAAAAATTATATGAGGCAGCTTCAAAAGAATTATTGAGGTTAATCAAATGAAAAACAGTCTTTTGAAAATCTACACCCTTGTAGTAGGAATCATTTTTGCCGGAACCCTTATTTATTTTGGAGGCGGCCTTACCTACGAATATTTTCAGAATAACCTGAACTCGGCCACAATCAACTTTTATGCAAAGATTTCCTTCTGCATCGTACTGTTCTTTACAGCTCTTACTCTGGTTATGATCTGCCTGGTTGCAAAAAACGGAATTATTGATGATGCATCCGATATCCCAGAACCAAAAGACGAAGTTTCAGATGAAGAAATTGGCTTTGAAGATGAAAATACGGAAGAAATCGTTTCAGAGGAAAATCCTCTTGATGATATAGTTGTAGAAAATGACGAATCAGCTTCCAGTGAAGAAACCTCCCTTAAACCTGAAGATATTTTTGATGATGAAGACGAAGCTGAAGAAGATGATCTTGACGAAAACGATGAAGACTTCGATATAAGCGCAGAATCCTACGATAACTTTGGCGATTCTGAACTTGATATGAGTGACCTTGATATTGAAGATACAAATGACAGTGAAGAAGATGAAGAGAATCTTGACGATATTATCGATGACATAATGGATGAAGTAATCTGCGATGAAGAAGATGAAATGCCTGAACTTATGACTCCGGAGATTCCAAAACCAGTTGCAGATGAATCAACAAACTTTGACGGAACTCAGTCCCACGGCCTTTACAACGAAAAAACAGGCATCTGCTGGGAATCATACCTGAATGCAAGACTGGACAACGAACTAATCCGTGCAAGCGCCAGTGAATATGACCTTGTATGTTACGTATTCCGCCTTGAAAACATTGAAAGAAGCAGTGAAAAAGGAAAAGAAATCTGTTCATTCCTTGCCGACGAATTCCAGTTCAAAGACCTTGTTTTCGAATTCAAAACTGACTGCATAGTTGCCGTAAAAACAAATTACTCAATTGATGACGCAATCAATTACGGTGAAAAACTTTATAATCACATTGAAGGCATGCTTGATGAAGGTGAAAATGTTTACATCGGAATTTCTTCAAGAACAATCCGCATGGTTTCTGCAGAACGCCTTTTGAAGGAAGCAGAACAGGCCATGCTCCACGCTGTAGAAGATGAAGATTCAAACATCATAGCCTTCCGGGCAAACGCAGAAAAATACATGGAAATGATGAATAAATAATTTTATTCGATATTCTTAGCCTGTTCCCTGATATTCTCAAGGGCATCTTTGGCAGTAATAACCATTTTTCCCGCATCGGCATTCTGGTTTTTACTGCCAATTGTGTTTATTTCCCTATTCATTTCCTGACAGATAAAATCAAGACGCTTTCCTGGGGCGCGATTCTGTGAAAGTTCTTTTCTCACGGCTTCAAGGTGACTTTTGAAACGTACAATTTCTTCGTTGATTGTGTATTTTACCATCATGGCAGCAGTTTCAGAAAGAATCTTGTTTTCATCAACATTTTCGCCAACAATTTCCTTGAATTTTGCAAGAATAAGATCCTTAAACTGAGCTTCCATTTTAGGCTGATAATCAGTAAAGAAATCGGCACAGGAAACAAGAACTGCAAATTTTTCTTCAAAGTCCTTGCGAAGGTTTTCCCCTTCCCGCTTTCTGTCATTCAGGAACATTTCAAGGCTCTCTTTGAAAACAGGTTCAATCATTGCTTTATATGATTCAACATCGTAATTATTTATAAGAGTTAAAACTCCGTCCTGTTTTGCAAGAAGATCCAGTGAAATATTTTCGGAAAGACCGCATTCTTTTTTTATTTTTTCAAAGGCCTTTGCGTAAGAAGCAGCCAGTTCAGAATCAACATTTACGGTAGAAGAAGTTTTTAATTCCCGAACACGAATATTTACATCAACCTTTCCACGGCTCACATTTTCTGTAATCAGATTTCTAAAATATGATTCAACAGGATTCAAAAAAGACGGAAGATTTACAGAAAGATCCAGAAATCGGGAGTTAACCGACTTAATTTCTACAGAAATTACTGCCTTGTCATTGGAAAATTCTTTATATCCGTATCCGGTCATGCTTGTCATTATATACCTTCCTTAGTTCTTCTTTCTGCCTGTATTAAGTGATCCACGTCGTGTTACAGGCCAGAAACGGTATTTTGGTTTACCTACAATATACTTTTTATTCAGATACTGAGGTTCCATAAATGAATAATATTCAATAGACATTGGATCCTGATCAGTAAGTTTTTTCAATGAAGTTTCATAGCTATGACGAAGATCAAGGGAATTGAAACGGTTATCTCCCATCATAAAGTAACAGTTTTCTGGAATGTACTGTGGAGTTCCGTCAGATTTATTTGCAGGGAATACAGGCATATTTCTCATATCAAGAAGATTCTGAACATACCAGTAAAGCATATCACACTGCTCAGAATATTTTGAAATAATTGGATCCAGCATATATTCAGAGATTGTATAATCTCCGGCCAAAGACATTTCCATATTACGAACAACAAGTTCACCAAAGGCCATTTTTGCCATTACATTAAGACGGAAATTTGATTCAGAATAATAATCACGCTGAGCTTTTCTCTGTGGAATCCAGCTGGTCATAAATTTTTCAAACCACTGTTTTGAGCCTTTCTGTTCTGGTGCATTAACAACAAAATCAGCCTTAACATTGAAAATATCCATGATAGAAGCAGATGGCTCTGTAAATCGACCGTTTCCATCAGGACAGATTCTGTTGAATTTTTCTACAAGGAGCTTGGCACGTACTTCTGCAACACCAAGATCGTAATTTCTTCGTTCTTCTTCAAAATCCACCATTTTCTGGTATTCACTTTCACCAAGAGGAATGTATTCAACATTTCGAAGGAAAGAAGTTCCCAAAGACTTTAAATTCCAGGCCGCATAATCTTCAGCAGGATCAATAGGTTTAAATTCGTCAGAAGCAGCTGTTCTTGTATAAAGTACACCGTCCTGCATTACAATCTGTTCTCCTGAAAGACCAGCAATTCGTTTAACAAGAGGATCAGCCTTCATTTCACCGTTTTCATCAGTATTAAAGTTTTTAAGATTAAATGTAAACATTGATGCAAGAATTTTGCAGGTGCTTCTGAATTCTGACTTTCTATCCATTGAATAATGAGGATTTCTAAGAACAACAATATCCCCACGTTTATATTTTGTAATAGTTGGAAGACCTACATCAGTAAGAGGAAAGTTTGGACCGTTAAGAATCTTTTCTACAAAAACACGGTCTCCAATAAGGAATTCAGGAACCATTGATTCAGATGGAATAACATAAAGCTGGAAAGTAAACATCTGGATAATCAGCATGATTACAATGATCTGAAGAATATTGTCGATCCAGTCCCAGATTTCAAAAAGAACCCAGCGGATTCCCTGACGTTTTTCTTTTACAGGTGCCTTCACAGCCCACATATTTTCTACGCGAACCATTCTTTTAGATTCAAAAACCACCTGAAAAACACAAGAGAAGATAAAATTCAAAGTCCACAGAAGAACAGTAATCCAGTCAAATACATTTGAAGTACCATAATCGCCGGCCCGTCTTAAAATAAAAGAAAGAAAAAGAACCGTTGGCCCATACTGAATGAATTTCAGTACATGATATGCAAATCGTTCATCCTTCTGTTTTAGAACCTTAACAATGGCAAAATAGGCAAAGAAACCAGTAAACAAGGCAGCCAAAGGAAATGCAGTAAGTGCAAGATCAACATGAAAGTAAAGACTAAAAACAGTAAACAATGCAGATGAAACCAGTTCAATGAGCAAAAAAGCTTTATATTCAACTTCAAAACGATTATTTTTCATTCTTTAAATATAGCAAAAAATTTCATCATAGACTACAATAAAAACTATGGAAATGAATATGCTCAATACTGCAGCAGCCCTGGAAATGCTTAGTGGCGAAAAAGAACTTTACATCATGCTGCTGGACGCTTTTATTGAATCCTGCCCAGATGGTCTTGATCAGATTGACGCTTTTATAGACGAAGAAAAATTTGAAGAAGCACGGGCTTACTCTCACAAGATAAAAGGATCAGCCTCTCAGATTGGAGCCGAACAGCTTACATTTGCACTTCAGTACCTTGAAGACACACTTAAAGGTAAAACAATCGGGGAAGTAAAAGCCCTGGCAAAAAATGCTGAATACGTTTTCCAGAAGACTTTTGCTTACGTTAAAGAATTCCGAAACACCTTTTAAAATTATTTTCAAACTGGCGGCATAAACCACCTTTTTCTGTTGCCCGAATACTGCAAAAAGCCTCGTAGACTTTTTCAATCTCATCTATGTAAGTTTGACTTTCTCCTTTCAAAAACTGATAGGGAGCATCTGTTTCACATAAAAGTCTCTCTAAAGGAAGTTCTTTTACACAATTGATTACGTTTTTATTGCCATTAAGCACCTGTTTTCCAAAAGAAAAATATGCGTTTAATCCTTTTCGTAAAAAACTTTCTGCTTCATTAACACTTCCCATAAAAGAGTGAAAAAGAACAGAAGGACATTTCAAAAGTTTTGAGCAGCATGAGAAAAGTTCTTCATTTACCTTTCTTCCGTGAATTACAAGGGGCTTTCCGTATTTTACGGCCAGTTCAATCTGAGCATTAAAAACTTCCATTTGCAGTTTAAATTTTTCATCAGATGGATTTACCATTTTATCAAGACCGCACTCACCTACCGCGGCCACACTTCCCGCCTTAAGTAGTTCCTCCAGTTTGAAAAGGTAATTCTTATCAGGATTCCAGGGATGCACTCCGTAACTAAAAATGTAGCCGGGCCTTAAAACGGGCATTTCATTTTCCAAAAGGGAAATACATCCTGAATAAGGCTGATTTTCGCAATTTTCGCCATTTATAGAGTAATTTGCAGTTAAATGAAGGTGTGCATCGAAAAATTTTTCTAACATATTTTTGTGTACGTCCGATAAAGAAGTATAACACAGATATCGGAGGTAATACTCATGAAAAATTACAAACTCAAAAGTCTTGGAAATAACTCAGATTATATGACCATCGTACGTGAAATGGAAGATGGTTTCGTAGTTCGAATCATCCGTGATATGGACGGTTATGAAGAAGTAAAAACTGATTACATCAGCCGTGAACTTTTTGAAAGCTGTGTAAGAACAGGTTACCTTACAGAAATTAAAGAAACAGTTGCCGTAACAGCATAGAATTGCTCAAGGCATTTTTTTTCATATCATTTACTCCTATTTGATTATCATTTCCATTCAGTCTATAATGATTGAATGGAATCTTTTTTTAACAACGAATTTAAATCAATAAAATCCTACATTGAAAATCACACAAATGACATGATTGAGCTTCAGTCAATTCTTACTTCACATCCGGCCATTGCTCCTGAAAACGGAGGTGACGGTGAATGGGAAAAATGTGCCGCCCTTGAAGAATGGCTCAAATCAAATGGAATAAAAAATCTTGAACATTTTGATGCACCTGACGAAAGGGTTTCTGCAAAAAAACGCCCGAATCTCATTGCAACAATTCCTGGAAATCAAGATGATCATACTATCTGGGTATGTGCCCACCTTGATGTAGTACCGGTAGGTGAACTTTCTGCCTGGGAAACAGATCCATGGAAAGTTACCGAAAAAGATGGAAAACTTTACGGTCGTGGTGTAGAAGATAACCAGCAGGGGCTTGTAAGCGGAGTTTTAGCTGCCTTAGCCTTTGTAAAACAGCACATCCTTCCAGAATACACAATCAAACTACTTTTTATGGCAGATGAAGAAGTTGGTTCCCACTACGGCATGATCTGGCTTATTGAGAACCACAGTGAGCTTTTTTCTAAAAATGATTTGATTCTTATTCCTGATGGTGGAGATCCAAAAGGCGAAACTATTGAAATTGCAGAAAAAAACATAGCCTGGTTTAAATTCCATACGATTGGAAAACAGTGTCACGGAAGTCGTCCTGATCAGGGAAAAAATGCTTTCCTGGCAGCAAGTGAGTTAGCCCTTCTTGTTCATGATATGGAAAATGTTTTCAACAAGACAGACCCTCTTTTTGAACCAGACCGATCAACTTTTGAACCTACCATGAAATACCGCAACGTAGACGGCGTAAATATGATTCCAGGAGACGACATTTTCTGTGCTGACTGCCGTATTTTGCCATGTTATTCCCTTGATGAGGTTCGTGAAGAACTAAAAAAACGTGTTTCGTCTGTAGAAAATAAATATGGAGTTAAAATCGAAATTGAAGAACTTCAGGCAGCTCAGAGTGTTGCTACAAGTGAAAAAGCTCCTGTGGTTCTAAAACTTAAAGAATCCATAAAAGCCGTACACAACATTGATGCTAGATGCATTGGTATTGGCGGCGGAACAGTTGGTGCTGAACTTCGAAACAAAGGTTTTGACTGTGTTGTATGGTCTACAATGGACGAACTTTGTCATCAACCTAACGAATATTGTAAGATTGAGAACATTGGGAAAGATGCACTTACCATTGCATTTATGGCCATTAACCCTTAGAAAGTTTACTGTTTTCTCCAAATTTTTGAGAAAATAGAGATTTTATTTGCAGATTTGTCCCAATTATGTTATAATAATTTTATTATAGGAGTTTATATGTCTAAAGAATCTACTACAAAAAAAGGACTATCAAAAACAGTATTAGTACTGTCTTTCTTGATTTACATCATTCCATACTGGCTTACAGGTCCTGTTGCACTCTTTGCAGACATGATTGCAAATAAAGAATATTTCGTATTATTTACAAGTGGTATTTACTATGGTTTTGAAGCACTGGCTATTATTATTTCTATATTAATAATTGGCTTTGCAAACCGTACCTTCAAAAAATATGATGGTTCAGAAGAATCAATTGAAACTACCAATAAGCGACTCAAGATTTTTGAAACAGCTTCCATTGTTGTTCCTTTGACAAACGCACTTTTTGTAGCCATTGCAATGAGTCTTTCTGCTAAAACTGCCGGAATCACTCTTACACATTTTGGAAACACAAATCCATTTCCAGCATTCATTTGCTGTGCTTATTCAACTGTAAGCCTTTTCTCGCTGGTTGTTTACGTTATCCAGATTCAGATTAATGAAAAGAACCTTTCATGGCTTCCATTCAAACAGGAATATATTACCCTTGATATTACAAAACGAAATCTTCTTACACTGATTTTCTCACTTCTGGGAATCTTCCTTTTGATTTTCTGTGTTCTTCTTATTCCAGAAACTTATGTAAAAGGAAGTTCTTACATTCTTTCTAAGATTCTTACAGTAGTTATCTGTGGTATTATTATTTTTGCCTTTATCGAGCTTATGCTTCTTGGAGATATTAAAGGAACAATTAAAAACCTTGCTATATTTGCAGGAAGTCTTGCAGAAAAAAATTATACTCCAGAAGATATTAAGATTTTCAACCGAAGTGAACTTGGTGTAGTTGCCCTCAATATGAACAACTTCAGAAGCATTACAAAAGAACTTCTTCAGGACTTCCAGTCAGGTTGTGAAGGAACTCTTTCTGTAGCTTCAGGATTGAACACTAACCTTCTAAAATCTTCAGCCACCCTTGATGACATTACAGCCACTGTTGGTAACGTAAAAAATGATATGGACAATCAGGCTGCCGGTGTTGAAGAAGCACTTTCTACAACCGAACAGATTATGGAAAGAATTGAACGACTGAACGAAGCAATTGAAATCCAGGCTTCCGGTGTTGTTCAGTCATCTGCCGCCATTGAACAGATGGTTGCAAACGTAAACTCAGTTTCATCAATTCTTGAAAAGAATACACAGTCTGTAAATGACCTTGCCACCGCTTCAAATGAAGGCCGCAAGCGAGTACAGTCAGCCGTTCAGATGTCTGAAGAAATTATTTCACAGTCTAGCGGACTTCTGGAAGCTTCAAAAACAATTCAGTCAATTGCAAGCCAGACTAACCTTCTTGCTATGAACGCTGCCATCGAATCAGCCCACGCAGGTGAAGCCGGAAAAGGATTTGCCGTTGTTGCTGACGAAATCCGTAAACTTGCAGAACAGTCAAACAACCAGTCTAAATCTATTGAAGACAACCTTAAGACTCTTTCAAATGCCATTCAGCAGGTTGCAGACCATACACGTCAGGTTCAGCAGCAGTTTGAAATCATCTACGATCTTTCTAACACTGTTAAAAATCAGGAAGATGTTATTTCTAATGCCATGGCAGAACAGACTTCTGGTAACAAACAGGTACTTGAAGGAATCCGTTCTATCAGCGATTCAACTTCGACTGTAAAAGACAGTGCCAGCGAAATGAAGCTTGGTGGTGAACAGATTGTTGAAGAAATGAAAGTACTTTCTGATACAACTCGTAACATCAATGAACGCATGACAGAAGTTACACAGAGCATTGACCGCATCATCGAAGACCTTGGAGATGTTCAGGCAAGTTCTGCAGAAAACTCAACAAGCATTGATAATCTGAACAACGAAATCGCATTGTTCAAACTTTAATCCTTTCTTTAATAAGAACAAAAAAAAGCTTACCCAAGGAAACACGGGTAAGCTTTCTTATTTAACCGTAAATTTATAAAACTCTATGAAAGCAGGATTCGGTCGTTTTCGGCAGCATTTCCACCAACAAGACTGAATTTTTCAAGAAGGTCCTTTACTTCAAGATTTTTCTTTTCTTCACCCCGAACATCGTAAACAATGCGGCCTTCGCTCATCATAATAAGGCGGTTTCCATAACGGATAGCATGACGCATATTATGAGTTACCATAAATGTGGTAAGGTGATCTTTTTCTACAAACTGTTCCGTAAGCTCCAGAACCTTTGCAGCTGTTTTTGGATCAAGGGCAGCTGTATGCTCATCAAGAAGAAGCAGCTTTGGTTTCTGAAGTGTAGACATAAGAAGCGTTACGGCCTGACGCTGACCTCCAGAAAGGAGCCCTACTTTACTGTGCATTCGATCTTCCAGTCCAAGATCAAGAAGAGCAAGTTTTTCTTTGTAAATTGCACGTTCCTCAGGTTTAATCTGCCATGAAAGACCACGTCGTTTTCCGCGGCGCATAGCAAGTGCAAGGTTTTCTTCAATTTCCATGTTTGCGGCAGTTCCCATCATTGGATCCTGGAAAACACGACCAAGATATTTTGCACGGATATGTTCAGGAGCATTTGTAATATCTTCACCATCAAGAGAAATGGTTCCGCAGTCAGCCATAAAAACACCGGCAATCAGGTTCAAAAGAGTTGATTTTCCGGCACCGTTTCCACCAATAACAGTTACAAAATCACCGTCTTCCAGTGTAAGGCTAACATTTTTAATGGCACGTTTTTCTGTAATAGTACCAGGATTAAAAGTTTTTGATACATTTTCAATTTTAAGCATTTTCATCCTCCTGGTTTGCACGTGCTGCAACTTCAGCAAGTCGTTTTTTAAGAGTTACCTTATTTTTGAAAACAGGAACCGAAAGTGAAATGGCTACGATAAGGGCAGTAAAGAGTTTAAGGTCGGTTGATTTCAATCCAAGCTGAAGAACTACTGCAATAATAATTCGGTAGATTACAGAACCAAGGATACAGGCCATAAGTGTATACCAGAATCCAAAACGTTTTCCAAAGATAACTTCACCAATAATAATAGAAGCAAGTCCAATAACGATTGTGCCTGTTCCCATCTGAACATCGGCATAACCCTGACTCTGGGCAACCATACCGCCAGAAAGAGCAACCAAACCGTTACTGAGCATAAGCCCCATAATTTTCATTGTATCAGTATTTACACCAAGGGCACGAACCATTTTATCATTGTTACCGGTAGCTCGCATTGCACAACCAAACTCTGTACCAAAGAAAAGGTAAAGAAGAATCACAAGAATTGCAGAAACAATTACTCCAACAACCAGAGATGCAACTGTAAGTTCACAGTTCAATACATCACAGATTTTACTCATGATTGTATCAACACCAAGAAGCGGAATATTGGCTTTACCCATAATTCTGATGTTTACGGAATAAAGTGCAATCTGAGAAAGAATACTTGCAAGAAGTACGTGGATTTTAAGTTTTGTGTTCAATAAACCAGTGGCAAGTCCACAAATTGTACCAACTAAAAAAGCAAACAGCAGGGAAAGAAGAGGATCCATACCTCTGGTAATAAGAATTGCGGATAATGCACCGCCAGTTGCAAAACTGCCGTCAACTGTAAGATCGGCAATATCAAGAATACGGAAGGTCAGAAACACACCAAGTGTCATAACGCCCCAAAGAACTCCCTGGGAAACAGCGCCTTCCACAGCCAATAAGATACCGTACATAATTATGTCCTGAAATTAAAATTACCACCGTTAAATGAAAAAATCACTTAAGGCATATCTTATTAATTATACACCAAAAGTGATTTTATTTGTAGTGCGATTTTTCTTTCTTAAACTAAAAACTATTTAAGATTTGCTGGAATTGTGATTCCAAGAACTTTAGCTGTTTCTTCGTTTACAGAAAGGTCACAAGTCTGAAGATACTGGATTGGCATATCAGCTGGCTTTTTACCATCTTTAAGGATTTCAACAGCCATAGAACCAGTCTGTTTTCCAAGTTCGTAGTAGTTGATACCGTAAGTTGCAAGACCACCAGACTGAACCATGCCGTCTTCACCTACGATTGTAGGGATTTTAAGCTGGTTAGCAACCTGAGCTACTGTTACCATACCTGCAGCAATCATGTTGTCTGTTGGAGAGTAAAGAGCATCAACTTTTCCGGCAGCACTCTGTACTACCTGCTGGATTTCATTTGAGTTTGATACAGTGAAGTCTACGTATTTAAGTCCTTTAGCATCACAAGCTTTTTTTGCAAGTTCAATCTGGAAGAATGAGTTCTGTTCGTTTGAGCAGTAAAGCATACCTACAGTTTTTGCATTTGGAACAAGTTTTGTAAGAAGATCAATCTGAGCTGCACATGGTGTACGATCAGATGTACCAGATACGTTTGTTCCTGGTTTTGAGTTAGATTTTACCAATTTAGCACTTTCTGGGTCAGTAACAGCAGTAACAAGGATTGGAATCTTTTTTGTCAGGTTAGCTACAGCCTGGGCAGCTGGAGTAGCAATTGCAAGAATCAGATCGCATCGGTCGTTAACGAATTTCTGAGCAATTGTAACACAGTTAGCCTGTTCATTCTGAGCATTCTGATAATCGATAGTAATATTTACACCATCAACATAACCTGCAGCAGCAAGTGCGTCTACGAAACCTTTGTAAGAAGCGTCCAAAGCAGGATGTTCAACAAGCTGGATTACACCGATTTTCAGAGTCTTTGCTTTTTTAGCAGCAAAAGTTGGTGTTACGAATGCACACATTGCAGCCAAAACCAATAATAATTTTTTCATAAATTTGACCTCCAAGGATTAACCTTATTAATTAAATTATACTGCTTTTTAGCTTGATTCTCAACAAAATTGATATTTATCTTCTTATTGAAATCCTTTTACCTTCATATTATTATAAAAACTATGTTTGAAATTGAATTAAAAGCCCATGTAATCAACAGGGAAAATGTAATCAATAGACTTAATGAAATGGCACGCTATTTATGCTCCAGAAACAAGGAAGATGTTTACTACACTCTTTTAAAAATGGACGGAAGCGATATAGGTGTCCGCATCAGATGTGAAAGCGTTAAAACGGATGGAAAAATTTCTGAAGAACGAACCTTCACATATAAAAGGAAGGAAATTAAAAAAGACATTTCGGGAAACAGCATTGAAGTAAATGATGAAAATGAAATCAATCTTACAAAAGATGATGCCGCTGTTCTTGAAAAAATGTTTCTTGATATTGGAAAAATCCGCCTGAAGAAAACTAAAATCGTTGAAAACTGGGAAATGGAAACAAAGGCCGGCCTTGCAAACATAGAACTTTGTACCGTTCCGCCTCTTGGAGATTTTCTTGAAATAGAGATCATCACTGAAGATGACAGTCCTTCCCATGTAGAAGATATCAACAATGAGATAAAAAATATTTTTACCGCTTGTGGAATTGATTTGTCATTGATCGAAGACCGTTTCTATAGCGAAATGTTAAGATCTGTGATAAAATAGAGATATTAGAAATAAAAAGTACATAAATTAAGGAGGTGGTTATAATGTTTGACCGCGTAAAGTACAAAAAATTTGCTAAAGTTCAGTTGAAAGGAAGATGGACAGTACCTGTACTCATTTGTCTTCTTTCAGTTGTTGTTGCATCTTTGTTTAATATTCCTGGATTCGCAAAAGCATCTCAGTATTCTATTTATGATGCATTGAACAATCCAGATGTAATGATTGCATTAAGTGGAAGAGCCCGTTTGACTTCTATACTGGGATTGATTTCTTCAATTGTAGTTACTATTTTTGCCTATGCAGAAATTGGGGTTTACCTTAAAATGTCCCGTTCTCCAGAACCTGTATTTTTCAGTGATTTCATTGAAGGTTTCTCACGTGCTTTGGACGCAATTCTTATTGCATTGTGGCAGTTCCTCTGGATCTGGCTCTGGTCTTTGCTTCTCTTCATTCCTGGAATCATTAAATCAATCGCCTACTCTCAGATGATTTATCTTTCTCACGAATATCCAAATGTTTCAATTCGCAAACTGATGAAAATCTCTATGGCTATTACAAAAGGTCACAAAGGTGAACTTTTCATCATGGATTTGAGCTTTTTAGGATGGGCATTCCTTTGTGCCTTTACATTTGGTATTGGAACATTGTGGCTTACACCTTATATGAACATGTCTTTCACAAATGCATATCACGCAATGCTTAAAGAAGCTCTTGATACAGGTAGAATCCGCATGGAGGATCTACAGTAATGGAAAACAAGAAGTCTAGAAAAGGTCTTGTAATCTTTATCTGTTTGCTGGCAGTAGTTGTTCTCTCGGTAGCAGGCCTTACTATTTACGATCACTTTAGTCCTTATGCTAATACAAATTCCGGAATCTCAATTAGTTTTAGAGGTCCAAGAACAAGTATTTCCATTAAAGGTACCAACAAAAAGAATTCTGTAACTGTAATTTCGGTAAACGGAACTATTGCAGCTGCAAACTCTACATATAATCAGCAGTGGATTTTAAGTGCCATTGAATCGGCAAAAAACAGTTCAAACAATGTGGCACTGGTTCTTTCCATCAACTCACCAGGTGGAGCAGTTTATGAAACTGACGAAGTTTATCTTGCTCTCCAGGATTACAAAACAACCGGAAGACCAGTGTATGCCTACTTCAACCAAATGGCTGCTTCAGGCGGATACTACATGGCTTGTGCCGCCGACAAGATTTATGCAAACCGTAACACTATTACAGGTTCCATTGGTGTGATTTCAGGACAGTTTATAGACCTTACACAGCTTTTCCAGGACTACGGAATCGACTATAGAACAATTCACGCCGGTAAAAACAAGAACATGGGTAACTACAATGAAAAAATCACTCAGGAACAGATTAACATCATGCAGTCTGTTGCTGATGAATGTTACGAACAGTTCGCACTTATTGTTTCAAAGGGAAGAAACATTCCTTACAATGAGGTAAAGAACCTTGCCGACGGACGCATCTATACTGCAAAACAGGCTCTTTTGAACGGCCTTATTGATCAGATTTCAACTTTTGATGAAATGATGGATGCCTTGGAAGAAGAACTTGGTGTAGAAATTAAACCGGTATATCTTTCATACGCAAGAAAACAGACATTCGTTGAAAGTCTTATGGGACTTGCCAGCAAGGCAGATAAAGAAGCCTCAGCACTGGACAAACTCTTTGCAGAAATCAAGGATTTTGACCAGTACCCGGCTTATCTTTACAGACCCTAATTAAAAGGCATTATCTAAAACTTCTTGAATGTGGCTCACCGGAATAAAGGTGAGCCCTTTTTTTACCAGTTCAGGAATTTCTTCAAGGTCTTTTTCGTTTGCTTTTGGAATTAGAATAACCTTTATACCGTTTCTTTTAGCAGCAACACTCTTTTCACGAAGTCCACCAATTGGAAGTACTTTTCCGGTAAGAGAAAGTTCTCCTGTCATGGCAAGGTGAGGTTTTATCTTCTTGTTTGTAAAAAGTGAAACAAAGTTTGTGGCAATGGTAATGCCCGCACTAGGTCCGTCTTTTGGAACAGCACCTTCTGGAATATGAAGATGGATGTCATTCTGTTCGAACCATTTCTGATTCTTTACTTTCTTATCAAGAACATATTTTTTTGCCCAGTTCAATGCAATTTGACAGGATTCCTTCATTACATCACCCATCTGTCCTGTAAGAATAAGGGATCCTTTTCCTGGGAAGAACATGCTTTCAATAAGCAGTGTGTCACCGCCCATGCTTGTCCAGGCAAGACCAATTGTAGTTCCAGGAACATCAGCTTTTTTCTGCTGGCTTTCGTCGAAAACAGGTTTTCCAAGATATTTTTCAAGGTCAGGTACATCAACTTTGAATTTTACATCCTTAAGTTCTTCCGGATTATCAAGGATTTCTTTAAGAATTTTACGGTGAATCTTATCAATGCATTTTTCAAAATTACGGACACCGGCTTCACGGGCATATTCCTTTGCAATTTCAGAAAGTGCCTTTGTGGTAAAACTTACTTTTCCTTTTGGAACACCGTTCTTTTTGGCATTTTTCGGAATAAGATATTTTTTTGCAATTTCAAGCTTTTCCTGATCAACATAGCCGCTCAAACGAATAACTTCTGCACGGTCTAAAAGAGGACCTGGAATTGTATCAGTTGAGTTTGCCGTAAGGATAAAAACAACCTTTGAAATATCAAAAGGCAGATCAAGATATTCATCCCGGAAAGTAATGTTCTGTTCCGGATCAAGAACCTCAAGCAGAGCACTAGCAGGATCCCCCTGACGGCTTTCACCCATTTTATCAATTTCGTCAATCATGAAAACAGGATCTATGGCATGAGTAAGCTTAAGTCCCTGAATAATACGGCCAGGAAGTGCACCTACATAAGTTCTGCGGTGTCCCTTTATTTCGGCTTCATCCCGCATACCGCCTACAGAAAATCGGTAGAATTCCTTGTTCATGGCAGAAGCAATGGAACGGCCCACGCTGGTTTTACCAACTCCAGGAGGTCCTACAAGAAGAATGATGGAACCTTTCTTTTCTTTCTGAAAATCACGGACAGCAAGAAATTCAAGGATTCGCTTTTTTACATCTTCAAGACCAAAATGATCGGCTTCAAGAATTTCTTCAGCTTCCTTAATGGATTTCGACTGACTTTCAGGTACATTCCATGGAAGAAGAGTGATTGTGTTCAGATAGTTACGGGTCACCATATATTCCGAAGAATTTGGATCCATAAGTTTGAGTTTTTCAAGCTCCCCTTCTACAGTTTCCTTGATTTCTCCTTCAAAATGGAACTCATCAATTTTATTCTTGAACTTCTGATATTCAGTAAGATTGCCTTCCAGATCGCTTCCAAGTTCATCCTGAATGGCCTTCATTTCGGCCCGGAGGAAATGTTCCCGCTGGTTTCTGGCTATATTTTCGTTCAACTCATTTACAACTTTTTTCTGAAGACGAACAAGTTCCAGTTCTTTTCTTACGTGGACCAAAAGCTTTTCAAGTCGAACTTCAACATCGGCAGTTTCAAGAATCTTTTCAAGTTCATCTTTTTTAAGATTAAGAACCGATGAAACAAAGTCGGCAATTTTTCCAGGATTATCTGCCTGAAGCATATTGATACGCATGTCTTCGGTAAAAAGCGGATTGTTGTCGGCCACTTCTTTCATTTCGTTTACAAGGATGCGCATAAGAGCCTTTACCTTTCTGGAACCGGCATTTTTATCTTCAATAAACTCTACAGTGGCAGAAATTGGCTGAGCTTTGGAAATATATTTTTTAATTTTAAATCTTTTAATAGTAGAAACAAAAATGCTGTAACCGCCGTCAGGAAGTTTATTTTTCTTCATGATTTTGGCTACTGTACCAAAGGTATAAAGATCATCTGCATTTACAGCTTCACTGGTCTTTTTTGTGGCAACCATGGCAATATAGCTGTCACGTTCCATAGCTTTTTCTACAGTCTGAGAATCAGGGCCTTCGCTGATAAAAATAGGTGTAAAAATACCTGGGAAAATAGGTCTTCCCTGAAGAGGCAGTACAAAAAGATTTTTAGGAAGATTTACATCTCCTACAACAAGCTGCTTCAGGTCATTTTTGAATTCTTCAAATTCTTCAAAGTCATCACTCATACATAAAATATACTAACAAAAAGTGGCTGTCGGCAAGTTTTATGAGAGGAAGAAAGACTATTCTACCTTGTCCTTTAGAACTGCAAGGAAGGCGCTCTGTGGAAGTTCTACATCACCTACCATCTTCATGCGCTTTTTACCTTCCTTCTGTTTTTCAAGAAGTTTTCGTTTACGCGTAATATCACCACCGTAACATTTAGCAAGAACGTCTTTTCGAACAGCATTTACAGTTTCACGGGCTATTACCTGGCTGCCAATGGCTCCCTGGATGGCAATTTTGAACTGCTGGCGGGAGATTTCATCCTTAAGACGTTCACAAACTTTTCGTGCGCGAACAACAGCATTGTCTTTAAATGTAAGAAGAGAAAGTGCATCTACCATTTTACCGTTAAGAAGAATATCTACCTTAACAAGCTCTGTTGGGCGGTAACCGATAATTTCGTAATCAAAAGAAGCATAACCGCGGCTATAGCTTTTAAGATGATCGTAAAAATCAAAAAGAACTTCGGCCAATGGCATTTCGTAGGTAAGTTCAACACGCTTTTCGTCCAGGTACTGCATATTTGTCTGAACGCCCCGTTTTTCGGTACAAAGTGCCATAATGGAACCAAGGTATTCAGCAGGAGTAATAATTGAAGCCCGGATGTAAGGTTCTTCGGCACTTAAGATTTTTCCTGTTGGATATTCAGAAGGATTATCGATGAACATTTCTTCACCGCCCTGAACTTTTACCTTGTAACGAACAGAAGGAGCTGTAAAAATAACACTCTGATCAAAATCCCGTTCCAGGCGTTCCTGAATAATTTCCAGGTGCAGAAGTCCTAAGAAACCGCAGCGGAAACCGTTTCCAAGGGCAAGCGAATTATCTTTTTCGTAAATAAGGGAAGCATCGTTGAGCTTAAGCTTTTCCATGGAAGTTTTTAATTCTTCGTAATCGTTGGAATCCATTGGAT
Source organism: Treponema sp. (assembly GCA_024402505.1). Taxonomy (GTDB): domain Bacteria; phylum Spirochaetota; class Spirochaetia; order Treponematales; family Treponemataceae; genus Treponema_D. Next base: position 107,814 of record JAKSTP010000001.1, read on the forward strand.
AAATAGAAGAATAAACTACAGGCTTAACTTCCTTAAATCCAGGAAGAGGCTCTTCTACCGCATTATCTACAGAAGTGATTGTATCACCAACCTTTACATCAGAAACTGTTTTTACCCCTGAAATAATGTAACCTACATCACCGGCTTCAAGATAGTCTGTTGGTTCATAGTTGATTTTGAAAATACCACACTGCTCTACCTTGTATTCAGCTCCACTGCTCATCATGCGAATAACAGAACCAGATTTAATGCGGCCTTCCATTACGCGCACGTGAACTACTACACCGCGGTAGGCATCGTAATGACAGTCAAAAATAAGGGCAGCTGTTTTAGCTTCAGGATCACCTGTAGGAGCCGGGAATTTTGTAACAATGGCTTCCATAAGGTCATCAACACCAAGACCTGTTTTAGCAGAAACACAAACTGCATCGTTAGCATCAAGGCCAATTTCATGATCAATCTGATGTTTTACGCTTTCAATATCGGCCGAAGCAAGGTCAATTTTGTTGATTACAGGAACAATAGTAAGATCCTGTTCCAAAGCCATGTACATATTGGAAACAGTCTGGCTTTCAACACCCTGAGTGGCATCAATAAGAAGAAGAGCTCCTTCACATGAAGCAATGGCCCGGGAAACCTCGTAAGAAAAATCTACGTGACCCGGTGTATCAACAAAATTAAGTTCGTAAGTTTTTCCGTCTTTTGCAGTGTAAGGAATGGTTACGGCCTGACTTTTAATGGTAATTCCGCGTTCACGTTCAATATCCATATTGTCAAGAATCTGATTCATCATCTTGCGGTCGTCAATGATCTTTGCCTTCTGAATAAGGCGGTCTGCAAGAGTAGATTTACCGTGGTCGATATGGGCTACAATACAAAAATTTCGTTTAAGGCTCATGTCTGTCATTTTCTATTCCTTTTCCCTAGAAAAACCAGGGACTGTCAAAATTTGCCGAAAGTATCATGGCTACATCAAGGAAGCCGGCTTTTTTTCGCTTTGTGTATACTGTGGCATAAATATATTTATTTTTTACATCGGCTTTTACATCGGTTACAGTGACTGTATCGTTTTCTGAAAACTTTGCTTCATCACATTCTGATCCCGGAATTACCCAGTCAATTTTATACACTTTTTTTGAATTTGTCGATGAACGGGTCATCTGCATACCAAAAAGAGGTATAAATGAACGTTCTATAAGATCGCTTTTATATGCAAGATAAGCAGGATCTTTTGGACGTTTTTCAAGAAGAACTGGAACAGAAACAAGGCCTTTTTCCAGATCTTCTACAGTAAGATTCAAGATTGTGCCAGGCTGATTTGTTCTGAAAATATTCTGAAGGTCTTCCATGGTATAAACAGGTTTTCCGTCACATTCTTTGATTACATCACCCTTTTTAAGGCCGGAATAAACTGCGCTTGTTCCAGGAATTACGTAGCACACATCAACACCGCTTTTTGTTCCTGCAGAACGACGGTTCTTTCCATAGCAGCCAGTCCAGCTGTTGGCAAATTCTCCGTTGAACTGTCCGCCATTGTAAAGATATGGAAGTTCCTGAAGAAGATAATCAACAGGGATGGCAAAGTTCAATCCTTCACTTCCCAAAACAGAAGCAAAAACAACAGCCTGAACCTTAAGATTTTCGCCAATACAAGGTCCTCCTGAATTTCCAGGATTTACAGATGCATCAAGCTGAAGAACTTTTCCCTGGGTAAACAAGGTGCGTTCTGTAGAAGAAATGACTCCCTGAGAAACTGAAGCTTCCAGTCCCAAAGGAGATCCAATTACCGTAACTTTGTCCCCGGCAGAAAGATTTTTTGTATTGTCTAAAAGCAGAACTTTTGGAACATCAATTTCGGTTTTCAGAAGTGCCAGATCCATTACAGAATCATAACCGATTACTTTTGCAGGATATTTTGTTTCACTGTCGGAAGCAAGTTTGATATAAAGACGAGCATAACCTTCGTATTCAGGATCCACAAGAGATTCAATTACATGATGATTTGTTATAATGTACCCCCGTTCATCAATAAAAAAACCTGAACCAAGCACGGTGTCAATTCTTCCGGTTCCATAGCTTACTTTTATACCTTTATCTACCCAGATGGTAACAGTAGCGTTTATGGCATCTGAAAGTGATGCTGCTATTTTTGAAGGAGCCTTGATGCCGGGAACATCAGAAAGAAGATTCTTCTCCATTTGATTGGATGTAAAAGAAAGGCGGTTTTCTATTTTTAATGATTCAAAGGATTTTGCAATTTTTAAGCAGGAAACCCAGTCCTGTTTTTCGAAGGCTGTTTCTGCAAGGCGAACATTTTCTACGACACATTCTTCTAAAATACCTGGTTCCTGCAAAAGCCAGGCTCTGAAAAGTGCGGTAGATGGATTACTTGAAAGGAATTCCTTGATGCGTTCAATTTCGTTTTTTACAACATCAGGTTTTTCGTAATTCAAGGCACTGGTATCACCGGCAGCCTCTTTGGGAAGAGATGTACAGGAAACTGCCAGAATACCAACAATTCCCAAAGCAAATTTTACGAGAAAGGACTGGATTTTAGAAAGATTCATCAGGATTTTCCGCTCCCAATTCTTCAGGTTCAAGACTTGCTTCGTATTCATTAAGAACGTCTTCTACTTCTTCGTCATCCAAGGTGATTTCAGGAACACATCGGGCAAAAATATTTTCACCGCTTCTGATTACAAAAAAGTTTCCATTTTCGCTTTCGAACATACGCAAAAGTCCCTGTTCTACCCGTTCCATTTTTCTTGTAAGAATGTCTTCCATAATGAAAGTTGCTTTTTCTTCATCAAAATCGCGGCAAATCCAGAAGAAGTGATCTCCATCACCTTTTTTGATTTCATATTCTTCACCGTTTTCGCTAACAAGAACAGGCACACCGTCCATTTCGGTAACTGCAAAAACATCCTGTTCAAAACCATAAATGAAAATGGACTTTTCGCACAAAGGCTCATCAGGTCGTTTTTCGTAACGTATAAAAGTTGTTTCTGCTATACCGTCAGCATCGTTATCCCAGGAAGTAGTTTTTGCACCGTACTTACCGTATTCTTCGTAGAAATCAGTGGCAGTGTCTTTATTTGAGTCAACTGAAACAGCCGAAAGATAAACAAGGTCTGAAAAATCAAACACAGGAAACGTTCTGGTAATTACATCAGCACAATCATAGGCTTCTTTTTCTTCAATGCTATACAGAGGAAGATAAGTTTCTACAGTTTCAAAATATCCGTCTCCGTCGTAATCAAGCTGTCGCTGGTAAGGAACACCGTTTTCAAAAGAACATTCAGCGTAAACAATATTATTTTCCATGAAAGAACAGCGTTCAATTTTTCCATCAAGGAGTGTGTATGTTACGCTGCCGTATTTTCGCTCCCGGTTTTCTCCATCAATAAAAGTGGCATTTTTTACAAAGGCTGCACTGTCAATGAAAGAATATGTATCTGAAAGAACAGGAATAAAGAACTGATTTTCAAAATATTCAAGTCCCTGGATTGTTTCAAAAATAATAGGTTCGTAAACTGCATCTTTTTGTGCAAAACGGAAATAAAGCACCTTGTCTACAGAATTAAGAGCGTCGTTAATCTGGGAAAGAAGACCTGTATCAATACGTGCTGATTCAACATAAGGGAACTGTGAGTAAAGCACTTCAAGACCAAGATTTTTGTTTGCCAGAGTAAGAATCTCGCCAAAATCGCAGGAAGCTGTAAGATTGAACTCACCGTCGTTATCTTCATCAAAAAGGATTTCCTGAGGACGTCCCCGGCTGTAATTCACTTCCATTTCATACTGAAGGTCGTTGTTTATATCGGCGTAAAGTGTTCCGCTGAAGGCTGTAAGGTGGTCTTCCAATTTTGAAAGCACTTCAGGATCATCAAGAAGATCGATGAAATAAACTAGCTGAACGTAATCAATTTTATCGTCGGCAAAATCAAAGAAATATTCAAAGGCGGTGTTCTGATCAATAATACTGTCTTCCAGAGCAAGGGCAGCCCAAAGAATGTCTTTTAAACCGGATGCATCGTATTCAAGGATTTTCCGCTGGCGTTTTTCACCTTCCATAAACCATGCAGGATAAAGAGCGTAAACTGCATCAGAAGCGCCGTTTTTGCGAAGGTCGGCTTCCATTACATCAGCAAGATCCATTACATCTTCTGAAGGAATCACAGAGTCAGCAGTATAATCATCACCTTCCATGGCTCTTGCGAAAATACGCTTAAGCAGAAGATTGTGAGTTTCAAAATTGAAGAAAAGCGACGGGAAACGAAGGTCATTTTTGTAAACACGGCGGGCTGAACTGATTTTCTGGCGGGCCTTTGTAAAACTTTCTTCTGTTCCCATGCGATAAAAGTTTTTTACGCGGATAACTTCAGAGTCTGCAGAATAAATTACAGGTTTTGAATCAAGAAGTTCCATGGACTGTTCATAGTGTCCAAGATCCGAAAGAATGTCCGCATAAAAAATACGTGCAGATTTAAGGTTGTCGTGAATCCAGGTGTCTTTTTCAAAAGCGGTACGGCAGATTTCAGCCACTACAGAAAGATTGCTTCCCTGAGATTTAGAAAAAATAGCAGAAACATAATAAAGATCGGAAATAGTGTCGTCGTAAGCAAGACCCATGGCGGCGTTGGAACCGGCTTCATCAACACTGCCTTTTGTAAGTGCAGTTTCGGCCAGTTTAAGGTATCGTTCGGCTGTTTTGCGGTTAGCCTTCTGTGCAGACTGTGCATAAAGGAATGTAAATGAGAAAAATAAGGAAATCAACAAAAACTTTTTCATAATCTTTCCACCAGAAATAAGTCTTTTTTATGGCTGTCACCGGTCATGGGGCTTCTGATAATAAAAGGATAACCATGGTCCAGAGTTACAGTTCCGCTGCCAAAAGTGATTCTAGTGCAGTTTCCTTCATTTTTTACGGCTGCCTTACCAAAAGGAAAACTGTAGTCACCGTCCTCTTCTATTATAGCAAAAAATCCTGTTTCTGTCGGTTTTTTAAGGCCTTTTTCTAAAAAAATCCTGTTTTTTTCAAATTTAATTGTATAGCCATCAAAGCTTTTTTCGTAATTTTTTGAAAGATAATAGGCTTTGGAAAGTTCAAAACACACGTCATTCAAAAAAGGACCGCTTACTCGGCCGGTATAGTCTGCTTCATTATAAAGGGAACATAGAGCTTCTTTTTTTTGTTCCAAAGAAAGATCTGAAAAAGCTTTTCCGGGAATAAAGCCTGTAAAATTTTGAGAAGATGATCCGTTTTTTTCACAGAACGATGAAAGTCCCTTTTTCCATGATGGAAATTTTTCATCCAGAAGAGGCACCAGGTTCAGTCTGATGTTATTACGAAAATATTTTTCATCAGAATTGGTTGAATCAATTCTGAAATCCTGTTTAAGGCTGCTTAAATATTCTTCAATCTGCCTTCGTGAAATGTGAAGAAGAGGTCTTATGAACGCTCCCCTTTTTTCTTTAAGGCTTAGTGATGTACTTCCCTGAAAAAGCCGCATAAGGGCTGTTTCGTAAAAATCGTTTTCGTTGTGGGCAAGACAAAAAGCAGAAATATTATTTTCAGTGATAAAAGATTCGAAGGCCTGGTAACGGAGAAAACGGGCCGCATCTTCGGTACCACCTCCACGCAGACGAGCAGTTTCATCCACAAGACCTGTTTCCAGCTCTATAGTGCGGCAAGGAAGGTTGAGAGCATGGCAAAGTTCCTGAACAAAAAGTGCGTCGCCGTCGGTTTCTTCCTTTGGCCGGATACGATGATTTATTGTAACTACGGAGAGTGTGCAGTTTTGAGCGTAAAGTTCGTCTTCAAAAAGGCGTTTCAGAAGAAGAAGCATGCATACGCTGTCGGCTCCGCCAGAAACACCGGCTGCAATGTGGAGGTTCTGTGTGCAGGCTGGTAGAAGAGCATAAAAAGATGATCTGAACTTTTCAAAAATTTCGAAAGACATATTTTCGGACATAAAAAAAGGCCGCCCAAAAGGCAGCCTTTATTATATCACAAAAAACAGTGATTAGCGAGCTGGAGCAACGCTTACGAGTTCGCAGTTTTCGTCAGTGATAAGAGTTACGTCTTTAAGACCAAGGTCTTTTACGTAGAAAGATTCACCGATACCGAGTTTTGAAACATCGGCTTCAATGCGAGCTGGCATGTTTTTGAGAGTAGCTTTGAGTTCTACTTCTGGGTAGTGACGAAGCATGAAACCACCTTTAAGAACACCAGCTGGAGTTCCTACAGGATGTACCTTGAGTTTTGCGTAAACCAGCTGATCTGCATCTGGTGTGAAGAAGTCAGCGTGAAGTACTTTGTCTGTGCGGATACAGTATTCTGTATCTTTGATAAGTGCATCAGCTTTTTTTCCGTCTACATCAAGTGTGATAACTGTTGTAGCAGTAATTGAGCGCCATACTTTGTTGAATTCAACTTCGTCAACGCTTACCCAAGTAGCTTCACCCTTTGAGTTGTATACAACTGCCGGGATTCTACCTACTTCTCGAAGTTTTTTTGCGGCTTTTTTACCTGTTTCTGCACGTGCAGCAGCAGTAATAACCATTTTTTCCATCTTAAGCTCCTTAAATCCGGAAAATATTAAGTATAAACCTTTCATACGAAAGGTAATCTGGGACGACAGGATTCGAACCTGTGGAATCCCGGCACCAAAAGCCGGTGGCTTACCGCTTGCCGACGTCCCAAAAATAAAGGTGCTACCACTTATAATAAAGTAGTAGCACCTATTATGACAGAAAAAGTAAAATTATTCTAGTATCTATTTAATCGTCTTCACCGCCAATTTCTACATGGCCGGCGTTATATTCTTCAAGGATTTTGTCCTGAATTGCTGTACGGAACTCCGGACTAATAGGATGAGCTACATCCTTGTATTCACCATTAGCAGTTTTTCTGCTTGGCATGGCGATGAAAAGACCGTTCTTTCCTTCGATAATTTTTACATTGTGAACAACAAAACATTCGTCAAATGTTACTGTTACGTAAGCACGTAATTTGCCTTCACCTTCAACTTTTCTGATCCTGAGTTCGCTGATCTGCATACAATCCTCCTGTTCGCTCAGCTGTGGTCTCTGCCACAGTACAGTTCCACTTTTGGTGGAGAATCAAACAGGCATTTTCTGCCTGTGAAGCCGTACTATATATTCCATAAACAGTAGAGCCAGAACCGGACAATGATGTAAATTGCGCTCCTGTTTTGATAACCTCATTTATTGCCTGCGTAATTTCTGGTATTTCCCCTGAGATGGCAGGTATAAAAGTATTTTCAAAGGCCCATTTTTCAACGGGTCCATTATAAATCTCTTCAAGTTTCTCCAAAGGAGGATAAGTAAGATCCTGTCCCTTGGAAAGCAGTTCATCTACCAAAGCATAAGCTCTTGGAGTAGAACTGGCTTTTGGCGGAAAAACAAGCACCAGGTGAAGATCACTGCGCCCCTTTATAGGCTTAACACACTCACCTCGTCCTGTTACAACTGCGCATCCCTGTCCGTCCTTGAAGGCCGAAAAGAAAAACACATCGCTTCCAACCATTCCTGCAATATCCCAAATCTGCTTTTCTGTAAGAACAACATCTGTAATTTCTTCCAGGATTCTTACCAAAGCAGCGGCATCACTTGAACCGCCCCCAAGTCCTCCCCCAGATGGGATGCCCTTTTCAAGAACAACTTCCATGCCCGGCAAATTAAGGCCAGTAACAGATTCAAAAGCCCTGCAGGTTTTTGTAATGGTATTTTCTTCAGGCAGGTCCATCTGGGCACATTTTACAGAAAGTCCCTTTTCATTTGTAAGGCGGACCGTAACCGTATCATACAGATTTACTGTCTGGAAAATACTTTCCAAATTATGAAAACCATCGCCCCTTGGAGGGAGCACCTTTAATCCAAAATTTACTTTAGCATAGGCACGATGACTCACAATTTTCATAATAAGAGTATACTTATAACGCTTTTTATAATCAAATTAAAAATTTGTTATTAGAGATTTGTACAATAATTATGTAGTGGACATTATTACTTTTTTATAACAACCAGATTGCGATGATGGTCTTCCAGGAAAGGCACCGTCATTTTGATTTTTTTGTAATCCTTTACAAGAGATTTTACCTCTTCCATTTCCGCAAGGATTTTCTCTTCCCGGGCTTTGAAAGCTGCAATATAACCGCCCTTTTTTACCATGCGCAAAAGCAGTTTTGTGATTTTCAGATCAAATGGATGGAAGGCACGAAAAACTTCAAGATCAAAAGAGTCCGGTTTAATAAGATCGGCAGCCTTGCACTCCACTTTAACGTTCTGCAGATCAAGCTTTTTTACAACATCATTCAAAAAAACACAGCGCTTTTCCATGCGTTCAACCAGAGTAAAATTGTGATTTGGGAAAGCAATGGCCAAAGGAATGCCAGGACAACCGCCGCCTGAACCAATATCGGCCATTTCCAGCACCGGCTTTCCGTTTTTTTCGCAAAGGTCCTCAATCAGTTCCTTCAGATGAGGCACCGCAACAAGACTGTCCAGGACATGATTCACCGCAAGTTCGTCTGCGTTTTCGGCCTTCATAAGATTGTAGCCCTTGTTAAACTCAAGCACCTGGGCCATATAAGCTTCCAGCTGATCAACCTGCTGCCGGGAAAAATCCAGACCCAGTTTTTCAAGTCCCAATACCAATTTTTCTGTCATGCTGTCTAAAATCCTTTCTAAAAAAAATTATACTGGGAATGGACCGAAATATAAAGATGTGGGCCTGGTGAAATGCTTTAATCTATATCTCGTTACTGTCAATAAGAATAAACTGAATTCTTGCTTCTGGACTTTGGATGATAGGACCGCCACGACCAGCAGAAAGACAGTCAGATTTAATCCAACCGGAGGTTTCCCCTGTCTTCATTTTGGCCCACTTATAATCTGCGGTTATCTGTGTAAAGTCAAAGTAATCTGCTCCACTACTCAGGTCTTTTACCTCATATACTATCTTGGATTTTTCTGAAGGCAGTTCCCTTAAAACAGCCCCATTAAAGACTTCATAAATAGTTTCCATTTTAAGGATTTTGGTCTCTTTTTCATCAACCAAAAGTGAATCTACCACCTCAAAATTTCCATCCTTATACAGATTGCTCTTAATGTTTATATAGCCTTCGAGTTCATTGTTGATTACAACTGCAATAGAACATTTATCTTCTTCAACCAAACGAATGAACTTAGTTACAAGAACAATGTCACCTGTCTGAATTGTGTAAATAGAGTTTTCGAAGTTTGGTGTTGAATAAACTTTAGTATCATATCCGCTGGAAGAAAAACGCATAACATAAAGAAGATTATGAACTTCAATACCAGAGTCATTTTCTGATTCAGTTTCTAATTTATCTTCGACTGCCTTATTCTCTGCACTTAGCTCTTCAATTGCTTTTTTCAGATTACTGTTTTCGGCATTCAGTTCAGAGATTAGTTTTTCATAATCCTGAATCTTAATGTTCAATTTACTGTTTTCTTCTACCAGCAAGTCATTTTTGCTTTTTTCTTCAGAAACATCTGCCTTGCTGCAACCAATCATCAGCATACAAACACAGCTGACCATCAAAAAAAGTTTAACTTTCATTTTTCTCTCCTGTAAATTTAAATTTTTACAATAATTATTCAAACTATGAATAACTTACAGGGTAATTGTACTTTAGGTTAATTCAATATGCAATATTTATATTTTTATCAGTTTTTTTACGTGTGGATAGCGACTTTTTCAAATTTTGCACGTAATCAGAGACATACTTTCCTTTGGAGTACGTGAAATATAATACCTTTCTTCACTAATAAGCCACAAAAACCGCAGTCTGGCCGCCAAGCTTCAGTTTACTGCCACTGTGACTGAAAGTCCCAAATGAATAAATGACTTTCCCTTCTTCTGCGGAAACTTCACATGGTTTATTCGAAGGATTTATGAATACAGTGACCGCCTGTTCGGCACAGCTTCTTTTGAAAACCAGAGGATAATCTGTGGAAACAAACTGGATTTCGGCGCAGCTTTGAAGTGCCTTGTTGGCCTTTCTGACATCTATAAGCTTTTTGATTTCGTTCAAAAGGGAGTCTTTGTTTTCAAGCTGGTCTTTTACAGTTGGACGGTCTTTTGAAGGATCCTGAGGAAGATAAAGCTTATCAGGGCTTGCTGTACTGAAACCGCAGTTAGGTGAATTATCCCACTGGATTGGAGTTCGGGAACCGGTTCTGTTATAGCCACCTTCCTTTGAATGAAGCCCTTCCACGTAATTCATACCGATTTCATCACCGGCGTAAATAAAAGGTGCTCCTGGCATGGACAAAAGGAATGCAAAGGCTAGTTTCAGTTCATCACCGTGAAGGGCTCTTGCAAGTCGGTCCATATCATGATTACCAGAGGGAATACAGATGAGGCCTTTCTTTTCAGAAAGTTTGTAGGATTTTAGATAGTTTTCAACAAATTCTTTTATAGTACCTTTCCCTCTGGATGAAAAATATGGTTCTTCACAGCGGAACAGATCGTTATAATGGGAAGGTCCGAAGTGAAGCAGAAAATCCATATGGAAACCGCCCTGCAAAGATTTATCAGGTTCACCCCACTCACTTACCATGGCAGCTTCAGGATATTCTTTGTCCAGCATTTCACGGATCCGGTTCCACAAAATAATTGTACCCTTACCGTCTTCATCGTCTTTTACCAGAGAGCCTGCCATATCTACTCTGAAGCCGTCACAACCAAGTCCCAGCCAGAAACGCATGATGTTCTTTAATTCTTCAAGGCTTGCTTTTGGACCTTCATCGTCAATGCCCTGCTGCCAGCTTTCAGTTGGTTTGTAAAAACCGTAGTTGATGGCAGGCTGACAGGAAAAGAAACTTACAACACAGGAACCGTTTCTATCGGAAATGCCCCGGATAGTTCCATAGTTCTGAGGTGCTGTCCAGATACTGTCGGTCCAGATATAGCGGTGAGTGTACTGATTCTGCTCAGGTTTCATTGATTCTTTGAACCACTTGTGTTCAGTGGAAGTATGGCAGGGAACCAGATCAAGGAGGATATGCATTCCCCGTTTGTGAACTTCAGAAAAAAGCAGTTTCAGATCTTCGTTTGTTCCGTATCGGGGAGCGGCCTTATAAAAATCAGAAATGTCGTAACCTGCGTCACCAAATGGAGATTCAAAACAAGGGTTCATCCAGATTGCCGTACACCCCAGGTCCTTAATATAGTCAAGTTTTGAAATGATTCCCTGGAAATCCCCAATTCCGTCTCCATTGGAATCCATAAAAGACTGCGGATAAATCTCGTAAAAAATGGCGTCATCTAACCATGCCGGCTGTCTGCTCATAATGCCTCCATAATAACTCTATTCTTCAAAGTTTTTAAAAATTTTTCTGCTTCTTCAGACAAGACTTCCCATTACAATTCAGGATAGACGAAGAACTCCTTTTAAATTATATAACAATCATACGATATTACAATATTTATAAGGATTTTGTTCTATTATTTCCCAGATCAATAACAGATAATTCTGACTATGATTTACAAAGATCAGACATTAAACATGACTGAAGGAAGCCCCACAAAGCTTCTGATTGTATTTGCAATTCCTATGATGATTGGAAACATTTTCCAGCAGTTCTATAATCTGGTGGATTCCATTATTGTAGGACAACTGGTTGGTGCCGATGCACTGGCTGCCATTGGTGCTACAGGTTCCATCACTTTTTTGTTTTTCGCTCTTTGTAACGGAATTGGATCTGGTGGCGGAATCATTACATCCCAGTATTTTGGTAGCGGCGATACATCCCAGGTAAAAAGCTGTATCACAAACGTAGCCTATATCATGATAGTTTTCCCTCTCATAGTTGGCATTACGGCATTATTCCTGAACAAACCTCTGCTCCGGCTGCTTCAAACTCCTGAAGAAATTTTCCATGACGCCTACGTTTACATTCAGATTAATGTTATAGGACTGCTTTTTGTTTCCATCTACAATTACATTTCTTCCATGCTCCGTGCCCTGGGAGATTCAAAAACACCTCTGTATTTTCTGATTTTCTCCTGTATTTTGAACACTATTCTTGATCTTATTTTTGTAGGACTTCTTCACATGAGCGTTGCTGGGGCTGGATATGCTACAGTAATTGCCCAGTTTGTTTCCGGAGCCCTCTGTATTGTTTACGCAATCAAAAAAAATCCATATTTTCACCTGGAAAAAGCCGATTTTGCTATCAACCGGGAAATTATTATAAAAGCCGTTAGAATTGGTGTGCCTCTTTCACTTCAGTTTTCATTGATTGCCATTTCCTGCATGGCCCTTCAGCGTGTTGTAAACAGCTTTGGTGCAGTTGCCGTTGCAGCATCCACCGCTATCAGCCGAATTGAACAGGTTATCCATCAGCCATATCAGACCTTAAGTGCTGCCCTTTCCACCTTCACAGGTCAGAACTACGGTGCAAAGAAAAACCAGCGCATTATTACTGGGTACAGAAAGAGCCTTCTTCTGATGGTGATTTTCTCACTTATCATGCTGCCAATCATGCAGTTCTTTGGCGCCTGGATTACAGGACTTTTTGTAAAAGATGCAGATGTAATTGCCATGGGAGCAAGAGCCCTTCAGATTTCAAGCTACTTTTACGTATTCCTTGGACTCATTTACGTGGTTCGCGGCGTTCTGAACGGTGTTGGGGATGCCTTCTTTGCACTTCTGAACGGTATTGTTGAAGTAATTGGCCGATTTGTTTTCCCAATTGCACTGGTGCAGATTCCACTTCTTGGTGTATGGGGCATCTGGTGGGCCGTTGGCGTCGTATGGTTCTTAAGCGGCTTTACTGCCTGGCTCCGCTACCTTTGGGTAAAGAAGCACACTATTCTGGCTGGTATAGAAAGCCGGTAAAGGCTCCGGAATAAACGTTACATGGCATAAAATCGTGCTTTTTGACAGGCGGAATTTTTCCTAAAAAAAGATTCTCAGCATCTTCAAGTACTTTTTCAACACTGTCCGAAGGCAAAGGATATTCACTGTGACTTGGATAAATGGCAGCAATCTTTTTTTCTTTAACAAGATGAGCCATTTTTCTAAGTGATTCAATATATTTTTGAAAATTCCTTGATTCTCCGAACATAAAAATGGTGCCGTTGCGCTGAATGCCGTCGCCTGTAATGGCAAAACCCTTATTTTCTTCGATAAAGGCACAGCTTCCGTAAGTGTGGCCAGGCACCTGGACTACATTAAAGTTATATTCACCGCAGGAAATGGAATCCCCATCCTTAAGTTCATGCTTTACTACACCTTCTGGAACAAGATTAAAATCCTCTTTATGTATAAAGCACTCTCCTGCCTTGGAAAGGCCCCCTGTATGATCAAAATCACCGTGAGTCATATAAATTCTAACAGGAAGATTTGTGATTTTCTTTACTTCTTCAATTACGTTTGAATCTGGAAAACCTGTATCTATAAGAACTGCATCTGTTTCTCCAACAAAAAGAAAACATCGCACCCGCCCGTCATCTAGAATGTACATGCCTTTTTTTTCTTCAATAATGTTCATATTCAACTTAATTATACCACTGATATACGATTTTGGGGGATTTTGATTTTTATTAATTTTTCCCAGGCCCCTGGGCAAAAAAAAAGGACCTAGTTTTTCAACTAAGTCCTTTCGTCGGGATGACAGGATTTGCCGGTTACGGCGAAAACTTCCTGTTTTCTCCTCCACCGGCCGGCTCCATACGCTAAAACTGGCGTCCTGCCAGTTTTACACCAAAAACGCTCCACGTCTTCGCCTTTTTGGTGCCGCTCCTTCCGCTTCAAATCCTAGGGCAATTTTTTCCCAGGCCCCTGGGCAAAAAAAAAGCTCCTAGATTTCTCTAGAAGCTTTTTCGTCGGGATGACAGGATTTGAACCTGCGACATCCTGGTCCCAAACCAGACGCGCTACCAGCTGCGCTACATCCCGTTGGTTTGAATAATATAGCACATCGCAGAATTTTGTTCAATAGGTGGATGTGCTATTTTTCAAAATTATTTAAACAATTTATCAATTGTTTTGTCCAGTTCCAGCTGTTCTTTTGGGAAGTTTTCATCTAGAAATTCGAAACAACTAACGGCTGCTCTCTGGGCATGTTCGTACCAGATTGAGTAAAGTTCTGAACGGATTTCATCTCCAGGATATGGAGCACCTTGTACATCTGATACCAGTTCACGCAGGAGTTTTACACATTCTTTTGTTTTTTTATCCATAAGGCTTCCCCTTTATAAAATCTTTATTTTCTCTAATTATACAGTAACCTTCAATAAATTTCCACTACCTTTCCCACTCATTTGAATAACCAGCAGTTCTTTTCTTTTCTTCAGGTTTTCAAGAATGCGTTTGGCGGCGGCAGTTACATCTTCAGCTTTCATGGTCTTAACAAATTCAAGACTTTCTTCCATCTGTTCATTGGTCTGGCCATAAAGTGTACGATTAAAGCTGTCATTTCCCTTGTCCCGGGCAATCATTGGGCAGGTCATGTCGCCGTAAATATTCAGAATGGTTTTGTCCACCTCTTCCTGGGTAATGCCGTCCTCAAGGAATTCTTCCAGAGCTTCAATCACAGTAGGAATTGAATTTTCCGGACGAGGATCCCGGTAGGAATAAAAGAAAATGCCGCTTACAACAGAATCAGCATACATGCCGGCCCCGTAAGCTCCGTTTACAACGCGGATTTTGTCCCAAAGCACATGACCTGCAAACCAGGTGGCAAACAGATCTTCTGCCATAAACTGGCGGGTTCCGTAAGTTGAACACGGGAACTCCATTGTGGCATATCCAACCTGGCTGTCGATTTTCAAGGTTTCCACATTTCCGTCTGTCTTCTGGATTACAAAAGGCATAAGGTCTTCTACAGTGGCATGTTTTGATTTGCAAAGAGGCATGATTTTTGCAGCTTTTACAAACTTTTCAATTACAGGATCAAGCTTTTCGGAAGTTTTTGCATCGGTAACATAGTGAACCAGTGCCCCGCCCTTTTTAATCTGACCGTACATCTTTTCAAAGATTTTAAGGCATTCTTCAGCCTTGTCTTCCGTAAGATTAACGGCGTTTTCGTATCCTGTAATGCCCCAAAGCACTTCCTGAAGTACACCGGCAGGAGACAAACCTGAGTAAAGGCGCTTGAAGGCGTAGTTCAGCGAAGAATTAACAAAGTTCTGCTTGCGGTTGGAAACACCTTCCTTAAGCATGGTGCCAAGGTGTTCTGCATCCTTGAAATCGATTGTATTGAGAATTACAGCCAGTTTTTCAAAGGCAGTTTCCATTTTGTCGGCAAGAAGATTCATGGAAAAACGAAGCCAGGTTCGGCCGGTAAAATCCAGGTCCTTGTTTTCTTCAACAAAAGCTTTGGCTTTTTCCGACGGATTTACATCACCACAGAAAACTCCGGCGTAAAGATTTGGAATATCCTTAAGATCGGTGCGGAAAGCTTCATCCCATTTAAGGCCGTTCCATCCAAGATCCACCACCACTTCGGCAAGACGGGCCAGATAAGGATAAAATTCCTTGTCCATTTCGTCGGTAGGAAAAAGAATGTCAAAATAAACAATGCCTTTGGTATTTTCAATATTCTTGAAAAGAAGGATATCATCCCCCTGATGATTTTTAATCTTTTCGATTGAAGTTACACCAAGATTTCTTTTCCCTGTAAGATCGGACACTTCAAGATGTGGAATACAGGCCAGTTCTTCAGGAGTTTCTTCCCTTTCCTGATACTCATGAAGTTCATCATTAATTTTTTTAAGTTCTTTCAGATCAATTGACTTTGCATTTTTTGCGATGAAATCTTTTTCGGCCTTTTCCCGGTCTGCCATGTAATCGTCGGAAGGTTCCAGAACAAAGGTAGCAAACTCTTCATTTTCTGAAAGATATTTTTTAATCAGTTTGTTTGTAAACTCAGGGTCTTTTTCAAGGTTTTTCTTTACTTCTTCAAAAGATGTAATTGGCGTAAGGCGTTCACGTGGATCCATTCCGTATTTCCAGGCTACTGCACATTTTTCCATTGTGGTAAATGAATAAGGTGCTCCCATATTACGGTATTCCTGGCGGATATTAAAATCAATCTTATTTACGGCTGTGTAAACATCATCATTATTTACGGGAGTATCTGCAATCTTTTTTACAGCATCAATAATAAAATCAATAACCTTCTTTTCGTCTCCAGCTTTTACACCTTTAAGACCGATAGAAAAATAACCGTCCTTGTTTGCATTGTGGGCACCTACCATTGGCGCAATATCTTCACCAAGTTTTGATTCTTTAAGGGCTTTATTCAAAGGACTGGAATCTTCACCAAGAAGATATTCGTACATGTAATACTGGTCCATGCCTTCTTTACCGATGTTCCAGTTTACGCTTACAACGCTGCCGTTTACGCCGGTAGAAAGACCTTTTCCCTTAAAATCACCTTTTACAAAAGGATGGGCATCGCAGTAGTATCCGGTGTATTTTTCAGGCACAAGAGATTTTTTGCTTTTAAGCTGTTCTTCTGTAAGAGAAACTTTTCCGAATTTCTTTTCAAGGCGTGGAATAAGATTGTCGGCCAGATAATCCAGCTGTTCTTCCGTAGGAATATTTCCATAAAGGAAAACCAGACAGTTTGAAGGACGGTAATTGGCATTGTGGAAACTGCAGAATTCTTCGTAAGTGGAATTAACAATTTCCAGAGGATCCCCACCGGAATTGTGTTTTTCTCCAGGATATGGATGGATAGCCTTACCAATTTCTTCTGAATAACAGCGGTAGAAATTGGTAACATTGGCTTTCATTTCATTGTAAACAACGCCCTGTACGGAAAGTGATCCGTCTTCTTCGATTTCAAAGCGGTGTCCTTCCTGGCGGAAAGTACGTTCCTTTAAAAGTGGAAAGAAACAGGCGTCGGCATAAACGTCCATCATGTTATAGTAGTCTTTTTTTACGATGGTAGAACCTGGATAGCCTGTAAAATCGTCCCAGGTACAGGCGTTTACAAAAGTTTTTACAGAAGTAGTAGCGAGCACGTTGAATGGTTCTTTTGTAGGATACTTTTCCGATCCACAGAGAACCGAATGCTCAATCATATGAGGAAGACCTTTTGAGTCGTAAACAGGGGTTCGGAATAAAAAAGAAAAAAGGTTTTCTTCGTCATCATTTACAAGATGAAGAACTTCAAGACCAGTAGTTTTGTGGCGCAGAAGAACAGAATCACAGTCACTGTCGGGAACATAACTTACATCAACAACATAAAAATCACGGTAGATAGAATCTTTTTTTAAGCTTACTTTCATGTGCTCAATTATAAAGCTAGATTATATCTTTTGCAAACTTCCACATAGTCTTTTTTGTCGCCGGTGATGATAAGTTTTGCCGGAGTATCCAGGGCTTTTTCCCCGCTGCAGTCAATCTTCACAACAGAAAGAGCCCTTTTTACCACCCCTTCCCTTGAATCAACAATAACAGCTTTATCTTTTGCTACCCGCTGAAAATTTTCTTTCAGGTTCAAAAAGTGGGTACAGCCAAGAATGATTGCATCCACCTGATTTTCAAGAAAATAGTTTACGGCAGGAATGCAGGCCTCATCATTTTCTTTCTCAGTGGCCGAAAAAGAATGTCGTTCTATGAAATCAATAAGGCTGGTGTCGTCCCGGAGAACAAGGGTACAGTCAGAAGCAAATTCTTCTTTAAGTCTCATTACATAAGGATTTTCAACTGTAGCCTTTGTGGCAAGAAGACCGATGCGGCGTGTTTTTGTAAGTCCAGCTGCAACCTTTATGGCAGGAACCGTTCCCACAAAAGGAATATCCTTAAAATATGAACGGAGATCTTCCAGGGCGTTTACAGAAATGGTATTGCAGGCCACAACCACAGCCCGGGGTTTATACAGCGGAATATAAGTTTCCAAAGTAGCCGTAATGCATTCTACAATTTCTGAATGATTTTTTGTTCCGTATGGAAAGTTCTTGTTATCGGCAATGTATACGCAGGATGCAGACGGGCACACCTTTTTAAGATGTTCAAGGTATGGAAGTCCCCCTGTTCCTGAATCAACAAACAAAAAATCAGTCATATTTTCCGCCAATTTACTTACGCACCAAAAAGGCCAAGAAGATAATTCAAAGCCAGAAGGACTGCAAGGAACATAAGTCCCATCCATGTAAAGGTAAGAAGATATTTTCCCTTGTCCTTTTCCACCTGTTTCCAGGAAATAAGACTGGCCATAGAAGCAATAAGAGTTCCCAGTCCTCCAAGATTTACACCAATAAGAATTGCCCTGTGGTTTTCTGTAAAGCCCGAAAGCAAAAGTGCTGCAGGAACATTTGAAATAATCTGACTAAGACCAACCGAAAGAAGAATTTCATTGCCTTCAAGAATTGATCCAAGGAAACTGCTGAAACTTTCAAGGCCTTTCAGATTTCCAACAAAAACAAAGAATCCTACAAAGGTTAGAAGAAGTGAATAATCAACTTTTAGAAGAATCTGGCGGTCAAAAATCAAAAAGAACACCAGGGTAATGGCAAATACCCCTGAAACTGGAATCATTTTCAAAACTGCCAGAAGACAGATTGCAAAAAGCATGGTAAATGCAATGTAGGAGCTGGATTTTGAAAGTGCCAGAGGATTAGCTTTTTTATTTGGATTTTCATCAGCCTTTTCTTCTACAGAAGGTTCATGAGCAATCTTTACTTCCGTTTTTCCATTTCCCTTAATGCAGAACACACAGATTACCAGGAGTACAAGGGCCGCAATTGTGTAAGGAAGCATTGTAATTACAAAATCACCTAAAGTAAGGCCCGAAATATTATAAAGATAAAGATTCTGTGGGTTTCCCATAGGAAGCATCATGCTGCCAAGGTTTGCGGCAATGGTCTGAAGCACAATCACCTTTATTAAAAGATTTTCCTTTCCGGCCATTTTAAGAACAATGATGGCAAATGGAACAAAGGTAATCAGAGCCACATCATTTGTAATGAACATGCCAAAGAAAAATGGCAGAAGAACCAGCACCAAAAGAAGGCCCTTATCGCCTTTTACAATGCCAAGAAGCTTTTTTCCGCAGTTTTCAAAAAAGCCGATCTTAGAAAAGGCCTGCATTACGCACATAAGGGAGAATAAAAGAAGAAGAGTGTTCAAATCTATTGAGGAATATGTGTATACGGAAGGTCCACAGGCAATGGTAGAAACAACTGCAAGAAAAACAGCCACTACCAGAACAATTTCTTTTTTGAGAAAGGCTTTAATCGATGTCAATGTTGAACTCCCGTGCGGCGGCAACTGTTGTTGGAGGACCGTGACCCGGCAAAAGGATTACGCCGTCTGTCTGCGAAAATATTTTCTTTTCAATGTTGTTTTTAAGAACTACAGAAGAGTGCCTTGAAGATGTGGAACCGATTGTTCCGGCAGAAAGCACATCCCCGGTGAACATTACGTTTCCCACTTTGTAAACCATGGAATCCGAAGTATGACCAGGCACCGACATATAATGAACCAGTGTATTTCCAACCCGGATTTTTCCATCCCCAGTAATAACCGTTGTGGCATTTCCAGAAACTTCCCAGTCGGCACCAAGAATTACAGGATTATAAATTTTTGTAAGTGTATGAAGTCCGTGAACATGGCTTCCGTGGTTGTGTGTAACAAGAATGCCTGTTAGTTTTAAACCGTTGTCTTCAATCTGACTGATGATTTCTTCCGTAACTTTTGCAGGATCCACAATGATTGCTTCTCCGTGAGCTTCGTTGACCACGATATAACAGTTGGAAGAGCCCCCCAGGTTGAAATGGAAATAGACTTTCATTCTTCTGCCTCCCCACCTGTGAACAAAGCACTTCCGTCACGGTTGAAAACAGCTTCCCGGGTGTTGGACATTTTGAACGATACGTTGTTTCTTTCGAATTCCAGAAAATCTACTTTTTTAAGATTGCAGTTTCTGAAAGAAGTGTCCGTAAGATTTGCCCGGATAAAACGGGAATTAAAAAGATCGGAATCATCGAAGGAACACTGAAAAGCCCTTAATCCGTTAAAATTGGTCTGAATAATTTCGGACGATGTAAGAATAATGTGATAAAAATTGCAGCCGGAAAAAGATGAAAACATAATGTGGCTGTTCAAAAACTGGCAGTCAGAAAAAACAGCGTAATCAAAAACACTTAATCGGCTTCGGAATTCAGGCCCCTGGATATTTGTAAAGGTACAGTGAGAAAAGTCGCAGCCGTAAAACTTTTTGCCGGTAAAATCCATGTCGGAAAAGTTGAGCCAGGATGCGTTGAGTCCTACAATGGTATCATGTTCCTGAATGTAGCGGTAGATATCTTCCTTGGCTTTTCCAGGATTTGGAATGTGATCAAGACAGTATGTACGCAGTTCCTGGATTTCTCCATTTTCATTGAATGAGGAAAGTGAAATATGATTGCAGCCCGGAACTGAGCACTTGTTCTGTAAAAACATTGTCCTTTAATTATAGAAAGAAAAGTGAAAAAAAGCAATTTTTGTGCAGATTCTCCAAAATTATGATAAAATGGAGATTATGGAACATAACATGATTTTGTCTGCTTCAGGATGGCGGAAGGTTTTTGCTGCTTCGGGAAATGAACAGGATAAATCACCTGAAATTTCTAACACTGACAAAGCTCTTTCTGCAATTGCTGCTGAAGTTTTTTTTGATTATTTATGTGATGTGGCCAAAACTCCATGTCCCGTTATTGCACTTGGAATGGATACCCGGCCAACTGGGAAAGAAATTGCTCTTGCCATGCTCCATGTTCTGGCAAAAAAAGACTGCGTAATCCAGTATACAGGCATTTCCAGTGCTCCTGAAATTATGGCTTATGCAAAAAAACTGGATGGATTCATCTACATTTCTGCAAGCCACAATCCTGTCGGACACAACGGAATTAAGTTCGGCATAAATGACGGCGGTGTTGTAAATGCTCAGGAAAATGCAAAGATTACTGCAGAATTCCTTAAACGCCTTGCAGAAGAAAATGCTGAAGAAAAAGCCCTTGAAAGAATCAAAAGCTGTCCTTTGAACAAAATGGAAGGTGTTTTAAGCGGAGAAAAGGCCGCAAAACACAACTGTCTTAAAGCTTACGAAGATTTTGTTAAAGAAACTGTAAGTGATTCAGCAAATCCTGCACATCAGGAAGATTTTTTCCAGATTATCCACGGAGAACTGGACAAAAAGCCAATGGGAATTGTCTGCGACTTTAACGGAAGTTCCCGAACCCTTTGTATCGATAAAAACTTTTTGAACAATCACCATATGAATTTCTACGCCATGAACGGAAATCCTGGTGAAATTGTTCACGAAATTATTCCGGAAAGCGAAAATCTTGTTTATGTGGCAGAAGAAATGGAAAGACTGCAGGCCGCCGGCCGAAAAGATGCAGTTTTAGGATACATGCCTGACTGTGACGGTGACCGCGGAAACATTGTTTACTGGGATGAAAAACAGAAAAAGGCAGTAATCCTTAAAGCCCAGGAAGTTTTTAGTCTTTCGGTTCTGGCAGAACTTACCTTCTCTATCTGGTGTCATCAGGGAGAAGAAAATTTCAAGCCTGCTGTCTGCGTAAACTGTCCAACATCAATGCGCATTGAAGAAATTGCCCAGACTTTGGGTGCAACCGTTTTCCGTGGTGAAGTTGGAGAAGCCAATGTGGTAAATCTTGCCCGGGAAAAGCGTGCTGAAGGATGGAACGTGCGCATTCTTGGAGAAGGCTCTAACGGCGGTACAATTACTTATCCTGCATCAGTTCGAGACCCTTTGAACACTATTTTTGCCATTATTAAACTTCTGGTTATGAAAGAATCAGGACTTTTTGAAATGTGGTGCAAAAAACGTGGAGTTTCATACAATCCAGATTACACTCTTTCTGATATTCTTGAAACATTGCCACTTTATACAACTACAGGTGTAAGTGAAAGCCGCGCTGTTCTTAAAGTAAGCGAAATGGACCATGGAAAATTGAAGGCAAAATTCCAGAAAAACTTTGAAAAAGAATGGAAAACAAGCCCTCTGGTAAAAAAATATGGTCTTACCCGCTACGAAGGAGTTCTTACCAACGGCACAAAGGAGACCCGTAACGCAAAAGACTGGAGCTTGAGCGGTAAAGGCGGATTAAAGGTGATTTTCTACGATAAAGAAGACAAACCTTGTGCTTTTATCTGGATGCGAGGAAGTGGAACAGAACCTGTTTTCCGTGTAATGTGCGACGTAAAAGGCAACAATATACAAATGGAAAAAGAACTGTTAGAATGGGAAACATCACTTTTGTCGTAGACAAAAGTGAAATGAAAATATTTCAATGAAAAATTAACAATTAGAAAATTACAATGAAAATTTGAAAATAAAGATATAAAATTTTTCATTTTTCATTTTTAATTTAGTTACCGGAGGTAAATATAAATGACAAACGAAGAAATTCTTGCCCGTGCTAAAGATTATATTGCACAGGAAAAAGATGAACGCTTTGCAAATGAAGTAAAGGATCTCATTGCAAAAGAAGATTATAAAGAACTGGAAGACAGATTCTACCGAACACTTGAATTCGGAACAGGTGGTCTTCGAGGCATTATGGGTGGCGGAACAAACCGCATGAACACTCTTGAAATCAACCTGGCTACTCAGGGACTGGCCAACTATCTTATTAAAGCTTGTCCTGAAAAAGCAAAGGCCGGCACACTCAGCGCTGTAGTTGCCTACGACTCACGCTTGAACTCAGATGTATTCGGTGAAGCAACTGCCCTTATTTTTGCAGCCAATGGCATCAAGGCTTATCTTTTCTCAAGCCTTCGCCCTACTCCAGAACTTTCATTCGCCATCCGTAAGCTTGGTGCAGACACTGGTGTTGTAGTTACAGCATCTCACAACCCACGCATGTACAATGGTTACAAAGCTTACTGGAACGACGGTGCCCAGGTTATTGAACCACATGATGTTGGTATCATCGAAGAAGTAAACAAAGTAACTTCTGTAAAAACAATGACCCGTGTTGAAGCCATTGCAACAGGTAAACTTGAAGTAATCGACAGTGTAATTGATGAACCATTCTGGGAAATGTGTAAAAAAGAACTTTTCCGCCCAGACCTTATTAAAGAACGTGCAAAAGATGTAAAAATCGTTTACACACCACTTCACGGAACAGGTGGAATGCACGTAACAAAAGTGCTTGGTGATCTTGGTCTTAACGTAATCACAGTTCCAGAACAGGCACAGCCAGATGGAAACTTCCCAACAGTTGTAAAACCAAATCCAGAAGAAAAACCAGCCCTTACTTTGGCAGTAGAACTTGCTAAAAAAGAAAAAGCTTCCTGTGTTATGGCCACTGACCCTGATGCAGACCGCTTTGGTACAGCTTTCCCAGACAAAGACGGAAACTGGGTTCTTCTTTCAGGAAACCAGATGGGTGCTCTCCTTATGGACTACATCCTCCTTTCAAGAAAAGAACTTGGAACAATGCCAAAAAATCCTGCCGTAATCCGCTCAATCGTAACATCTCCATTCGGTGACTACATCTGTAAAAAATACGGTGCCGAAATGATGGAATGTCTTACTGGTTTCAAATGGATTGCCGCTATGGAAGCAGACTTTGAAGCAAAAGGAACACACAGCTACGTATTTGGTCTTGAAGAATCATACGGTTACAAAGTTGAAAAAGACGTTATGGATAAAGACGGTGTTTCTGCCGCTGCAATGTGTGCCGAAATGACAATGTACTGGGCAAGCCAGGGGAAATCAGTTCTTGAACGCCTTGATGACCTTTACAAAGAACACGGCTATTTTGAAGACCGTTCAATTTCTCAGGAATTCCTTGGATCAACTGGTGTTGAAACAATGAAAGGCATCATGACAAAACTCCGCACAGAAGGACTTAAAACTCTTGGTGGAAAAACAGTTCTTAAGATCCGCGACGTTCAGCAGTCAGTTGAATTTGATCCTGCAAAACCAGCAGAAAAAGTTCCATACGGACTTCCAAAATCAAACGTTCTTCAGTTCTTCCTGGATGGTGGAACAATCGTTTCTGCACGTCCATCTGGAACAGAACCAAAGATTAAGTTCTACATCAACTCTGTAACACCAGTTTGCTGCGGTGACCTTGCTTCTGCAAAATCTGCCGCTGCCACATTGTGTGACGGAATTGAAAAAGACATTAAGGCTATTTTGGATGAAGCTTCAAAATAAGCAGATTAAAGACGCTAAACTGCTCCGCAAACTTTGGGAATGCGGGGCGGTTTTTACAGCCTTCGATACGGAAACTACGGGAGTGTCCAGCAACAACGACCGTGTGATTGAAATCGGGGCTGTAAAATTTTCTTCAGAAGGTGTAATCGAAACCTTCCAGACTCTTGTAAATCCCAGAGTCTGCATCTCCCCTTT
Source organism: Treponema sp. (assembly GCA_024402505.1). GTDB lineage: Bacteria > Spirochaetota > Spirochaetia > Treponematales > Treponemataceae > Treponema_D. The sequence goes on from JAKSTP010000001.1 coordinate 132,198, forward strand.
TATTACAAACCTAACCCACATTACCAACGACATGATTGAGGACGCACCGGTTCCGGCCAAAGTGATTCCAGAATTCCTTGATTTTGTAAAAGGTACCATTCTTGTAGCCCACAATGCAGGCTTTGACGTAAGTTTTATAAACGCCGAAAGTGATCGTCTTGGCTACGGACATCTGGAAAACTCTGTTCTTGATACTGTAAAATTTTCCCGCATGTACTGGAAAGACGAACCTTCTCACCGTCTTCCTCACATGGCCCAAGTTCTTGGCGTAGATCCAGGCCAGTCCCACCGCGCCTTTGACGATGCTAAAGTGTGCGTGGAGATCGTGAAAGCAGTGATCGCTTTACCACGGTAAAGCGAAATGAAAAATTAATAATGAATAATGAAAAATTTTGGGGACATTGCTTCGCTCGTCCCGCGGTTGGTGCCATACAGCGGTTGGTGCCATACAGCGGGCAATGTCATCTCGAGCGCAAATGCACATGTCATCTCGAGCGTAGTCGAGAGATCTTACTAAATAAGGATGTCTCCACTTCGGTCGACATGACAAATACTAAAAGGATGTCTCCACTCCGGTCGACATGACAGACAGCACAATGTGTCATCTCGAGCGTAGTCGAGAGATCTTTTTCTAAAGGATGTCTCCACTTCGGTCGACATGACAAACACATTAAATGTCATCTCGAGCGTAGTCGAGAGATCTTATTTTGGAGAGTTTATTATGTACTATACTTACATACTTTCAAACTGGAACAATACAGTATTATATGTCGGCGTAACAAATGATATTAAACGCAGGCTTTATGAGCATAAGAATCATTTAGTTGAAGGGTTCACTGATAAATATAATGTTACAAAACTGGTTTACTTTGAAACAACGGACAATGTAAAAACTGCTATAGAACGTGAAAAACAATTAAAAAAATGGTCCAGAGTAAAGAAAATGAACCTGATTAAAAGTACAAATCCAGATTTTAAAGAATTATCTGCCGAGTAAGATGTCTCCACTTCGGTCGACATGACAAACACTAAAAGGATGTCTCCACTTCGGTCGACATGACGGGTGCTATACCAGGCTACGGTAGTCGGTGGTTGAAGAGAAAAGTTGGGCGTGGATTTTGTATTCTCGGTCTTTTTCTGGGGGGAGAGACTGCCAGTTGCCGTACATGGCTTTAAGATAGGCTTCCGGATTTTTTGGACATGGGTATGTTCTGTCACCGAAAGGCAGCATGACCGGCTCATCAAAAATGTCCAGGGCAAAGAGCTGTTTTCCGGTGCCGTAGAAATCGCAGAGTCCTCGAGCATCTTCTTTTTTTACTCCTGTTACATAACTGTGCATGGCATTTCTGAATGGATAAAAAAGCATGGAAATCTGCATAACTACTTTCTTTTTTAGTGAAGCATTTTTGTAACCCCGGATGTTCAGGCTCTGTGCAGTGAGAAGTCTTGAAAAAATGTACTGCAACTTAAAACGGAAGTCTGATTTTGCAGCATAGTCCATTGGGAATACATCAACATAGGCTCCCTGATGAATATAGGTCCAGCGTTTTCGCCAGCCGCCCCTTTCAATAAAGGCAGTGTTGTTCATGCGAACTTTTGAAAAATAAAGTGGATAATCAACAAGTGCTTCCTGGTAAATAAAGTTTGGATTTGAATCCTGGAGGAAAATCTTACCAAAACGGTCAAAATCTTCTCGCAGAACCATAATATCAAGGTCGTCGTCCCATGGAATAAAATCTTTGTGGCGCACTGCCCCAAGAACCGAACCTGCCGAAAGCAGATAATTAAGCTCGTTTTTCCCGCAGGTTTCGTGGATGTAGTCCTGAACTTTTAGGAGAGTACCGTGAAGTTCTTGGAGGTTGACGGCTTTTTGCGAGGCAATATTATTTTTTCTTGTTTCTTCTTTTTGGGCGTTGTAATCATCCTTTATTTTCAGAAAATTGTTTTTTCCGTCATCCATATATTTCAATCGTTTCCAAAAAGAAATATCAGGAAAGTCCTTGTATTTTCTTACTGCAAACTGAAGAATCAGGAAAAGATAAAGATTTCTACTCATTGCATAAAAGATTGCACCGCGGTCTTCAAGAAAATCCTGTGTATAACCGTGGAACCAAGAACTTTCACTTTCCGGTCTTTTCAAAATCTTTCGCGGAGTATAGTAAATAGAAAGTCCTGCGTGATAGCAATCTGAAAGAAAAATATTCTCTTCGCCACTTTTTACATATTTACTACCTGTTCCAAAAAGAGGATTAAATCGCAAAGAACGACCATCTCTGTAACGGGCCTTTCGAAGTGATGCTGTTCTGAAGGTAACAAGAACACTACAGAATCCAAAAACATTGAAATAACCGCACTTAAATCCGTGATCAGGATAAACCTTGTTGAAAGAATCCATATTAAAAATGAGAACGTCGGCCTTTGTGTTTTCTTCCCATCCTTCAATTATGGTTTTGTGAAAATTGTCATAGTATTCAAGATCATCGTCGGCAACACCTAGAATGTCGGCGCAACAGTTTTCAAGGGCAATGTTTCTGCTGTTGGAAAGTCCCCGGGTTGTAGTATAAAAAATGCGCACCCGCTGAAGAGTACCGTCATTCTTTTTAAGATACTGCTCTTCGTAATCATCCTTGTCGCACTGATTGATAATCATACAGTCGCAGTGAATATTCATACGTAAAAGCATTTCAACACACTGTTCCTGAGATTTATGCATTGTAGAAATTTCTATTTCAAAAGTCATAACAAATCCTAATTAAAAAAAGAACGGTGTGAGAATGCTACGGTAAGCATATTCACGTACCGGGAAAAAACAAGTTTTAGCTACGAAAGGGCCAAGCATTACGCTTAAAGTAATGAAATACAAAAGAAGTTTGATTTCCTTTTTCATGTTGCAGCGTCTTACCCATAAAATGTAGTAATAAAGAGGAATGTAAGCCAATGTATCAAAATGATATGCAAATCGTGAAATGAAATATGACGACATTCCCATCAATTTAATACAAAAACAGAAAAATCCAAGGTTTATGAAAAAAAGTGAATTGTAATCAGTATCATCATATTCCAGAAAAAGAAGATGAATAAAGAACGGAACGTAAATCAATTTTGTTGCAATATTCAAGAAGTCTGTACGGTTTCCAGTTGTAGCAAAACTAGATCCAATGTAATCTTTGTAAGGAGTAAATTGGGCTATCCAGTTCAGAATTCCATCCATGCCAACAAAGCATATTACCAATGATACGGAAAGTTCTGCAATGAGAATCCATTTATTCTTCAGCACAAACCAGAATCGACCAATAAGAAGAGCCAAAAGATAAATTGCACTTTTATGAAAAAGATATGCAACAATTAAGGTAAGTACATAACCAATATATTTTTTGTCTCGAAGAAGAATTATTCCTGCCAGAAAAATATACATTGCCGAAAACTGACGCAACGCATTTGTTGAATTAATAAAAGATGTGGCGCATGTAAAATAAACCAGCAGAAATAAATCAGGACGATCAAATTGTGCGTACTTAAAGAAAATACAGAATCCTATACTCTGCAATAGTGCAAGAAAAAAATATGCCCACTGAGGATGCATGTGAGCACCGACAAAATCAGCAATATAGTAAAAACCGTATTCATGAATGCGGTGATAATATGCCGGAGTTCCATTTTTGAACATATTGTAATAAGTATAATAATCAGTTCCAGTGCCGTTCTGAAGGCCAATCAGTATAGCCCAATACAGACAGAGAAAAACAAGAAAAAAATTCATGGCTTTAAATGAAAGTTTCTTTGTTTGTCCATCGGCACTTACGCCGCAAACGGAGTACATAAAGAGAAAAGAAACTGCCATGCAGATTAAATAAGCCAGTCTATCCATCATTTAAAAATCTTACCTGCCACTTTTTTCATAAATCCACCCCACCCGTTGTCGGTAATCTGCCAGGCACAGAAAGGGAAAACAGACAGAAGTTTTGCAAGTGAAGATGGCAATGTGGAATACAGTTTTGCCCGCCGTTTTTCAAAAATCTTCTGACCCTGGGTAGTCCAGCTTCCGTCGTAATGGTGGATGGTATATGTATCGTCAGTTATTGTGATTATAGCAGATTTTGTATCTTTTGGACAGAAAAAGCGGATTGGGTAAATTGTAAAATCTGCAGCACTTTGAATTTCGTCTTTATCGGTCATGCCGTGAATTTTCAAAAGATCTGATACGCGGGTTACAACAGTATTCAAGTTCATTTTTCCATCGGGCAGAATAAAGTTGTCATTCTGGTAGGAATCAAGGACTTTTTTTACGAAGGCATTTTTAGCTTCACACCCCATACCAAGTCCTGCATTTACAAGGGAAGGTCCTTCAAGGCCAAAGAAAGCACCCTTTTCCGCAATTGGAGTAAGGTCCTTAATGATTTCTACATCTGTATCAAAATAAAGGCCGCCTTCACGGTAAAGAATATCAAAACGAGCGTAATCACTTACAAAAGCGTATTTTTTTGCTTCGTAAGCCTGGGCAGTATAAGGAATGGCGTTTATATCAAAATTTGATTCATCCCAGCGAACAATTTCCCAATCGGGCAAAAACTTTTTCCAGGATTCAATGCATTTTTCGGCAAGAGGAGGAAGTGGTTTTCCGCCAAACCAGCAGTAATGGATTTTTTTTGGAATCATTTTTTTCCTCCCCTGAACAAAGGAATCTTTTTGTATTCCTCGGTTTTTGTATAATCTTTTCCCATCTTTATGCCCTTTCTAAAGTAAACAAAATTGGTAAGATTCCGTTTCAAAAGTCCGGTAAAAAAAAGATATGAGCAAACCTGATTGCAGGCAGCATGGAAAGAAAATTTTGCAATAAATCGATTCAAAGTGTTTTTTTGTGCCTCATAAACAGCGCGGTACCACACACAGTAACGAGAAGCATTTTGAAGCTGAATCATTTCTCCAGGATTTTTTACATGACCGGAAGAAGCATCAAGATGAACGATTCCGCTTTCATAATGTACCAGTGGATTGAATCCAAGTAAAAAGCATTTATAAGAAAAAAGTGTATCTTCTCCCAAAGGATAACGGAAACTGTCCAAAAAACGTTCGTTCTGGAAATCGAGTTTTTGGTAAGTCGATTTTTTTATAAAGCAGCAAGGACCGGCAAAAGTCTGGGTAGGCATAACGGATGAAGGTCTGTTGCAGTAAGTATAAAAGCCACTTTTTCGCAGGCGGAAGGCATACTTTTTTGAGGCCGTTGGCAGCACCATGGAAAGCATGTTCTTAAATTTTGTTTTTTTTGATGCCAGGTGATTCTGAAAAGTATTTGGAGAAATTACCGAAGAGTCCACTCCACATTCCCGGGATTCCTGCAATGCTTTTACCAGACGTTCAACACTGTCTTTTTCAAAAGAAAGATCATCATCGCAGAAAAGGATCCATGGAGTTTCAACTTCTGAAAATGTCAAAGACCTCTGGTGGATCATACCTTTTTCACAAACAATATACTCTTCCCTGCCACAGGTTTCCTTTGGAAGATCATACCCTTCCGCAATATAAACAAGAATTTTTTGTGGCGGCAAACTTTGAGCGCACAGAGTATCAAGCAAAGTCTGATATTTTTCTCCCGCCTTCCCCAAAGTGCGAATAACTGCCGTGTAGGAAAAAGAAGTGTAATCCATTTACTGCCCTCCTGTTATAAATGATTTACAAATGCTTAATGAGGGCTTTGTAGGCGTAACTTGAAAAATAAATGAGACATTTTGGAAGAGGTATTTTAAGTACGTTTCGGTAGATATTCCAGGTCCATCTTGATGAACGGATTTTATTACCAGAAAGTGAACTTGCTACTTCACGGTAACGGCATAGAACTTCACCAACATTTCTTCCATTATAACCAGTTTTAAGAATTTCAAGCCAGAAAAGATAATCTTCCGCACCAATTTTCTGCTGGTATACTTTACCAATTTTTTCAACATCATAAACGCCGGTAAGATTTCCAATTACGTTTCCATATAAAAGTTTATGGTAATTTACCGAAAGCGGAGCTCTGATTGTACGATTCATAGGTTTTTCTTCACCGTCAATCTTGTCATAATCTGCATAAACAACACCAACATTTGGAAAACTGAAAAGTGGAATCTGTTTTTCAAGTTTCTGAGGAAGCCATTCATCATCACAGTCAAGAATAGCAATAAAACGCCCTGTAGCATGCTCAATTCCCATATTTCTAGGAAGAGCCGGAGATCCTGTGTTCTGTGGAGTACAAAGGTAATGAATACGGCTATCTTTTTCTACGTATGATTTAGCAATCTTGGCCGTATTATCAGATGAATAATCATCACAAATCCAAAGTTCCCAGTTATCATAAGTCTGGTTTATTACAGAATCTATAGCAAGACCAATGTAACGCTGGCAGTTGTAACATGACATAATGACAGATACTTTCGGTTTTGTAACAGTAAGAAGTCCCTGTGTTACCTGTTCATAAATTCCCTTCATACTGTTCATTACAGCTGAAAGTTCAAATTTCTGTGCATCAATTCGAGCCTGTTTTGAAAGCTTAAGGGCTTCTTCACGCTTTTCATGAACAAAAAGAATTGCATTGGTCATTTCTTCCGGTTTATCAAGATCAAAAAGAATACCATTTTCACCGCTTTTTATAAGTGATGTATGACCTCGGTTTATAGATGCAACAACAGGTACTTCACAAGCCATGGCTTCAATAATATTTACAGGAAGACCTTCACGAATACTGGCAGAAAAAGCAACATCACTCATGCCTGTAAGATGTGGAATATCATTTCGATAACCAAGGAAGTGAACCATATCTTCAAGATGATGTTTTTCAACAAAATTTCTGGCAATAGGAAGAGTTTCCTTACCGATAAGAAGAACTTTTATATTCGGAATAATCTGTGCCAGTTTTTTTAGCTGCTTTAAAAGCATTATTTGGTTTTTATTTACGTTGGTTTCAGCAACAATGGTGATGATAAAATCATTTTCCGAATAACCGTTCTGCTGGCGATATTCAAGGCGATCTTCCTGTGAAAGTGGAACAAATTTTGAAAGATCTACCCCAACCCCATTTACAAGATGTTGATTTTCGCAGGCATCCTTAAAGCGTTTCTGAGCACGGTCATAATCTTCCTGGTTAATTGTAATAAGAACATCAGTAAATTTTGCAAGAAGTTTTTCTACAGGATAGTAAAGCAGCCAGTTTAAAAGAGGTGCACCTTTGTAAAAATGGAAACCGTGGGCAGTATAAATGATTTTTGTTCTACCCATACTTCGAAGTTTTTTACTTGCAAGACGGGCCATTACGCCACCCATTGGTGTATGACAGTGGATTATATCGTACTGGTTTGCATCCAGAAATTCTTTCATTTCACGGATAGCTTCAATATTCTTAAAATCAAATGGTGAACGGGCCAAAGGAAAATGAAACTGGTGATCACAGTCCATTACCGTTTCTTCACCCGCAGAAGCATAATCAACAGTCCATCCAAGAGAACGGAAGTACTGCATGAAAGGACGGTTAAATTTTGAAAAGTTTGCGGTATTTGAAACAAATAAGATCTTTGGCATGAGCCTATTATATCATATCTGCAATCTTTTTTACATCCTGGCACTGGTCTCTTTTGCAAATGAGGATGGTACTGTCGCTTTCTACTACCACCAGGTCTTCTACACCAATGGCAGCTACAGTTTTCTTTGCGTTGAAATATGAATTTTTTGAATTCAGAAGGACAGTTTTACTTTTTGAGGCATTTCCGTCATTGTCTTTTCCAGAGATTTCCCAAAGAGCCTGCCATGAACCTACATCATTCCAGCCTGCGTCAAGTTTGATTACACGGCCTTTAGAAGTACGTTCCATTACTGCGTAGTCAATGGAGTTTCCCTTGATTTTTTCAAAGGCTTCCCGATTGATGCGGATAAAATCCTGATCAACGGCAGCGTTTTCAAAAGCCTGGCGGGAAAGTGCGGCCATTTCAGGTTCCATGGCAGCAAGTTCGTCAAGGAAAGTCTTTGCCTTGAATACAAACATTCCGCTGTTCCAGGAATAAGAACCTTCTGCAAGGTATTTTTCTGCAGTTTCAAGATCTGGTTTTTCTACAAAAGCTTCAATAGGATAGGACACATCCTGTTCATTTTCGGAAGCACCTGCCTTGATGTAACCGTAACCGGTGTGAGGACAGGTTGGAACAATACCAAAAGTAACAAGACTGCCCTTTTTAGCTTCTTTTACAGCATCAAGCACTGCTTTCTGGAAAACAGCTTTGTCTTCAATAACGTGATCGCTTGAAAGTACAACCATTACGGCATCTGGATCAAGTTTCAGAGCCTGCCAAGCCCCCACTGCAATAGCCGGAGCAGTATTTCGAGGAAGAGGCTCCAGAAGAATAGCAGGTTTACAATTTTTTCTGCCATCCTGAGCGGCAACCTTGTCATCCTGAGCGTAGTCGAAGGATCTTTTTCCTGACAGAATCTCTTCCAGCTGCTGTGCAACAAGAAATCTGTGAGATTCATTACAAATTACAACAGGATTTGCAGTTTCAAGACCATCAAGACGCAGAAGGGTCTCCTGAATCATAGTACGGTCAGAAACAAGAGGCAAAAACTGTTTTGGACATTCAGGAACCGAAAGCGGCCAAAGCCTAGTACCAGCTCCCCCAGATAAAATTACAGGAAATATTTTCATTTTTTCTCCGAAAAAATGAAAAATGAAAAATGAATAATTAATAATGAATAGTAAAAAAAATCATTCATCATTCATTAATCATCATTCATTAATCATCATTCATTAATCACTATTCATTAACTTAAAATCTTCGTAGGCAATTTTAATGCCGTCTTTGAGTTCTACTTTTGGTTTCCAGCCTAGGTTCAGAAGTCTTGTTATGTCGCAGAGTTTGCGTGGGGTGCCGTTTGGTTTTGTTGGATCCCAGGTCAGCTTGCACTGGCGGCCAGTTCCTTCATAAACAATATCGCAGATGGTTTCGGCAAGTTCTTTAATGGTAAGCTCTTTTCCAGATCCTACGTTTACAAAATCACCGGTTGGAGTGCGTAGGTCTTCGGCATGCTTATTTTCCATAAGGAAAACTACTGCTTCTGCAAGGTCATCGGAAATAAGGAATTCCCGCAGTGGAGATCCGTCGCCCCAAAGTTCAACTTCATCTTTACCAGATTCTTTTGCTTCGTGAAATTTACGGATCATGGCAGGAAGAACGTGGCTTCCGAAGGCTTCGTAGTTGTCGCCGATGCCGTAAAGGTTTGTTGGCATTACCGAAAGAAAATCTGTGCCAAACTGCTTGTTGTAGCTGGTACAAAGTTTGATTACGCTGATTTTTGCCAGAGCATAAGCATCGTTTGTTGGTTCAAGGGGACCTGTAAGAAGGCTTTCTTCCTTGATAGGCTGTTCTGCCATTTTAGGATAAATACATGTAGAACCAAGATTCATCAGTTTTTTTACACCATATTTTCGGGCAGCTTCCACAACATTAAATCCAATCATCATATTCTGATAGATAAAATCAGCAGGATATGTAGAATTTGCCCCGATTCCACCAACATGTGCTGCAGCCAAAAAAACATATTCAGGTTTTTCCGATGCAAAAAAAGCGTCCACCTGAGCCTGGTTCAAAAGATCCAGTTCCTTGTGAGTACGTGTAACAATATTTGTATACCCTTTTGACTGAAGGTTTCTTACAATTGCAGAACCAACCAAACCACGGTGTCCAGCTACGTATATCTTACTATCTTTATTCATATATTGCCTCATGCTGAACTTATTTCAGCATCTCCTTTTTATTTAGATTCCTCGACTTCCCTTTGAAGAACAAAAATTAACGCTGATGCAAAGTTTTTTCAGCTTTAACATATTCCATATCGTGCTGCATCATGAGTTTTACAAGTTCTGGGAATGTTGTTTTTGTTGGATTCCAGCCAAGTACACTCTTTGCCTTAGTTGGATCTCCAAGAAGAGTTTCAACTTCTGCAGGACGGAAGTATTTTGGATCTACTTCAATAATAACTTCACCTGTAGCTTTGTTGTATCCTTTTTCGTTTACGCCTTCACCTTTAAATTCAACTTCAATTCCAGCTTCACGGAAGGCATAAGTACAGAATTCACGTACAGAATGCTGTTCACCTGTAGCAACAACAAAATCATCCGGTTTATCCTGCTGCAAAATCAACCACATACATTCTACATAATCTTTTGCGTATCCCCAGTCACGGAGAGCATTCAAGTTACCAAGATAAAGTTTTTTCTGCATGCCCTGAGCAATACGGCTGGCGGCCAAAGTAATTTTACGAGTTACAAAAGTTTCTCCACGGCGTTCAGATTCGTGATTAAAAAGAATTCCATTGGCGCAGAACATGCCATATGATTCACGGTAGTTTTTCATAATCCAGAAACCGTACATTTTTGCAACGGCGTATGGTGAACGTGGGTAGAACGGTGTTGTCTCTTTCTGTGGAACTTCCTGAACAAGACCAAAAAGTTCAGATGTAGAAGCCTGATAAATTTTACAGGTCTTTTCCATTCCCAAAAAGTGAACTGCTTCAAGAATACGAAGAACACCTGTAGCATCACAATCAGCAGTGAATTCAGGAACTTCAAAAGAAACCTGTACATGAGACTGAGCTGCAAGGTTATAGATTTCGTCCGGTTCAACTTCACGGATAATGCGAATCATACTTTCTGAATCTGTCATATCGCCATAATGAAGGATAACCTTACGGTTTTTATGCATATCTTCAATTGCATCATCAAGATAAAGATGTTCAATACGGCCTGTATTAAAACTGGAAGAACGGCGGATAATACCGTGAACTTCGTAATCCTTTTCTAAAAGAAATTCTGCCAGGTAAGACCCATCCTGACCTGTAATACCAGTAATAAGTGCTTTCTTTGCCATGTTTTACTCCGTAAAAATAAAAGATAAAATTGAAATAATTAAAAAAATTATAAATGAACTTCCATGCAAAAACATTATACTATATAAGCTAAAAATAGCACAATATTGACTTTATTTACGATTATAAATATTCATTGTTTTTTTTATTGTTAATTTTTTACCTACCAGGTTTTACGATATTCTCCGGGGGTAATTCCTTCTAGTTTTTTGAACATGCGGATAAAATAATTTGAGTCGGAAAAACCGCATTCTTCAGCAATTAATTCTAGTTTTTTGCCAGTAAAACGAAGTTCATTTTTGGCCATAAGGATTCTTTGCTGCAGAATATAATTATTCACGGTAATTCCAAAATCATCTTTAAAGGTTCTAAGCAGATAAGATTTATTAATATTGAATTCCCGGGCTACAGATTCAAGACTGATCTGTTTTGTAAAATTGGAATCAATGTAATTTTTTACGGCCCGTGTATCCAGGGACTTTGTACTGCCCTTTTTAACTGAATCAGGATTCCAGGATTTTTCCATAATGGCAGAAAGCAGTTCACATAGCACAGAATTGATTTTCATATCCCGCACATAGGAGGAAGATGATGCGGTTTCAAAAAGACTGTCCAAAAGATCTTCAAACCGCTGGTTATCACTATTAAGGATTACGGGAGTGCCGCCCCTTTCACGGTACTTTCCAAAAATGCCTGGCATGTTCTTCCCGTCAAAATGGGCCCACTTAAGACTCCACAAATGTTCTTTGGAAGACCCCTGGGAATAAGGAACCCGGCAGTCAATAAAAACACAATCGCCCTTTTTAAGCTGGTAATTCATGCCTTCATAGGAAAGTTTTCCTTCCCCTTCTGTTACAATGAAAAAAAGATAGGAGGCCAGTCCTTTTCGGGAGGAAACGTGGGGTTTTACTGCAGTAAGATTTCCCGTTTCCTGAAGATAAACCAGATTTTCCACTGCAAACTGCGAAGGCTGGTAAATTATACGCCGGGACCGAACCAGTTCCCCGGTAAAAAGTTCTGGAGATTGGGGCATTTATTTATATGTAAAAAGATAAAGTATCGTTTAGTTCGATAGTTGAACTTCTATAATAAACAAACCCTAAAGCTGAAATAGCAGGTATATCTTCAGGCTTTGCTGTTTCTAAAGTCCCAATAAGGTCATATACTGCACCAAAGGCGTCAGCAACACCATCAGGAGATTCTATTTTTTTATACCTATTGGAAAAAATGCAATATTTTTCACCATAATTAAGTATTTTTGATTTTGTTTCATTACATTCAAGGAGTAATGCCAGGGTATCTGCAAGCTGATGAATAGCATGGGATTCTTTATCAAAGACATTCTTACTTTGTGAGAGTTCATTCAAAACAAAAACATCTGAGTCCTCAGAATAAACAAGAAAATCACATCGCTTCAAACCATTCTGAACACTGTCAGGCAAGGAATTAATATACTTCTCGTAATCAATAACACTTACAGACTGTTTCTTTGGATTCTTATATGTTACTGAGCCTGTATTGACCGGTTGGATAATTAAAGTTTCTTTATCTTTTAAATCAAATTCTTCAGAAGTTGTAACTTCTAATGGTGCCTGTACCTTACCAGCCCCCAAATTCTTTGAATTCACACTCTTTTTTTTGCAGAGAAAATCTGTATATTCATTTAGTAATATCTGCTGCATTGTAGGTTATAACTCGTTATACCGTTTATAAATACCGGCAATAGGCTCTGAAAGAACAGCTGTGTTTACTATTCTTTTTTCATCAATATTCAACAATCGTACTGTGCCCGAAATAATTTCATACACCTTTAAATCTTCAAAATTAATCTTCTTCTCTTTTATTAACAGATTCAAATAATTAATAATGTACGGACTATGAGTTGTTATCATACAAGAAACATCAAACTTTTTATCTGCACTCTTGAAACATATATCAAGCATCTGATTCATAAGTTCCAGTTGACTCTGTGGATATAAGCTTAATTCAGGTTCTTCTATATGAAAAAAAAGATTTTTGTAATTAATCTTTCCAATATCCATTTCCGGCTTAAATTTACTCAGGAGATCGGAATCTGATAAAACTGATACAATTGCCCGGTTGAATGAACTTACCAAATCATATCGATTTACAAAATAATCCATTACAGCAATCAACGGAACAACATTCTGGATGCCAGAAGAAGAATCTTCAAACTTAACCTGATAGTCTTTATGGGCTATTCCCTCAATATAGAATTTGTATCCATTCTGTGCTTTTTTGCGTGTAAGTTTTACATCAAGATAAGGAATATTTACATCAATAAAAGATTCCATGGATTTTTTGAAATCATTCCATGTTTCTGCAAGATAAAAGGAATTATTGATTTCAACACCGTTACAGAGAAGTTCAGGTATAACGTTTCTTTTATCTGAAATGAAAGAAAGTTTATCCAGAGACAAATCTTCATTCTTAATAGTAATATCAGAGTAAAGGGAACCTGACTTATAAGAAATGACATAGTCTCCACGATGATATTCAATTAAAGTATCTGGTTGAAAATAATCAGAAAGCCCATTATTTGCTATAAGTTTTTGAAAATTAAATCTAAAGGGAGATTTTGTGATTGATGAATTTCTTAAATAAGACCTGATACATACTTTCTTATAAATCCAGCGGAAAAGAATAAGTACTTTCATAATTGTACTTTTTCCGTTCCCCGATTCACCTACAAAAACAGTCATTGGGGTAATATCATTCAGTTCCACTTTCTTCAGAGGCCCCAGATTTTCAATAAAAATACTTTCTTTCATCATATCAATGTTCAGTTTACCACACTTTCATGATATCTTCTAGTTTTCTATTTTATCATGGCAAATATATACAATAAAAAAAAACAGCGATACTTAAGTGCAGTCAAAGCTAGTCGGCCTTTTGTAAAGAATGAAAAACGGGCAGATTTTATTGCATTTTCATAGAAAGGGTCCTTGATGTTTTCGCTGATTTCATGGCAGATATCACGGTAAGATTTTTTCTGATAAAAGGCACTTACTGCTACATTAAAAAGATTATGGACGGTGTTCCGGTAAATCTGAGGTAAAAAGATTTCTGTCATTTCGACTGTAGCGTCAGCGGAATGGAGAAATCTTTGGTAGTGCTGACCAATCAGTTTTGGTCCATTCCACGGAAAAGCTTTTTTCTCTTTTGTCATGGAAGCCTGATTCTGGCGATAATAGTAAAGACAATCAGAAAGAATATAAATAGAATTACAGGAGGCTATAAGCGGCTTTGTACATGCGGCATCTTCACCAATTTTTATACTGTCATCTACCATTTGCTGGAATTTTTTGTAAAGTTCTGTTTTCCAGGCACGTGCCCAGATATTATTAGGGAAATAAAAGCCTTTTTCATTTTCTATAAGGCAGGGAAAAATCTCTTTTTCTATTCTTGAGCGCTGATATAAACCACCTTCAAAAGGCACTTTCACTTCAAAGTGATTCTGATCATCTGTGTACCACACTGCCCCGGCAAGGACCGCATCGGTGGCAGTTTCTGTACATGCCCTGTTCATTTTTTCAAGGAAATCAGAAGAAAGAAAATCATCGCCATCAAGACAAACTGTATAATCTCCGGTAGCAAAGTCCAGTCCTGCTTTTCGTGCGCTAACAAGACCACCGTTGGCTTTGTGTACCACTTTGATTCTTTCATCGCGGAGAGCATAATCATCACAGATTTTTGAACAACCGTCGGTGCTGCCGTCATCAACAAGAATAAGATTCCACCGGGCGTAAGTCTGATTCAAAACCGATTCAATGCACTGAGGCAAAAAAGGTGACACATTATAAACTGGAACAATAATTGAAAAAGTCATGAAGTCTACCAGTCCTTGTCATCATCCATTCTGTAAAGGTATTGAGGAAGAAGTTTTGCTACAAGACGGGCTTCAGCTTCATATTCCGGAAACTTTTTCCACAGACGGGTATTTTTTATAGAAACTTCAGGCTTAAAAATAGTCTTAGGATTTACATGATCCTTTTCATCAAGGCCAGCAAAATCCATAATCTTTTTTGTGGTTTCGTCATACTTATAGATGAGGTCTTCAAACTGAATAAAGCAGATTTTTTCCGGATTCCAGTTTTCTGCCTTTCTTGTTGAACGGGCATATTCATACCATTTACAAAACAGTTCCGGATCATGAGGTGCAACTTTTGTTTTGTAAATATAGCGGGTCAAAAGATAAAGATCACGGGGATCCCGGTCTACTACAAAGGCCTTGATATCAGAAAAATAGCGCATGTGATGTTCAATGTTTGTACTTGGAAGAATCTGGTCTACCATAAGAAAAGACTTTTTTTCATCGTTGGCAAAATCAAGAAGTTTATCTGTATACTGCCGGGTAAGGTTCAGAAATTTTTCTTCCCCAGGGTTGGAGGCAAGAGTAAGTTCTTTTCCCCACAGGCCTTTTTCGGTTTCTACATCACCAATATGAAGACGATGCAGGATGCGGTTTGGAAGTTTGTGCCAGAATTCCCACCACTGCCCTTTATCGTAAAAATCAAACTGCCAGATGCCTGGATATGAAAAATCGGTAAGTGCATTTATATACTCGTAGGAATATTCCTTCCATTTACCCTTAAAGAAAGCCTCGTAGCGTGGTGCCATAAAATGATTTGAATAGTAGTCAACAATTGCCTTATAACGTTTTAAGGCATGTCCCGAATTATGGCGGTTGAAATTTGAAACCAGATTATACTCCAGTTCCGAAAGTCCGTCAGGATCGTGAGCAAAACGGAATTCATAATTGGTAAGAGACTTTACAGAAGAAAATTCGCCAATAAAATCAGTTACAGCACTGGATCCGGTTCCATAGTAAGAACAAACAGTAAGGGTTTTCATGATTACATTATATTACCTATATGCAGTCTTACACAATAAACGGAATGGAATATTAGCAATCTTACGCAAAGAAACAGGCAATTTTATAAGACGAGTCATTGATTTTTCATCTTTTCTTTTTAGATATGTGTAGAAAAGTCGGTAAGGTAAATTTAATTTTCCATGTAAACGTAGTAATTCCCACATTTCTTCTGGAATGTTACCCGGCATAATAAGATTTTTATTGGTTTTATACTCTCTTTCCATGCCATACCATAAAGTATTTGAATACTCATAAGCAAGATATTTTTTATTTTTCCCGTAATATGAATTATTCAATTTCAACAGTTTTACATACTCAGGATATAGCAGACTTTGTGCGTTTATAAAATTAGTATGATATTTCTGAGACAACCTTCCAGTATCATCATGAACAAGAACCTTATATAAAGGAGTTGTTAATACAGAGACATTTTTTAAGTATTTATAGTATTCCGTATTGAATAATGCATCTTCAGCTATCTGAAAAGATGGATTAAATACAAGACAGTTTTCCTTAATAATCTTCGTCTTATATAGTTTGTTACAAGGACTTCTTAAAATGTGATTTTTCAAAAGGCTGTAAAAAGACTTCCAAAAAATTTCTATAGAATTAATATTACAAAATGGAACTTCGTAAAAGCATTTTTTTTCTTCAATATCGATATTTTTAAACCCGCAGACTACTAAATCATAATCCGCAATTTCCAGTTCATGAACATATGTAGAAAGCATTTTTGCATCTATTGTGTCATCGCTGTCTACAAAAATAATGTATTCACCATTTGAAAGTTCTATTCCTCTATTGCGTGCAACACTTACACCAGAGTTTTTCTGCGTAATAGCCTGAATATTTTCATAACGGGAAGCATAATCCTGTGCAACGGCATACGAATTATCAGAAGAACCGTCGTCTACAATTATGATTTCATAATGAGTGTAATCTTGAGCCAATACACTTTCCACACAGCGAAATAATAGTTTTTCACGATTATATACAGGAATTACAACGGTGATTAATGGTAACATTATTGCTCCAACACTTTGTTGACATATTATAATATAAGTAAATATACTTTAACAATGGAATCAGTAGACGTAAGCATTATTATTGTGAATTACAATACAAAAGAATTAACCTTAAACTGTTTGCATTCGGTCTTCGAACAAACAAACGATATTTCTTTTGAAGTAATAGTCAGCGATAACGGATCCACAGACGGATCAGTTGAAAAGATTAAGTCTGAATATCCAAAAGTAATTTTATTGGAGAATAACGCAAACTTAGGCTTTGGAAAAGCAAACAACCGAGGTCTGGATATTGCAAAAGGAAAATACATTTTTTACCTTAATTCTGATACAATTCTTCTGAACAATGCAGTAAAATTCTTTTTTGATTTTTGGGAAAACTACGATTCCCCTGAAAATCTTGGAATTCTGGGATGCTGGTTGTTATCAAAAGACATGAAACCAGCAAAGTCTTTCGGTTCATTTCCTACTTATGATGAGTTAAATACCTATTTAACCCGAGCTGTTATTTCTCAGTATTTCAGAAAATACTATATTTGGCTAAAAAAGTTTATAAAAAGAAATATATCGGAACAAATAATACAATCTCAAATAGAAATAGACGGTTTTATTACAGGTGCAGACAATTTTTTATTAAACAATAATAACGCACGTTTTGATGAAAGTTTTTTCATGTATTTTGAAGAAACTGATATGCAGTTTAATCATTTTCATCTGGAAGGGAAAAAAAGCATTATTCTTGATACCCCAAAAATCATACATCTGGAAGGTGGTTCCGAGAAAGACCAGTCTGCAGGTTACAACTTTAGTAAACTAACAAATATATTCTTTTGGATTTCAGCAATAAAATACTGCAAAAAAAACAAACTATGTTCTGAAAAACAGCTATTAAAACTGAAAAAACGTATTATCAAAATATGGAAACTTCAAGGAAAGAGAATTCCTGAAAACTATTTTCAGGAATTATACAATACCTAAGATTTCTTCACTCGAAATAAGATTTTTAACACTTCCCAAAAATGAATTTTGCACAAGCTGAATACTAAGATATCCTTGATATTGTTTTTTTTGCAAAATATCATTTTCCAGCTAAGGTAAGGAAGAAAAACACCATAATAATCTTTATTTATATCACCAGTATTTCGGTAATTAGCAAAAATAGAATAAATAGCATGTTTTACAACATCATATGCATAAGAAAAAGCAACATTTACCCCAAGTTTGTTTTTCATAACAAAATCATAAGTCAAATCAACTGTTGTAAAATGATTTTTAGATGAAGAAATATCAAATCTTCGAGTCACAGAGTCTTGATTGTTATAGTAAAAATACATTGTAGCTCTTAAAAATGAAACACTTTTTATTTTATCATAGACAAATAGATTAAATCTGTAATCCTCTGCATATTTTAGTGATGTATCAAAGCGATTATTTTCAATGATTGCTTTTTTATAAAGCTTGGCACAAGGGGAATGAAGGGCTACATATCTATCATCTCGTATCCTGCATTCTGAAAATACACACAGCCATTCTTTTTTATCTTTTACACAAAAGTCTTTTTCTGCACATAAGATTTCTGAATATTTTTCCTGTTTCCCAATCTTCAATCCGCAAATAACAAGCTCACTTGAATTTACACAGGCCGTTTTATACATATTCTCAAAAAAAGTTTTTTCTATCCAATCATCACTATCAACAAAACAGATCCACTCACCTTTTGCTTTATCCAATCCAGCATTTCTTGCTGAACTTACACCACCATTCTCTTTGTGAATTACAACAATACGAGAATCTTTCTGTGCATATTCATCGCAGATTTTCCCTGAGTTATCCGGACTTCCATCATCAACAAGGATTAATTCAAAGTCTGTAAATGATTGAGCAAGTATTGAATCTATACACTGTGGGAGCAATTGTTCTACTTTGTATACAGGAACTATGCAGGAAATAATTGGAATACGCATACAGATCATTATTATATATTTGCAAAGCTAACCTTTTATTAGTTTTTTTATTATTAAGCCAATTCGAGGAAAAAACGATTTTAAAAACACTTTTCTAGGAGATATATAAACCCCATGTGATATCCATATTTTTTTTTTCTCATAGTCTACTAAGTTTACATTTACTGATGATAATCCTGAACCATCATAATCACTTACAATCAAATCTAAAAATTGAAAAGGAACTCCAGCCTGATATACTGTTAATAAGAAATCATAATCTGCACATACTTTAAAACTTTCATCATAGTATCCAAATTTTTCATGCATATATTTGGGAATAAACACACCTTGATGTGGTAAAGTATATTCAGGTAAATAATTTTCATTTAAACACATTACTTTTTCGTACTTATTATTAATAAAAACACTTACAGCCCCGTAGAGAATCGAGTTTAAATACTTGATGGCCTTTTTACCTATAATTGGAAGAACATCGTCACAGAAACAATCACCAGAATTTAGCATACAAATAAAATGGCCTTTTGCAATTTTTATACCCTTATTCATTGCCGGGTAAATTCCGCCGTCTTTTTCAGAACACCAATATGTTATTTTAGATGCATTTGAATGAGCATTCAAAAATTCTTGAATAACATCTTTACTGCCATCTGTACTACCACCATCGATTACTATATATTCGAAATCACTATAATTCTGATCCAAAACACTTTGCATAGTTTTTCGAAGACCCATGGCATTGTTGTAGTTTATTGTAATAATTGAAAATACTGGTTGTTCCATATTCTATACTTCTCAAATAAATATTTTGTTTTATGCAATTAATGACTCTTATATAACAGTTTAACAAAGTTAGAAATTTTCTCACCAAGCTTGTACCAGCGACTGTTTTCGTAACTCTGAGCCATACGGCCGTAAACATTATACTCTAAAGGAACCTCATTTACAATTTTCTGAAGTTCAGAACCAGGTAATCCATTTTTCTGAAGTTTCTTCAGAAAATCCCTGGTGTGATAATACATAATCCATTCTATATCATCATGGAAATCTGGATTCTGAGACATGATTTCCTTCATCCGTAAAGCAGAAGCCAGCATGTCCTTTTCATAACGGTCAACTTTGGAATTGGAGATGCTTTTTGGATTGATGAAATATCCGTAAGCAATCAGATCTGTATAAACTATACACTTTGCCTTGCAGCACATTTCCACAGTAACAGCCACATCTTCGGCATAAGATGATGGAGGAAATGAAAAACTGTTTTCCATCAGAAAACTGCGTTTAAAAACCCTTGTCCATGGAGCAAAAGAGGTGTTGTGCATTGCGAAACGGTTACTGATTTTTCGCCATGAAGGATCAGTCTGCCCTGAAAATGAAAACTTTTCCGGTTCACCAATGGAAACAAATTTGTGACAGATCATTTCTACCTCAGGGCAAGCCGCAATTATTCTGTCATATTCTGCAAATGACGCAGTGTTAATTCTGTCATCAGCATCAACAAACCATATAAAGTCACCAGATGCATTTTCAAAACCAGTATTTCTTGCAAGTCCAGGTCCCCCATTTTCTTTGGTAATCACCTTTACATTTTTACTTTCTGCATATTTTTCCAGAAGTTCTTTTGAATGATCTGTAGAACCGTCATTTACAAAAATAATTTCAATATCGGCATAAGAAATTGAATCAAGCTGATTAAAGAGAGACGCAAGATATTTTTCTGCATTATAAACAGGAATGATTAACGAATACTTTGGCATATTTTTTTTACCTTTCTGTAAACAGGGCGAAGAATTGAATAGATTTCTTTTTTCAGTGCCAGAACCACATAAGCCATGCTGATCTTCTGCTTTCTGTAATACTCATCACATTCCAAAAGTATATCCATTGCCCGCGGAATCTCTACAGGAGCTCCAAGATTTTCCATAAGGGCTGAATCTGCCTTAGAATAATCAAAAAGCCAGGAAGAAAGTTCTGATGAAATCAATTTTACATCTTCACTGTAATCCGTGTATTTTTCAAAAAGTCTTGTATTACGACGGCTTTTTTCAGGTACAAGATGCAGACCTTTTTCAGTCTGGTCACTTTCTTTCAGTCCTGCAAATTCACGAAGCTCATCGGTTGTCTTTTCATAATTATAAATCAGTTCTTCAAGATAAACCCTTTTCAGGCAGTTACTTTCCTCTGTAGCAAGACGTGTTTTTTTATACCAGGAAATATAAGTTGCCGTATTTTCTGATGGAATAAATCTTGAAACCCAGAAAAGATTGTTGCAAAGAAAATAATCCCGGGGATCCCGGTCCACAACAATAACCTTAATGTCATCAAAATAATGAAAATAACGTTCAGCATGAATTGGTGGAAGAAGCTGATCTACCAGCAGAAAATCCTTATTTCCTTTGTTCAAAAGATTCATAAGGCTCATTACATAGGTCTTTGCCTCTTTTCGAAAGTTTTCAAGGTCACATTCATAATACTGGGTGGAAGGCGGAAGATAGGACGGCATCCAGGAATCATTTTCAAAAAGTGCATAGGAAGATGATTTTACACGAGAAGAATATTTTTTTGCTGTGACTTCGGCAACAAGCTGCTGCTTTTTTGTAAGAGGTGAAGTTTCAAAAGCCCTGTGCCACCATCCGTTCCATTTGCATCCCACTACTTTTTCCAGGAACCGATATGTGTATTCCAGAAAATGTCCGCCAAAATACACCGCATGCTTGCTTTTCTGAAATTCTTCCGAAAGTGCAATAAAGCGTTTTACGGCAAGATCCACTTTAAGCCGGTGCCCTTCTTCCACTGCTTTTTCAAGATCGTAAAGCCCGTCAGTTTCATGAAGAAAAGTACACTCAAAACTGTTTGGCACAACCTGAACATTGTTAAATTCCGAGAAGAAATCTGTGGCGGCACTAGAACCAGAACATCCGTAACCGGTTGATGTAAGAATTGTCATATCAACGACCTCCAGTCATACAATACCCGGCAGCAAGAATCATTCTGGGAACGAACAATAATGGTACGAAAATTATTGAACACAACATACCGGCAAAACGGTACGCACATTTTCCAGCTTTAATAACGGAAAAATCTTTTATAAGCTGCCTTAAATGGAAAATGAATCCTACGGCATTTTTTCCGACCCATACATATCCAGTTGCATAGGCAAAAATATAGAACAGCATGGCAAAAAAAGGACTTTTCTTACGAATTGTAAGTTTTTCTGCATCTGAAATCTGGTTTTCAAACTCTGCAACGGAATTATTTATTGAATAATGAGAAATGTTTTTCTTGCCGGCATCTCCCATCATTTTACGCAACTCTTCATCTTTTATAAGTTTTTCAAGTTTCTGTGCATATTCTTCTGCATTCCAGTCTGAAACAAAACCACAGGTCTCTTTATTGGAAAGTTCATCCCCTGCTCCTGCAACAGGTGTTGTAACGAAAGGTTTTCCTAGAACCATAGATTCAACCACAACTGTCGGCCATCCTTCAGCAGTAGATGACATGCACAGAATATCGCTGGCCTTTAGATAAGGATATGGATTCTGAATATATCCAAGGAAAATCACTTTATCTTCAATTCCTAATGCTGCAGCCTGCTGACGAAGTGCTTTTTCCAGATTTCCCTGTCCCAGAATCAAGTACTGAAAATCAAGTCCCTTATTATTTAAAAGCCCAAGCGCATCCAGAACAAGAGAAAAATTCTTTCGTTCATCAAGACGACCAATAGAAATAAACTTAACTACATTATTGTTCAGGCTGACTGCTTTTTCCATTTCTGCAGAAGCCTTTCCAAGAATAACATCCGCATTTGTACCGTTATGAACGAATCCCAGTTTGCCTGATACAGTCGGGAAAAGATCTTTTGCAGACTGCATGGAATAATTGGAAATTGTAACTATTCTGTCTGCAGCATCAAACACCCTTTTTTGAAGTTCGTATTCCTTTTTCATTTCAGGATATCGGCTCAAATCAAGATCATATAAATCTGTATGAAATAGATTAACCTTGTATTCATCACTAAAAGCCAAAAGTGCAAAAGAAGGAAGCTGATAGTTCCAGGACACAACAATATCAAAGTTTTTCCAGCGGAAAACAGTTTTCAAAATGGATGGATTATTATGTAAAAGTGAATAATTAAATCGCCAGAAAATGTCAGTTTTTTTTCCAACATAACGCAATGGACGATTACGAAGTGTTACATAGTCTTTAAGTGGTTCTTTTTTTACGTTATACGCATCAATTTCCTGTATTGTAATATTGTACTTATTGGGATTCAAATTATTCACCAGTGTAGTAAGTACATTTTCTGCTCCACCACCATTTGAATGAGTATATGTAATGAAAAGAAGATTGATTTTATCCATTTAATTTATATCAGAGCCTTCTGTTTTAAGACAATTTCGTATTTTTTATAAACAGACTGCATTTTTTCATAAATCCAGTCTACGCTTGAATCCAGGAGCTTTGGTTTCTTCATAAATTCTTCATAAGCATTCTTGTTTTCATAAAGTTCTTTAACCTTAGCAATCGCTTCCTGTGGATTTTCAGGATCATAGAAAATAAAAGCTTCTGGATTAATTACCTCAGGTTCAGGGTTACGGTCTCCTCCATTATAAACAGGAATAGCTCCGGCCCAGAAAGCATCAAAGATTTTTTCAGTTACATATTCAGGAACAGCATCATTTTCCGGGCAAAGATTGAACATAAAGTGCTTCAGATATTCTTCTTTTGAATCGTTATACAGAAGTTTTAGTTCTCCGTCATTAAAGCGGAATTTACCAGGGCATTTTACCTTTCCAACGGCAGAAAAAGCATCCACCATATTTTCACGAATTCCGGAATAATCATGACTTGCAATAAGTGATGCAAAGTCAGTTTTTTCAAATTTGCGTGAATTAAATTCCTTTACTTTTGCAGCAATCTCATCACGATTCATTGTGGGCTTAAAATGACATAAAAGCCAGTATGGATATCGTTCATAGTGATCAGATTCAATAACGTCGAATCCCAGTGATACGTCAGCGTCATTGAGACAGTTGTCGGCATAATACTTTACATTTGGAAGCATATTGGATTTTACGCATTCACCTGTCATGAAAGCAGTAAAACGATGAGGCATTTTCTTAATCTGATTTCTCACATTTTTTCCGCCGTGTACCTCAAAAAAACGGATCTGTGGCTTATATGGAGACGGACGGAGTTTCGTATCATCAAGACACAAAAAATCTTTGAAATAATAATTTTTTACAAAATCAGGATCATTTGAAGAATAGCCGTATACATAATAACGAAGACGATTATCTTTTCTGGAAATCTTTTTTTCTGTAACCAAAAGTTTTCTTTCTTTCAGTTTTTTCAAAATTAGTTTCGCAACATTCTTTGCCTTTCTAACAAGATGATCAACTTTTGTTTTCCGTACAACCCTGTTGCCCTTACGCTTGAAATCGGCCCATTTATTTCTATGATACTGTTCATCAAGGATAACATTTGGAGAAGTATCATGCTGAAGACGACTTTCATCAATCTTATGATTATGGATAATAAGGTCTTCTGTGGACTCGGCAATTTTGTAGTCGGTACGGTAGGCAAGTTCCAGAGGATAGTCGCCGTCGCCCCAGTACCAGTTATAGTTTTCATCAAAAAGAACACCTGTTTCCTTATTCAAGATGGCATAGTTTGCACAAGGGAAATCAAAGAAAAGTGTTCGGATAATTCGGAAGTTTGGGTCCTGGCCAATTCCTTTTGAACGGCAAACAAGAAGGCCTGTTTTTTTGTCTTCAAAGTATTTTGCACAAATGGAGTCCCAGCCTGGCATTACAAGGCAGTCGTCATTCAGATAAAGAACGTACTGGCTTTTTGCCATTTTTATTCCGTCGTTAATAATGGCCCAAAGACTCTTTACTCTTTTTCCGTTTTCCCTGGCATGATCAAGAACAGAAAGGGCCCCGTATTTTTCACAGACGGCTGCAGTTGATTCAAAACCACCATGAAGTACAATCACTTCAATATTTTTGTCTGTTGAATTTTCGCGGATTGACTGAAGACATTCTTCCAAATCTTCATCCCGTTTATAAGTAGGAATTACAATAGAAAACATAATGATATTATAGTGCCTTTTTCGCTAAAAAACTACATTCGGGCAAGCAGTTTCGGACAAATCACCATAACAAGGACTGCAAGTTTTCTTTTTGCCTTTACACCGCCATTGAACAGAATACGGAAAACATTTTTTTTGATGTGGGAAAGCCAGGATGAAAAATCTGATGAAAACTCCCCGCTTCTGTAATCTGCAAGAACCAGTCCGAATTCAAAATTAAGATATTCCATACGGACTGCATTTATTATTCTGCGGTCAGTTTCAGTTTCCAGTATCTTTTTCATTACATCAAAGGCGTGATTTACAATTTCCATGTTTCTTTTCTGCTGAGTAACGCTGGCAGTATTTTCACGGTAATGATAAAGAGGATGATTATTCCATACAACTTTTGAACATTTTTTGAACACACGGAGAAAAAACTCTGAATCTTCCAGATAGCGGTAGTTTTCGTTGTAACGGACAGATTCTCCGCTTTTTAAAATGCCAGAGCGTATCAGTTTAAGAGGTGAATAGCCTCCAAAACCTTTCTGACTGAAAACCGACACACAAGCTGAAGTACCGTCAAAGGTTTTTAAAGCAGTTTTTTTTCCGCCCACAAATCCGCAGACAGACACATCGGCCTTGTTTTCAAGGGCAGTCTGATACATCACTTCAAGATAATCAGGTTCAACCCAGTCATCGCTGTCAACAAAGCAAATCCACTCACCTTCCGCAATCTCAATGCCCTTGTTTCGGGCCGAACTTACTCCCCCGTTTTCCTTATGAAAAACCTTAATTCTGGAATCTGAGGCAGCGTACTTATCGCAAAGGGCGCCTGAATTGTCTGGAGAACCATCATCTACCAGAATGATTTCAAAATCGGTAAAAGTCTGAGAAAGAAGAGATTTTACGCAGTCTTCCAAGAATTGTTCAACTTTGTATACAGGGATTATTACGGAGATTTTGGGCATGACTATTTATGCTTCCTGATTACATCTTCAAAATATTCAATATACTTCTGTACTGTATTTCCATTATCAAAATCTCTGATAGATTTACTGTAAGCATATGACTGCAAGGATGAAAGATCATTCATACAATATTCAATTCCATGCATAAAATCTTCAATGTTATAACATTCTGCAAGATATCCATTTTTCTTGTGTTCTACGATATCCGGGACACCCCCCTGGTTAAAAGCAACAACTGCAAGACCACAGCATATACTCTCTAGACAGGTAAAAGGTAAATTTTCAATAATTGAAGGACAGAGAAAAATATCACTCATAGCATAGAATTTACTTAACACAGCAGGATTTGTCTGAAATCCTGTAAACAAAGTTTTTATACCAACTTCCTTTTCAAAATTGTTACTAGAAGGTCCAAAAACTACAAGCTGATATTTCTCTTTATTAGGAAGATTTTTTAATGCTTCAATAAGATGATAAGCACCTTTTAATGATTTCCTGTTTGTAAAATCATCTGCGGCCCCAAAACAAAGTGTAATTTTATTTTCAGACAGCCCGTATTGAGATCTAAAAAAGAATTTTTCCTGATAAGTAAGTGGCTTAAACACTTTCGAGTCGATAATATTTGGAATAGCACGACACTCTTTATCACCAAATAGACTTGAATTCCGAAGAACTTCTGCTTCCCAATTAGATGGTGCAGAAAAAGAAATAGGGAAATCATGAAGATACTTATATTTGATTTTCCAAACTCTCCTGCAAATATCAGGACCGTTTGTGGAAGCTGGTTTATTTTGCCTTGTATAAATACTTTTGTATCGTTCATCGCCTTCCAGAATATTCGGATGGTGTTCAGCGCCACAAGCAGGCCATGAATCATGCATTGTCCAAACAATAGGTTTCTTTATTTTCGCAATATCCCGGGCACATAAGGTATTTCCACATATCCAGTGAAGATTTACAAGGTCATAGTCACTGCTGTTAATCAAATCTACATCAATTAAAGAAAAACGATTCAATGAATGCAGAATTGTATTTGTGGAATTAAATCTTTTAAGTTTAAAACTTTCATATTCTCTTCCAAGACGCCCTAAAACACGCTGCAATAAAGTCCGTTTTTTTCCAAGTGCAACAACAAAAGGATTATCAGAATTTACATAGGGAACACCAATATGAGCTGTTACACCAGCCTTGTTCAATGCCTCACAAAGCCTTACAGCCCCGGCAGCAGCCCCACCACCTTTATCGGAATAACTAACAATTAATACTTTCATAACACACTCTATAATTCAGTCTTATTGGATAAAAACACTCTTGGTAGGGCATATTGTTTTTTATTACGTCTTGTTGTACAACCGCCATCTGCAAGAAATGCACATTGAATACCTAAATCATTCTGTTTCAAATAATCAATCTCACGATTACTAACTTCATTAGCAGTTCCAAAAGGATAAGCAAAAATTTCAGTATCAATGCCATGACTCTTAAGCACCTGAATACCTTTCTTTATATCGTCTTCCACAATTTTCACATCTGGTAGAACTTTTAAATTGTAGTGACTGTAAGTATGACCACCAATTGTTACCAAAGATTCTTTTGCCATCTCTTCTATCTGATTCCAATCCATAGAAAGATTAATAACCGGCTTATGCCAGTCAATCTCATAATCAGAAAAAAGCATGTTTAGTTCAGTTTCCAACTTCATCTGATCCAATTTCAATATTTGACGTCTTATTTCTAGGAATGCATTACATTTTTCTTCCGTAGATTTACAAGAAAAAGACGTACCGTTTGAAAGCCTTACTTCATCTACCGACAAAAGTAATTCTTCCAATGCATACCACCACATGATATTGTTTTTTTCAGGAAAGCTTGCTGCTACAAATACAGTAAAGGGGATATTATGTTTTTTAAAAATTGGAAGAGCATATTCATAATTATCTCTATACCCATCATCAAAAGTAAAGGCAACAAACTTTTTTAAGTGAGGTTTCTTACAGTACGAAATAACATCCTTTGCAGCAATACAATTATAATGCTTTTTACAGTATTCAAGTTGTTTATCAAGAATATCAGGGTAAACCTTCATATTTTCATTAGGCCACAGAGAATTTCTATCTGCCGGTGCACATCGATGAAGCATATACACAGTCCCTTTTGGAGTTGTACCACGAAGGACTTTATAGATTTTTTTTGCAATTCGATATCCGAATCTAAGAAAAGAATATATTTCTTTCTTTGTAAAAATAAAAAGATTTTTTAAATTACATTTTATTTTCTCAACTATATATTTCAATGGACTTCTATATATAGTCAAACGATACAAAGGATATGCCACCGCATTAAAGCGCTTTTTATATTCACATTCACCCCATAAAAAATTAAGCTCTTTTATATTTTGGGAAATTGCAAATTCAATAGTATCAAGCAATATTAAATTTCCAATATTGTATTGATTATACGCATTATCATGAGCGATAGTATGAAGATATAAAGTATCATCACATAGAGTAAATATACAGCCTGCCAAGACCGTATTGTTATACTTATAATATGCAATACCACCTCTTGCTTTTATTACTTCAATCCACTCTTTTCGTGCCCCACTCTCAAAACCTTTGGAAAGACATCGTTCATTATTCAATCGATATATTTCATTAAAAACAAAATCATCTTCTACATTCGTATCAATTATTAGTTCTAGTTTTATATCATCTTTTTCTAATTGTCGTTTATACCACCTAAGGTGCTGACGGGTTTTCTTTCCTAAAGACTGAGTATATTCATCAAAAGAAGATGGTAAATTTAATATGTGGCAATCATTAGCAACTTCTAATATTCCCGGTATAAAGGAATCATCTTTTTTGAACCCTTCAAATTTTATTACTGTTACATTCTCTCGTTTAAACAATTGCTCTTTCAGTTTGGATTGTATAGACGATGTAAGCTTAATTGTAAGAGCTTTTACAATGCATTCTTTACCTTGAATTGAGTAATAGTAATCATTATCATCTATCAGGATACATTTAGTTTTATGCCCAAAAGTTTCAAAATATTCTTTAGTTTGAAAAATACTCATTTTTATATTATATATAAAACATAGTTTTATAGCCACAAGAAAATGATTAAGAAAATATTTGAAACAAAAAAATATATATATTAAAATAATCGAAGCAGGAGATTATTATGAAAATAGCAGTAGCAGGAACAGGATACGTTGGACTTTCAAATGCCATTCTTTTGGCTCAGCATAATGAAGTGACAGCTGTAGATCTTGTAAAGGAAAAGGTTGATTTAATCAATAATAAAAAGTCACCAATCATTGATAAAGAAATACAGGAATATCTTTCAACTAAAAAGCTGAACCTCCATGCAACTACTGATGCTTCAGCTGCTTATAAAGATGCAGACTTTGTCATTATCTCGACACCTACAAACTATGATCCTGATAAAAATTACTTTGACACATCTTCTATTGAATCTGTAATAAACGTAGTAAAAGAAGTGAATCCAAGCACAACCATTGTTATAAAATCTACAATTCCAGTTGGATATACAGAGAAAACCCGCAAAGCACTTGGTTTTGGAAACATCCTGTTTTCTCCAGAATTTCTCCGGGAAGGTCGTGCTCTTTATGACAATCTTTATCCTTCCCGCATCATTGTAAGCTACCCGAAAGATTCACACCTTAAAGATAAAGCCGAAACTTTTGCAGGTCTTTTGAAGCAGGGAGCTATCAAAGAAGATATTGAAACGCTTATTACAAACGTCACGGAAGCAGAGGCTGTAAAACTTTTTGCAAATACATATCTTGCTCTTCGTGTTGCTTATTTCAATGAACTTGATACTTATGCTGAACTTAGAGGTCTGGATACAAAACAGATTATTAAAGGTGTAAGCCTAGATCCACGCATTGGTGATTATTACAATAACCCAAGTTTTGGCTATGGTGGATACTGTCTTCCTAAAGACACAAAACAACTTAAAGCAAATTTTGCCGATGTTCCAGAAAACCTTATCAGTGCTATAGTAGCTTCAAATACAACAAGAAAGGATTTCATCGCTGATCAAATTCTTGCCCGAAAACCTAGAACAGTAGGTATCTACCGTCTTACCATGAAAACTAATTCTGACAATTTCCGCCAGAGTTCTATTCAAGGCGTAATGAAGCGAATTAAAGCAAAAGGTGTTGATATTGTGATTTATGAACCTGCAATGAAAGAAGATTTATTCTTTAATTCCAAAGTTATCCGCAATCTTGAGGAATTTAAATCATCTTGTGATGTAATTATTGCAAACCGCATGGACAATGAAATAACTGACATAAAAGATAAAGTATATACAAGAGATTTATTTTCAAGGGATTAATATGCCAGATTTCGCACCAATTATTCTTTTTGTTTACAACAGACCAGATCACACAAGACAGACACTGGAAGCACTTTCAAATGCTGTTTTAGCAGAAAAGTCCGAACTGATTGTATTTGCAGACGGGCCAAAAGCAAACTGCACTCCAGAAACACTATCAAAAATCCAGGAAACAAGAGCTTTATTACGCGAAAAACAATGGTGCGGAAAAGTGATAATCTATGAAAGCGAAGAAAATAAAGGACTTGCCGCAAATATCATTTCAGGCGTTACAAATGTTGTAAATGAATATGGCAAGGTTATTGTTCTTGAAGATGACATAGTTATTGGAAGACACTTTCTGGAATTTATGAATAAGGCATTAAACCGCTACAATGACAAAAAAGAAGTAATGCATATTGCAGGATTCCGTCCAGAAATTAAAACAAAGAACCAAAATGGCAGTTTCTTCTATCCTAATATGGACTGCTGGGGATGGGCTACATGGGCAGACCGATGGCAGTACTTTGAAAAAAACACAGATAAATTAATCAACACCCTTGATGAAGAAATGATTTACCGCTTTAACATGAATGGAGCTGAACCTGGTAACTGGCAGCAGGTTCTTGATAACAAAGCCGGAAAAATCAACACATGGGCCATTTATTGGCTTGCTTCAATTTTCCTGAAAAACGGCCTTTGCCTTGCACCATGCAAGTCATTGTGTAAAAACGTTGGTTTTGATGGAAGCGGTGTACACTGTGGCACAAATGAAGTCGAAACAATCCACGGTAGCATTGACCATAAAGTTACAAACTGGCCAATCAAGATGGAAATAGATTCTGTTGAATACGGGAAGCAGATGAAATTCTTTAGGAAAAAGAATAAAGGGAAGTTTTCGATTAAAAGGGCAATCTATAAGATTTGT
Source organism: Treponema sp. (assembly GCA_024402505.1). GTDB lineage: Bacteria > Spirochaetota > Spirochaetia > Treponematales > Treponemataceae > Treponema_D. The sequence continues at coordinate 163,284 of JAKSTP010000001.1, forward strand.
CCCCAATTCATTTGGGAATTGGGGAAGAAAATCCTGAAATAATACTATTGAATTTTTCAGGTCGATTGTACGCACGGAATATTATTGGCGCTTCAGTTCAAATATGAATTTTTATTTAAAATACATTTCATCTTTATTCCAAAAACGGCAAAATTCATCTGTAGCGTAATAAATATTCTTTTCAGCATCAAATTGAATATAAGAACCTTGTTGAGTAAATAAAGCTGAAGGATTACCAGGATACTTTAAATATACTATTTTTGAATCATCATTTTCTAATATTTTATAATCTTCAATTAAAGTTTTATTAAAGTTGTAAGCTTCACAAAATAAAATATTTTTCCACATTGAACGTATTGGTGACTTAGTAGATAATAAAGATAAGAAAAATAATAAGCATAAAATAATAATTGGATATTTTGATGAAGTATTACTAAATTTAAATACTATATAATTTGATAGTAAATTAAATAAACTTATTATAATTATAAAAGTTATAAAATAAAAAATAATATCAAAAACATTTCGAGGATAAGAATAAATGGTAAAATAATTCAATCCTGAATAACACCCTATAAAAGACATTAAAATAATAACAAAATACAAGGAAAAACACAAAAAGTATTGTTTTAGACAAAAATTTAACTTAATAGATAATTCATTTTTTAAGATTAAATAAATAATGAATGTTGGTATTATATTTTTTAGTGAGAAAAATCTATTAAAATTTATAATAAAAAAATCATTTATAGTTATTTTTAACCACTTAGGAATCATTCTCAGTAAATTATAATCTGTAGAAGCGTATTTTGGAGCTATGGAATTTGAATTATTTATTTTATTTGCAACAAAAAAAGAAAGAAAAATAAGAATACTTAATATAAAAATATAAAAATAAAATATATCTCTCTTATTTTTATCATTTTTTACAAATAAAAAGAAAAAGAAGCTTGTAAAACCTGTAAACAATACAAAAAATTCAATGTATCCGCTTAAAATGAAAGTAATAACAATTAATATTAATTTTGTAACTATTTTCTTTGTTGAACCATATTTATAATGAATTAATAAGGCTAAAAATAAAATCATAAATATAGAACCTAAAGTGTATCCATTTGTAACTGTATGGCAATAAAAAAATTCAGGAACGTGTGTAATAAAATTTAATAATAAAAAAGAAAAAATAGAATATATAAAGTAAATACTATCTTTAGTTACTTTTAGAAAATTGTATGAAAATTCATAAACTAATAAAAACAAACTTGTAAAAAAATATATAATTAAAAATAAAGAATTTAGATGATATATATTTAATACACTAAAAAATAAACTTTTATCATTTATTATATTTTTAGGATATAACAAAAAAAAATTAATCTGTGTACTATATCTATTAGAATATTTAAAAACAAAATTATTATTGATACCATTTAAAACATTATAATCATCCCATAATATTGGATGATTATATAAAGCCAATATTACTAAAGGAATAGTATAAAATAAAAAAAATAGAATATTTATATATTTAATTTTTCCGCAATTTTTTAATATCATTTTTTTTCCTTCCAAAAATCAGTTAAATGTCAGAAAACATTCCTGAACAAAAACATTATACCGCAAAAATTGAAATAAATATACACATCATATATACTTTATACATGCAGAACTCAATTGAACTTTTTACACCGGGCCGTTTGTGCCTTATGGGTGAACACAGTGACTGGGCTGGTGTCAGTAAACTTTTTAATTCTTCAATTCTTCCTGGCATGGCACTTGTTACTGGAACAGAACAGGGCATTTACGCCACTGCAACCAAGAATAAGAAATTCATTGTACGCACCTCTATTCCTGAACTTAAACAGGATTCTTTTGAATGCGACATGGAACTTTCAAAACTCAAGGCAGTTGCAGAGGCTCAGGGTTTCTTTTCTTATGTAGCCGGAGTTGCATCTTATATCTGTGAATGGTATCACACTGAAGGTGTTGAAATTGAAATCACAAAGATGGACCTTCCAATTAAAAGCGGACTTTCATCTTCTGCAGCTGTTTGTGTACTTGTAGTAAAGGCTTTCAATGAGCTTTACAATCTTCACCTGAACACTCTTGGTATCATGAATATTGCATACTGGGGAGAACTTAGAACACTTTCCCGATGCGGACGACTTGATCAGGCCTGCGCTTTTGGTACAACCCCTGTTCTTATGACATTTAATGGAAATGATGTTGATGTAGAACGTGTTTCTTTGGGTGGAACATTCCGTTTTGTTTTTGCAGACCTGAACGCAGGAAAAAACACCATCAAGATTCTTGCCGATTTGAACAAAGCCTTCCCTTTTGCTACAACTGAAAAAGAAAAAGACGTGCAGTTTGCTTTAGGTGAAGAAAACCAGAGAATCATTACAAAAGCCAAAAAGTTTCTTGAAGACGGCAACTGTGAAGAATTTGGAAAACTCATGGTTTATGCACAAGAAGTGTTTGATTCAAAAGTTGCTCCAATGTGTCCGGAAGAGCTCACATCTCCGGTGCTTCACAAAACTCTTGCAGATGAAAACATCAAAGCACTTACCTATGGTGCAAAAGGTGTTGGATCTCAGGGAGACGGCACAGTTCAGTTCCTTGCAAAAGATGAAGAAACTCAGAAAAAACTTATTTCATATCTGGAAGAAAAACTTGGCATGAAAGCTTATTCACTCACTCTAAAAAAACAGAATGCTGTTCGAAAAGCAATTATTCCTGTTGCAGGATTCGGCACACGACTTTACCCTGAAACCCGCGGTGTAAAAAAAGAATTCTGTCCTGTTGTTGATAAAGACGGACTTGTAAAGCCAGGCATCCTTGTTCTTCTGGAAGAACTGGACCGCATTGGTATTGATGACATATGTCTTATTTTGAATCACGAAGAAAAAGCTTATTACGAAAATTTCTTCTTTAAACCTTTGTCACCTGCACACTATGCAAAACTTCCTGAAAAAATGAAGGAATATGAAAAAACAATTGAAAGAATTGCAAAAAAACTTCATTTTGCATTCCAGGAAGAACAGCGTGGTTTTGGACATGCTGTTTTCCAGGCCAATGATTTTGCAAATAATGAACCGGTTCTGCTTCTGCTGGGTGACACAATCTATCAGAGCAATAACGGAGTTCCATGTACAAAACAGTTGATTGATGCCTACAACAATACAGGACTTCCAATGGTTGGACTGCAGACAGTGCCTCTTGAAACAGTAAATACTTACGGTGTATTTGCAGGTTCGTGGGAAAATAAGGCCCAGACAGTCCTGAATATTTCTGCCATCTGCGAAAAGCCAACACAGCTTTATGCAAAAGACTACCTTTGTGTTAAATCCAATAAAAGTGATGAAAACTACTATGGTGCTTTTGGCTGTTATATCCTTACAAAAGATGTATTCCAGCGCCTTGATTACGCAATTAAGAACAATATCGTGAATAAAAAAGACGAGGTTGAACTTACAGATGCCCTTGCCTACGTGCAGGAAACAAAAGGCCTTATGGGATTTGTACCGGACGGTAAATCCTATGACCTTGGCAATGCATCAGCCTACCGAATTGCAGTAAGTGAGTTTGGAAAGTAAGATAGTTCAAAAAAAAATCTTGTCATGCTTTTTTATAAAACCTACTACTATTCCAATCAATTCCCGAAATGTTTTAAGTGGTAACAGTGCTAAAAACAAGACAGTAACAGTAACTGTAAAGGTAATAAAAATTTTAATTAAATAAGTCCAGTATTTTATTATGGGAATAGAAGTCATAATCGCGTTTATTATAAAAACACTTCCAACACAACCCAAGATTATAAGAATTATGGAAATCAGTGCCCATATAGGAGTTTCACCAAAATATTTCTTTATTATGACATAAAAATCAGTTGGCATATTTATAAAAGCAACTGTTAATACCGTTGCAAGAACAATTCCAGACAAGCCTATTAGTTTTGTAAGAAGAATATTCAATACAAGATTCAGTAATATTTCTAGTACAGCCATCCACTTACCTCTTTGCCAAAGGTTTAATGTTTCTCTAAGCATGCTAAAATAGTTACTTACACAAACAAAAAAAATCTGTACTGTAAAAATCAAAACAAAAGAATCTGCCAAAATAAAATCTATTCCAAGCCATATAAGAATAAAATTTTGTATAAGCTCATAATAACAAACAGAAGCAAATCCTATTACAAATAACTGCAACAAATAAGTAAGTGTAAAAATATGGTAAATACTTTGCTTAGATTCAGTAACCTGATAATTTCCTATAGATGGTGCCAATGCACTGGTTATAATCATACACATCATATAGGGAACTACGGCAATGATACTATAATTATTATAATTAGCAAGAATTACAAGCCCCAGAAAAGCAGAAATAATAGTATTATCAAGAGTATTCCTACTGATTGTACGGATTTTAAATAATCCCACTGCAAAAGTATCTTTCCAAATTGATTTTTTTTCTTCTTCTTCAAGATTGCCTGTAAGAATAATCTCACAATATTTTCTTCTTGCATTACATCGCAATAAAATACCAAATACAAGAGGAAATAACACCTGCATAAATGCAAATAAATAAAAATGCCTTTTATATACAGCAATAAATTGCAATAAATAAGTAACAATGAACGATGCCATACGTGAAAGATCAACAACATTTTTCTGCTGATTTGCATAAAATAGCAGCTGATAATAATTGAAGAACCAGTATGATAAAACTGTTTGCAACAAATAGCAGGCAAATATGACATATATATTTATTCCACTTGGGATATCACTTTTTATAAGATTTTGTAAAAAAGGCATTACTACAATTGCAGCAAGCAAGATTACAAGACCAATAAAAAAATAAACTTTGCGTATATAATTCAAATAAACACCAGTTGTTTTCCAATCCTTTTCTGAAACTGGTTTAAACAACCTGTATTTCAAGGCAGCATCAACACCAAAATCTACAATATTCAATGTGCCTAAAATAGAGGTACACAATCCATTAAGTCCAAGATATTCACTTCCCAATCTTGTAATAAAAATTGTTCGAAGAATGAATGGAAATAGAACTGCAACTATTTGAAATAAAGTATCCGTAAAAGCAGCCATAAGAGTTCTTGATGTACGAGATATTGATTTTTGATTATTCAATTGATATAAAACCTCTTTTTCCGATTGATACAAAACATTCATTATAACAAATAATCAAAGTACATTACAAAGCTATAGATGATCTTTAATTACTCCAATATAAACTCTAGTATCTCCTTTTTTTATGGATTTAAAATATATTCTACCATGTTTGATATTCCTATTATCATCATGATACATTTTTAGATGAGCTTCGCAATAACACTTCACTAATCGTCCATTTACAATAAAATCCTTTTCGAATTTCTTTTTTTCTTGTTGACTATTAAAACCTCCTTGAAAGGATGCATCTTCTATTTCAGAATGCTTGGTCTTAAAGACTTTCAAAAACTCAACAAAATTATTTTCAAATCTATCATCATCATAAAACTCTGAAATGAGAAAATCATTCATTATGCCCAAATATAGAACTATTTGTCGTAAATGTGATTTATAAATAGATTTTAATGAAATTTTATTATCCGAATGTATCACTAAATTGCTAAAACATAATTTAGCTTCTTCCAAAAATGACTCAGTAGTCAGCTCTGGAAACGTAATTAAACAATTCCTATGAAAACAAATAAAATCCTTTTTATTTGATAAGATTTGCTTACTATCTGATATACTACCATCAGATAACTTATTAAATACTATTAAAGCAGCACAATTTTCAGGATTATTAATATAAGATGTAACATTGCTTATACTATCTGGAATTTGCTTAAATTTAGAAAGAAATTCTAAAATAATATCAAGAATATCTTTTCCCGAATAACAATCATTATTTTGAAATAAAAGATCAGCCATCGTAACAGATGGCAATACTTCTGTTTCGTAAAAATTATTTTGATCGATATAAATTACATCTTCAAAATTTGAATAAACACAACTAACTAACTCAGAAAAATCTAATAATTTCATAAACACTTCTTCTTCTGAGGAATTTGCAACAAACTTGAAAGTATTTGAATTTACAAACAAGTTAGCTATCATGTTTTAAGCCTAATCTAATGATATTTTGTAAATCAATTGTCTGTTGATCAAAAAAACCAACTGGCCACTTTTGAATCTGGCCTTTTTCATTCATTTCTAAATTTTTTATCGAATAATCCTTGTCAAAAAAATATATTTTTACATCATTATTTCTCAGTAACCTATTTGTTTCAACAACTTGCAAGCGAATGGAATTCACTATATGCTCACTGTGTGATTCGATAAATACTTGCAAATTTTTATTAGAGGATACTTTATCTCCTATTAATTCAATAAGTCTAGATTGTGCCAAAGGATGCAAATGAGCTTCAGGATTTTCAATAAAAATACATCCTTCCGAAACATAATTAATAATCAATAAAATAGCAAGAATATATGTATAGCCAAACCCAGTGTTAAATGATTTTATTTTCTTATTTGATTTGTTTATAAACCGCAATCCCAATACAGAATATTCATTTTCAATTCCAACAATATCCAAAATATCATCAGAATCCATAATATATTGAATATTTTTACTTATTGACTCTCTTAATTTATTATCATTTCGTAATAAATTTAATTTAAATTGTCCACTAGCACCTATCGGATTCACAATAGGTAATTCTGTTTTTTCTTCATACTTAGTTGGTCCTAATCTATCAGCTGAAACATAATAAAAATTACTAAACACTTTGTTTAATAGTTCTACAGGAATAGGATCAAACTGTCTACTACCTATTAATCCAGATTGTTTTATACTACCTGTATGCGATAACAAACTTTTATTATCAATAATTAAATCAGATAACTTACCAGCTCTATCATTATTCTTATCAGTTTCATAATCCATTTGAAAGCTATTGTGATCATAGTCACTGGTTTTTATGTAAAACGAAACAGGTTTAGTAGAATCGTATAGAATATCATCAAATAAATCCAAGTTTATAAAGTCACCATTTACATACAGGGACTTCATTTCTGGATTTCGCTTCATACTTTGTGATAACAACAAGAGAGATTGTATAAGTGAAGATTTTCCTCTTCCATTATAACCTGTTAACAAATTAATCGATGAAAGATGAAACGTATGTTGCTTATCAAAACATTTAAAGTTATTCAGTGCTAATTCTGTAATCATATAAAATCCAATCAGTTAGTTTTTTTTAACCAATCTATCGTTTCAGTAGATATCCAACCGTTCATTTTATCTTTATCAACTTCCATAATAATAAAGCGCCCATTTTCTTTATCAAAGATTGGTTTTACTGAATTAAATATTATGTCATCATTTTCATTAGTACAAATAAAATAACCCTTTGGCAAACAAGGACAAACATCCCCCAATTCCTTCAATTTTACAAGCAAATCAGCTTCATTATTATTGATTTCGTACGCAAAAAAATATAATTTTCTTTCCATAATAATCATTATCGGTATATTAAATTCGCTATTTAATATAAAAAGAAACTTAGTATCTCTATTAAGATACACAAATAGGCTTTGTGATTATCTTATTACAGCATCATTCATTATTTTACTAAAATCGCATAACTTAATTTTTGAAATAAAGAATCATCCCCTCCATTATAGGTTCCATATACTTCATAACTTCCAACATCTCCTACAATTACTTCAAATCACTAAAAACTTTGGCGAGTTAAAGAACCAAATAAACCTTTCAGAAAATTTACTTTTTGTAATTATACACAGTTGATATTACAGACACAAAATAAAAGCTCATTACAATCTGCTCCAATCGTTTTTTTCAAAATCCCACTTTTTTATAACTCGAGCTGGATTACCGACTGCAACGCTATAGTCTGGAATATTTTTGGTGACAACACTTCCAGCACCAATAACACATTTTCTACCAATTTGGACACCTGGTAAAACAATTACCTTTTCCCCAATCCAACAACCATCTCCTATAGAAACAGAATCTGGTTCAATTTCTTGTTCTACATAAGGTAATTCACATCCCGCATTAGTCCCATGGTTATTATCAGTAATAAATACATCACTCCCCATTAAAACGTTATTACCAATTTTTACTGATTGCCAACAGCTAATTCTAACCCTCTGCTGACATATTACGTTATCTCCTATTTCGAGCTTTCCTTCAGATCCAAATACAGCTAATAAGAAATCTTTTCCAATAAAGAAATCTTTTCCAATAAAAATCTTGTTTGGATTTTTTATGTACATAGAAACTGGAAATCCTGAAAACGTAAATTTTGAATTTCCCTTACGAGATAAATGGACTTTCCGTCCATAAAGAAAACGTGTAATCATAAAATAAATCTTTTCTATCATAATTTTCCTATTTTTCCTGGTCTTCTTGGAAGATGTGTTAGCCACAATAACCAACCAAATAATCGTCGTGTATAGATATATAACCAATCGTTGAACCACATAGGAGTATGTGTGTACAACCATCTAAATAATTTTTCCTTTGAGCCCAATTTTGGTTGCCCGCCTAAACGTTTTATTCCTTTCCATGGACTATTATCACAGTATTTCCACCACAAATCAGACTCTTGTTTAAAAAATAAATCATTTTCTTCACAAGGTCGATATAAGAATGATCTAGCATAATGAATGATTTCTGGTTTCTGAATAGCATCAAAAATTTCATTTTTTGATAATATAGGTGCATTATGATATCGAATAAGATTACGTTTGCTAAAATGAATAGCAAAAGAATATACATTAAATTTTAATGGAAGTTGTGCATATTCAAATTCAAATTCAACATTCATAATTCCTTGATCTTTACTGCCATAAATTGCACCAATTTCCTTTATGTGTCGTACAATTCGTTCTTCACATTTCATTTCGCGCCATACAGGAAGATTAAAATATATCATTTCTGCAATACAAGTCCACCCACCCTTATGAGGATAATATCGTTCACGTCCTTTTTCAGTCCAGTTCATTGCAAACGGTTTTCCGTCAAAATCGAAATCAGCCAGTTCTTCAAGACTACCTGTAATCAAACAATCAGCACCAATATGGATAATTTTTTCTACATCTGTATTCTCAAACAATCGTGCAACTAATAATTTAAAATAAGTAACATAAGAACCTCTATGAGCTTCTACTCCCAAATCAACAAAAATCTTCTCAAGAGGACGAGAGTCTATAAAAGTTAATTTAAAGTTAATCTCAGAATATTTTTCTTTTAATGATTCGAATTTCTGTTTATTTTCATCAGAATAATTTAACTGAAGAATATAAATATCATAAAAAACATCTTTCGAAGCATTTTCAAGTAAGCTTGTAAGGCCAACTCCAACCATAAAAGCAAAATTATTATCGCTCTGAAAAAGAATATTTACACGTTTCATCTTACTGTTTCCACTCACTTCTATCTGCTTCTTCTTTATTGAAAATACCTATTATTGTTCCGGTTCCATAAACCCACAATGTTACCCAGCAGGCAACAAAATGGTAAAGCCAGGCCTTGATATCCGGTTTCCTGCAGAAGCCGATTATTGCCTGAACAAGAAGCGGAATAATTGTAACTGTACAAAGGCTGAAAAGAACAATTTTCCCCTTACCTACTTTACTCCATGGATATTTTCTTCCCTTTGATTCACTGAAATACAAAAAGTCTTTAATGCGGCGTTTCTGCTTTCGGTGGAAAGTTTTTGTATCAGGACAGAACAAATGCACAATGCCGGTCTTTACCTTTGCAACGCGAAGTTCAGGGTCTTTTTTGAACAGTTCCCAAAGAACATCAATATCAAAAAGATAATCACCTTCAAAGTTTTCAAGCAGTTCCTTTTTACGCATGAAAAAACCGTTGGCCCCGATTGTAGGAATCATATCTGCACGGAACTTAATGCTCAGATAGTCACCTTTATCAAGTTCTTCCCTTTCAACAGTTGTCCATTTATTTGTAACAGCACAATAACGGTCATAGTTTCCTGTAAACATGCACAAAGGATCATTCATGCCTATCAATGCACAATAACGATTGATTACGCCGTCAGTTTTGCGGTATGTATAATACAAAGGTTCACTGGCAACAATCTGAACCTCTTCAAAAGGCTTCATCATACGTTCCAGCCAGTCAGTTTCCGGAATAATATTGTCGGAATCCAAAAGAAGTATGACTTCCCCACCAGCTGCACGCACACCTACAGCCTTCCCAGCTTCTGCTGTCTTAAGTTTATTTTCAAGAACAGTAATGCGAATATCGTTTTTCGCAGAATATTCTGCAAGTTTATCCAGAGTACCGTCAGTACTTCCACCATCAGCAACAACAAGATCAATAAGACTGTGGTCATAAGTCTGAGAAAGAATTGCATTGAAATACAACTCCAATGTACGCATTGAATTCAACATTGGAGTTACGATTGAAATTCTATACATGATAAAAAACACCTCTCAACCATGCTTTAGCTATATCAGGCCTTTTATGAATCAAAGCATAAGAAATATATAATCCAGCATAAATAAATCTGAAAAAACAAAAGTAAGTTATTTTTCCAAATAATGATGCATACTTTGATATATAAATATTACGATTTTTACTGAAGTGATAAGTTCTGACAGGATTATCACAACCTAGTTTTCTCATCGGATTATTGATTTCGCTTGGTAGCTGAATGTTATGATATGTTATAGCATCAGCATTTACTTTTACTTGATATCCTAACTTACTTATTCTTTTCGCAAAATCAGCTTCTTCATACATGATATAATATGTCTCATCAAAAAGGCCGATTTTTTCTTGAACAGATTTTCTGACCATCATGCAATTAGGAATATGATCCGTATTGCCATTCTGTTCAATTCGCAATTTTTCAAGATATTTTTCATCAGTATAATATCTTGTTTTTGAAGTAAAAGTATTTATTGTATTACCAGCAAACCAACACTTAGATTTATCTCGATAATAATACATTACAGGTCCAATTAAACCTATTTCTTGATTATTTTCCATTGCAACAACAAGATTGCTTATCATTTTTGTATCAATAATATTATCTGAATCAACAAATAGTAAATAATCTCCACTCGATATTCCAATTCCAGCGTTTCTTCCCCCAGCAGCCATCAAGTTTTCTTCTAAATACAAAGCTTTTACATTCTTATAATCATGAACATAAACATCAATCATATGTTTTGAATTATCTGTTGAATTATTATCTACAACAATTATTTCAATATTCGAATAATCACTATTTATAATTGAGTCAAGACAGTTATGTAAATCATCACATCTATTGTAGTTTGGAATAATCACAGATACCAATGGAGAATCATGCATCTATATTACTCACTTCCACCAAAGTCCATAAGGTGGCCCATTACTTTGCCGGCTGCACGGAAAAGGAATTTAACATCATCCCAACTGCGAATACCAAAGATACGGCGAGCAAGGAATTCTGGATTGAAAGAAACTTTGTATACACTCTGAACAGCTTCCTTAATTTTTTCAGAACCCATTGGCGTTTTCATAACAGGCATGCGTTGGTCATAGTCTTCGTAATTTTCTGTCAAAAGCCAACCATTTTCCTGGCATTCTTTATGGAGAGGTGTTCCAGGATATGGAATGAGAACTGTGGCCTGAAGTGTATGAGCCCATCCTTTAATAAGAATTTTTTTACCAAGGTTCACTGTATTTTGAACCATTTTTTCATCTTCCCAAGGATAACCGAACATAAGAGTAATATGAGGTGAAAGACCGGCTTTTTTTGCAAGGCGACAGCTTTCTACCATTTCTTCAATTTTTTCAGCTTTTACAATGCGGTCCAAAGTTTCCTGGTTTGCGCTTTCCATACCAAACAGAACAAAACGGAATCCTGCTTCTTTCATAAGTTTGTAATCATCAAAAGTAAGTTCGCAGAAACGCATGTTACAATCAAGAATAACTTTCTTATTGTAACCTCTTTCAATCATACCCTTGCAGAAAGTTCTAAGCCACTCACCTACTGGGAAAGCTCCTGAATCATCCATAATTTCTTTTACATGATATTTTTCAATAAGAATACCAATTTCATCAAGAAGAAGCTCAGGACGGCGGATAAGGTATTTTGGATACAGAGTTGTCCAACTGCAGAAAGTACATTTATGATGCCAGCAGTCTCGGGCAGCCATTGTGTATGTACCAGGAAGTTTTGAATAGTTTCCGTTTTTCTCGCTGTACAGTTCCCATTTTGTAAGGTCTCGGTCAATCATTGGAAGAAGATTTAAGTCCTGATTCAGTTCAAAAAGGCCAGTATTCTTGATTTCCCCATTTTCACGGTACCATACTCCTTTTGGGAATTTAGATGCATCAACCTTACCATTGTTATCGCGAAGATTATCACAAAGATCGGCAAGAAGGAAATCATAGTTTCCGCCTGTAAGCAGGAAATCCACAGGGCAGTTTTCCATTGATTCTTTTGGGAAAGCAGTAGCATGATCACCAACCAGAACAATAACAGTTTCAGGACAAAGTTCCTTAAGTTCTTTGATGATCTGCCAGTGCATTTTGATTACAGGAGTTTTTGATTCAAGCATTACTACATCAAATTTTGCTTCTTTGTAATGCTCAATATATTTTTCGTAAGTCCATTCTTCCGCAATAGCATCATTCCATTCTACATCATACCCCTTACTTTTAAGGTATGTAGCTGCATAAGCCGGTACCATTGGATAAATATATGTAGGACTATTGAACCACTGGAACTGACGGTTCTGTCCAAGAAGAGGAACACCTTTCTCACTTTTAAGTGGTGGGTAAGAAATAGCAACTTTCATAATCACTCCCTGTTGATTTTTAACGCAATAATTTTTTTGAAAGAAGGCCCCGGATAAAATAAATGCCGTAACCTATATGAGTAGCAAATATTCCTGCTACCGAAAGGAAAAACAATTTTATGCTATTGCAGTTTCGAATACTTAATCCTGCAAGAATAAAATACAATGCAATTACTCCAGCATAAGCCCACCATAGAACAGGAACAAAGGCGCAAACAACAGGCCCAAGTACCAGTCCAAGAACAAACAAAGTTGGAATAAAATATGCAGGCCGAAGACTTGTCTGAGGTAGTTTCTTTACAAAATAGCCACGGTGTTTTGCATAGTTTGTAACCTGTTTCAGATGACCTTTGAACAAATAGCGTCTGTGGTGATAAACAAGAACTTCAGGATCGTAAATCAGCTTTTTACCGGTGTTTACAATATCAAGACAAAGTTTGGTATCTTCTCCAGGATAAAAGTTTGAATCAAACCCATTTACCTGTTCAAAAACAGTTCTCTTTACAATAAGGTTTACACTTGGAATATCATCATCTTCTTTGTATTTTCCTGGAATATAACGGTAAGTATACCCACCGGAGCAAAGACTACTTTCAAAAACCTTTCCACTGGCTTTTTGAAGAAGAGTGTCATTTGGAGCAGTAACAGCAGGACCACCTACAGCACCAATACTTTCGTCTTCCAAAACCTTTACTGCATTTTTAAGCCAGTCGGCACGAGGATAAGCATCATCATCAATAAAGGCAAAAATTTCTCCTGTTGCATGCTGAATGGCCATATCTCTTTTTTCCGCAGGGCCGGTTTTTCCACTAGGAATAATGCGAACATTATCAAACGGAAAAGATTCGTCTGTAGGTTCATCAGGAAAAATAAGCACTTCAAAATCTGGATAGTCCAGTTTAATATGATGAGGAATTGCTTCACGAATATAATCGTTGATTGCACGAACCGGAATTATGATAGAAACTTTTGGCTGCCAGCTCATTTTTTTTCCTCGCTATCTGAATCAAGGCCTTCAATATTACTTTCGCGTGAAAGATAGATTGGTCTGTGTTTTAGTTCAGTATAGATTCTGGCCATATATTCGCCAATCATTCCAAGAATAGTAATGATTACACCACCCAAAAAGAGTACTACCAGAAGAAGAGTTGTCATTCCGTTTCCCGTTGCCTTACCAAATGCAAGATAATCTACCAGAATCTTGATGATCCAGATAATGTCTGCAAGAACAATGAAAAGCCCCATCCAGATGATGCCTCGTAATGGAGAGGTACCGAAGGCAAGAAAACCATGATATGAATATTTTGCAAGTCCTTTAATATTCCACTTTGAACTACCGGCAACGCGTTCTACATTCTCATAACCGATCCACTTATTTTTGAATCCGACCCAGGCATAAATACCTTTTGTAAAACGGTCACGTTCCTGCAGCGAACATACAGCTTTAGCTACATCCCTCTTCATAAGGCGAAAATCAGTAGCATTTGGTGTAAGGTTTACACCTGTGAGCTTATTAAAAACCCCATAGAATTTTTTTGAAAGAAAACTTTTTACAGCACCTTCACCCTTGCGGCTGGTTCTGCGGGCAGTAGCACAGTCATAACCTTCTTTTTCAACTGCTTCCAGCATCTGAGGAATAAGTGCTGGAGGATGCTGAAGATCGGAATCAAGAACCACAATATAGTCACCAATGCAGTTTGAAAGGCCTGCATACATGGCAGATTCTTTTCCAAAGTTTCTGGAAAGAGAAATGTAGCGAATACGTTTGTTTTCACCGTCCAGTTCTACTACATGCTTAATGGCATTCATGGTTCCGTCGCGGCTTCCGTCATCTACATAAGTGATGTAGAATTTATAATCCGGCATGTCCTTTTCAAAAACACGCTTTACTTCTTCGTAAAATGGAAGCACACATTTTTCTTCATTAAAACAAGGTGTAATCAGTTCAATTGTTTTCATAATTTATTCCGCTTCTTCCCTATTTACAGCCCTTACTTTTTTACCAAAGAAGGCGTCATAGGCCAGTGCCATTGGTGTTTCTGTCCAAAGTGGACTTGGACTTTTCTAACAAAAGCCAGTAAAGTGGTTTAAGTTTGTTGAAATAACCAATAATCTTATCTTTTTATATCTGCATTATAAATGCCTAGTTCTTCTGTCTGCAAGTCATTTTTCTTTTCTTACTTCAAAATAATCTTTTGGAATGGAAAAGAAGTACGTCGTATAAACGTTCATTATTGTAAAAATCTATTCATTGTGTCATTTTTTTTCTTTACATCTTCAAAACTGCAGTATAAATCTGGGCAGTAGACACCTTATTAGTTTTTTATTATCGAATAATATTCCCCTTTATTTCTTGTAATCAAAAGATTCACTTTTCCTGGAAAATCTTCTGCACGCAAAATATAGTCTGTATTTTTTATAGAAGCACCAAAAGTTACTGTATATGCACCGGCATGAAAAGTTTTTGGTTCCAGTGTATATGTAAATGTATTAAGTCCCTGATTAAATTCACAGTAATCACCACGTAAATCAAAAACTAACTGACCATCTTTGTGAATTGGAAGCCAGAAGTCTGTCATTGAATTTGGTTCCTGTACATCAACTGTAACTCTTACAACTACAGGCTCTTCCTCATCATAAGCACAGCCTTCCATGCAGTCACCTTTCTGATTAAGGAATTCAATTTTTACTGGAGTAAGATTTGGATGTTTGAAGCTGCCATCGGTTTCCCATCCTTTTGTTGTAAGTTCCTGCCCTTCTTCAATACCAAGATACCAGTTGATACTGTCCTGAATGTTATCATCCTGACGCACAAGAGTACCTTTTTCCATCACAATGCCCTTATTACAAAGGTTCTTTACAGCATTCATCTGGTGGCTAACAAATAAAACAGTCCTTCCCTGTCCTGTACTCAGTTCGTTCATCTTCCCAAGAGCTTTTTTCTGGAAAGCTGCATCACCTACGGCAAGAACTTCATCGGCAATGAGGATTTCTGAATCAAGATGGGCTGCAACGGCAAAAGCCAGACGCACATACATACCACTTGAATAGCGTTTTACAGGAGTATCTATATGTTTTTCGATTTCAGAAAAGGCGATAATCTCGTCAATTTTTCGGTCAACTTCCCGGCGTTTCATACCAAGAATTGCACCATTTAGGTAGATATTTTCGCGCCCGGTAAGTTCAGGATGAAATCCTGTTCCAACTTCAAGCAAACTTGCAATGCGGCCTTTGATTTTTACATCACCTTCTGTAGGTGCTGTAACACGGCTCAAAACTTTTAAGAGAGTAGATTTTCCGGCCCCGTTTTTTCCAATAATGCCAACACGGTCGCCCTGTTTGATTTCGAAATTCAAATCTTTAAGGGCCCAGAATCCTTCTGCAGTAGGGTCATATTTTGAACCGATTTTTGCATTTGGATCTTCTTTTCCGGTTTTACGGGCCATCCAGGTCTGTACATCTTTGAAAAAAGTACCGTTATTGATAACGCCAAGTTTGTAATATTTTGAAAGGCCTTCTGCCTTGATTGCAATATCGCTCATAATACTTAGCTATTTTATATCATAAATGTGTAAGTTTCAAGAAAAGTGAGAAAGAGATCTCTCGACTACGCTCGAGATGACATTTGGTACTACGCTCACAATGTCACTTACAACACTTGTCATGTCGACCGAAGTGGAGACATCTTACTTGGCAGGAAATTATCTAGCTTCACTGATAACACGGATATGTTCTTAATGCTTCATTAATGCAATTTTTTATGTCTTTTCTAACTATTTTACTAATATTAGTAAGCTTATCCAAATAATCATGATAAATCAAATAAAGCCTTTCTTTATCAAGTTGCCCCACCTTTTCTGGTTTTAACTGAGCGAATGCTTCTTTACTTAAATAAGTAATAAGATCATCTTTAAAATAGATATGGCAATCACTTACAAAACCAAATTGTCCGGATTTAAAATCCATTACAGGTTTAGAATTTTCATGAGTTTGAGTTGTGGAAGTAGCGACATAAGTCTTTTGCTGAATATCAAAAACAGAACCTTCGCCTAAATAAAGAAAATACCGATTTTTAGATTCTTCTTCATCGGCTCTTCCTGAGAAAGTTTCTTGTATGTGATAAATAGCTCCAACTTCAAAGTTAGGCATTCATACTCTCTAAATAGTTGTAGTGCAAAAGATG
The DNA here is from genome assembly GCA_024402505.1 of Treponema sp. Taxonomy (GTDB): domain Bacteria; phylum Spirochaetota; class Spirochaetia; order Treponematales; family Treponemataceae; genus Treponema_D. Next base: position 180,327 of record JAKSTP010000001.1, read on the forward strand.
TTTTTCAGGGAGAGTCATTTCACTTTCAGATTTAGAATCAAAATTTTCAAATTCATCTTTAAATAAGATTTCTGACTCCAAGCCCCTACTTCTGGCAATAGCCCAAGCCCGAATTTCTTTATGCGAAATTTCACTGGCTTTTTTCTTATCCCAATTTTCTACTACTGCTCGGTCGATTATTGTATTTAAGCAATTTAATTCATCTTCAGATAAATAATCTGTATCAGCTGGTTTTATTGATTTAAAACAAGTCTTTTGAGTTACATCATCAAATCTAACTACTTTTTCCTTATCTTCCCAATTATCATATAATTCTTTAGGAACGGGACCATTGTCATAAGCATAATATCTCAATTCGGTAGTAGGCACTCCAGTTTCTCTTACCATCTGAAAATCAAATAATGCCAGGATTTTAAACATAATAAGCTGTGGAATATATTCATGTTTTTTAAAGAAATATTCCTCACAAATATAAGCCAATGAATTTTCCAGGATTTCGTTATGATATGCTTTCATGTGTAATAAAAAAAATAATACTTACGATATGGACGAATCCAATTCTATAAATCAATATCTTTTTAATATTACTATAATATATCACTTTTTTCAATAAAAATCTTAGGTGACACTTTTCTAGTTTTCTTCTATAATATCCCCATGACCGAAAATACTGCTGTTGAAAAAGAAAATTGGGATCTTATCCTCCATTCGAAACACAAGCTTCTTGATCTAAAGCTTCGTGAAGTTATTCGTTACCGAGACCTTGTACTGCTTTTTGTAAAACGTGACTTTGCCGTTCAGTACAAGCAGACAATTCTTGGACCATTATGGTACGTGGTGCAGCCAATCATTTCTACCATTATGTACGCCTTTGTGTTCGGAAACCTGGCTCAGATTGGTACAGACGGCATTCCATATCTTCTTTTTTACTACGGCGGAACCATGCTGTGGACTTATTTTACAGGCAGTTTGAACTCGTGTTCATCGGTATTTATTAATAATGCCGGCATGTTTGGAAAAGTTTATTTTCCTCGCCTTACAGTGCCTATTTCTACAACTATCGGTCATATCATCAAGCTTGGCATTCAGTTTGCCCTTCTTATGTGTTTCTACGCTTACTACCTGATCGTTGGTGCTCCGGTTCACGCCACCTGGTACGTGCTTCTCTTCCCGCTCATTATTCTGTGGATTGGATTTTTGGGATGCGGCATTGGTCTTGTAGTTTCAGCTCTTGCAACAAAATATAAAGATTTAAAGATTGTAATGGATTACGGGATCAGCCTTTGTATGTACATTACACCTGTTGTTTATCCTTTAAGCCAGGCCCCGGAAAGCCTTAAATGGATTTTCTACATCAACCCTATGAGCGCTCCTGTAGAACTTTTCCGCATCGGCTTCTACGGTGCAGGCCACGTCCCTCTGGAAATGGTGATTTCAAGTTTGGCCATCACAGCAGTAGTATTCTTAGGCGGCCTTATCCTGTTCAACAGAAATGAAAGAACTTTCGTTGATACTATTTAGTCCTTGTCATGTCGACCGGAGTGGAGACATCTTCTTGAAAAAGATCTCTCGACTACGCTCGAGATGACAGTGTACTTCACACCCGATGACAATCCGCCCCCGTCATGCTGAACTTGTTTCAGCATCTGATAAAAAACAGAGATCCTGAATCAAGTTCAGGATGACTTAATAAAAAAAATATTTATGAACCTTTTATACAGCATCATTATTCTACCAATAGAAGAAATAATTGAATTTGTTTTCTGTTTTGTAAACTATAAGTTTTATGCCTTTGGCACTGCCGGTGCTATTGTTGCAGTAAGTCTTGCTGTAAACTTTCTGGCACTTCCTCTTTACAATATGGCAGATGCACTTCAGCTAAAAGAACGCCAGCTGCAGCTGAAAATGGCCCCGTGGATTAAGCACATTAAAGCCACTTTCAAAGGCGACGAACAGTTCATGATGCTGAATACCTGGTACCGCCAGAACGGCTACCATCCTTTGTATGCACTCCGCTCTGCCCTTTCCATCCTCATTGAGATTCCTTTCTTCATTGCTGCCTATCACTTTTTAAGTAACTGCAGTCTTCTTGATGGTGAATCCATCTTTTTCCTTCATGACCTTGGAAGCCCTGATGCACTTTTTAAAATTGGAAGTTTTTCTGTAAATGTTCTTCCAATCCTCATGACCGGCATCAACATTGTTTCAAGTGCCATTTACACAAAAGGTGCTCCTCTCCGTGAAAAGCTTCAGGTTTATGTCCTGGCTCTAGTATTCCTTGTATTGCTTTACAACAGTCCAAGCGGTCTTGTTTTCTATTGGATTTTGAACAACACCTTCAGCCTTGCAAAAAACATTGTTCTTAAAATGAAGCACCCGGGCCGTGTGGTTTACGCCTGTTTTGCAGCCATGCTCATTACCGCAAACCTCTATCTGGCCTTCAAAATCCACAACGTTATATACTATAAAAAACTGGTAGTATATATCGGAAGTGCCGTTGTACTAGCAGCACCGCTTATTGTAAGAAAAATCAGTGTCATCTCGAGCAAGCACAATGTCATCTCGAGCGAAGTCGAGAGATCTTCTTCAAAGAAGGATGTCTCCACTACGGTCGACATGACAGGCACCGGCGCTTTTTCCCTTCTTTTTTTCTCATGTCTTTCGCTTTGTCTTCTTTGCGGACTTCTGCTTCCTTCAAACGTTATTTCTACATCTACTGCAGAGTTCTCTTTTATGGGCGAAACCGAAAATCCACTTTCCTACGTGTGGTCATCGCTGCTTTTCTTTGCAGGGCTTTTCGTCTTCTGGCCCCTTGCAGTGTACAAACTCTTTGGAAAAAACGTAAAAACTTACATGCCGCCGCTCTTCTTTATTCTGTCGGCAGTCTGCCTTGGAAATGCATTTATTTTCCGGCACAACTACGGACTCATCTCTACACTTTTTGCACTGGACAATGTAATCAACCTTAAAAAGAACACCCCTTTCCTTATTTTCGGACCTGTTCTTTTCCTCATTCTGATCACTTTTCTGGTATACATTCTGTATCGTTTCAAAAATGAAAAATTTCTTTCCCTCGTAATGGTTATTCTTTGTGTTGCAGAACTTTCCTTTGGAATAATGCGCACAGTTTCCATCAATAAAGATTTTGCAAAGATTAAAGAAACCCGAAATACCGATATACAGGAAACCTCAAGTCAGACCCGCTTTACTCTGAGCCGCAATCAGCAGAATGTAATTGTATTCTTCCTGGACCGTGCTATTTCATCCTATTTTCCACAGATTATGGATCAGTTTCCGGAACTCAATGAAAGTTTCTCTGGATTTACCTGGTATCCAAACTGCCTTTCATTTTCGGCCCAGACAAACTCTGCTTTTCCACCTTTGGCCGGGGGTTACGAATACACACCACTTGAAATGAACAGAAGAGATTCAGAACTTCTTCGGGTAAAACACAATGAAGCAACCCTTGTAATGCCAAAACTTTTCAGCAACGCAGGTTGGAGTACCACACTTTATGAACTTCCTTACATCAATTACGATCAGGGAAATTCAAAAGAATATGATTTTACAGAAGTGAAAAAACTTTCTCAGTCAAATGTAATGCGCTACAAACTGGAACATCAGGAAGATGTAGGCCTGAGTAACCCGGATGTATATACAAGAAAAACCTGCCGTTATTTTTCTATAATGCAGCTTTTATATCCACCTGTTCGTAACATTCTTACAGACGGCACCGACTATTACTACGACAGACCAAAGAACGTGCTTCCACCATTATTTCTTGAAGCCTTTGCAGACCTTTACTACATGGACCAGTCCTTTGCTTATGATTCCACCGTACCTACATTCAATTTCATCTGCAATAATACTACCCATGAATACACTGTACTTCGAGACGATTACATGCCTGCTGTTCTTGACGGCACAACAAACATTGCAGCCCCTGGTTGCAAAACTGATCCTTCTACACCAACCGAAGCATGGCACGCCAACGTATCTGCCTATCTGCAGCTTTCCAAAACCCTTGATATGCTGAAAAAAGAAGGACTTTGGGACAACACCCGCATTATTATAGTTGCTGACCATGGACGTGGCATTCCCCTCAAAACTTTTGAAACCTTCAACATGGATATGCCAAATGCACTGAACCCGCTTTTCCTGGTAAAAGACTTTGGTGAAACAGGGCCTTACAAAACCGACAATACTTTTATTACAAACGCAGACACCCTTGTATACACCACAAAGAATCTCGGACTTTCCGAAAACAACCCATACACAGGAAAGAAACTCAAATCACATAAAGATTTTGATTCTTTCAAAGTTCATGACATGAATGTATGGCGCATTGATCCCCTTTTAAACAGCACTCAGTTCCCTATGGATGGAACCAAAACTTTCTCAGTAAAAGAGAACCTCTTCACCCCAAGCAACTGGACCCAACTGGAATAACCCGCCCCCCGTGATGCTGAACTTGATTCAGCATCACATAAATAAAAAGACCCTGAATCAAGTTCAGGGTGACAACTACCTATCACCCCCATGTCATTTCGACCAAGCGTAGCGCGTGGAGAAATCCTCTAGGTAAAAAGATTTCTCGACTACCCTCGAGATGACAGTGTACTTCACACCGGATAACATAACCCTCTACAAATTTTGTATATTCCTTTCTTTTTAAAAATTTGTTATAATAGTAGAAATCTACAAAGGTTTTTATATGACACGATTTCAGTTTGACTTATTAACATACTTTGAAAAATATGGAAAAACAGAATACACTGTTCGCACTCTTTCCGACACATTGAAGATTTCGGGCACTGCTGTGGGAAAAGCTCTTGAAGAACTTTCGGAAGACGAGCTTATCTGTGCCCCTGCCCTTGTAAAAGGATGTCCTTTCAATGGGGGCGAAATTTCTGTTACTGAAAAAGGGCTCGAAGCTCTGGAACCTTACCGTGTAAAAAAAGCCGTAATCATGGCAGCTGGTTTTGGATCCCGCATGATGCCAGCTACAGCCGACCGCCCAAAACCTTTGGTTTCTGTAAACGGGAAACGCATTATCGAAACACTTTTGGACGCCCTTGTAAAAGTTGGCATTCAGGACATTACAATTGTCCGGGGTTATAAAAAAGAACGTTTTGATGATCTTCTTCCAAAGTACCCTTTTCTTTCTCTTGTAGACAACGACATCTACGACAAAACAAACAATATTTCTTCGGCCATGGCTGTTCTTGAAAAAATTGACACCTGTTACCTTTGCGAGGCAGACCTTTACATCTCAAATCCTGAAATCATCACAAAATATCAGTATACATCAAATATCCTTGGTTCCTGGTCCCGTGAAACTGATGACTGGAGCTACCGCCTGGACAAAGACGGCCACATTACCGACTACCAGAAAGGCAACACAAACTGCTGGAATTACTACGGCATTTCCTTCTGGACCAAAGAAGACAGTGCAAAATTGAGAGAAGATTTCCGTCAGGTTTACGAAGAAGAAAAAGACGGTCATGATTATTTTTGGGAATTTATTCCTCTGGTTCTTCGAAAAGAAAAATACGCTGTAGAAGTTCGGGAATGTCAGAAAAGCGACATCATGGAAATTGACAACTATTACGAACTGGCTCAGCTTGATCCTTCTTACAGAAAACAGGACTAAGATTCTATGAAAGTTTTTAAGGGAAATATTCTTACTGTAGATGAACAGAACTCCGTTGTAAATTATCTTATCGAAGATAAAGGTATCATCATTTACGCTGGAAATGAACTTCCGGAAGCTTTTAAAACTGTTCCTGTAACCGATCTTGGCGAAAAAGCTCTGATTCCAGCCTTTGCCGATACCCACCAGCACTTTGCATCTTTTTCAACTTTCCAGGCAGGTCTCAATGTAATGGAAGCTACTTCCAACAAAGAAATCCTTTCCTGGGTAAAAGATTTTGTTGCCCGTTCTTCTGCTAAAACCCTTATTGCCTTTGGTGCATCTCCTTATTCAGTTGAAGAAAAACGCCTTGTTAGCCGTGAAGAACTTGATTCAGTCTGTCCAGACAAAGAAATCATGGTTGTAAAATATGACGGACACGCCTGCATTGTAAATACAAAGCTTTTGAACAAAATGAAAAAGCAGGTAAAAGATCTCCGTGGTTTCCATGAAGATACAGGCGAAATGAATCAGGAAGCCTTCTTTAAGTTTTCTGATTACATTACAAGCTCACTTTCCATTCCAGACCTTTACAAAAACATGCAAAATGCCGTAGATTTTATGGCATCAAAAGGAATTGGAATGGTTCACACTGTAAGTGGAGTTGGTTTTGCAGGAGATTTGGACATTACCATGGAAAAAATCTTTGCAAAAAGCCTTAAAAACGGATTTCAGCTCAGGGTTTTCCCACAGTCCATGAATACTAAAGTTGCAACAAAGCGAAAACTTCCAAGAATTGGCGGCTGTTTCCAGTGTGCCCTGGACGGTTGTTTTGGATCCCACGACGCCTCATTAAATGCACCATATTCCGATGCAGAAGGCGGCGACGGAGTACTTTATTACGATGATGAAAAAGTCATCAATTTCTGTAAAGAAGCCAACCGTAAAGGACTTCAGATAGAAATGCACGCCATCGGTGACAAAGCTTTTGATCAGGCTACCCGTGCCCTCAAAGCTGCCCTTGATGATTTCCCTCGTGAAAACCACAGACACGGCATTATTCACGACTGTCTTCCAACTGACGAAGGCCTCAAAATCTGTAAGGATTACAAAATCCAGATGCCTGTTCAGAGTGCTTTTATAAACTGGAAACAGGAACCTGATGAGTATCTTGAATCAATTCTTGGTGAAGACCGCCTTAAAAAACTGAATCCTATCAACACTTTCTTAAAAAACAACATTACTGTTTCTTTCGGTTCAGATGCCCCATGTACAACCCCAGATCCAATTTCCTGGATTGACCGTGCGGTAAACAACAGCAATATTTCAGAAAGAATCTCCGTTCAGGATGCATTAAGAATGTGTACAATAAACGGTTACTACACTTCTTTCGATGATGATAAAAGAGGTAGTCTTGAAAAAGGAAAAATTGCTGATATGGTTATTCTTTCCCAAAACCCTTATAATATCCAAACTTCCGAAATCAAAAACCTGGAAGTATGCGAACTTTATCTTTCAGGAAAAAAATACACAAGTGCCCGGGAAAATATATTCAAATCAGTAATTCGTGGATTATTTTCTAAGGGTGGATCATACTAGGATTAAAAATGAGCAGAATTACAAAAGAAGAATTTTACATACTGAACAGCCTTTATAACGGAAGCATGGGAAGAGCCGAATGTAAAGCCGAAAAACTCCCCTTCCACCATTTAAAAAAACACCTGTTTTATTTGAACCTTGTAAGACAGGGATACATTTCTGAATCTTCCGATGAGATTACCGCTAAAGGTCTTGAAGCCCTGGAACCTTACCGGGTAAACAATGCAGTCATTCTTGCAGCCGGTGCTTCTACCCGCTTTATTCCATTGTCTCTTGAACAGCCAAAAGGTCTTTTTGAAGTAAAAGGCGAAAAACTGATTGAACGCCAGATTCAGCAGCTTCACGAAGCCGGAATCAAAGACATTACCATCGTCCTTGGTTACAAAAAAGAAATGTTTTATTACCTTGAAGAAAAATACGGGGTAAAATTCATTATCAATCCTGCATTCAACATCAAGAACAATATTGAAAGCCTTTACCTTGCAAAAGAACAGCTTTCAAATACCTATGTCTGCGTAAGTGACAGTTACTTTGTAGAAAATCCATTCAATCAGTTTGAATTCCAGTCATTCAACGCAGGTGTTTACACAGACGAAGCCTCCGAAGGAGAGATCTTTGCAAAAACAAACCTTGAAGACCGTATTACAGAACTGAACGACACAAAAAAGAAAGGCCTCATGCTCTGGGGTCACTCCTTCTGGAACAAAGAATTTTCAGAAAGTTTTATCAGTCTTGCCGAAAAAGACCGTGACATTGGAAAATACAGTCAGGTGTTCTGGGAATGGATGGTTAAAGATGAACTTAAAAATCTTCCACCATTTTATATTAAGGAATACAAACCAGGCTGCATTTTTGAATTTGATTACTTTGAAGATTTAAGAAAATTCGACACAAAATATCTTGGATACACTCACTCTGAGATCATCAGAAACATTAAGCTTGTTTTCCGCTGCGACGAAGAAGATGTTGTGGACTTCAGAAACATCAGTAAAGGACTTACAAACACTTCCTTCATTTTCAAGATCAACGGAGTAGATTACATTTACCGCCACCCAGGTGATGGTACAGAAAGTATTATCAGCCGCCGTAACGAAAAAAGCTCACTTATTAAGGCAAAAGAACTTGGCATTGATCCAACATACATTTATGCCGACGTAAACGAAGGATGGAAAATTTCTGTGTTTATTCCAGAATTCCGCGAACCTGACTATTCATCTTTTGAAGATTCAAAAAAGGTTCTTTCGGTGCTTCGTAAGCTCCATGCTTCAGATGTAAAAGTTGATTACGGCATGAAACCTTGGGAAGACTCACTTCACTACGAAGAACTCATTTCCAAAATGAATCCTGAGATTGTAAAAGAATTCCAGGACCTTAAGTCAAAAATTGAAAAACTTTATAAAATGACACTTGGTGACGGCGTTGAAAAATGTTTCTGCCACGGTGATACATATCAGCCTAACTGGATGATTAAACCGGACGGAAATGTTATTCTTATTGACTGGGAATACTCAGGCTGGTCGGATCCTGGCATTGACGTAGGCTATTATATCGTAGATGCCAAATACGATTTTGACGAAGCCGACAGATTCATTAAAGAATATCTTCAGGATTCCTATTCTGAAAAACGATATTTCCACTTTATGGCATATACCGCCATCATTGCTTACTACTGGTACGTATGGGCAATTTACCGGGAATGCTGTGGCGCTGTAATGGGAGACGCACTTCCTTCATGGCGCGATGCTGCTATTAAATATGCAGACAAACTTTTAAATAAAAATTAAAAAATATATAGGATAGTTTTTATGGAAAATGAAAAAAACGGATTGGTTCGTGTACTGGGATTAAAAGAATCCATCAGTATGACAATTGGAACTGTAGTTGGCGTTGGCCTTTTTACCTGCGGTTCCTCACAGATTGGTCTTGTAGGATCATGGATCATTGGATTCACATTTATTTCCCTCCTTATCTCAATCTGGCCTTGCCTTATTTATGGTGAAATGTCTGCTGCCCTTCCATGTGCAGGCGGAACATATAACTTTGCAAAACGTGGCTTGAACCGATTGTGGGCAAACCTTTCTGGATGGCATTACATTGTTTCTGTTGTTGCTATTGGAGCTGGTGAAACACTTGCTTTTGCAAACTACTTCAAAATTCTTATGGAACAGCTTGGATTAAACATTGCATGGCTTGATTCACGCATCATTGCCCTTATTCTTGTTGCTATTTTCCTGGTATTAAACTTTAGAGGTATTGAACAGTCTGGTAAAGCTCAGCTTGCCTTTATGTTCTTTTTCTGGGGATGTTCTATTGCCTGGTTCCTTTACATGATTCCAAATATTCACGTTGAATACTTTGGCGGCATCAAAATGGACAAGCTTCCTTCTTTCAAAGAAATGATGTACATCTTTGGTCTTGTTTGGTGGTGTTATACCGGTTTTGAAACCTGTGTTTCCATGGGTGCCGAAACAAAATACCCTCAGTACAATCTTCCACGTGCATTGAAACTTTCTATTTTCCTGGTATTTGCTCTGAACGCACTTTTCCAGTGGTTCCTTGTTGGCCTTGTACCAAACGAGTTCTACGGAATTCTTGCTGCTGCCGACGCTCCATATGCCGAAGGATTGAAAGCAGCAGGCCTTATTGGTATGCCAATCATTCTTCTTTGTATCGGTATTGCTTTTGGTGGTGACCTTTCTACAATCAACCCTGGTATTGCAGCCCCTGCCCGCTACATTTACACAATGGCTGAAGACGGTGCTCTTCCAGCTTTCCTGGGTAAAATCCATCCAAAATTCAAGACACCACACGTTGCAATCATTGTTGTAGGTATCATCAACTTCCTTCTTATTGCAACAGGCTCTATCGATTACATTGCCTCAGTTTCACTTATTTCTCTTGCAGTGTGCTACATGATCGGCTGTCTTTCATACCTGGGACTTAACAAAAAATGCCCTGACATGAATCGCCCTTACAAAGCACCTCTTGGAAAACTTGGTTCCTGGGTAACAATCGTACTTTACTGTTTCATGCTTATTTTCTGTGATGTTATGGCTCTTATAACAGCAGGCATTATTACTGTTCTCTGTATCCTATTCTACTTCCTGTTTACACGCAAACGGGCACCAGTACTTTTAAGTATTGAAGATGAAATTGGCGTTATTGAAGAACCAACTGAAGCTGAAAAGAAAAAGCTTGATAAGGAATATAAAATCTGGAAATACGGAACAATCGCCGTAACAGTAATTGCCCTAGGCATTTACATAATTCCAATGGTTCTTAAATAATGAGATGCTGAATCAAGTTCAGCATGACACACATCGTCATCCCGGACTTGATTCGGGATCCCTGTCATCCCGAACACACACCTTGTCATCCCGAACTTGATTCGGGATCCCTTTCAAAAAGCAAAGCCCCTGAAGCAAGTTTAGTGTGACAAAACTGACTTTCAGGGGCACTTTTTTTTACTTAATTTGTTGGATTTGAATATCCCGGAACAATACTAATTGAAGTTCCACTGTAGAACGACAGATTAATCTTGCTGTTTGTGTCTAATCCGTCAGTTATTACTGTTGTTTTCTTAAAGTTTTCATCAGAACCATAATAATATGCTTTTCCGTTTATGGTTCCCTTGAAAATAAAGGTATCAGTGTCACCCAAGTTAGTAAATCGAATATCAAAAACCTCTCTTGAGATTCCCTGTGGTGTACTGTGCTTATTATTTTCAAATACTAAGTTTTCAAATAAAACTCTGCCTGGAGAATTAACACGCAAAACACCTATAGAGTCTGGAGTATTTGTATTATCAAAATTATCTTTGAAAGTACAGTTAATTAATTCAGTTTTACCAGTAATAGTCATACCAGCTGTACTGTTTCCAGAAGAATTACTGTTGCAAACAATTATATTTGTAAATCTTGCGGATCCATAATTTACACCAATAGGGCAATATGTAAGAGTTGTTGAAGTTCCATCAAATGTAATTCTGTCATCTGGATTCACAGTGCCTAATATAAGGTTATATTTTGTATCATCTGCTTTAAAATCAGGTGAGTTATACGCACAAAAAACATTAAGCATATATTTCCCGCTTCCTTTGGTCATTAAGTCACCGCCGCGCTTAAATGTAACTGGTTCAAGAGCCAAAATAGATACTTCTACATCAGCCTTATTAGGATTCAGTTCCTCTTTCAGAATAATCTCTCCGCCTTCTCCAGCATACAAAAGATAATCACCACTGACATTCATAGCTGTTTTCAGGTCAGAAACGTCGGAAAGTATCTTCTTACCCTTAAGATCGTCAGAAAGTTTTACCAATGAATTATCAATGCTGCTGACATAATAAACATCACCGTCATATTCTTCAGGCTGTTTTTTTACCTTGATGTCATTAATAGCCTTATCAATAATATCTCCTTCCCCATCAAAAAATGCCCGTTTGTTTACGTAATACAAAGGAACATCATTATCACCCTTCAAGTAATCTACATTAAGCTCGAATCTTTTCGTCGAATCGCTGGAGAGAAGTTTAATTGGCTTATTGTCTTCAGACCATGTAATTTTTCCACCATTTTCATCAAACAAAGGCCGGTAAGTAATATTTACATAACTTTCATAAACGCTTTCACCATTTACATATCTGTCAAAAGAAACGTCGGCTTTTGCATCAATAAAAATATCATTGTTTGCATCCCGTGGATTTTAATAATCGCCATCAAGAACCGTATTGTTATACAAGGTTACATCATAAAGATAAGAAGTAGATCCATCCTTTAAGTAAATACCGGCTCCAATACCAGGACATACAATGGAGTTTTCTTTAACAATACATTCTTCCATATGTAAAGTACCACCAGCTTCAACCTGAATGGCACTTCCTGAATTAGGATTATCAGCATTGGAAGAGGCCTTGTTATTCATAAAATAAACATTTGTAGCATTCAAAGTGCCTTCTACAGTTACAAGGCGGCCATTTACAAATTCTTCACTGGATCCATCAACATAAATGTAGAACCATTCCTCATCATCCATTCCAATTAAGTTTAGAACAGCACCTTCTGCAACATGGAAAATATCTCCATCAAAGCCTTCTGCACGTTTGAAAGTAACATCACATTCATTAGCAATAAAACTTGTATTTTCTGTAATTTCGATTGTTTCACTAACTAAAGCTTGTTTTCCAGAAATAAACGCAATTTTTACAAGTGCCACATCTTCTGTAACAACGGTATATGGTTTTATCACTATATCCTTTGGATTATTCTTACCGGCAGCCTCATAACCGTCCCACTGGTTTCCAACCCATGCATAGGAAGTTAATGTCCAATGGCCTGCCGGAATGTTAGAAATAAGAATCTGTTCTCCAGGTTCTCCCTGGCCCTGAAAGGTCTGTTTTCCGTTTGTCAGTGTAACTGTATAAAGGCTAACTTCCTCTATTTCAAATGTGGAAAACAGATCAGTAAACTCAACTGCTGAACGCCTGCCTTTATTATTGGAAGGAAGATTTATGACAAGTCCGTTATGAAGTTCTTCTTTTTCTAAAAAAGTACAGCCGGATAAAAGAACTGCAAAACCAAGAATTAAAAAGAAAACTTTGGAAAATTTTTTCACATTTATCTCCATTTATATAATTTATTCTATTGTAGTCCATAAAGTTCAAAACACCAAGGTAAAAAGATGCTGAATAAAGTTCGAGTAAAGAGATGCTGAATCAAGTTCAGCATGACACACCTCGTCACCCCGAACACACCCCTCGTCATCCCGAACAAACACCTTGTCACCCCGAACAAACACCTTGTCACCCCGAACTTGTTTCGGGGTCTTTTATTTCAACCTTTCCCAGTTGGCTTCGTCGAAAATGTCGGTTTTTACCCGGTACACTTCTTCACCTGAATTGTAGAAGGTGTATTCATCTTTCCATTCTTCAGGCATAAAGCGATCTACATCAATATGAAGCACCTCAAAACTGTCATAATCGGCAGTACTCTGGAACTTGTTGCCGGTAAATGGATTCATATCAGAAACGTCAAGATCTTTTACTGCAAGGCGCGGTGTATCTGCATTGGACATAAAAGCGCTGTCGGTAACATAAGGTCCTTTTGCATCAAAATCTTTTACCAGAAGAAGAGGATTAAACTCGCCTACAGTGTCGCTGTCAATTTTTTCACCAAAAGATTCAAAAGCCCGGAAGGTGTGACGGAATCCGTGGTCTGCAACAATAATAATACGTGTATTATCATAAACCCCGTTTTTCTTAAGGTAATCAAGCCATTTTCCAAAGTTGATAAGAGCTGCCGCATTTGAAGGATAATCCATGGTTTCGGCGCCCTTTGCATCATAATTTCCAAATCCCATATAATGGTGATTCTCATCGGCTTTTCCCGGATGAAAGTCTGGTTCCAGAAGACTTACATAACTGTGGGCCGTTGTATTTCCAATAAAGGTATAGGTTGGTTTACTGGCAGTAAAATCAGTTAGTTCTGGAAGATAATAAAGTTCTGCATAATCATCCACAAAATCTGGTTCACTGAAGAAAGAAAGGTCGGCAAAATAATTTCCTTCCTGATAGAAAGTAAAGCGAAGTCCCGGATGAATAATCTGCAGAAGTGAAAAACGGTTTATGTAAGTGCGGCAGATTTTATCGGAAGGTGCGTTGTCAAAATCATCGGCGTGCTCAATGGAATAAAGGGTACCGTATTTTCGATTCACGGTTTTTGCATCAACATAAGGATATCGTGTATTGTAAAAATCCTTGTTAAAAAACCAGGTATAGTTTGCGTAAGGGGCATCGGCCACTGTAACATTCCATCCAGCTTCATGGAAATTTTCCGGTAATACCATTACAGCTTCGTTCTGTTTTTCGCTTAAAAGCTGGTTTTCTTTAAGATGAAGATTTTCCGGAATGTAATCGTAACCACCCATCATAGGTCCCGACCCAATAATTGTTGTACCACCAAAGCTGATGGTGTTTGGGTAATAGGTAAATCCAGAATAACTTTCCTTAAGTTCCGGGAACTGATCAAGAATATGTGGGAAAAATGATGAAATGCCACGGTCCATAAAGAACACAACTACGTTTTTGTTATCCCGGCTCAAATGAAACTCTTTTTCCATTTCTTTTTCACTGGCCACCGCCTGATTTCGCATTGCATCCTTATCCAGTTCCTTCCATCCCCTGTTGATTTTAACCAGATTGGAAACGCTTAAAAAAAGTTCCCCAAGAAGAACAGCGCAAAGCACCATGGAAAGCACATTCACTTTTTTGAATTTAGAACACACAGCATAAAGAAGAACAGGCACCAGCATAAAAAGTGTAACGCCCACAACATAAAGGGCCCCGTGGCTCATTACCCCCTGGTTTTCAAGACGGAAGAAAATATTGATGGTTCCGTAACTTTCCTTAAAAAGATAAACGTTTGCCAGGGCGCAGATTGTCAGTACAAAAAACAATACCGGCATAACTTTCCGCACATTTTCCCCAAACATTTTCCACACCATAAAAGGCCAGAAAAGAAAAATACCTGCAAAATAAAAGATTGACGTTCCAATGTAAGAAAATGGACTTTCTGTTGTGCCAATAAACGAAAATTCCTGAGGACTTGTTGAAATAACGTTTGAAGGAAGCAAAAGCCCCGTAAGAATCCACAAAACAAAGCAGGAAACAAAGAAAAGGAGTGCACCATTTCCTGTCATGTCGACCGAAGTGGAGACATCCTTCTTGGAAGAAGATCTCTCGACTCCGCTCGAGATGACATTTACAGTAGGTGTCATGTCGACCGAAGTGGAGACATCCTTCTTGGAAGAAGATCTCTCGACTTCGCTCGAGATGACATTGTGCTTGCTCGAGATGACATTGTGCTTGCTCGAGATGACATTGTGCTTGCTCGAGATGACATTGTGCTTGCTGGAGATGACATTTTTCAGCATTTTTACAAGGGGCGGTACTGCTATTACCAGGGCGGCCACAAACCAGCAGGCAATCTTTTTGTTCAGTGAGGTGTGGTTCATAAAGAAAGCAATAAACAGGCTCAATGCCACCATCATTGCAGAAATAAATCCGTAAACCACAAGGCCAGGCTTTTTCATCTTCAATACAACGTTTTTTGCAAGGCTGAAAGTGTTGTTCAAAATCCAGTAAAAAACAAGACCGCTTGGACTGTCGTACAAAAGCACCAGGAAGATCAGTGCCAGAACATAAACCTGCACCTTCTCTCTCAATGGAGCACCTTTTGTGTAAATGGCACTGGATACTACATTTACAAGGGTCATAAAAATTGGAAGCACGTTTACAGAAAAACTTCCAATGGCAAAAAGTGCGTCCGGACTTCCAAGATCCTTCAAAAACAGAATAGATTTTCCATTCAGCAAAGAACAGTTACTCAAAAAATGATAGGCCGCAATAAAAAAAGGAATCTCAATAAGAATGGAAAGTGCCGATCTAAGGGCATAAAGTGGATGATAATCATTCTGACGGTACCAGGTGTTGAGCATCATAAACTGCTCGTCGCCCTTAAATGTCTTTTTTATATGTGCAATCCATTTCTGCATCTTAAGCTGGACGTTTCGTTCCTTAAGCTGAAGTGCATCTGCCATATTGTACAAAGGGAGTGCCAGAAAATTTACGGCCAGACTTACAGCCACAATACAACCGGCAACTCCAAATGCAGAAAACTTTTTATATACAAAACAGAAAATAAATTCGATAAGTGATTCAATTGGCAGAATCAATAAATTATATAGAAAAGACATGGCACAATTATACCAAAATATATATAATATGGTAAGAAGATGAGGACAATTTAATGAATAACTTTCTTTATATCGATCCGGGTACCGGAAGCATGCTTTTTTCTCTTGCCATTGGTGTTGCCACTGCAGCAGTTTTTGCCTTCCGGGCTCTTGCTGTAAAAATTCGATTCATTCTTTCCGGCGGTAAAGCAGAAAAACTTCAGGCCGGCAAAATCCCTTACCTTATTTTTTCCGATCACAAACGTTACTGGAATGTTTTTAAGCCAATTTGTGATCAGTTTGAAGAACGAAAAATCCCCCTTGTTTATTACACCCAGAGTGAAGATGATCCTGCCTTAAGCGCAAAATATGAATACGTAAAAGCAGAATACATCGGTGAAGGCAACAAGGGCTTTGTAAAAATGAACATGCTCAATGCAGGAACTGTCATTGCCACAACCCCAGGCCTTGATGTTCTTCAGTGGAAACGCAGCAAAACCGTAGACCGATACATCCACATTCCACATTCCTGCGATGACCTTGCCGGATACCGAATGTTTGCCCTTGATTACTACGACGCTTTCCTTGCCTGCGGACAGAATCAGATTGACTTTGCTAAAAAGATTGAAGAGGCCCGTCCTGCCATTAAACGAAAGGAAATGTTTGCAGCAGGTTCCACTTTCCTTGATGCCGCCTTCGATCACGTAAAGGAACTTCCAGAACACAGCTTTAACAAAGAAAAGCCAGTCATTCTTCTTGCCCCTTCCTGGGGACCAAGTTCCATTCTTGTCCGCTTCGGAGATTCACTTCTTGCAGCCCTTAAAGAATCTGGTTTTGAAGTAATTGTCCGCCCTCACCCACAGTCTTTCACCGCCGACAAAGAAGTGATTGATTCCCTTATGGAAAAATACGCCTGTTTTGAATGGAACCGGGATAACGACAACCTTGCAGTCCTGAACCGTTCCGACATGATGATCACCGACTTTTCCGGCATCATTCTTGAATATACACTGCTCTTCAACCGGCCTTTCATGTACGCCGACACCAGTTTCGACACCGCAGTTTACGACGCTGCCTGGTTTGACGAAAAAATGTGGATTCTCCGTGCCGCCGAAAAAATGGGCCTTAAACTTGAAGAAAAAGATTTTGGCAGCATCAAGGATGTAATCAACAACGCACTTTCAAGTTCTTCTTTGGAAGCCGCCCGGAACGAAATTAAAAATGAATGCTGGGCCGAACAAGGAAAAGCCGCTAAAAACATCGTTGATTTCATCACTGCTTCTCCAAACCAATAATAATCTGCAAAAAGGAATAAAAGATGGATAAAACTGTTTATATTGTTGGACACAAAAATCCGGACACTGACTCAGTAGTTTCCGCAGTTGCATACGCACGCCTTAAGGAACTTCTTGGGGAAAATAACTGCATTGCATCCCGGGCCGGACATCTTAATCCACAGACAGATTACATCTTCAATAAATTTAAGGTTCCTCTTCCAAAATACCTTTCAAATCTTACTCCAAAGGTTCAGCATTATCTTAAGCCACTTTCCGGCTCCGTAAATAAATCGGTTTCCGTGTGGGACGCCATCAATAAGATGCAGGAACTTCACAACCGGGTAATTCCAGTTGTTGATGATGAAGGCCGTTACGATTCACTTCTCCACTTCTCTGCCTTTGCCCAGAATGTAATTACCCTTTTGAATCCCGAAAAAAAGCATGCTATTTCTACAAGCATCGGTCTTATCCAGAAAACCCTTCACGCTCAGCCTATTGTCCTTCACAACGAAGAAGAAATCTTCAAAGGTTCAATTCTGGTAGGTGCTGCCCATACAGATAGTTTTGCCGAAAAACTCCGTGAACATGCCAGCGAAAACATCATCGTAATCACTTCCGACAGGGAAAGCATTCATGAACTTTGCGTAAACAGCCGCATCAAACTGCTAATCCTTTCTTCAGATTACGTAATGAAAAAAGAGCTCCGTGAACTAGCAGAAGCCAACGGTGTTTCAGTTCTTATAAGCCCTTACCCTGTTGCCGCCACTTCAATGATGATTGCCTATTCTACACCGGTTTCCATTATGAGCGACAGTGAAATCAAGCCGGTTCTTCTTTCCGACACCATTACAAAGATTCGGCCTCTTCTTCAGGCTTCTCCATGCCGCTGTCTTCCTGTTGTAGATGAAGATAACAAAATTGTGGGTATTATTTCTGAAACCGACCTTATGGGTGAACCAAACACCGAAGTCATTCTTGTTGACCACAACGAAATTACCCAGGCTTTGGACGGCATTGAAAATTTCAAGATCCGTGAAGTTATTGACCACCATAGACTTAGTCCTCTTTCAACAAAATATCCAATCACCTTTATAAACAAGCCTGTAGGATCCACTTCCACAATTATTACAAACCTTTACAAAGAATATCGGGTTCCTGTTCCAAAGGATATTGCTGCCCTTCTTCTCTGCGGTATTTTAAGCGACACACTTATTCTCCAGTCAACCACAACCACAGAAATTGACCGTGAAACTGCAGAATATCTTTCGAATATTACAAACCTTGAAGTAGAAGCACTGGGAAAAGAGATTCTCGAAGCCGGAAGTCACATTAACGGACGTTCAGCCACCGACGTAATCCACCAGGATATGAAGGAATACACCGAAGGAAAACTTTCTTACACCGTAAGCCAGATTGAAGTTGGAAACACAGCAGAAATCCTTGACCGCAAGGAAGAGTTTTTCAAGGAACTGGAATTTGTACGCCGTGGCCAGAAACTTGTTTTTGCAGCCCTTCTTGTTACCGACATTACAAAACTTTCCAGCATCCTGCTTATTGATGCCGACGAAAAATTCGCACCTTACATCACTTTCCCTAAAATGGAAAACCAGGTTTACTATCTGAAAGATGTAGTGAGCCGTAAAAAACAGCTGGTCCCTCTTTTGACCGAACAGCTTTCCGTATTGGAATAAAATATCAAAAAAACATTGCGTGAAAATACCACCAGTCACTGACTGACTGGTAGTATTTTCCCGCGATAAATTTTTAGACATTTTAGAGATTTTCTCTTGTCATATCATTTTTTTTGTGATATATTCTTTTATAGAGGTATTACAAATGAAAAAATTCTTGATTGCCGCTATTATGGCTTGTCTTTGTGTTTTTGCTGCTTCAGCAGAAGATACTCTTGACCTTACAAAACCAACTTCACAGATCCGCTTCCCAGAAGACTGGAGCCTTGGAAAATGGTACGATGCAAAATGGGATGCAACTTGGGAATTTGCCAACAACAGCATCACTCTTTACAAAGGATCAGAAAAAATCATTTCTTTCAACGACAATGTTACTGATTACACTTGTAAAGTAAGCACAAAAGGTCTTGTAATGAGCTTTAAATGTGCAGAAACAAACCGCACATACCAGTTCATTAAACCTATCTCTTTGAGCACAGACATTGACCTGGTTGTTGACCGCTCAGATGTTCCATCTTCTGATCCAAACAAACACTGGGAATGCACAATGAAACGCCAGTAGTTTTCGGCTAAAAGAAATTATAAAACATTTCAAACGGGCTGTCCTAAAAAAAAACTGTCATACTGAACAAGGACTATTCTGTCATGCTGAACTTGATTCAGCATCTCTATCCAGATAGATCCTGAAACAAGTTCAGGATGACATAATGGTTTTACTTTTAGGACAGTCCTTTTTTATTGAATTTACCCCATTTTTTTACTATATTGAATTCATAGATTTTTACGAGGTTATATCATGAAAAAGAAAATTCCTATTACCCTTTTGTGCGGTTATCTTGGAGCCGGTAAAACTACCCTTCTGAACAGAATCCTTACAAACCAGAAAGGCTATAAAGTTGCAGTTATTGTAAATGACATTGGCGAAGTAAACGTTGATGCAAACCTTATTTCAAAAGAAGCAGCCATTACCGATACATCAAGTATCCTGCCACTTACAAACGGATGTATCTGCTGTACTCTCAAAAGTGACATGGTAAAAGGTATTGAAGACCTTATGAAAACAGGTAAATACGACTATGTTCTTATTGAAGCCAGTGGTGTTTGTGAACCTCTTCCTATTGCTCAGGCAATTGAAACAATCGAAATTGGTAATCTTGCCAACGTTATTGGTGTTGTTGATGCAGCCCGCCTTGTAGATGAATTTGCCAGTGGACAGGATCTTCTTAAAGATGATGTTGATGAAGAAGATATTGAATCTCTCCTTATCCAGCAGATTGAATTCTGTTCAACACTTATCGTAAACAAACGTGACCTTGTTACAGACGAACAGATGAAAGAAGTTCGTGCAGTAATCAACAAGATTCAGCCAAATGTAAAGGTTTTTGAAACCACAAACTGTGATATTCCTCTCGAAGAAATCATTGGAAAAGACAACTTCGATTTTGAAACTGTTTACGCAAGTGCCGGTTGGGTTGCCGAACTTGAAAAACACGATGCCGAAATGGAAGAAGAACACCATCACCACCATGATGACGATGATGATGATCATGACGAAGAACATGAACACGAACATCACCACCACCACGACCATGAAGAACACGAACCTGGTTGCGAAGGCGGAGAAAAATGTCACTGCCATGGACACCACCACCATGAACACAAACACGAAGGTGCCGATGAAGACGAATACGGAATCGGTTCATTTGTTTACTACCGCCGAAAACCATTCGACCGCATTAAACTTGACGAATATGCCAGCCGCTGGCCACGTGCAATTATCCGCTGCAAAGGTGTTATGTGGTTTGCAGATGAAGAAGACATGGCTTACGTTCTTGAAACTTCTGGCCGCCAGATTCAGGCCGGATATTCTGGACAGTGGCTTGCAAGTCTTCCAAAACGGGAACAGGAAAAAATCTTCAAACAGGAACCTGATGCAAAAAAAGACTGGGATGAAACTGTGGGCGACCGCATGATTAAACTGGTTGTAATTGGAAAACATCTGGACCGAAAAGCCATTGAAGCAGACCTGGACGCCTGCCTTAAATAATCAGCATTCCGTGCATAAAAAAGCGGGGAACCCCTAAAAAGCAATTTTGTGAAAATACGGTAGTATTTTCACAAGGTAGACTATTTTCTGGTGAGCCCCGTTTTTTTATGCCCGCTAAGTTTTTTCCTACCTCCTTAAGCTTGTATTTTCTCTCCGTTTATTTATCATTCTTTCAATTTTCATTAGTAACACATTGAGTCTTGTACTTTTTCTGATATAGCCTTAAAAATCTACGCTCCGAAATCATTTTTATTCTTAATCCTTTTCCAGTAAAAAAAACAATGCAGTCAGCAAACTTCTTTGGTGTATTACGTGTATGAAACAGCACAAAGCCTCTCTTTTTTTCTTTCATCAAAAGTCTGCACTGAAGGCAGAGGGCCTGAGGAATATCAAAGTCCTTTTCGCTGTTTTTTGTTTCACTCATTTTCCGCCTCCACCTATAATATGGGCGCCAACAGGATTTTTCGGCAAAATCAATGCTAAATTCTAAAAAAAAAATATTAAAAAATCACTTTTTTCCCATACTGATTGAAAAATCACTTCAAAAATGAGAAAATAGGACAAGTTTTTCGGGCAAATAAAGCCCATTTTTTGGAGGAAAAACATGAGTGCAACTATCATTGATGGAAAACAGATTGCAGCAGATACACGGGCTGAAGTAGCAGCAAAAACAGCAGAACTTAAGGCAAAAGGCATTGTTCCTTGTCTTGCAGTTATTCTTGTTGGCGAAAATCCAGCCAGCGTATCTTACGTTACAGGAAAACAGAAAGCCCTTGCTGAATGCGGCATGAAAGATGAATCTGTTCACCTTCCGGAAAGCACCAGCGAAGAAGAACTTCTTGCACTTATCGACAAACTGAATAAAGATGTCTCGGTTCACGGCATTCTTGTTCAGCTTCCACTTCCAAAACACATCAACGAAGAAAAAGTTCTTCTTGCAATTGATCCTGAAAAAGATGTAGACGGATTCCATCCTGTAAACGTAGGAAACATGATGATTGGAAAAAAAGCTTTCCTGCCTTGTACACCACATGGAATCATCGTTCTCCTTGAAAAAATGGGCATTGAAACAAAAGGAAAACACGCCGTAGTTATTGGCCGATCAAATATCGTAGGAAAACCAGTAAGCATTCTTCTGGCCCGCCGGGAAACAAACTGTACTGTTACAATCTGCCACACAGGTACTCCGGATATTGGAACTTTTACAAAACAGGCCGACATTATTGTTGCAGCCAGTGGCCATCCAAATACAGTAACTGCCGACATGGTAAAAGAAGGTGCTGTAGTTATTGACGTTGGTGTAAACCGCATTCCTGACAGCACAAAAAAATCTGGTTTCCGCCTTGTAGGAGACGTTGATTTTGAAGCCATCAAAGAAAAAGCCAGCTTTATTACACCGGTTCCAGGCGGAGTTGGACCAATGACAATCGCCATGCTTATGGCAAACACCCTTGAAAGCGCCGAAAACAGAAAATGAAAGATATCCAAAGCGAAAAAGATGAAAGAAACGTTCCACTGCAGAAAGTTGGCGTTAAAAATGTAGAATACCCTATTCAGGTTCTTGATAAAAACAACAAGGCTCAGCACACTACTGCCACCGTGGATCTTTTTGTAAACCTTCCTCATCATTATAAAGGCACCCACATGAGCCGTTTTATCGAGGTGTTTCACAGGTATCATACAAATCTTTCATTTACACATTTCTGGGAACTTCTGGAAGAAATCCGAACAAAACTGGATGCACAGAAGGCTTATGGAAAAATCACTTTCCCTTATTTCATAGAAAAAGAAGCTCCTGTTTCAAAAAGCAAAGGATTCATGAACTATCTTTGCACTTATGAAGCCACCGTAAGCGAAAGTTCCCGGGATTTTTACATTACAGTGGAAGTGCCTGTTACTACTTTGTGCCCCTGCTCAAAAGCCATCAGTGATTATGGTGCCCACAACCAGAGGGGAACTGTCCGGGTAAAACTTCTGTACGATTCATTTTTCTGGCTTGAAGATTTAATCTCTGTAATTGAAAACTGTGCTTCAGGTCCTTTGTATTCAGTTCTGAAGCGTCAGGATGAAAAATACGTTACCGAAAGTGCCTACGACAACCCGCGTTTTGTAGAAGATGTTGTTCGGGAAGTGTACATTGCTCTGGAAAATTTCAAGATTGAAAAACCATTCCAGTGGTTCAGCATTGAAGCCGAAAACTACGAAAGCATCCATAACCACAACGCCTACGCTTATACAGAAAAAAAGATTTAGATAAAGGGTGTCACACGGATTGGTTCGCACCTACGGTGCTCACTATACAAAACTGCAAAGTTCGTAGAACTTTGCCAATCCGTGTGATAAAAAATCAGAGGATTTCATGGAAACTAATATAGAAAAATTAAATATTTCAACTTCCTCAAACTATTTTTCTGCACCATTTCTTTACCATGGCAAACTTCTTACTGACGGTCCTCGCTGGCATCTTACAAACCTTTCCAACGGGTCCATGCGGTTTCGCTGGAACGAAACAAACGAACTTAGAAATGCTTTTTTTAAAAACACTTTTCCATCATTAAAAGTAACTCCCGTTGAACTTATTCACTCCCAGGATGTAGTAATAGCCCGCACCCAGGATGACACAAAAAACCTTCAGGCAGACGGAATTATTACTCAGAACATGGAACTTCTTCCTGTAATCACTGTGGCAGACTGTATGCCAATTTATCTATACGATCCTGTTTCAAAATTTTTTGGAGTTCTTCATTCAGGATGGAAAGGAACTGGAATCATTACAAAAGCTATAGAAAAAGCAAAAGAAGTTTTTGGCGCAAAACCTGAAAATATCTGCGTTGTAATGGGACCACACATTCACAATTGCTGCTACATAGTTGATGAGGAACGGGCCTCCTATTTTACAGCCAATTTTGGACCAGACTGCGTTTCACCTGCCACCGAAGAAGCAAAAAGCCGCATTGACTGGAACAACGGCACAGGTCCTCTATATGCACTTTCCCTTGAAAAAGCAAACCTTTATGCAATAAAAAAGGCAGGCATTCCTGAAGATAACATTCTATCATGCAAGGACTGCACTGCCTGTTCAAACAATCTTGGATCCCACCGCCGGCAAATGTCCCAAACCGGCACATTCACCGTAATGGCCGCCTTCGTATCGCAATAAAACCTTCTGAAGGACAAGATAAACTGTCTTTGAAAATACGGGAAGGAAGGCAGCGGCTGACAAAAACACCCGCAGGACGGAACATAGTTTCCTTGCCGGCCTGCGCGTGTAGCGACGCTAGCTAGCGGTTTTGGCTGCTGCTGACTGACTGGTAGTATTTTCAATTGGTAGGTTGATAATTATCCTTCAGAAGTCTTTTAGTCTGTTACAACGTTGCGCCACAATGCTTTTGGGCGTTTGGGGTCTATTCCGCATTTTTCAAAAATTTCAGGTACTGTTACAAAAGTGTAGCCCTGTTCTTTCAGCATAGGCACAATTCTGTCTACGGCTTCCAAAGTTTTTTCATTATTAAGCATATCGTGTAAAAGATAGATTGCACCATTTCCGGCCATTTCCATCATGCGTTTTACTCGTTCATCGGCGCTTACTTCAGGAACCCAGTCTTCACAGCCAAGGCCGCAGATAAATGGTAGCTCAATATTGTCGTACATCTCATCATTTACACAGATGAATGGGGGACGGAAAAAAGCTGGTGCAACGCCAGTAACGCTTTCAATCAAAGCCGAAGTGCGTTTTATTTCATCTTTTATCTGTTCACCATTAAATTTTGTCATATCCGAGTGAGTCCAGGAATGATTCTGAATATCACATCCCCAGTCAAAACAGGCCTTCATTACAGGCTTTGTTTCTTCATTGATGTACTGGCCTTCTACAAAAAAACTTGCCTTAATATCATGCTTTTTCAAAAGTGCCAGCATTTTTGGTGTAATGTCCGTATTTGGACCGTCATCAAAAGAAAGAGCAACATATTTCTTTCCATCTGGTGCTGTGTTGGTGTTCATAATCTCAAATTCCTCCATTGTCATCTAATAACCAATATTATTATATAATAAAATATGTAGATTTTTTAGAGATTTCTACTTGAAACTCCCAAAAATTATGATATAATTTTTATAATAGTATGGAGACTAGTTTATTTAATAGTTATTTTCGGGAGGTCGGTCTATATGCAGAAAAGACATGACATCAACATACTGGTTGCTGATGATAATTTCGCAAACCGTTCCCTACTCCAGGCTATTCTTGGTAAGACTTATAATATCATTCAGGCAAAAGACGGGCAAGAAGCCTGGTCAATTCTTGAAAACAATCGCATAGATATTGCTATCCTCGATCTTGTAATGCCGAACATTGACGGCTTTACACTTCTTGATGCCATTCACCGCAACGAAAATTACACTCACATTCCCGTTGTTATTATCTCGGCAAATGATGATAAAAAGAACCAGATTATGTCTCTTGATTACGGTGCCGTTGATATTCTTGGCAAACCTTTTGATCCGGAAGTAGTAACCCACCGCATTCAGAACCTTGTTGACCGCCTTGAAATGAATAAACTCCGGGCAAACCAGGACCGTATGACAATGGAACTGGCCCGAAAGATGGATATTCTTGAAATGTCCCAGATGGATAAAGTTACGGGCATTTACAACCGGGAAACCTTCTCATCAATTCTTTCGGAAATGCTTATTTGCAACCCTGACGTTCAGTTCGACCTTCTTCGCATAGACATTGACCGCTTCAAGGTTTTCAATGACACTTTCGGTGTTGGAGCCGGCGACAATGTTCTTAAAAAAGTTGGCGCCATTCTTAAAGGCATTCATTCACGTCTTACCATTTACGGACGATGGCATGCCGACCACTTTATCATTGTAACACCTAGAAACAATTACGATCCAGAAAAGCTCATGAAGATTATTACAAAACAGCTTCAGAAAGGCTTCATGGAATTCGAATTTGTTCTCCGCATGGGCATTTATCAGATTGATGATCCAAGTGTTGATCCAACAATACTTTGTGACCGTGCAATGCTGGCCCTTAAAACCCTTAAAGATGATTACACCCACCATATAGCCTATTACAATGAATCAATGCGCACTTCCCTTCTGGAAGAACAGCAGCTCATCAATGACATGGAAAATGCACTTGCTACAGGACAGTTCCAGGTTTATATCCAGCCTCAGTATAATTATGCCACACACCGTCTTTCAGGGGCCGAAGCATTAGTAAGATGGATTCATCCTGAAAAAGGCATTATTTCACCAGGTGTTTTCATTCCTATTTTTGAACGAAATGGTTTCATTACAAAACTTGATGAATATATCTGGGATCAGACCTGCCGGCTTCTGCGAAAATGGCTTGATGAAGGACTTCAGCCGGTTCCTGTTTCGGTAAACATTTCGCGAAAAGACATCTACAATCCTGATCTCTGTAAGATTCTTTGCGAGCTTATTAAAAAACACGATCTTACTACAGACCTTCTGCGCCTTGAAATTACAGAAAGCGCCTGTATGGATGATCCGGACCAGCTGATTGCCATTGTTTCTACCTTGAAAAAACATGGTTTCTGCGTTGAAATGGACGATTTTGGATCGGGATTCTCTTCTTTGAATACACTTAAGGACGTTCCTGTTGATATCCTTAAACTGGACATGAAATTCTTGGGCGCAGAACAGACTCCGGACATTACACAGAAGTCTGAACGGGGCGGAACAATTCTTTCTTCCATTGTGCGCATGGCAAGCCGACTAAATCTGCCTATCATTGCAGAAGGTGTTGAAACCCTTGAGCAGGCCGACTTCCTTAAAAGCATCGGCTGTCTTTTCATGCAGGGCTACTACTTTGCAAAACCAATTCCAGCCGACGAATACAAAGAAATTCTCAAGGACAATCCTTTCCACGTTCTGGAAATTACAAAAGCTCCTGAATCAAAAACACAAATTGACTTCCTGGATTACTCGGTTCTGTCTTCTGAACTTTTTGATAAATATGTAGGTGCTGCAGCTATTTTTGAATACTCCCCTGCCAGCTACCACATAGATATTCTTCGCATGAACACCAAGTTCGTAAGTCAGTTAAATCTTACAACAGAAAATATACCTACCGAACATGATTTCAAAAAGAAGGTTTTTGGTAATGATGCTATAAACGATATGCTGAAAATTCTTGATGAAGCATTGTCTACAAAGGCAGAAACTGTTGGTGAAATTACTCTCCCAGGCTTTGGTGAACCTGTAAATCTCTTTGTAAGGGTTCAGCACCTTTCCGACAAAGCATTGAGTCACATCTTCTTTGTAAACATTGAAAATATTACCAGCCGCACAAGGCTCATTCATGAAAACGAAGCACTTCTTGCAGAACTGGAAGAGCTTAAAGCAAAACTGAACGCATAAACAAAAGATCCCGAAACAAGTTCGGGATGACAATGCGCTGTCAACTGTCATGCTGAACTTGTTTCAGCATCTCATTACTCAGCGGCCTTTTTTATTCCCTCAATAACTTTGATGTAGGCTTTTTCAAAAAGTGGATAAGATCTTTTGATATTTTCTTCATTACCTTTGTAGTTATCTCCACGCACATAATCGCAAAGCTCACTGGCAATAGCAAAAAGTTCCGTCATATCACAGTTTCCACTGGCACCCTTAATTTCATGAACCGCATTAAACAGCATTTCGTAATCATTTTCCTGAAAGGCTTTCTGGGCTTCATGAAGGCAATGATCATCTTCGGCAAAGTTCATAAGAACCATTTCGTAGATTTCCTTGTCGCCGGCAAAACGAGCCAGTCCCTTTTCATATTCAATACCGTTTTCTACAAGTAAAGCTGTATTCATCATTTTCCCCTGCTTATCTTTCTAATTATACTTCACATCTTTAAGAGTTTCAAACCTTTTTCCAATTGCCAATAAACCGGTCACCCAAAAGAAGCTTTTCTACGGGGATTTCATCAAGGCTTGCAAAATATCCAAATCCTGTGGCAATGCGGCTTGCTACAGAAGAAGGACTTTCCGGCACAAAATCACCGATTTTTTTATTGTAAAGTGTTTTTTCGGTTAGCGTTTCAAAAGAAAGGTCCTTGATTTTACCGCTTTTTACAGGAAGATAATTCAACTGGGTTGGATATCCATGAACATTTTCATTTGTCAGATTTTCCTCACCACCGGCCATTTTTTTCACAGCCGACGCATAAGGATTTCCTGCCATTTTTAAAAGATCAGCCATGCCGCCACCAACACGACAGGCAAAATCTACAGGCACGAGATTATCTCCCTCATCAATAAAATCAAATTGGGAAAAACTTATGTCATTTTTATCAAAAAGGATGGAATTCCATTTTTCCAAAGCAAACTGGATTTTTTCAGTACAAGGAATCAGCTGGATTGCAGCAGTACAGGGATTTCCATGAATAAGTGTAATGATTTTTTTACAAACCCGCACTACTTCCATTTTTCCGCCGTAAATAAAGCAGTCTGCACTGTATTCCCTTCCTTCACTGTTTTCCCAGATTACTGGAGTCTTATTATTTATGCCAAAAAGTTTCAATGAATGAGTTTTTACGCCGGCACATTTTTCCAAAGCATTTTCAAGATCTGTTTTACTTTCCACAAGTCGAACACCGTAACCTGAATAAAGTCCTTCCGGTTTTACTATATATTTTTTTCCTTCTAAAAAACCTTCACAGGCCTCTTCTACCGAAACAAGGGATGGCACTTTTTCGCTATTTTCTTTCATCAACTTTGAAAAATAAACCTTGCTTCTTGAAGCCTCCAGGGCCTTTTTGGAAATGCGAGCCCTTTTATTTTCCATGGCCTTTGTAATCCAGTATTCGCTCATTGGAATAAGAATACCTTCTTCTTCAAGGTCGGCCGCAAAATGCACAAGATTTTTTTCTTCAATTTCTGTATAATCATTCATAAACGGTGCTTCAATAAAACTTACCTGGTAACCAAGGCCTTCAAAAGCCTCTTTGAGTTCACCAAGTCCAAAAATAAATGCTGCGCCGCCTATTACAATCTTTTCCATAATTCGTTCTTTAGTTAAGTCTATCTATAGACTATTTTACCAATTTCCTATAATATAGTATATCACTATCACAATAGGTATTATTATGCCCAAGTGATTAGTTTACTTAATTAGCAAAATTCAGGACTTGAAAAAGCCCTGCGGAGGAATAAATGGTCAAAATCAGACTCAAGAGATTTGGTACAAAAGCTCGTCCTTGCTACCGCGTTGTAGTTCAGGATGCTCGCAAACCTCGTGACGGACGCTGTATCGAAGAAATCGGTACTTATCAGCCAATCGCAGCTGAAGGTAAACAGATTAACATCGATATGGACCGCGCAAAGTACTGGATCGGTGTTGGTGCTCAGCCAACAGAAATTGTAGCCAAGTTGATGAACAAACAGGCTAAATAACTTTCAGGAGTTCAGAGATGGAAAAAGAACTGATTGAATACATCGCTAAGTCTTTAGTAGATGATCCATCAGCCGTTTCTGTAAATGAAACTGAAGGCGAAAAAGGCATGGTTCTTCAGCTTAAGGTGGCAGAAAACGACATCGGCAAAGTAATCGGCAAAAACGGCCGTATTGCAAAAGCCATGCGCACTGTATTAAGCGCTTCAGCTGTAAAAGACGGAAAACGTCACTATAGTCTTGATATCCTGGACTAGTTTCGGAACAAGTTCGTATGGAAGAAAAGCAGCTGGTTGTAGGGTTTGTTCGGGGCTCCCATGGAGTTACGGGCGAATGTAGAGTGGAGAGTGCATCCGGAGATTACGAGCACCTGCTCAAATTGAAGGAAGTTACTTTACGACATTTTGATGAAACACGCACATGCAAAGTAGAATCTACTGGCGGCGGTTCACAAACTGTTTACATTAAATTTGCGGGAATTGACAGCCCTGAAGAAATTAAAAAGTTCAACGGCTGGGAAATCTTGGTACCGCGAAAGTACGCTCACCCTTTGAAAAAAGATGAGTGGTACATTGAAGACTTAAAAACCTGTGACCTTGTTTATCAGGGTGACGGAAAAGTTTCGGCAGAGTCTGCTGCGCCCGCAGTTGTGGGTACAATCACAGACGTATTGGAAGGCGGAGCTGGTTACCTTTTAGAGGTTTCTCTCTCCGAGAGTTGCGATCTGCTTGCAAATGAAGTTAAGTTTACCGCCGAAGGTAAAACACGAAAAGTACTTGTACCTTTTGTGAATGAACACGTTGGTAAGGTTGACATCAAGAACAAGACAGTACAATTGATGCACCTCTGGATTCTGGAGTAATTCCATGAAATTTACTGTGCTGACCTTATTTCCTGAAATTGTTAAGGCATATTTTGAAAACTCAATCATGGCCAAGGCAGTTGAAAAGGGAATTATTGCCTGCGATTTGGTGAACATCAGAGATTTCGCTCTTGATAAGCACCGAACTTGTGATGACGGAACTTACGGTGGTGGCGCCGGCCAGTTAATGATGCCTGAGCCCCTCGGAAAAGCTTTGGACAGCGTAGGAGCCATGAAAAAGCACGTTATTTACGTGTCTCCAAGTGGAAAACCTCTTACACAGAAAAAAGCACAAGAACTTAGTCGCAAAGACGAACTTGTTTTTATCTGCGGCCGTTACGAAGGTATTGACCACAGAATCATCGACCTTTATGTAGATGAAGAAATCTCCATTGGAGACTACGTAATGTCGAGCGGTGAAGTTGCCTGCGAAGTTATCATTGATACAGTCTACCGGCTTATTGATGGTGTAATTTCCAGCGAATCACTGGAAGAAGAAAGTTACTGCGACGGACTTTTGGAATACCCACAGTATACACGACCAAGTGAATACAAAGGGCTTAAGGTACCGGAAGTTTTACTTTCTGGAAACCACGAAGAAATCCGAAAGTGGCGGCTTAGAAAGCGCCTCCAGAAAACTCTTAAAAACCGACCTGATCTTATTCAGAGCGCAAGAGTAAACGGACAGCTTACTGAAGAAGCCGAAAAGATGATTGAGGAAATATCAGATTTAGTTTGTTTGAAGCACCTCAAAAAGAAGCGCCGAAAATAAACTCAGGAGACCAAAATGGATCTTATTAAAACAATTGAAGAAGGACAGAAAAGACCTGG
>JAKSTP010000010.1 GCA_024402505.1 Treponema sp.
ATCAGTCCTTAAAATCGGCCTAGTTAAAGTGTCCAATAATTGGGGTGCACTTCATTACGGTGCCTTTTTTTTTTAACTTTTTTTCAAAATACTTGCCGAAAACTTCAAATGAAATCGTATTTTATGTTGAGGAGTTTTAAAACAATGAGTATTAAAATCTATAATCAGCATAAGATCAGATTGAATCGAAAAACAAAAGATTCCACCTTTACAATCCTGTTCCGTCAGAAAAAGTATGCCCTGGAACTGTACAAAACCTTGCATCCGGAGGATACGGAAGCCACACAAAATGACCTTGAGATCTTCACAATTGAAAATGTACTTACAAACGGCATGTATAATGACCTGGGGCTTCTTGTTGGCAATAGGCTTTTGATTCTGGTGGAGGCACAGTCAACATGGAATACAAACATTACCTTAAGGGCATTTTTGTATCTTGCAGAAAGCTACCAGCGATTTTTCCTAGCAAACAAGATTGATTTATTCAGTCGGAAGAAGGCGGTGGTACCAGAACCGGAACTATATGTTATTTACACAGGCAGAAAATCTGGGCTTCCAAAGGAAATGAGTCTTTGCAAAGATTATTTTGGAAAAAGTGAATCTGCATTGGAAATAAAATTAAAAATGATATATTATAACGGTGAAAGTGATATTATAAATCAGTATATACGATTCTGTAATATTTTTGATGAGGAACGTCTGAACAGCAATAATTCTGCTGTAATTGTGGAAAACGTTCTTGAACGCTGCCAGTCAGAAAATATTTTATCTGACTTCCTGCTTGTTCATTTTTCTGAGGTAAAATCTAGAATGTACGATTTTCTTACCAACAAAAGATATATCTGGAAGACTCACATAGCGTCAGAATTAAAAATTGCCCGAGAAGAGGGGCTTGAACAGGGACGTGCAGAGGGCCTTGAACAGGGACGTGAACAGGGCCTTGAACAGGGACGTGAACAGGGCCTTGAACAGGGGCTTGCAGAGGGACATGCTCGTGGCAAGGAAGAAGGTTTTGAACTTGGCAAGGCTGAAACCATGAAAGCTTATGAAGATAAAATAAAAGAGCTTGAAGAAAGACTTGCTAAATATGAATCAGTTGAATAAAGTGATTTTCTATATATTTGAAAATTAACGATTAATAACAAGGGGGTGTCCTAAAAAAAAGGATACCCCCTTAAATATTTGTCTTATACTTCTAGCTAGACTTAAGCCATTGGGAAGATTTTTTTGAATTCTTCCAGAAGAACTGGAGTTTCGATAGCGGCATCCAGGTCTGTAATGTTTCCTTTGTTTTTGTAGAAGTTGATGAGAGGTTCTGTCTGATCAGCATAAACTTTCATGCGGTTCAGGATAGATTCTTCTTTGTCATCATCACGCTGGTAAAGTTCAGCACCACATTTGTCACAGATACCTTCTACTTTTGGTGGAAGAGTAAGAATGTTGAAGTTGGCACCACAAGCTTTACATGTGCGGCGTGTGCTCAGACGGCGGATAACGATGTCGTTTGAAATGCAGAAGTTTACAACTTTTACATCAGCAACCATTTCGCTGAACATTTCTGCCTGTGGAATTGTGCGTGGAAATCCGTCAAGAATGTAACCGTTTTTACAGTCATCTTTTGAAAGACGGTCTTTTACCAGTTCGCAAGTAAGGTCATCAGAAACAAGAGCACCTGAATCGATAATAGCCTTAACTTTTACTCCAAGTGGAGTCTGGCGTTTAATGTTATCGCGGAAAATATCGCCTGTTGAAATATGTGGGATTTTGTAATCTTCAGCAACTTTTACAGCAAGTGAACCTTTACCAGCACCTGGAGGTCCTAAGAAAATGAAATTGTTCATAATGTGTTCCTTTTAAATTGAGATATTAGAGTAATATTACTATGAAACCGTCGAATTTTCAAGAAAAGGTTATCTACCGTTCTCTTCTGAATCTACTCCCGTCGGGAACCGTGTCAGATATGCCAGCTGAGAGTTTAACGGACTTCTGCTAACCTCCCCGAAGGGTCGTATGTCCTACTCTCAGAAGCACATCTGACACGAACCCCGACTCCGCAGATTCGGAAGAGAAAAATAGTTTATTTTTTTTGAAATCTCGGCGGTTATATAGATGTTACCCGCGAGGTGCTTTTGCTGGGTCTATTGGGGTAGAGCCCTGGAATACCATGAAGGTAATCTGTGGTGTTTTGGAAATTGAATCAATTCCGGCTGTACCAATAATGTCATTGGAAAGAACGTAATCGAATTTGTTTACTTTTACATCACCAAGACCTGTGTAGGCGTAAATAAGACCTGTTTTTGACTGGATGAAAACAACCTGTCCGTAACCACGGTAAAGACCAACGTACATAACTGTTCCTTCGCGAACAGATTTTACATCTTCATTTTCTTTACAGGTGAGTGTAACGCCAGAGATTTTTCCTGTGCGGTAGGTAACTTTTGTTGCTTTTACTGGCCATGTTACGTTTGCTGCAACAGTATGTTTTTCATCATAGGTGCGTGTGTCTGGTACTTCGGAAGGAGTAACTGTTTGGGTTGTTTCAGTTTTTGCTGTAGTTGTGTCTTTCTTTGGTTCAGTGGCAGTTATTGTTGTTGTGGTTGATACTGGAGAAGCAGCTGCTTTGATTTTAAGTTTCTGCCCAACTTTAATAACGGCATTAGAATCAAGTCCGTTGAGTGCCAGAAGTTCATCTACTTTCATGTTGTTTTTTCTTGCAAGAGAGTAGAGTGTATCACCTTTCTGAACAACGTAAGTTTCAGTTTTAACTTCTTCTTTTGCCTGTGGAACCTTGTCGGTTTTTGAATTAAGGGCAGCTGCAGTTGCTATATCGTCTTGTGGGATTGTAAGTTTTTGTCCTGCTTTAAGAACGTCTTTTTCGGTAAGATTGTTGGCGGCACGAAGCTCTGCTACGGTAATCTGGAACTTTCGGCTGATGGAATAAAGGGTGTCGCCTTTTTCAACTTTGTAGGTAGTGTCGGCAAAAACAGCGCCGGCAAAAATAAGAGAAATAACTGCAATCAGAATCTTTTTCGAAATTTTCATAGTTTATTATCGGCATTTGACCTGATTTACTTAACGTTGAAAAAATCTCCAGATTCTACTATACTTATGCTTTACTTTATGAATGCGAGGTGCATTATGGATTTAACCGGAAGACATTTTTTGACACTCAAAGATTACACACCAGAAGAAATTAATTATCTTATTGATCTGGCTGCAAATCTTAAAGAAAAAAAGAAGAAACACATTCCTGTGGATATTCACCGGGGAAAAAACATTGCCCTTATTTTTGAAAAAACAAGTACTCGAACCCGCTGCAGTTTTGAAGTTGCAGCCCATGATCTTGGAATTTCTACAACTTATCTTGCTGAAGGAAGCCAGCTTGGAAAAAAGGAAAGCATTGCTGATACAGCCCGCGTTCTTGGAAGAATGTTTGATGGAATTGAATACCGTGGATATGGTCAGGAAATTGTAGAAGAATTTTCAAAATATGCAGGTGTTCCAATCTGGAATGGTCTTACAGACGAATATCATCCTACTCAGATGCTGGCCGATATGCTTACAATTAGAGAAAAATTCGGAAAGCTTAAGGGACTGAAACTGGTTTATTTTGGTGATGCCCGCTTTAATATGGGTAACAGCCTTGCCATCGTTTGTGCAAAACTTGGACTCCATTTTGTAGCCTGTACAACCGAAAAATATTTCCCATCAAAGGCTCTTCTTGGTGATATTGATACATGGTGCAAAGAAAGCGGCGGATCTGTAACTTTCGAAAGCGACATTGAAAAAGCCTGCAAAGGTGCAAACATTATTTACACAGACGTGTGGGTAAGTATGGGTGAACCTGATGAAATGTGGGCAGAACGCATCAAAGATCTTCTTCCATATCAGGTAAATAAACGAGTTATGGAACTTGCCGGTCCTGAAGCAATTTTCATGCATGACCTTCCAAGTTTCCACAATACTGAAACAAAAATCGGTAAGGAAATTGAAGAAAAGTTCGGCCTTAAAGAAATGGAAGTTACAGACGAAGTATTTGAATCAAAACAGTCTGTTGTTTTTGATGAAGCCGAAAATCGTATGCACACAATTAAAGCCGTAATTGCTGCAACACTTGGCTGCAATTTTTTGGACTAAAAACAGGAAATCTGACAAAACTGGAGAAATAAAATGAACGCAATTGTAACTGTAGTTGGAAGTGACAAAGTTGGTATTATTGCAAAAGTATCTGCTTACATGGCAGAAAATGGTATCAACATTATTGATATTACTCAGACTATTCTTTCTGGCAACTTTGTAATGATGATGATGGTAAATCTGGATAATGCAAAAGTTGTTGTAGAAGAACTTCGGGAAAACATGAACAAACTTGCAGCAGATATGGGCGTTGAAATCAACGTAATGAACGAAAAAGTGTTCAGCGCAATGCACCGCGTTTAATTCTGCTTTGTTATCTAGAAGGTTATAATTTCTTCGTAAACCTGAATTGCAAACTGATCGGTCATACCGCTGATGTATTCAATAACACATTTCTGGTATGATTCGGCGTCAGTTACATCAAAAACTTCCTGGGTGTTGTAGCGGAGAACCGGTTTTCGGTTTATAAAACTATGTCGGCTAACATCGTAGGGCTGGTAATTTGTATATTTGATAAGCCAGTCTTCGAAAGTAGCGCAGAGTTTTGGGTAAAGACGCAGCGCCTGTCCTGCACGGCCGTTTCTGGCATAAACTTCCGTTTTCATAAGCGTACGGTAAATTGTTTTGATTACATTGCTTGCATAAACCTGGAATTCCTGAAGTCGCCAGTGACGGTAAATGTTTGCAAAATTAAATTTCTTTAGTTCTAGAATGAATTTAAAATATTCATCGCTGAATGAAAGTCCTTTTTCAGGACTGCTCTGTTCACATAAATCAACAATCAAGTCATTAATAAGAACGGTGGTATTAACGGCTTTTCCACTGCGGAGGGCATGGGCGCCTTTATGTTCAAAACCAAGGGTGGATCCAACAATTTCACGGAGGGCACGGTAACTAGTCATGTCCAGGATATGGTAGGCACGGGCATCTTCAATATCCCGGCCAAGGTAAGCAATCTTATCGGCAATTTTTACAACACAGCCTTCCCAGGTAAATGGCTGGATAATTCCAGGCCGTTTAATGGAATAAAGGTCCATATCATCTTTTCGTGGTTTAATGCCCTGCTGATCAATTTCTCCGCAGTGACAGATAAGCCCGTCCCGAACGGCGTAAGTAAGGTCTAGAGGTTGTTCAACTCCATTAGGATCGGCCAAAGTTTCAATAAAATCGGCAAAGAACAATGAGTTTCTTTCGTGCCAGAATTTTTTTGGTGCATTCTGACCTTCTTTCTGTTCCAGAAGTGAGTTAAGGCAGTCTTCTCCATGGTGACCAAATGGTGCGTGTCCAATATCGTGACCAAGTGCTATGGCATTGGCAAGATCGGCATTGAGTCCCAGATATTTGGAAATTGTTGTGGCAACGGATGCAACGTGACTAACATGTTCCATTCGCGTACAGATGTGGTCATTGTGAGGAGCAAAGAAAACCTGGGTTTTGTGTTTAAGACGGCGGTATGCCTGGCAGTGAAGAAGGCGGGTGTAATCACGTTCAAAAGGAGAGCGGATATCGTTGTTTCGCGGATAAAGTGAGCTTTCCCTTTTTACGGCTGAGTTCCATTTTTCGCTGTTTTCATCACATCGCTGGTTTGTAAATGCGTCTTTCACAAGTTTCCTCTATTCAAAAAAGATGTATTCAGTAAAGTATAATCCCGAAATTTTTCCAAGAGACAGATTCTGATTTATGCGGTCACAAAGCTGTTTTTTTATTTCGTCTTCTCCAGTACGGGTAAGTTGTTCTTTTGTTTTTGTAGAAAAATAAGATGTAATTTCGCTTTTGATGACAGAACGCTTTTTGTAAAGTTCTTCGTAAAACTGGCTGTCTTCCGGGTAAGAAATCCAGGGGTGAACTACAAGGGTACTGCCGGCCTGATTTTCGGAAGGGGAGGCGGTTACAATACGGAGACGGCCAAGTTCGTTAAATGCGGCATCTTTTTCACCGTTTCTTTTATTGATGGCAGAAATGTTTTCAGGGGAAGGATCCTGATTTCGAAGGTTCTTTCCAAATCCTGCTTTTTTTGTGGCAAAGGAAAGAACTGTTCCAAGAACTATAAGAACTGCGAGAAAAACAATAATGTATGCAAGAATACGGTCAAGTTTTTTCATAATTAAAGTGCGTACGGTGTAAGAAGTGCCAGAAGTCGTCCAGTTGCCCTTGCTGTAATGTGAACGCCGTCATCAAGCCATTCTTCTTTTTCGATGCAGCCGGCTTTTCTTAATTCTGCAATAAGCAGGCTCTGAGTTACTGGAACTACATAATCTGCAACATTTCCAAGAAGAAGTCCGTAAATGCGGTCTTTAAGATCTTCAAAACCGAATTCATCTTTAGCAGAAACGCAGAGAGCATCCGGGAAATTGGTTCTGAGTTTAATAAGATTTTCTTCGGCACTTTCGTGGGCCTTGTCGTATTTGTTCAAAAGGATAAGCCGCTGGCTTTTTGTAGCGCCAATTTCATCAAGAACTTCGCAAACAGTTTTGTACTGGAACATGGCATTTTCATCAGCACTGTCCAGAACAATTAAAAGAAGATCTGCATCAACGGCTTCTTCAAGGGTAGATTTGAATGCATCAATAAGTGAGTGAGGCAGATTGGAAATAAATCCTACAGTGTCGGTAATAAGAACTGCAGCACCGTCATTCAAAGGAAGTTTTCTGGTAAGGGGATCAAGGGTTGCAAAAAGCTGATCCTGAACAAAGGCTTCAGCACCTGTAAGTGCATTGAGAAGGCTTGACTTACCGGCGTTAGTGTATCCTACAAGAGCGCAGGTTGGAAATTTGCCCCGGGATTTTTTCTGAGTAGCACGGTTTGATTCTACTTCCTTAAGTTCATCTTTGGTTTTTGCAATAAGTTCACGAACCTTTCGCTGATCCAGTTCCAGCTGGGTTTCTCCGGAACCTTTGTTGCCAAAAGCACCGCCACGCTGACGAGAAAAGTTTTTGTTCATATGGGCAAGGCGTGGAAGAGAATACTGAAGGCGGGCAAGATCAACCTGAAGTGTGGCCTCTCTGGTCTGAGCCCGGTCTGCGAAAATGCGGATTATAACTTCCTGGCGGTCAAAACAGTCAAGATTTGTAAGTTCTTCCCAGTTTCGCTGTTTTCGAGGTTCAATGTTGAAATCAAAAATAATGCAGTCGGCACCAATGGCTTTTGCAAGGTCGGCAATTTCCTGGGCTTTCCCGGTTCCCATACCATAGGCAGGATGGACTTCCAGTCGGTTCAATGTAAGGCGTTGGATAACTTCCATTCCCAAAGTGCGTACCAGACCCTTTAATTCCTGAAGATCATTTCCCGGCTCTCCAACAAGAAGTGCTTTTGGGACGCGGTTCATTTCTTCTTCAACTTCTACCATAGGTTCCTCCCGTGAAGGCTAAAAAGCCGACTTTTCTATTATAAGGTGAATTGTCCGGATTGGCAAATTACCGGTGAAAGATCACAAGTTTTTGTGGTATAGTAATAGAAAGCAGGGGATATATGAAAAGTAATCTTATTAAGGATATAAAAAAAGTCTGGCCAATATTGATGGCAAATATCGTTTATTATCTTTGTACAGGTTTGTCGGAATCTGTAATCGGAAAAGAAGTTTATTCTATATTAAGTCCGCGACTTATTTCCCTTCAAACGGTTATTGGCTGGGGTGGTGGAATTGTACTGGGACTGGCTTGGTCAAAGTGGGGAAAGAAAATGCTGCCACTTCTTATTCCAATGTTTTCGCTTCAGATTATTGCCAGCGTTGTATATTTTGTTTATTCAGAAGCAACCTTAAATATGTTTGTGTTCTGGGTACTGGGCCTTGGAATGTATATTTTCTTTGGCGGTCTGGCTGATAAAGTTTTTGACGGTGCAGTATCCTGGTTCTTTAAGAAATCTGAGGACAGGGCCTCCTATGACAATCTTATTGATATGGCAAGCTGTATTGCAGGTTTTTCAGGTTATTTTGTCTCAATGATTTACGTTCCAAGTTTAAGAATGGCAATCCTGTTTAATTTTATGGCAACTTTTTTCTGGTGTCTTGGAATATTGATCTACAGTCTTACGCATAAACAAGAATTGCGAGATGAAGAATAAAAATGGCAGGCCACAAAACAACTCATAATCAGCTGCAGCGTTATCAAATAATCGACCGGCTTTTATCACAGAATATTTATCCATCCTTTGACTATATTTTGAAATATCTTAGGGCAGATCTTAACGATGTTAATCTTTCTGATTCTACTGTTCACAGAGATTTAAAATATATGGAAGATTTTCTTGCCGCTCCAATTGTTTATGACCGGGGAAAGAACGGCTACTTTTATTCGCATCCTTATTATCTTCCGGTCAGCAATTATACAAATTTCGAGCTGCAGCTCCTAATTTTTATAAAAAAGATTTTTCAAGGTTATTCAGAATCAAACACTGTTTTTAAGAAATGTCTTGAAGTGCTGGATAAGCTTTTTCCAGGGCTGAAGGATGATACTGTAAATGAACGTGTTCATATTGCAGAAAGTCCCAAACCCGTGATGGAACAGCATCTGTGCGAAGAGATTTTTCTGGCACTTTCTAAAAATCTATGCGTCGATTTTGTGTATCGAAGTAAATGGGAGCCTGGAAAAAATCACAGGATTGTAAAACCATGCCAGGTGGTTTTTGATAAAGGACAGTTCTACCTTTATGCCGCCGACATTAATGATGATTCAAAAATCCGTTTGTATTCTTTCAGCCGGATTTATGAGCTTACAGTTCTAAAGGACAGACATTTTAATCTTCCAGAAAATTACAGATTCCGCGAAACTTTTGAAATGGGAAGATTCGGGGCCTTCCAATATGATGAGGCATATGATTATAAAATTGAGTTTTACGGAGAAAGCCGAAACCTGCTTCATGAGTTTATCTGGGCAGACAATCAATTGATTGAAGAATTATCAGAACAGAATAAAAGCATAATCAGTTTCAGTTCGTCTCAGTGGATTCCCATTCAGCAGTGGGTACTTTCTTTTGGAAGCGGGGTAAAACCTCTTGAACCGGACTGGTTTGTTGACTGGTGGAAAAATGAGATTAAAAAAATGGCGGATAACATATCAGATAGTCATTAAATGACAATGTGACTTTTTTATAATTTCTCAAAAGCTAAAATAGTAGCAAAAAAGGAGAAAATTATGAAAAAGATGAAAAAACTTATTGTCTGTGGGCTGTTTGTCATTATATCCACACTGGCATTTGCACAGGAATCCGAAAAAAAAGATCTTCACTGGTATTTTGGTGGTGAAACAGGATTGTTCAGTACATCAGTTTTATCTGGCTGTTATACCGGATTCGAAATGACACCTTTTGTAGGAATCAAACCTTTTGAAAAACTTCCGGATTGTTCACTGGAATTTGCACTTCAAATGGATTTTATTAAACTTGAACTTTCTGCCTTTGGTTATAGCGTAGGAACTGTAAACTGGAACGTTGTTTCACCTCAGGTTCTTTTTGGCTGGAAATATGAAATAGGATCTTTTGAACCATTTATGAAACTTGGTGCTGGAATCAACTTTAATGCCGCAAAGCATAACAGCGAAAAATTGAATGCACCTGCATCTGTGGGTATTGTAGTTAATCCTGGTTTTGAATATGCCATAAACGATAAAACAGTTCTGATTCTTTCGGGCCGTTTTAATATGAATACAACATCAATTTCTTATGATGGTGATACACTCTTCGACAAGTTCGGTTGTGGAACAAAATCCTTTGTAATAGGCTTCAAATATAGTAAATAATTGTGAATCAGCATGCCCCTTTATGACTTTCGTTTTTTATAATAAAATGAAAGTCTATGGTGAGTCTGTAATCAATCTTTACTGATTCCCATTGAGATTCCAAAGAAATTTATAAAAGCAGGGCAGCATGTTAGACTTTATCGCAAATGTAAACTCCCTAGTGAACAACTTTATATGGGGTGTGCCGGCAATGATTTGTATTGTCGGTGTTGGATTGTTTCTGTCTGTAAAGACAGGTTTTATTCAGGTAAGAAAGTTTGGCGTTTCAATGAAGCGCACTATTGGAAAAATCTTTGATAAAAAAGATGCTTCTGATGGTTCAATCACTCCATTTCAGGCTGTTTGTACTGCTCTTGCAGGTACTGTTGGAACTGGCAATATTGCGGGAGTAGCCGGTGCAATTGCAATCGGTGGGCCTGGTGCCGTTTTCTGGATGTGGTGTTCTGCATTTCTTGGGATGTGTACAAAATATTCGGAAGTTATTCTTGCCGTTCATTACAGAGAAAGAAATGCTGATGGTGAATATGTTGGCGGTCCAATGTATTACATTAAGAATGGACTTTCAAAAAAATGGCATTTCCTTGCTTATGCTTTTGCAATTTTTGGTGTTCTGACTGTTTTTGGAACCGGTAATGCCACTCAGGTAAATACAATCGTTTCTGCCATAAACACAGTTTTGATTGATTACAGCCTTGTTGATGGTGCCGGTTCTCAGTTCGTTAATCTTGTTATCGGTATTTTTATTGCTGCTCTTGTAGCAATGGTTCTCCTTGGAGGAATTAAACGCATTGGAAGTGTAACTGAACGACTTATTCCTTTTATGGCACTGCTTTACATTATTCTTTCTTTGGGTGTTATATTCGTTAATGTTAAGGTTGTTCCTGGTGTTTTTGCTTCCATTTTTGCCGGCGCATTCAGTCCAAAGGCATTTACTGGCGGTGTTGTGGGCAGCATGTTTATGAGTCTGAAGAAGGGTGTTTCAAGAGGTATTTTCTCAAATGAAGCAGGCCTTGGTACAGGTTCAATTGCACATGCCTGTTCGGATACAAAAAATCCGGTAAAACAGGGTCTTTTTGGTATTTTTGAAGTATTTACTGA
The DNA here is from genome assembly GCA_024402505.1 of Treponema sp. GTDB lineage: Bacteria > Spirochaetota > Spirochaetia > Treponematales > Treponemataceae > Treponema_D. The sequence continues at coordinate 10,971 of JAKSTP010000010.1, forward strand.
CACTATCATTATTTGTACTCTGACTGCTCTTGTAATTCTTACAAGCGGCGTTACAGTAAACTATGGTCAGGCTGCAGGGGCTGATCTTACTATCAGCGGATTTACAAGTACATACGGCAACTGGGTTTCAATTCTTACTGCAGTTGCCTTGTGCTGCTTTGCTTTCTCTACAATTATTGGCTGGGGATTGTATGGCTCCCGCTGTATAGAGTTTGTTTTCTCTTCAAAAGCAATCCGTCCCTTCCTGGTAATTTATTCTTTTGTTTCAATTATAGGCGCTACAATGGATCTGGGACTTATGTGGGATGTGGCTGATACCTTCAACGGTCTTATGGCAATTCCAAACCTTGTTGCCTTGTTCCTTCTCTCCGGAACTGTAGTAAAACTTACGAAAGCTGAGTTTGATAAGAGCATACTGGAATAAAAAAAGATTGAAGTTCTGAAAAGCGTAAGGACAAAAAAAGACTTCCTGAAAAGGAAGTCTTTTTTTTTGAGCGACCGGGGGTTCGAACCCCGGACCCACAGATTAAGAGTCTGTTGCTCTACCAGCTGAGCTAGTCGCCCAAAACGTAAAATTATTCTATTAAAAATTACGCAGAATGTCAATTATTCCGTCAAAATATGCTATAATGATTATATGGCTGATTATCACGTGTTTGACCCGGCGCCTGAGGGGACACCGGTTTCCAATTTTGTTCACCTCCATGTACACTCCGATTATTCGCTCCTGGACGGGGCTCAGAAAATAGACGCAATCGTTGCAAAGGCAAAAAGGCTTAACATGCCTGCTGTTGCACTTACAGACCACGGAAATATGTTCGGGGCCCTGAACTTTGAAAAGCTTTGTCACGTAAACGGCATTAATCCTATTGTTGGATGTGAATTTTACGTGGCATACGGAAGTCACAAGGAAGCAGAACGTGCACCTTATGGAAAACGAGGGAAGGGGTGCAAATATTTCCATCTTATCCTTCTTTGTGAAAATCAGACCGGATACAAAAACATGTGCTGGCTCAATTCCATTGGATTTACTGACGGCCAGGCTTTTGGAAAACCACGAATTGATTTTGAACTTCTTGAAAAATACCACGAAGGTATCATCTGTTTAAGTGCCTGTATTGCCGGAGAAATTCCACAGCTTCTTATGGCCGGAAAAACTGAAGAAGCTTACGCCACTGCAAAAAAATATCGAGATCTTTTTGGTCCAGACCGTTATTACATTGAAATGCAGGATCATGGCATGAAAGAACAGCGTGATCTTGCCCCAAAACTTTTGAAACTGGCCCGAGATCTGAATATCCCTATTGTTCTTTCCAACGATGCCCATTACACCGAAAAAGATGACTGGGAAGCTCAGTTTGCCCTTACCTGTATCGGTTTTAAAAATCTTTTGAATGATCCTAACAACACTCCAATGGGAACTGACGACGACGGAACACGCCATCCGGAATTCTATCTGAAATCAGAAGAAGAAATGCGCCAGACTTTCCGTGGTGTGCCTGAAATTACTCCTGAAATAATGGAAGAAATGATTGCAAATACTACAAAAATTGCAAACATGTGTAATCTTACCATTCTTCAGTATTCTACTCCGGAACTTAAAGGAACCTTGCCACGGTTTGAACTTCCTGCAGAATTCCGAACTCACGGCGATGACTATCAGTCTGATCAGAACGATTATATGATTCACCTGGTAAAGGAAGGCCTTGTAAAACGATATCCAAAAACCTATGAAGATGAGGAAATCCAGAAGCGCCTGAATTACGAACTGGAAATCATTACGGGCATGGGTTTTGCCGGATACTTTCTTATTGTTTGGGAATTCATCAACTGGTCAAAAAGTGACTGGGATACGGTGCATAATATTCCAAAGCATAAGATTCCTATTGGGCCAGGCCGTGGTTCTGGTGCCGGTTCTCTTGTAGCCTACTGTCTTGGAATTACGGATATTGATCCTTTCCGATACGGTCTTATTTTTGAACGATTTTTGAATCCTGAACGTGTTTCCATGCCAGATTTTGACGTTGACATGGACTTCGATTATCGCCAGGAAATCATTCAGCATACCCGTGATTTGTATCATGATGAAAACGTTGGTCATATCGTAACCTTTGGTACTTTAAAACCGAAAAACTGTCTTGCTGACGTTGGCCGAATTCTTGATATTCCCCTTGCGGATGTAAACATGCTTAAAAAATGCATTCCGGAAAGTCCTAAGGCAAAACTGAAAAATGCATTTGAAGAACCTACAGAAAAATTTCCGGACGGCGGACAGCTTATTCCTTACAAAGATGATCCACGGTTCCAGAAACTGTTCTCTCTGGCTTTTAAACTTGAAGGTATGTTCCGAAATACTGGACTTCACGCTTCGGGCATGGTAATTGGTCTTACTCCGCTTCCAGACTGGGCTCCGGTTTTTGCCATTACCGATACTGATGGTAAAAAGAAGACCGCCGTTCAGTACACCATGGATATTATTGAACCTTGTGGTCTGGTTAAATTCGACTATCTTGGTCTTAAAACACTTTCTCTTATCCGATATGCAGAAGAGATTATCAACAAGCACCGCCCTGAAGGCACACCTGAATTTTCTACAGCTGATGTTTCTGAAGAAGATGCTAAAACTTTCGATCTTTTCTGCCGCGGAGATTCTGTTGCCATTTTCCAGTTTGAAAGTCCTGGTATGCAGAAAATCCTCCGCCAGTGTCAGCCACGCCGCATTGAAGAGCTGGTTGCCTTGAACGCCCTTTACCGACCTGGACCTCTTGCCTATATTCCTCAGTACATTGATGGAAAATGGAAGCCTGAAACAATCCATTACCCGGATCCTTGTCTTGAACCTCTTTTGAAAGAAACCTACGGTGTTATGGTTTATCAGGAACAGGTTATGCAGGTTGCCCAGAAAATTGCCGGATTCTCTTTGGGTGGTGCCGATATGCTCCGCCGTGCCATGGGTAAAAAGAAAATCGACGTACTTATGGGCAAAAAGAAGGAATTTATTGAAGGTGCCTTGAAACAGGGCCATACAGAGGAACATGCCGGTGATATTTTTGAAATCATGGTTCCATTTGCCGGTTACGGTTTCAACAAATCCCACGCTGCTGCTTATTCGGTTCTTGCTTATCGCACTGGCTTTTTAAAGGCCAATTATGCTGCCGAGTTTATGGCTGCTAACCTTACAAACGAAATTACATCAACAGATACACTGCCTGAGTATATTGAAGAAGCCCGTGCCATGGGAGTTGCCGTTGATCCTCCTGATGTAAACCGTTCCGACATTATTTTTGATGTTGTTGACGGACGCATTGTTTTCGGACTTAAAGGAATTAAGGGCATGGGGGAAAAGGCCTGTGAAAACATCGTTGAAGAAAGGGTGAAAAACGGTCCTTATATTGATTTTATGGACTTTTTGAAGCGTGTTGACCTTCACGTGGTAAACAAGCGGGCCCTTGAAGTTCTTATAAAAACCGGGGCCTTTGACAATCTTGCTCCGGTAAGCGGACGAAAACTCAACAGACCAACACTTCTTCGAAACTATGAAGATGCAGTTGCCTATGTGGAAAAGCTTCGTGAAGACGAGCTGGCCGGTCATCAGGATCTTTTTGGTGATCTTGCTCCTGAAGATTCAGGTGTTGTTGATTTTGAATTTACTTTCATCGAAGATTTCCCGTTCCTGGAAAGTCTTGAAATGGAAAAGGAATGCATTGGCTGTTACGTTTCAGGTCATCCTCTGGACGAATACAAGCTGGCCATTCAGCGGGCAGTTACGGTTTCATCAAAGAATATTGATCGTGTTGCAAAGGAAAGCCAGATGGAACAGCAGATGCTTGCCCAAAGCGGTGGAAATCCATGGCAGAAGAGGGACAGCGGTACAAAATACGTTGCTCTTGGCACCCTTACAAAGCTCCGTGAAATCCGTACTAAAAAAGGTACCGACATGGCCTTTGGAACACTCCAGGATTATGACGGATCAATTGATCTTACATTCTTCCCAAAAACCTGGGAAACAATGAAAGGTCAGGTTCATGCAGATCAGGTTTATGCTTTCAAAGGGAAGGTGGATGGAAGCCGGGAAACACCGTCTCTTATTATTGATGAAATTATGGATCCAAAGTCCATGGAACAGCATGCCATTCGAAGTGTTCATATTGAACTGGACAGTCAGTTTTCAAGCGAAGTAGAAATTGCTCCAATCCGTGATTTTTTGTTTGAAAAACAGGGCAGTTGTTCAGTATATTTTCATATAGAGGCTGATAATAAAGCCTATGTTGTAAAAGCAGGAAACGCACTTAGAGTTCCATCAACAGAGGAATTTGCTGGCGAGGTAAGAAATCTGGCTCACGTAAAATCGGTCTGGATGGAATAGGAGTTCCCCTGTTCTGGAGGATTTATGGTTGTTCTTAATATTCTTGCAGCCCTTATTTTACTTTATACTGTGGCTTGTTTTGTAGCTGTTATACTCACCTGGTTTCCGGGAGCAAAATTTACTGCATTCGGCCGCGTTCTTTCTAAAGTTACAGACCCTTACATGAATTTCTTCCGTCGGATTCGCTGGATGAGAGTTGGTTATGTTGATTTTTCACCTATTCTGGCTCTGGCCGTTCTTTCTCTGGCTTCTTCCATTCTCAGCGGAATTACTGCAACGGGACGTATCAGTTTTGGCGGTACACTTAGTTCCATCATTCTTATGGTGTGGGGACTTGCAAGATCGGTGCTGATACTCTTTTTCGTTATTGTACTTGTTCGATTTATTGTAGTTTCCATTAAAGGGTACAACGACACTTACGGTTCACCATGGCAGGCATTGGACCAGTTTTTAGGTGGATTTGTCCAGCGTGCGGCAGAACCTTTCTACAAAAAAGGTGATTATAAAGGTCAGCTTCTGGTTACCGTTATTGAGATTGCAGTTGTGCTTATGGCAGGCAATTTCCTTTTCTCTGTACTTGACCGCATGTGCAGAACCATTCCGTTCTAATACGGAGAGCTCATGATTCTTTCCCAGATGAACACCCCCGTTTCTTCGGTGAACGGAGTAGGGCCTGCTCTTACAAAACAGCTTTCCCGCCTGAATATTTTTACGGTGGGAGATCTGCTTCAGTTTTATCCAAAAGATTACGAGGACCGCACAAAAAAAGTTTTTCTTCGTGATTTTCAAAGCGGTAAGGTAAATACCATTGTTCAGGTAATGAGCCACGAATGGTTCGGATATGGGAAGATGAAAACCCTTAAAATCAATGTGACTGACGGTTCTGCCAGAGCATCTCTTGCCTGTTTCAACAAGCCTTTTATGGAAAATGCATTTCCTGTAGGTTCTATTGCTTCTTTGAACGGCAAGTTTGAAGTAAAGTTTGGAAGCCTTCAGTCGTCTTCTTTTGAAATGAACCTGATTTCCCGGGGTGGAGGAATTCAGGACTATGTAAATACAATTCCGCCTAATTCCTGTGTTCTGCCGGTTTATCCTCTTACAGAAGGCCTTACGCGAAAAAAACTTCACACCCTTATTTTGCAGGCCTTGAATCAGTACGGTATGGGCATTTCCGATGAGCTTCCCCCTGAAATTATGGAAAAACGGCATATTCTTCCCAAAAAAGAGGCTGTTTACCAGATTCACAATCCTGCTACTTTGGAAGATGCACTTACCGCCAGGCGAAGTCTTGTTTACGAAACCTTCTTTACATTCCAGACAATGATAGCAAAACGTGCTTATCGTCATCGTGGAAGCCTGCCAAAAATTGAACTTGATAATTTCACCGTAGAAAGCGTAAAGGGGCAGAATGCTGAAACTGAATCAAAGGTAGAACTTACCGATCTGTCTCCGCTTCAAAAACAGCTTCTTGATTCACTTCCTTTTGAACTGACCAACGATCAGAAAAGGGCCATTTCTGCCATGAATTACGAAATTGACCGTGGTTTTACGGAACGGAACAAAATCATTTTAAGTGAAAAGACGCCCCTTATTGGAATGGAAGAAATAAAAAAGCGTCCTCCATTTACCATGGCCCGTCTTCTTCAGGGGGACGTTGGATCTGGAAAAACTCTTGTGGCTCTTTTTGCCTGCCTTAGGGTAAAAAACTGGAAAGGTCAGTGTGCATTTATGGCGCCAACCGAAATTCTTGCAAAACAGCACGCAAAAACCATTGCCGATTATCTTGATCCGCTTGGTGTAAGAACTGCCTTTTTGTCGGGAAACGTAAAGGCAGGGGGAAGAAACCAGCTTTTGAAGGCTTTGAAAGAAGGGGACATCGACATATTGATTGGAACCCACGCCCTGTTTTCTTCTCAGGTAGTTTACAATGATCTTCAGCTGGCCGTAATCGACGAACAGCACCGTTTTGGGGTTATGCAGCGTGAAAGTATCATTGCAAAAGGTAGAAAAAGTGAAGAGAGCGGTCAGGTTTTTGAACCCCATCTGCTTATGATGAGTGCTACTCCAATTCCTCAGACTCTGGCACTTACAGCCTTTGGTGATCTTGATGTGACAGTTATAAAATCAATGCCAAACGGCCGTAAACCGGTGCAAACCTATCTTGTAAAAGAAGGAAACGAGCAGAACGCCTACGAAGCAGTGCGGAAGGAACTTCAGGCGGGACATCAGGCTTATTTTGTTTATCCGGCCATTGGGATTGAAGATGAGGAAGATTTTGTTCTTACTGGAGAGGACGGGGCCGAAAATTCCAGAGGATTGAAAAGTGCCGTAGCTGCCTTCGAAAATCTTTCAAAAAAGATTTATCCTGAATATAAGTGTGCCCTTGTGCATTCAAAAATAGAAAGTGAAGAGCAGGAAAGGATTTTATCGGATTTTAAAGATGGAAAAATCCAGGTGCTTGCGGCTACCACTGTAATTGAAGTTGGCGTTGATGTAAAAAATGCCACCTGTATCGTTATTGAGGCTGCCGATCGTTTTGGAATGAGTCAGATTCATCAGCTTCGTGGCCGTGTTGGTCGAAATGATTTGCAATCCTACTGTTTCCTGGTTTATAGTGAACGTATAACGGAAACCGGCAAGGAAAGGATGAAGGTGCTGCGTCAAAGTACCGACGGATTTTTCATTGCGGAAGCCGACCTTAAAAACCGGGGACCTGGTGAAGTAATGGGAACTATGCAGAGCGGCGAACTGGATTTAGGGCTTGCCGACATAAAAAGGGACAGTGATCTTCTGCTTATGGCAAGATCCGACAGTTTTGAGTGGTTTGCTGGAACTGGAGAAAATAATGGAAAAAGATAAAACAAAAAACCGGAAATTTCCTCTTTGGGCAAAAATCCTTGTAAGAGTTCTTATTCCCGTTATTTGCGGGGCCGCACTTGTTACAGGTGCAGTTTTAGGATGGAGACGCATTACCGCTGTAAAAACTGAAAAAAAAGTGGCCCTTGTAGAAGCAAAACTTTTGCAGTGCGCCGAATTGACTACCCATAAGTATCAGTATTCCGACATAATTTCCATTAAAAAGCACAATATGATTGCAAAAAGCTACAGTATCATCAGATATTCTGGAGTGATTCGCATTGGTATTCCAAATATTGAAGATATGAAGGTTAGCTTTGGAAAATCCACCGATAATACTGTTTTTGTTGATCTTCCAAAATGCGAAATTCTTGGAAATGATATTACGGAAGAAGAAATTTTTGATGAATCCTTAAGCGTATTTATTCCTATTACCACCTCGGAAATTTTTCAGGAAATAGAAACTTCAAGGCTCCTTATGCAGGATAAACTGGTTGAAAGGGGCATTATTGATGAGGCTGATGAAAGGGCAAAAACTCTGGTTCGGGGTATTTTCCAGTCTGCCGGTTTTGAGGACGTTCGTTTCAAATAGATGCTGAAACGAGTTCAGCATGACACCCTCCTGTCATCCCGAATTAAAACACTGTCATCCCGAACGACCCTCCTGTCATCCCGAACGACACTACTGTCATCCCGAATTTAAACATTGTCATCCCGAACTTGTTTCGGGATCTTTTTTGAAAATATTCATATAATAGAAACTTTCTCTGCATTGTGATAATATATGGTGAATTATTATATATTTTGAGGGCGCCTTTATGTCACGTGAAAAGATTGTAGTTTTGGATTTTGGAAGCCAGTACGCTCATCTTATTGCAAAAAGATTCCGTATGCTTGGATATTACAGCGAAATTGCTCTGCCAAGTGCCGATCTTAAGGTTTTTGAAAATGCAAAAGGTGTAGTTTTTTCAGGCGGACCTGCATCTATTTATGATGAAAAGGTTCCTGAATTCAACAGTGATATTCTTAATCTTGATATTCCGATTCTGGGTCTCTGCTACGGTCACTATATTGTGCATAACGGCTACAATGGAAAAATTGCCAAAGCTCCTGTAGGTGAATTCGGATTTGCTACACTTAATCTGAATCCTGCCGTAAAATCGCCGCTTTTTGAAGGAATTGAACCAACACAGCAGGTTTGGATGAGCCACCAGGACGGTGTTATGGAAATGGGTGAGGGCTTTGAAGTTGTAGGATCTACAAAAGACTGTCCTTACGCAGCCACACAGAACCTGGCAAAAAAACGCTTTTCTCTTCAGTGCCACTGTGAAGTAAAAGACACTCCTTGCGGAAACCAGATTTTCCAGAACTTTGCAAAATACTGTGGCATGGAAACCAACTGGGATCAGGATACAGTTCTTGCTACAATCCTTGAAAACATTAAAAAAGACGCTCATAAAGAAGACGGCGATAAAAACGTACTTCTGTTCCTTTCAGGCGGAGTAGATTCAACAATCGCTTTTGCACTTTTGAACAAAGCTTTGGGACAGGACAGAGTTCTTGGTCTCCACATTGATAACGGTTTTATGCGCAAAAACGAAAGTCAGAAAGTTGCCGATGCTTACCGCAAGTTTGGATTCAATAACTTTATTGTAGAAGATGCCAGCAAAAGCTTCCTTAAGGCAGTTGAAGGTCTTACAGATCCTCAGAAAAAACGAATGGCCGTTGGTGAAAACTTCATTACAGTTCGTGACGCTGTTGTAAAAGCCCAGGGGTTGGACGAAACAAAATATATGCTGGCTCAGGGAACTCTTTATCCGGATATCATTGAATCGGGTGGAACAAAAAACAGCCACACAATCAAGACACACCATAACCGTGTTGAAGGAATCCAGAAACTTATTGAACAGGGCATGATTATTGAACCTTTGAAGGACCTTTATAAAGATGAAGTTCGTGCCATTGGTAAAAAACTGGGACTTTCAGATGAACTTGTTATGCGTCATCCTTTCCCAGGACCTGGCCTTTCAATCAACGTACTTTGTTCAGAAGGTGAAATGAGCGCTGAAGACAAAGCTGAACTTGCAAAAGCCCAGGCTGAACTTGATGGTATTAATATTGATCAGTTCTGTCCTCATTGCATGGAAGGTCTTGTCCGTACAGCACTTCCTGTTCGTTCTGTTGGTGTTCAGGGAGATTTCCGCACTTACCGTTTTCCAGCCTGTCTTGCCTTTGAACGCTACGAAGACGGTTTCTATCATCTTCCAGCTGCATGGGATAAAATTGAAGAGTGTTCAAGCAATATTACAAACACTGCAAAATATCTGAACCGCACTGTAATCAAACTGTGGCAGCGTCCTGACCTTAAAGACGAAGATTTTTCTCTCCAGAAAGGTTACTGTACAAAAGACCGTCTTGATCAGCTTCGTGAAGCCGATAACGTTGTTCTGGAAAATCTCCACGCTTCAGGCTGGTACGACATTATTTTCCAGCACCTTACAATTACAATTCCTTATGCAAGCCGCCCTGATCACACAACTTTCGTTCTGCGTCCGGTTTGTTCTGAAGATGTAATGACTGCCCGATTTGCACAGCTTCCACAGGATCTTCTGCATAAAATCGTGGAGGAGATTTCAAAATTCGACTTTGTAGATGCCATTCTTTTTGACGCTACAAATAAACCGCCTGCAACTTTTGGCTGGGAGTAATGCTGACTGATGAAACGAAAATTTCGTGATGAACAGAAGGGTGCCGTTTTTCTTGGCGTTATTCTTCTTCTGGTTCTGGCAGTAACTTTAATCTTCACCTTTGCTTTAAGAACGGACACTGTTTCGGATATCCTTGAAAGTGACCAGGTAATCCGTGTGCTTTACGTTTTTGAAGATGAAGACTGCGGCCTTCTTTTTTCCAGCGTTCTCATTTACTATCCGGAAAGTAAGCGGGGTGCCATTGTAAACATTCCGAATAAAACCGGTGCCATTTACAAGAGCCTTGGACGTGTAGACCAGATACAGGCGGTTTACATGGAGAAGGGGATTCAGGCGTTTAAAAACGAAGTTGCCGATCTTCTTGAAACTCCAATCCCATTTTATTCAGTAGTAAAGGCCGACGAATTTTACGATTTTATAGATATGGTAGGCGGTTTCAGAATCTTTATACCATCTCCTATTGATAACACTGACGAAAACGGAAAACGCTGGCTTCTTCCAAGTGGTGCCGTTACTTTGGATGGTGAAAAGATTGAGACCTATCTTCATTATGATGATGAAACCACCAATGATGATGAATACGAAATCCGCTGTCAGAATGTAATGGCTGCTTATCTTACAAGCCTTCACGATAAGGCCTATAGTATTCTTGATAATAAAAACTTTAAGCGCTATACAAAGCACTTTATATCAGATATGGAAAATGACGACAAATACCGTCTTTTCTCATTTTTATCAGAAATTGACAGTGAATCTGTTGTAAAGCAGACAATCACTGGAAGTTATACAACTATGGATGGGAAGACTCTTCTCATGCCACAGAATAACGGCGACTTTATTAAAGATGCAGTTAAACAGACAACCGGTATGCTCATCACAACCGGCGGCAACATGACAAGCCGAATCTACGTTTTGCAGATTCAGAACGGAACTAAAAACCAGGGGCTTGCCGGACGGACCGCTACCCTGTTCAAAAATGCCGCAACTTACGACGTATTGGATGCTACAAACGCCGACCGTGATGATTATGAAGAAACTGTAATTGTTGACCACATTGGTAATCCCGAAGTGGCACAGATGGTTGGAAGCTTCATCAACTGCAGCAATATTAAAGAAGAAGAAATTAAACCGGAGGAAGAAGGTGACTACACTGCGGCCAACGTAGACTTTACCATTATTTTGGGAAAAGACTTTAACGGACGCCGGGTAGTATCTTCAAGATAACGCTATGGAAAAAACATTTAAAGAAAAAGCACTGGAAATTGCCCAGCTTCTGGAAGATGGAAAAGGAAAGGATGTTACGGTTCTTGATGTTTCTGAATTGAACAGCTGGACTGATTATTTTGTAATCTGCACAATCAATTCTTCAGCACACTGGCAGGGACTTTACCGCCAGGTAAAAGATTACGTAAAAGATAATGATATGGAAATCCACGTAACAAACAGAAAATCACCGGATGGCGACGACTGGAACCTGATTGATATTGGCAGCGTGGTTGTACATCTTATGAGTGAACCTGCACGAGAGTTTTACGATCTTGAAAAACTCTGGCATGCAGGTACAAAACTCAAATAATTATTAAAGGGCTTCCTTAATTGCATTAAGGAGGTCTTTGTATTCAGTAAAGGCTTTGAACTGTGGGTATTCTTTGATGATATTCTCTGTAGAACGGAAAAGGAAACCTGCTTTCGAAGCCTTAATCATTCCAAGGTCATTGAAGCTGTCACCACTGGCAATAGTATCGTAACCAATAGACTGAAGGGCTTTTACTGTAGTAAGTTTGCTCTGGTCGCAGCGCATTTTGTGGCCTGTAATCTCACCGTTTTCAGAAACAACAAGTTCGTTGCACATGATTGTAGGCCAGCCCAGTTTTTTCATAAGTGGAGTAGCAAACTGACTGAAAGTATCAGAAAGAATGATTACCTGTGTGATTGAACGAAGTTCATCAAGGAATTCTTTTGCGCCAGGAAGAGGATCGATTTTTGCAATAGTGGCCTGAATTTCTTTAAGACCAAGACCGTGTTCCTTCAAAATGTTGATGCGGTATTTCATCAATTTGTCATAATCAGGTTCATCCCGGGTAGTGCGTTTAAGTTCAGGGATGCCTGTTTCTTCAGCAAAAGCAATCCAGATTTCAGGTACAAGAACACCTTCCAAATCCAAACATACGATATTCATATAAAACTCCTGTAATAGTAGTACAAAATAATTCTACGCGGTTGTGAAGGCTCCCGTTGGGAACCGTACCAGAAACCACGACAGTCCTCCGCCTTCTCAACGCATCGGTTTAAAGAGTGTAACATTTTTACAGGATCTTTTAAATATAAGGGAATGTCTGTATTTAAAAATGTGCACTTGGTTTTATAATTTAACTTAGCATATTAATAAAAAGGACTGCATTATGATTAAAACTACAAAGTGTGAATATGGTAAAGTTCGGGGAATTGCTGCTGCTGATCCTCGTATCATTTCTTACAAAGGACTTCCTTATGCTCAGCCTCCAGTGGGGGAACTTCGATGGCGGGCTCCTCAGAAACATGATAAATGGGAAGGGGTGCGGGACTGTTTTACCTTTGGCCCAATTCCTTGCCAGAGCAAACCTCAGCCAGGCATCACCAATATTTATGACCTTGAATGGAACGTAGACAAAGAAATTCCTATGGATGAAGATTGTCTTACGCTGAACATCTGGACTCCTGCAAAAGATACAAGCGAACGCCTTCCGGTTTATTTCTGGATTTACGGTGGCGGTCTTCAGTGGGGAAACAGTGCCGAAATGGAATTTGACGGTGAAAGAATTGCCCGTCGTGGAATCGTTGTGGTTACCATCAACTACCGCCTGAATGTGTTCGGATTTTTTGCATCAACAGAAAAAGATAAAAATGGCGCTTTGGTAGAACGAAATATTGGAAGCCGAGACCAGCAGTTTGCTTTGGAATGGGTTTACAACAATATTGCAAATTTTGGCGGCGATCCAAATCACATTGTGATTGGTGGACAGAGTGCGGGAGGTGGAAGCGTCTTAACTCAGCTGAACTATCCTGAAAATAAAAAATACATCAAGGGGGCTGTGGTAGAAAGCGGTTACTTTAAGAATCCTTACATCGATCACTTTAATTTCCCAGTTGATGAAGCAGAAAAACAGAGTGCCGAATTTATTAAGTCTTTGGGCTGCAAAAATATTGATGAAGCAAAAGCCCTTTCTTGGGAGCAGGTGCGTGACTGTAACGACAACTTCCACAAAATGTGGTTCGGTCTTACTGGAAATGATTTTACTCGAACAGGCGTTGAACAGGCAATTGCCGAAAAGACTTTCATTGACGTTCCAATGATTCACGGATGGACCGACAACGAATTCTTTGGGGAAATTGAAGCAAAAACTTCTGAAGAATTTGAAGCAAAGGCCCGTGAAGTTTATGGAAAAGATGCAGAAGAATTCCTTAAGATTATGGGCGGAACAAAAGACCTGGCAGCTGCCTGCAAAAACAGCCGTTTTAATTCAGTGGAACTTGGAAATGTAATGTTTACACGTCTTCGTAAAAATGCCGGTTTTAAAAGCAAAAGCTGGATGTACGAATTTGGACCTTTCATGCCTGGTGGAGACAATCCTGGTGCATTCCACTCCAGCGACCTGTGGTTCTTCTTTGAAACCCTGGCAAAATGCTGGAGACCGTTTACCGGAAAAGATTACGATCTTTCAAGAAAGATGTGCAATTACCTGTGTAACTTCATCAAAAACCTGGATCCAAACGGAAAAGACACCGATCCTGACAGCACAGATCTTCCTGCATGGAAAGCCTATGATGAAAAAGACAGTCCATGCATCATGAACTTCAAGACTCAGCCAGATCCAGAAAATCGTCCGGTAGCAGCCGATCTGAAATTCTATATGAAGCATTTTGAGAATAAATAAATGACTCATATTTCCGACAAAAAATATATTGATACAATCATAGCTGAATTGAATTAAGGAAATACAGTTTTCTTCTAATCCCATTTTATACAATTTTTAGGTAGATTTAATTATTTCATTCAGAAAAACTATCATGTAAAATTACAATATGGACCGAAGAAAACTAAATCCTTATTACAAAGAGTACGGCTTATTTTCAAATTGTGCATATCTTCTTAAACAGGTAATCCGCCACAAGAAGGCCCTTTTTGTGATTACATTGATTTTGTTTTTCTGTACTCCAATCCAGATGTATTCCTGGTCTTATATCACAAAGCTGGTTATTGATCTTGTAACAGGGGAGTATATGCTGACGCCGAAAACTCTTGGATTCTTAGGCATCAGTGTTACCCTTTTAATGCTGCTGGTAAACTTTTTCCAGGGCTATGTTCAGAATGTTTCCAACTGGATGTATATGCTGGTTCGTATGCGTATGGTCCGGGATAAAAACATGAAGACTATGACCATGGATTTTTATCATCTGGAAGATCAGCAGGTTCTTGATATTTACTGGCGTGCCGGGCAGGCCTGTGAAGGTTCTTACCAGGGTGTTGAAGGCATGCTCCGGCAAATGTCCGAAATTGTAGTCCAGCTTGGGGTTGTTATTGTTGGAATTGCCATTTTAAGTTCACTGAATATGTGGCTTGTACTTGTAATGGTGATTGCAGCAGTAGCAAACGGGATTATGAGCACCTTAACCAGCCGTAAATCTAAGCGGGAAGTGTGGGATGTTCTTGCTCCCTGGTGGCGAAAACGGTGGTACATGGACCGCATTACCTCCAATTTTGACACAGCAAAAGATATCCGCATGTTCGGTCTTAAAGACTGGCTTATGGGAAAATACCGTGAACTTAATAAAACCCGTGTAGAACTTGAAAAACACAATCGTGTCATGTGGTTCTGGTGTTCCATGTGGTATACCTTCAGCTGGCTTTGTGTTCAGGCCTTCCTTTATTTTTATCTGATCCGCCAGATCTGGATGGGAAATATGACGGTGGGAAATTTCTCCCTGTACCTTTCATCAGCCATGACTTTCTTTGGCTATGTGGACAATATTACTGGAAGGGTAGCCCAGATGATGGGGCGAAACCGTGAAGTAAATGATTACAGAAGCTTTATGGATTTTGATATTTCTGGTGATAAAAAAGACGGTATTCCTGTTCCTGTTATGGAAAAATATGAGTTTACCTTTGAAAATGTAAGTTTTAAATATCCGGGAGCCGAAAAATACGCCTTAAAAGATTTAAATCTTACCTTAAAGGCAGGAGAACGGCTTGCAGTGGTTGGCTTGAACGGTGCCGGAAAATCAACCTTTATAAAACTTCTTCTAAGACTTTATATTCCTACGGAAGGCCGCATCCTTTTGAACGGCGTGGATATTCTGGATTATGCCCGTGATTCCTACTATTCCATTTTTGCGCCTCTTTTCCAGGACGTTTCGCTTTTTGCCTTTCCAATGGCCGAAAATGTTTCCATGAAAACACCAGAGAACACCGACAAGGAAAAAGCCCTTAAAAATCTTATTGATGCCGGAATGAAAGAAAAACTTGATTCACTTAAAGACGGCATTGATACTCAGCTCCTTAAAGTAGTTTACGATGATGGAGTGGATCTTTCGGGAGGCGAAAAACAGAAACTTGCCCTGGCCCGTGCTCTTTACAAAGACTGTCCTGTTGTTGTTCTTGATGAACCTACCGCAGCTCTTGATGCCATTGCCGAAGGAAAACTTTATTCTGATTTTGACAAGCTGATTGCCGGGAAAACTTCCGTATACATTTCCCACCGCCTATCATCAACACAGTTCTGCAATAATGTTGCCATGTTCAAAGATGGAATGATGGTGGAATACGGAGATCACAAAAGTCTTCTGGAAAAGGGCGGTGAATATGCAAAAATGTTCGAAATCCAGGCCCAGTATTATAAGGAGGGAAAAGAGTGGGGTAACGATGATGTTTTAAAGGAGGAAAGTCATTATGAACAATAAAAAATCTCCTGTAAAACGATCTCTGGCTTATCTTTCAAAACTTGCCTGGAAACACCGCCCCCGGGTTTATATCTGGTATGTCATTGCTTTTTTATGCAACCTTCTGCAGAAGGTGCGCTTTGTTGTGCTTCCAAAATTCATTTTTGATGAACTTATGCTTATGGTGGAATCTGCCTCCAGGGAAGCACACCTTAAGAATATTATTTTTTACGTAGGACTTACTCTTGGCCTTGAGCTTTTTACAAACCTTTTGAATAAAGTTGATAACATTAAAATGGTTGATCAGGTTTACCTTGACCAGGTGATGAAACTGCAGATTTCAGACAAGTCTATTATGATGGATTTTGAACACACCGAAGATCCTGCAGTTCTTGATCAACTGAACCGTGCCCGTGAAGGTATTGACTGGTACTCCGGCGGTTTTACAGGCATTTTTGATCAGATTCTTTCCATTATAAGTAATCTCTTTATAGCTTTGGGCGTGTTTACTCTTCTTGTGTTAAAGTGTCCAATGCTTCTACCGGTGCAGCTGGTTGCCATGGTGATTTCTATTATTATGGTTCATAAAAATAATCTGATTGAACTTTCTTTCTTTTCAAAGTTGGCCAAGGATAACCGGGTTTTCGGCTATTATTTCTGGAATGTAGCAGATCCTCAGTTTGGAAAAGATATCCGGCTTTATGACGCCGCAAACATGCTTTCCGTAAAAAGTGATGTTTACCTGGACGGACAGATCAACAACACTAAGAAGAGAATCAACAAGCAGCTGCCGCGGGTTTTTGTAATGAACCTTGTTGACGTGCTTCGAAATGCGGTTTCCTACGTTTACATTGCTTTCCGGGCTATAAAAGGTTTTCTTACAGTTGGTGATATTACTCTTTGTCTGAACTCCGTTTCCACAGCCTACGACAGTATCCGGGGCATGATTATGGGCGTTCAGGAAGTGAATAAACGCTGTAAGTATTTTTCGCAGTTCCTTACATTTATGGATCTTCCAAATGCACATCTTTACGGCAATACCCCCGTTCAGGAAGGAGATCACGAAATTGAGTTCCGTGACGTAAGTTTTAAATATCCAAGAAGCGAAGAATTTGTTCTTGAACATGTAAATATCACTATTAAAAGCGGTGAGCACTTGTCGGTAGTTGGACTCAACGGGGCTGGAAAGACCACTTTCATCAAGCTTTTGTGCAGGCTTTACGATGTAACAAGCGGCCAGATTTTAATTGACGGCATAAATATCAAGGAA
This sequence comes from Treponema sp., assembly GCA_024402505.1. Taxonomy (GTDB): domain Bacteria; phylum Spirochaetota; class Spirochaetia; order Treponematales; family Treponemataceae; genus Treponema_D. The sequence continues at coordinate 28,087 of JAKSTP010000010.1, forward strand.
TATTCCGATGAAGAATATAAGAAGCTTTTTGCAGTGCTTTTTCAGGATTTTAAGCTTTTTGCCTTTGCTTTCCGCGAAAATATTACACTTTCTGATTCTGAATACCCTTTAGGCGACGATCAGAAAGCCATTATAGAAAAGATTGTAACTCAAGCCGGTCTTAAAGAAGACGTAAAAAAACTTAAGCTTGGCCTTGAGACTCCTGTTTTCAAAAGTTATGACAAAGATGGAACCGAGCTTTCCGGTGGCCAGCAGCAGAAAACGGCCATTTCCCGGGCTCTTTACAAAGATGCTCCAATCGTCATTCTTGATGAACCAACCGCAGCACTAGATCCTGTGGCCGAATATGAAATCTACCGGCAGTTTAACACTCTGGTAGGTGGAAAAACGGCTGTTTATATAAGTCACCGGCTTAGTTCCTGCAAATTCTGTGACCGCATTGCAGTTTTTGCCGACCACACCATAAAAGAGTACGGCACCCACGAAGAACTGGTGAAATTGGAAAACGGTATTTATTCCCGCATGTTCAATGAGCAGGCAAAATACTACAGGTAATAAATTATCAGAATCATCTCTGGAGGATTTATGAACAAGATTAATGAACGAAAAGCTGAAAAAGTAATCAGCGTAATGAAGGACGGTAGGGTGCTGGCAGATACAGAACTGCGTCTGCGCCAGACAAACCATGAGTTCCTTTTTGGTTGTGGTGCCTTTGATTTTGTAGGACGGGCAAAACTTGAACTGGATGATAACCCGAATCCAGCAGTTCTTGCTAAATACAGGGAAATTACCGAAAAATGGCTTAAGGTTTTTAACTACGGAACTCTGCCATTTTACTGGGGAAGATTTGAAATTGAAGAAGGTCAGCCTCAGACAAATAACCGCATGGCTGCAGCAAAATTCCTTAAAGCTCACGACAAGGAAGTTAAAGGTCATCCACTTTGCTGGCATACAGTTTGTGCAGACTGGCTTTTGAAGTATGACAACAAGACTATTCTTGAAAAACAACTGGGCCGTATTCAGCGTGAAGTTGAAGGTTTTAAAGGTGTTATCGACAAGTGGGATGTAATCAACGAAGTAGTAATCATGCCGGTTTTTGACCGTTACGACAACGCTATTACCCGTCTTTGCAAAGAACTGGGGCAGGTTGGAATTGTAAAAACAATGTTCGATCAGTGTGTAAAATACAATCCTGAAGGGACATTCCTTATTAACGATTTCAATATGTCTGAAAAATATGCCGAACTTATTGAACGCTGTCTGGATGCCGGAGTGCGCATTGATACAATCGGTCTTCAGAGTCATCAGCATCAGGGATATTGGGGACGAGAAAAACTTGAAGAAGTGCTTGCCCGCTTTGAAAGATTCGGTCTTCCAATCCACTTTACGGAAAATACACTGGTTTCTGGTCCTCTTATTCCTGAACACATTGTTGATCTTAACGACTGGCACTACAATGATGACGATTCAAAACCAGAATTTGAAGAACGCCAGAAAGATCAGATGATTGAAATGATCCGAATCCTTTTTGAAGAACATCCTCTGGTAAAAGCTCACACAAGCTGGGATTTTATGGACGGTATGTGGCTTAATGCTCCAAGTGGAGTGTTGCGCCGTGATGGAAGTGAAAAACCTGTTTACCACGCTCTGGACAATCTGATCAACAAGGAATATCACACAGAAGAAAATGTAAAAACTGACGGAAACGGAAATGTAAAAGTGGCCGGATTCAAAGGAAAGTACGTGCTTGAAACTCTGAGTGGCGAAAAAGTAATGGATCTTACACTGTAGGAAAAATATAAACGGAAAAATAATATACCTACCGCGCCGGATTTCGCTTACGGTGGAGCCCCACTAAAAGTCACAGCTGAAGCCCGTTGTACTTTACTTGTGGCTTCGCCTTTTACGGGACTTCTAGCTTCAGGGCGCCTTTTTGTGGTTCCCCACCTCCGCGAATCCGGGAATGTAACTTGTTTTTTTCTGTTTTATTTCTTCAATCTTTTTTCAAGAACGAAGAGGTATTCGCTTACGTGGATGTTTCTTTGATTTAGGTTTCGGGAACCTCGGAAGGTGTTGTAGGCTATTTCTACCGTTTTCAGGTTCCCGTATTTATTTAACATTTCTTTCATCTGATCAAACGAGATGAATCCTTCGGAATTGTATGAAATGATGATAAAACGGGCGTCCAGGCGGCAGATGATTTCCTCAAGGCTTTCCAGGGCCAGTTTTCTTACATTGAAGGCCGATCTGTTCCAGTTGGAAGGAATGCCTGAAACACGGCTGATTTTTGTATCTTCGGGAAGTTTGTTTTCCAGAATAAGATTCAGCATGAAATAATTTGAGCCGTAAGGGTGCTGATTGTATGGTGGATCAAGATAAACGGCATCAAGATTTTTCAGCTCTCCTGCAAGAAGGGCTGCATCTTTTTGAAAAAGATGAACTTCGCTGTGAAAATTACTGAAAACTGGTTCAGGAAGGGTCAACGTTCCCATAATTCTTGAAAGGGCATTGCCTGCACGTCCTCCAAAAGCACCTTTCCCATCTTTATCTTTGTAAAACCCTTTGAAAACGCCGCTGGTGTTTGTGTGAACGGAAGCTTGAGTAAGAAGGGGAGCTAGAAAATAGTCTTCCATGTGATATGGAGAGGCCAGTTTTTCAATATAGTGACGGTAGGAATCAAGAAGAATAGCGTTTTCCCTTGTGTAAAAACAGCGTTCACCTTTTTCAACGGCTTCTGTGTTTTTAGGAGCGTATTCCTTTGCAAAAAGTCCTTCAATCTTGTTTTGTGAAACCTGATCTTCAATTTCCTTTTTGATTTTAGAGTAAAGATTTTTGTCAAAGGAACTTTCGTTTGTAAGATAGCAGCTGTTTAATACCCGGGAGTAGTTTTCCAGATCGTTGGCATAAAGTACTTTTGAATATTTTTTCAGATAGCGGGAAACAATGCCTGAGCCGGAAAACAGGTCTGCCGTAACAAGCCTTTCTTTTCCCAGCTGCAGGCGGATTTCATCAAGTTCCACTCCTATATATCCCAAAAGAGAACGCTTATTTCCAATATAAGTGATTATATCTTTTGTGAGAAAATCGGGATTTTCGGAAAGTGGAACAATACTCATGATCTTATTTTACAAGACCAAACTTCTTTACAAGATCTTCTTTTGTTGCATAACCAATAAGATAGTCTGTCTTAGCGCCGTCTTTGAAAAGCATAACTGTTGGAATACTCATAATGCCGTACTGCATGGCAAGACTTTCTTCGTCATCAACGTTTACTTTTCCTACTTTTACTCCGGAGTATTCGTTGGAAATTTCTTCGATGATTGGGGCAAGCATCTGGCATGGTCCACACCAGGTAGCCCAGAAATCAACAATAACCGGAACATCGCTTTTAAGCACTTCGCTTTCGAAGTTTTCTGTGGTAAGTGTAATCTCCATATTTACTTCTCCTTATAATATAACATGCAGTGACAGAATCCTTCGAAATCAGGATCTTTGATCTGTTCACGGAATTCTTTACACATGCATTTGGTATCTTCCGATTTTCCCATAACGCAGGGGCAGTAACCACCTTTTGCTTCGAGTCCCTTTTTTACAGTTTCGACAATCTTTTCGTCAGGATTCAGTTTAATCTTCATGTCTTAAATATAAACAGTAAAGTGCCTTTGGGCAAGAAAATAAGAGAATTCCCAAAAAATAGGCATCGGACTCCTAATTAACAACCTCGAAATACCTTTATACTAAATAAAAACTGATTAGAAATCATTAAAAGATGGAGGAATACAATGAAAAGTTGTATTAATAAAGTGGTAGGGGTACTTGCAGTAGCAGCCCTTGTTTTGGGAGTAGTTTCCTGTGCAAATGATTTACCTGAAACACCAACAGAACATGAACACACATTTGCATCTCAGTGGTCAAAGAATTCAACGGAACACTGGCATGCAGCAACTTGTGAACATAATGATCAGGTAAAGGACAAGGCAGCACATAATTTTGGTGAATATGTTCCTAATGGAGATGCAACAACACAGGCCGATGGAACAAAAACCAGAAAATGTTCTGAATGTTTTTATGAAGATACTGTAACTGATGAAGGCTCAAAACTGACTAGTCACAACTGGGATGCAGGATTAATTACAAAAGCTAGTACTGTATCATCATTTGGAGAAAAACATTTACCTGTACTGATGCTGGCTGTGGAGAAAAAATAATACAATATCTTCCAACTGAGGCAGATGAAAAAGGATTTGTAAAAGTAAAGGGTGTTTCAATAGTAGGAAATGAACAGTGGACACCAGCTTCACGTGTTTTTGTCAGTGGAAGACGAATTACTATACCAACATTGCTTGTTTGTGACCACGAAGTAACAAGAGGTGAGTACAAGACTGTAATTGGAAGTTTCCCAAGTGAAGAAGATATTTATGATACAGATGATAGAACACTTTCAGGAGACGATGCCTTGAATGGTCCTGCAAACAATGTAAGCTGGTACGATGCATTGGTTTATTGCAATAAACGTTCCGCCGCTGAAGGATTAACTCCTTGTTATTCAATTAATGGTTCAACAGACACTGGCACATGGGGAGCCGTACCAACTTCAAAAAATACCGATTGGGATGCAGCAGCCTGCAATTTTAGTGCAAACGGTTACCGCCTTCCAACTTCTGCAGAATGGGAATGGCTAGCACGTGGCGAAGAAAAATATACTTATCCAGGAAGTAATTCAGTAGGTGATGTTGCCTGGATATCAGCCAATAACAATCGTAAAGGTCTTAGAGTAGTAAAAGCTAAAATGCCAAATGCATACGGACTTTATGATATGGCCGGAAATGTTTGGGAATGGTGCTGGGACTGGCATAGCGACATAAACACTTCAACTCCTGCCAGTGGAGCTGTTTCTGGAGACGCTCGTACAAGACGTGGTGGTGCTCGAGATAGTGGAAACTCTGTTAATTGTGAAGTTTCATATAAGGACGGAGATGATCAGTCTACAAGAGGTGGCACCTACGGTTTACGAGTTGTACGAACTGCTCAATAAATGATAATAAAAAATTTATTTAATAGTATCCTATATTTTGGGAAGAGGAGAGAGTCTATAAACGGCTCTTTCCTTTTTTTTGTCCCGACCACAAAAAAAAAGGCTTCAGATTTCTCTGAAGCCTTTGAGCTACACAGGATTCGAACCTGTGACCCACGCCTTAAAAGGGCGTTGCTCTACCTACTGAGCTAGTAGCCCATCCATTCTTGCGAATGTGAATATAATATATAAGATTGCAGGATTTGTGTCAACAGGCATAAAGGAAATTTTTGAAAAATTTGTTATTTTTTTTCTGAAAATATTTACATTTTATTATTGCGTAAAACGCAATAATAAAATGTAAATATTTCACTTTACGCAATGCACCCATAAAGGTATACTGTAAAAAACTTGGAAAATGATTTGTGGATTTCCCCGGAGTCGGGGTTCCGTCCCAAAATACAATCTGCACAAGCGAAGCGCGGAAGCCTGTATTTTGGGACGTGGTTCCCGACGGAAGGGGAAGTCCACGATTGTAAGTTAGATTTTTTTTTACAGGAGACCTATTATGGGTGACAATTATTTTAATGCTATTCCTTGGCGCGTAGCCAAACTTCAGCTGGGACACTGCCGTTCTATGGCAAAAGAAGAATTTGCAGACGGTGTAAATGCTCTTAAAGGCAAAAAAATCGTAATCGTAGGATGTGGTGCTCAGGGTTTGAACCAGGGACAGTGTCTTCGTGCTTCTGGTCTTGATGTATCTTACGCTCTCCGCGAATCAGCAATCACAGAAAAACGCCAGTCTTGGAAAAATGCTACAGAAAACGGATTCAAAGTTGGAACATACGAAGAAATGATTCCAACTGCCGACCTGGTAGGAAACCTTACTCCAGATAAGCAGCACACTCCTGTAATCACAGAAGTTATGAAACACATGAAAAAAGGATCAGCTCTCTGGTACTCACATGGATTCAACATGATTGAAGAAGGAATGCAGATCCGTAAAGACATCACAGTTGTAATGTGTGCTCCAAAAGGACCAGGTACAGAAGTTTGGCACGAATTCCAGCGCGGATTTGGTGTTCCTGATCTTATCGCCGTTCACCCTGAAAATGACCCAGAAGGAAAAGGATGGGCTTATGCTAAAGCTTTGGCTGTAGGTATGGGTGGTTCAAAAGCCGGTGTTCTTGAATCAGACTTCGTTGCTGAAGTTAAATCTGACCTTATGGGCGAACAGACAATCCTTTGTGGTATGCTCCAGGCCGGTACAATCGTATGTTACGACAAAATGATTGAAGAAGGCATTACACCTGAATATGCTACAAAATTCCTTATGCACGGTTGGAACGTAATTACAGAAGCTTTGAAATGGGGTGGAATCACAAATATGATGGACCGCCTTTCAAACCCTGCAAAAATCCGTGCCAACGCTCTTTCTAAAGAAATCAAGGCTCTTCTTGCTCCACTTTACCAGAAACACATGGACGACATCATCTCTGGTGAATTCTCATCAACAATGATGAAAGACTGGGCAAACAAAGATGTAAACCTTCTTACATGGCGTGAAGAAACAGGAAAACTTCCTTTCGAAAACAACAAAGAAGCAGCAGACGAAATCACAGAACAGGAATACTTTGATAAAGGTGTTCTCATGGTAGCTATGGTTAAAGCTGGTTGTGAACTTGCATTCGAAACAATGGTTGACGCTGGTATCAAAGAAGAATCTGCTTACTACGAATCACTCCACGAAGTTCCTCTTATTGCAAACCTTATCGACCGCAAACGTCTGTACGAAATGAACAAAGTTATTTCTGATACAGCAGAATACGGTTGTTACCTCTTTGCCCGTGTTGCAGCTCCAATGATGGCAAAAGATCTTATGCCAAAACTTCACACAGACGTTATTGGTAAAGGTCTTGATATGAAAGATTGCAGCGTAAACAACGGTGAACTGGTAGCTGTAAACGCAGAAATCCGCAACCACCCAATCGAAGTTGTAGGACGCAAACTCCGCGCTTACATGACAGCTATGAAACCTGTACTCTAATATGACAGGAATCTAGCATAAATATTTTGATATACATTTAATTATTATTTTGTTATCATAAATGCACGCTTTCCATGTGGTTGGCGTGCATTTTTTTATTTAGGAAGAAAGTATGAAAAAAGTTTTATCCTTACTTGTCTTGTTTTGTGTTCTGACGGCCGGTGTTTTTGCAGAAGAAACCAGCGTCAAAAATCTTTACCAGTATAAGCTTAAAAACGGGCTCTCTTTGTATGTAGCCGAAAACCATAATGCACCGTTAGCTTACATTGAAATTGCCGTAAAAGCCGGAGCTGTTGCCCAGACTCCTCAGACTGCCGGACTTTTCCACCTTTACGAACATATTATGTTCAAGGGAAATGAAAAATTTCCTAATGCTGAAAGTATGCAGACTGCCATTAAGGAACTGGGCTGTACTTCCTGGAACGGAACAACCGGTGCAGAATGTGTAAATTACTTTTTTACCATTCCTTCTGACCGCCTTGAAGACGGCCTTGATTTCTGGAACCAGGCAATCCGAAATCCTCTTATGGATGCCAGGGAATTTGAAGCAGAAAAGAAAGTTGTTCTTGCCGAAATTGCCACAACTTTCGATGATGTAGATACTTATTCAGTTCTCGACCGTTTACAGTGTCTTTTTCCTGAAAGCCCATGGCGAACCGATGCAGGTGGTGATCCTGAAGTTATTTCAAAAGCTACAATCAGTCAGCTGAAAAAAATCCAGAAGACTTATTATATTCCAAACAATGCTGCTCTTTTTGTAGGCGGCGATGTTGATCCTGATGAAGTTTACCGTCTTGTAGACAAGATTTTCGGTTCATGGAAAAAAGGAAAAGATCCATGGAAGGGAAAGCAGGTTCAGATGAAAAAGGAAATCGAAAAACCGGTTTACCGCATTATTCCTTATCAGGCAATTTCCAATCAGCTTTGTCAGATTATTGTTGACTGGCGTGGTCCTGATGCAGAATTCGATGTTGAAGATACTTACACAGCAGATCTTTTCACATTCCTTTCCGATGATCCTTACAGCCTTCTGAAAAATTCTCTGGTGCAGGATTCTTCCCTTGGAATTCCAGACCCTCAGTATACAAGCTGTATGTATTTGACCCAGCGTTTCCTTGGAGACTTTATCTTCCAGGCTGTGATGCTTTCTCCAGAACAGTATCTTGTGGAACGTGTTGATATGCTTGTTAAGGCACTTCCTGTACTGCTTCGACAGACCGCCATGTCTTTCACTGAAGATCAGGTGAACCTGGGAAAAGAAATCTCTGAAAATTTGCGGATCCTTAATGGTGAAACTGCAACCAGTCTTCTTGCCGAACTCCGCACTTTCTTTTGTGTAGCCGGCGAAAATTATTATTTTGATTATCTTGATAAACTTGCTCATGTTACAAGTGAAGATATGGTAGCTTTTATTGATAAATATGTTACAGGAAAAAATCCTATTGTAAGTGTTTACGTAAATCCTGAAGTATATGAAATTGTTGCCCAGTCTTTTGCTGATGCAGGATATAAAACTGTTCTTCGTGAAGGATCAATCTGGCACGAAAACAAAGGTAAGAAAAAGTAGGGGGATGAAATTATGAAAAAATTATCTATTATTTTTCTGTCTGTTTTATTGGCTGCCAGTGCTTTTTCACAGACAGTAACTGAATACAAACTTAAGAACGGAATCCGGGTTTTCTACATGAAGAATGAAACAAACCGTGTAGATTCCATGAGCATTCGAGTAAACGGCGGTTCGTCCCTTTATCCAAAAGATATGTCTGGACTTGAAGCATCGCTTTTCTATCTTATGACTGCAGGTTCCGAAAAATATTCTTACGAAACTTTGCTGTCTTATTTCTATCTTACAAAAGCCAGCGTTACTTACAGGGCAGAACCGGAATCAACATCACTGAACCTTTCTGTAATCGACAAATATTTTGATCTTTATGCAGATGTGCTCATTGACGGTTTCCTTCATCCACAATACCGCCAGGATATTTATGAACGAATGGTGCTTACATACCAGCAGACTTTGCAGAGAACTCTTTCGGAAGCTTACAGTGCATTGTTCGATCACGCCTATGGATTGATTTACGAAGGACATCCTTTCCAGACCAGAACATCTCCAACTTTAGAAAGTATTGGAAACATCACTTTGGATAATATCAAGTCTATCCAGCAGAATGTTTATGATGCAGACCGCATTGAAGTGGTTGCTGTAACTTCCTGTGATCCTGAAAAGCTTGTTGCCATGCTTGATGAAAAACTTGGCAGCCTGCCGTCAAAATCAGGGGGAAAACTTGCAGACGTTCCAGATCTTCTTCCATTTACTGGTCACAGCGTGCTTTTGAATCCTGCCCTTGGTGACAGCTGCTATTTTGGAAGATTCTACAAGGCTCCTTCAACTCAGAGCAGTGAATATTATCCTTTTGTACTGGCCTCTTCAATCTACAATACAATGGTTTTCAATGTTGTCCGTGTAAAATATGGGGCCTGTTATACGCCTTCTGTAGATCAGGCCGGAAGCATTGTAAATTACGGTTATGAATTTGCTTACCGTTGTACAGACCGCGAGAATGTAGGTTCATATTTTGATGAAGCAAAGGAACTTATGAAAAAAGGCAAAGTGGTTGTATCAACAAATGCGGACGGATCATACGTTCTTGCCGATATTGATGAAGTTCTTGAAGGGTACAAAAACACTTACATCAACAGTTTTTATTCCACTCAGGAAACCACTTTCGGTATGGTTGAAAAAATCTTGTACAGTATTGATCACACAGGTTCTGCCCAGGATCTCAACTTCCTTGTAAATTCTGTGCGAAATGTAACTGCTTCTGATATAATCGAAGTATTCAATAAATATTTCCAGGATGATTACCTGCTTATTGAAATGGTTGGCCACGAATAAATGTCCTGAAGCCTTTTGGGGGAATAAATGAAAAAGATTGCAATGATTGGTATGGGTGCAGTTGGCGCCATTGTAGGGAAGGCTCTTGTAGGTTTTCTTGGAAAGGATAATGTGGAATGCATCTGTGAAGGGGAAAGAAAGGCCCGTTATGATAAAGATGGCATCTGCATTAATGGCGAACGTCAGGATTTTAAATACGTTACTCCGGAAGAAGTAAAACCAGCTGATCTTGTAATCATTGCAACAAAAAATCTTCAGATGGATCAGGTTCTTGTGCAGATAAAAAATGCAGTTGGACCTGATACTACCATTCTTTCTCTGTTGAACGGAATTCAGAGCGAAAAAGATCTGGAAGCAGTTTACGGAAAGGAAAGGGTAATTTACGGATTCATCATCGGTCTTTCATCAGTTCACGAAAAAAACAATATTATCTGCTCTGATACAGGCACAATCGTTTATGGTGAAGACGATAATTCCAAAAGCGACCGCATAAAGGCCATTGGTGAACTTTTTGACAAAGCCGGTCAGAAATCAAAAAATCCTGATGACATCCACCTGGAACAGTGGAAAAAGTACCTTATGAACGTTACCTGCAATACAATCACATCCTTGTGCCGTGCTCCTTACGGAACTTTCAAAAACGATGTGCTTTGTGACGTAGTGCGACAGGCTGCCCGTGAGGTAATTGCCGTTGCCAATGCAGAAGGGGTTGCCCTTAATATGGAACACATGGAAGCAAATATCCGCATTATGGATTCAATTGATCCAAAAGGCAAAACTTCCATGTTCCAGGATATTGAAGCTAAGCGCAAAACCGAAAATGCATGGTTCTGTGGCACTGTAGTTAAATTAGGTGAAAAATACGGAATTCCAACACCAACTTGCGCTCTTCTTGAAAAGTTAGTAGCCGTTACAGAAGCTGCCTGGGAAGTTTAATCCAGGGTACCGAACTTTCCTTTGGAATGATGGAGCAGACTTAAATAGCAGATTGCCAGTGCCACAAAAGTAATGGACCATGAAATAGGGTATGACATGAAAATTGTGGCCGGCAGGTGGAATCTTTCAATCTGGAATACGGTGGAAAGCCACAGAATGCGGATTCCACATGCACCGGCCAGTGTGATTGCTGTTGGAAGCATTGAATATCCAACTCCTCGAATACAGCTGGCCATAACATCCATAATCCCACACAGAAGATAAGAATAACAGATGATCCATACTCGAATCTGTCCTGCTTCAATAACTTCAGGACTCTTTGAGTAAATTCCCAAAAGCTGTGGTGCAAAAAGAGCTGCAAGTCCACCCAAAACCAAGCCCACCCCAGTTACAAAGCCAAGGGCAACCCACACAGATTTTTTTATGCGGTCGTATTTAGCAGCTCCCAGGTTCTGTGAACAGAAAGTAAGGGCTCCCTGGCTTACACCGTTCATGCTGGTCCACACAAAACCTTCGATATTTGCGGCAGCAGAACTTCCTGCCACAAGAACAGCACCGAATCCGTTGATTGAAGACTGGATAATTACGTTGGAAAATGAGAAAATCATGCCTTGAAGACCGGCTGGAATACCCATGCGCATAATATTGTACATAATGTGCCGCTGGATTTTCAGTCTGCGCCATGAAAGGTGGAAATCATCATTATCATTTACCAGTGCCCGGATTACAAGAACAGCTGCCATGGCCTGGGAAAGAACTGTGGCAAGTGCAACGCCGGCAACTGCCATGTGGAAAACAATTACAAAAATCAGGTTCAGTACAACATTCAAAACCCCGCTGGCAAAAAGGAAGAAAAGGGGCCGTTTTGTATCACCTTTGGCACGGAGAAGGGCACTTCCAAAGTTGTAAACAAGAGTCGGTGCAATCCCTGCAAAAATTATTTTAAGATAAACTGCGGCAAGATCAACTACATCTTCGGGAGACTGCATAAGCATAAGAATAGGCTTTGCAAAAAGAACGCCAATCACTGTAAGAATGATGGAAGAGTAGATGCTTAAAAGAATTGCTGTGTGTACAGTCTCGTTGATTTCTTTTGATTTACGTGCACCAAAATAGTTTGATGCAACAACGTTTGTACCTGTAGAAAGTCCTATAAAAAGGTTTGTAAGAAGATGGGTGAGTGAAGCAGTAGAACCAACGGCAGCAAGACAGTTATCACCGGCAAAGCGGCCAACAACAATTATGTCGGCTGCATTAAATAAAAGCTGCAGAAGGCCGGAAAGAATTACCGGAACACAGAACTGCAGAAGTTTTGGAAAAATTGCGCCCTGAGTCATATCAAGACTAGTTTTCTTTGCCATACCCGAAATTATACTGAAAACCACCCTGAAAAGCAAAGACAAGGTGAGAAGCGTTAGACTGATCCTTTCCACGCACTTTGCTAAAACTTCTACTTTCATTATTATGGTTTTTAGGAGATATAAAAAAATGTTCAATAAAATTAAAAAATGTGTTTTTGTTTTAATGGCTGCAGTAATTCTTGCAGGGCTTTATTCATGTAATAACGTGAAAGGTAATGCTGAATACGGTTTTGTGGTTCCATTAAAATCTTCTGTAGAAGTAAAGAAAGATGTTCCTGATCCAAGTGTCAAAGTGGCGGTTAATGACAGCTTTGTTTTATCGGTAGGCATTGCTAATGAATGTGTAGGAACTATCTGCTGGCTTGCCGGTTTTGATGAATATCAGCCAGATGATGAAAATCTCTTAAATGCTGCTCAGGAATATTTCAGTAAGTATAAAAACAGCAAAAAAGTTAAAAAGGCAATTAGTCACTATAAAAAAATCAGAAGATCTGGCTTTTCTTACGATGCACCTGCCCAGTTTGCAACATATATTACTCCCGACTGTCACAACTGGCGCACTGACTATGAAAATGTAAAGAAAATGGCCGCTGAAAGAAATCAGTTTGTAGATTTCAATACTTTTGGAAATCTGGATAAGCTTCTTGAAGTTACAAGTGATTTTTATGATGCTGTTGATTTTGCAAGTTTTTATCAGGGCAATATAGATCAATATAATCTTTTGCTAAAAAATGTAAAAAATCATTCAAATCAATTGAAGAAAGTTGAATCATATTATTCTGATTATTTTCATCAGCAAATGGAACGAACTGTACTCAATTTTTCAGGTTTCAATGTGAATAATAATTATGGGTGCAGTTTTATTGACGGCGAGAAAAAATATTTTGAACCTAAATATTCGGCCGGTGTGGCTTACGATTTTAGCAACAATTTATTTGTAATCGTTCATGAATTATCCCATCCAAAGTCAAATCCTGTTGGTGATAAAATGAGCCGAAATCCAATAATCAGTGCATATCTTGATGATTATTTAACTGGGGAAAGAAAAGAAACTCTTGCATCCTATGCATATAGTGGAAATGATAATTATATGTGTGAGCTTATAACCAGAGCTAATACAATACGAGTGTTATCCAAGTATTTCACAGAGGAAGAAGTTTACAATAATTGTATTTTCTATGATATTCAGCAGGGCTTTGATGCTGTAACTGAGGTTGCTGAAATGTGCAAAGAGTATGAAAATGGGGATTACAAAACTTTTGAGGATTTCGAAGAAAGACTTACGGAGCTGTACATAAAGAAATTCTGCAAAACTACCGATAATTAGTTTATGGCCCGCAAACAGATTACCAAAGAAAAAATTATTCATTCATTTCTGTCATCTTCAAGTGAAAAAAGTCCTGGTGCAACAAGCCTTGCCGACATTTCAGACAGTCTTGAAATAAAAAAAGCTTCTTTATATAACCATTTTTCCTGCCGGGATGAAATGTACGAAGCCACTTTGGAATACTGTGAAGCCGAAATCATCAATGCCACTTTTATTACCGACAAAAACCTTGAAACTGCTGCCGAAGGAAAAACACAGCCAGCAGCCTTCATAAAAAAACTTATCAGCCGCTATTTCAAGCTTTTTGATACAGAGCCTTTCCTTCCGGTTTACGTTTTTATTAATGCGGAAAAATATTTTAATGGAAAGGCCTTTGAAATTGCAGAAAACCTGAATAAAAAACTCATCTCCGACATGAAAGCCCTTCTTAAAGTTTTTATTGATTCGGGAAAAATCAAGGTGGATGAAAAGGAAGAAAAAGAGATACCTGTTACCATTATTTCCCTTATGGAAAATCAGCTTGATCTTTATATAGCCGAAAAAAAAGAAACTATCCGCATGAATCCGGAAACCGGGGCCGGAAGTCTTTTTGCAACTCCTTCCGACGATTCATCCCTGCAGAAATATCTTCGCCCTTTAGACAGTTATCTTAAGGTAAGCTTTACCACTCTCAGCTAGAATTTTTCTTTTCTTGACAGATGCCAAATCCTGCAATATAATTTTTATTATGACAAAACTTGTTAAAAGTGTCATTCATTTGTTTCAAGTGTGAAGTAGGAGATTTCAATGTTTTTTGATGAGAATTACACAATTCCGAAAATGCTTAGAGATTCGGCTGAAAAGTGGCCTGAAGTTAATGCCCAGTACCGCCGTCTCAAATCGGGAGAATTCGAACCTATTACTTACCGTGACATGTACCAGACAGGCCTTGATTTTGGTGCAGGCCTTATGTCAATCGGTGTAAAAAGAGAAGATCCAGTTGGGCTTATTTCCGACAACCGTCCTGAATGGTTCCAGTCTGACCTTGGTATTATGGCTATTGGTGCAGTTGATGTTCCACGAGGTTGTGATGCTACGCTCAATGATCTTGAAAAAATCCTTTCACTTACAGAAAGCAAATATGTTATTGCAGAAAATAATTCTCAGGTAAACAAGATTCTTTCTATTCACGATAAGATTCCTACCGTTTCAGTTATCATTACTCTGGATGATGATGTAAAAGAGGAAGTAAAGGAACTTTGTGATAAAGAAAAGATTGTTCTTTATACTTTTGCAAAAATTGTTTCCGAAGGACAGAAATACCGCATCGAAAATAAAGACTGTGTTGAAAATGAACTTGAAAAGGGTAAGGCCGAAGACCTTGCTACCATTATTTTCACTTCCGGTACAACAGGAACTCCAAAAGGCGTAATGCTTACTTACCGAAACTTCCTGACCCAGCTGGACGAACTTCAGGAACGAATCTACCTGAATCCAGGGGAAAAGGCTCTTTCTGTTCTTCCGGTATGGCACGTTTTTGAACGTGAAGTTGAATACGTTATTACAATCCAGGGATGTGCCATTGTTTATTCAAAACCGGTTGGATCAATCCTTCTGGCCGACTTCAAGACAATGAATCCACACATTCTGCCTGCCGTTCCACGAGTTTTCGAAGCAGTTTACGACGGTATCATCAAGAAGATGCGCAAGACAGGCGGAATTGTTTTCAAAATGTTTACATTCTTTGTAGCAGTCGCAAAACTTCACTCAAGAATGCACCGCTGCATGTTCCGCAAAAACGCCTGTTACACAAGCTACAAAACTGTAATGTGGTGGTTCCTTTTTATCATTCCTTGGGCACTTTTGTATCCACTTAAATGGCTTGGAAATCTTCTTGTTTTCCGCAAAATCAAGGCTATGCTTGGAAATAACTTCCGTGGTGGTGTTGCCGGTGGTGGTTCTTTCCCTAAGGTTATTGATGAATTCTTCTGGGCAATTGGAGTAAAGGTTGTGGAAGGTTATGGAATGACAGAAACCGCTCCTGTAGTTGCCGTACGTCCAATGGCTGCTCCTATTTTCCGCACAATTGGTTCTCCTATCCGCGGTGTAAAAGCCCGAATTGTTGATGCCGACGGTTACGTTCTTGGCCGCTGTAAGGAAGGTATTCTGCAGATTAAGGGTGATACAGTTATGAAAGGTTACTACAAACGCCCTGATCTTACTGAAAAAGCCATGAGTGTTGACGGATGGCTCAATACAGGTGACCTTGCTATTCTTACAATTCACGATGAACTTTCTATTCGTGGCCGTGTAAAGGATACTATCGTTCTTCGTGGTGGTGAAAACGTTGAACCGGTTCCTCTTGAACAGAAACTTACTGAATCACGTTACATAAAAACAGCCGTAGTTGTTGGTCAGGATATGAAATACCTTGGTGCCCTTATTCTTGTTGATGGCGAAGAAATTAAGAATTTTGCCGCTGAAAACGGAATTCAGTACGATACTTACGAAAGTCTTCTTGAAAGCCAGGATATTCTTAAGCTTTATGAAACAGAGATTGGAAACCTTATTTCAAGTAAGAACGGTTTCAAAATGTATGAACGCATCAACCGGTTTGCACTTATTACAAAAGACTTTGAAGTAGGTGTTGAACTTTCTGCAAAACAGGAAGTAAGCCGATTCAGAATCAACGACATTTATAAAGACAAGATTGAAGGTCTGTTTAAGGAATAAAAAAGGGGGAAGGGCTCAAAAAAAAGTAAAAAAATTGCTTAAAAACTTGAGCCCTGCTATTGACACAAGTTCCGCTTTTTTATATTATGTTATCACATTCTGCGGGGATGGTGGAATTGGTAGACACGCAAGCTTGAGGTGCTTGTGACGTAAGTCGTGCCTGTTCAAGTCAGGTTCTCCGCATCAAAGGATTGCTTCAAAGCAATCCTTTTTTTTTTGCGTGTGGTATGTGTCATCCTGAACTTGTTTCAGGATCTGGTAAGAGGTAAACTTCCTGCGCATGCGCTGTCACAAACAGCCATTCAGGCTGTTTCTATCAGGAGTTATAAATGTTAGCTGTTTTTGTGAACTGTGGTGCCATCATTCTTGGATCAATTCTTGGGCTTCTTTTAAAAAGCCGTTTTACCGAAAAATATTCTGAATCAATTCAGACTGCAGCCGGTGTGGTTACTGTGGTAATGGGTATCCAGATGGCCTTCAAATATCAGAACGTTGTTTACCTTGCGTTGAGTCTTATTATGGGCGGACTTTTGGGAACTCTCTGGGACATTGACGGTAAGATTCTTTCACTTGGCGGATGGCTTGAAAAAATTGTTTACCGGGGAAAGTCAACGAACAGCGCCGACAAAAGTTCATCAAGTCAGAACTTTGCCTATGCTTTTTTGAACGCTTCAGTGCTTTTCTGTGTTGGTGCCATGGCCATTATCGGTTCATTTAAAGCTGGTGTAGAAAAAGACTATTCAATCATCTTTACAAAATCAATTCTCGACGGATTCATGGCTATTTCCTTTGCTGCAGCCATGGGTGTAGGAACTGCATTTTCCGCCCTTGCAATTTTTGTGTATCAGGGCGCACTTACACTTTTGTCCATCTTTATTCAGCCTTACGTAACAGATGAACTTTTAAATGAACTTACTGGCTGTGGAGGCTGTATCATCATCATGATTGGTATTAACCTTATTGGCCTTAAAAAAATTAAAACCGCAAATTATCTTCCGGCACTTATCCTTGAAATCCTCTTTGTTATTCTTGTGCCTCTGGTAAAAGGATTATTCTAATGAAAGCAAAAGAGATTGTTCTTGGATCAACAGGAATTAAAACTGTTCAGAACGCATTTGGAGCTCTTCCGGTTCAGCGTGAAAATATGGAAGAAGCCTGTAAAATTCTTCAGCGGGCTTATGAAGGCGGCATGACTTTTTTTGACACGGCACGCCTTTATTCCGACAGCGAAGAAAAAATGGGAAATGCCCTTTCTGATGTGCGAAAAAACATTTTCATTGCCACAAAAACCATGGCAAAAAATCCCGATGACCTTAAAAAACAGATAGAAACTTCCCTCAATCTGCTTAAAACCGATTATGTTGATATTTATCAGTTCCATTGTGCCGACCAGGTTTATGCTCCAGGCGATGGTACTGGCATGTATGAATGCATGGAAGATCTTAAGCGCCAGGGAATGATCCGGCATATTGGAATTACAGCCCATAAAGTGGGAGTAGCGGAGGAAGCTGTAAAATCGGGACTTTATGAAACACTTCAGTTTCCATTCAGCTATCTTTCTTCAGACCGTGAAATCAATCTTGTAAAACTTTGTGAAGAAAATAACGTTGGCTTTATTGCCATGAAGGCTCTAGCAGGTGGATTGATCCGTAATTCCCGTGCAGCCTTTGCATTTACTTCCCAGTTCAAAAATGTTCTTCCAATCTGGGGCATTCAGCGCATGAGTGAACTTGAAGAATTCCTTTCTTACATGGAAGAGGCCCCTGAAATGACTGCAGAAATTAAGGCCCTTATTGATGCAGATAAAAAAGAGCTTGATCTGGACTTCTGCCGCGGATGTGGTTACTGTATGCCTTGTCCAAAGGGAATTATCATCAATAACTGTGCCCGCATGAGCCTTATGGTGCGCCGTGCTCCAACTGCCGCCTGGACAAACGAACACTGGCAGGCCGAAATGAAAAAGATTGAAACCTGTATTGAATGTGGCGCCTGTAAATCAAAATGCCCATACGAACTTGATACACCAAATCTTCTTAAAAAGAATTACGAAGACTATAAGCAGATTCTTGCAGGGAAAATCAAGGTTTAGTCTGAGCTTTTGTCTGGTGGAAAAAATCCCCATTTCGTGGTATATTTCTATGCATGAAAACAGAGTACGTAA
Source organism: Treponema sp. (assembly GCA_024402505.1). GTDB lineage: Bacteria > Spirochaetota > Spirochaetia > Treponematales > Treponemataceae > Treponema_D. The sequence continues at coordinate 46,541 of JAKSTP010000010.1, forward strand.
TGGGGAACTCGGCCATTGCTCTTGGTGCAATGTGTGCGGGTGTAAATATGGTGTGCGGATATCCAGGCACTCCTTCTTCTGAAATTATTGAAACAATCTATAAATTTAAGGTTCCGGGACTTCACCTGGAATGGTCTGTTAACGAAAAGTCTGCCATGGAAGTTGCAGCTGCAGGTGCTTATGCAGGAGCCAGAACTCTTGTTACCATGAAGCAGGTTGGCCTTAATGTTGCCAGCGACCCTTTAATGAGTCTTGCCTACGTTGGTGTAAAAGGCGGTATGGTAATTGTATCTGCCGATGATCCGGGCCCAATTTCCAGCCAGACCGAACAGGATACACGCCGCTTTGGTGATTTTGCCCGTCTTCCGGTTTTTGACCCTTCAACTCCTGATGAAGCCTTTACCATGATTCAGGAAGCCTTTGAATATTCTGAAAAATACAATACTCCGGTTTTGTTCCGTCCTGTTACCCGTGTTTGTCATGCTTACACAGCCATTACTTTTGATGAAAATTTTAAGCCAAAAAATTACGAAGGCTTTGTAAAAGATTCAAAAAAATGGGTTATTTTCCCACGTCTTTCTTTTGCAAACCACAAGATGATGGAAGAACGGCTTCCTGTAATTGGAAAAGATTTTTCTGGAAACAAAGCCAATCTTTGTGAAGGAAATGGCACTAAGGCTGTTTTTGCCTGCGGTGTTTCCTGGGCTTATGCAAAAGAAAGCATTGGTGATTTCAAAGATGTAAAACTTGTAAAAATTGGTACACCTTTCCCATTCCCAGTTGATTTTGTAAAGGACGCACTTAAAGGTGTTGATGAAGTTCTGGTCCTGGAAGAACTGAGCCCTTACGTGGAAGAAGCTCTTCTTAAGCTTTGTGGGCAGGAAAAACTTTCTGTAAAAATTTACGGAAAACTTACAGGAAACGCACCTCACTCAGGTGAACTTTCTGCCGACAGTGCCCGCTCTCTTATAAAGAAGTTTGTTACAGGTGAAGCTGATTGTGGCTGTGGTGCCGCCGGCGATCTTCCTGAACTTCCGGTTCGTCCTCCTGTTTTGTGCGCAGGCTGTCCTCACAGAGCAAGTTTCTATGCTGTAAAACAGGCTATGAAGGGTAAAAAGGCCTTCTTCTGCGGTGACATTGGCTGTTACACCTTGGGAAATGCCATGCCTCTTGATATGTGTGACACCTGTCTTTGTATGGGCGCCGGTATTACCATGGCACAGGGCTTTTATCATATGGAAAAAGATGCCGCCTGTTTTTCTTTCACAGGAGATTCCACTTTCTTTGCTTCGGGCATGACAGGGGTAGCCAATGCTATCTTTAATGAAGCAAATATGACTCTTTGTATTCTTGATAACTCAACTACTGCCATGACAGGCCATCAGCCACATCCTGGAACCGGCAAAAACATGATGGGAAACATTGTTGAAAAAATCAGCATTGAAAACGTACTTCATGGACTTGGTGTAAAAGAGGTAAGAAGGGTAAATCCTTTTGAACTTAATAAAGCCATAGAAACTGTAAAAGAAGTTTCTGCCATGGAAGGCGTAAAGGCTATTCTTTTTGAAGCACCATGTATTGCCCTTTACAAATGCGAAACAAAAATGGCTGTAACTCAGGATAAATGTATCGGCTGTAAAAAATGTATCCGTGAAATTGGATGCCCTGCCATCAGTTTTGAAAACGGAAAAGCAGTTATTGATATGAACCTTTGTTACGGCTGTAATCTTTGTGCCCAGATTTGTCCTGTGGACGCAATCAACTTTATTGGAAAATAGGAAGGCCTGTATATGAAAAAAGAAATTTTGCTTTGCGGTGTAGGTGGTCAGGGAACAGTTCTGGCAAGTAAACTTCTGGCAGCTTCAGGACTTTCATTAAATCTTCCTGTACGTTCTGCAGAAACTATTGGTATGGCTCAGCGGGGTGGAAGTGTTACAAGCCACGTTCGTATTGGAGAAGGCTGTTACAGTCCTCTTATTGCCGATGGACAGGCCGATCTGATCCTTTCTTTTGAAGTGTGTGAAGCTGTGAGAAACCTTCACTTCCTTAAAAAAAATGGAACTGTAATTACAAGCTGCAATTCCATTAAACCGGTTACATCAAGTTTAAGCGGAAAAGTTTTTGACAGCAATGAAATGATTTCCTATCTTGAAAAAAACTGCAAAAAAGTAATTGTTGTAGATAATGTGGAACTTTGCGCAGAATTTGGATCAGATAAATTTTTCAATGTAATTCTTCTTGGAGTGGCATGTGGAGCTGGTGTTCTTGGCATTGAAAAAGACGTTATGAAAGACCAGATTTCCAAAAATGTAAAACCAGCCTTTGTAGAAAAGAACCTTCTGGCCTTTGAAAAAGGTTTTGCAGTGGGCCAGGGAAAATAAGTTTTTACTTCGGTAAAACCGGATTAATTCTGAAGAATATGAGAACGGGTTACAGAAAAATATACTTCTGTGCCCGTTTTTATTTTAACACCTTCTTCGTAGGGAAGAATTATCTGCACAGAACCTGTGGTGCTTTCTGGACATTCTCCTGTAAGAAGCACCTGATCTCCGTGAAATGAAACTGATTTTATGACAGCAAAAAAATCCGAAGGTGATGAAGCTGTTTTTACCCAGGTTGGCCGCACCAGTACATTTTTTCCATTCAACTTCAAATAGTTCGTGCGGCCTGTAATTTCTGCCACAAAAGAGTTTCTTGGTTCAAAATAAAGCTGCTCAGGATTTCCCCACTGTTGAAGAAGTCCCTTGTCCAGAACGGCAATGCGGTCCGAAAGGGAAAGTGCTTCTTCCTGGTCATGAGTTACGTAAATGGTAGTAATGCCAAAATCTTTTTGAATATTTTTCAGTTCTTCCCGTACCTGGTGACGGAGTTTTGCATCCAGGCTTGAAAGTGGTTCATCCATAAGAATTACTTTTGGTTTTAAAACAAGGCTTCTGGCAAGGGCAACACGCTGCTGCTGGCCTCCGGAAAGCTGATGAGGAAAACGGTCAAGAAGATCTGAAAGGTTAAGTTTTTTTGCAATGGAAGTAATGTCTTTTGCAGAAGGATTTTTCATGCCGTATTCAATATTCTGTTTTACTGTCATGTGAGGAAAAAGGGCGTAATCCTGGAAAACATAGGCAATGCCCCTTTTGTTTGGTTCCAGGTCGGTTATATCTTCATTGTTGATGAAAATACGGCCTTTATCTGGCGAAAGAAAACCTGAAATAAGGCGGAGAATTGTAGTTTTGCCGCTTCCAGATGGTCCTAAAAGGGTAACAAATTGTCCTTCATCAATAGATAAAGAAAAATCTTTTACAATATCCAGTGAACCGTACGAAAAACTGATGTCATCAATCTTAATCATTTATTTCCTTCCTGAAAAACGAGAAATCAATTTTGAAAGTCCAAGAACACTGAAGGTAATGAGTGTCAGTGTTGTGGCAAGAGCGGCACTTTTTCCCCAGTCTCCTTGTTCCGCCAGATTCAGAATTGCTATGGAAGCCAGCGGTGTGTTGAAGGAAACAAGGAAAATTACAGAACTTAGTGTACCTATACCACGGACAAAATTATATGTGAAGCCTGAAAAAAAACTTTCAAAGCAAAGAGGAAACAGCACTTTGAAAAAATATAGGATTTTTTTTCTGCCCAAAGAAAGGCTTGCTTCATCAAGGGAAGTTTTTACCGATGCAAAACCTGAACTGATTATGCGGTAGGAAAAAGGCATGAAGCTTACGGTAATGGCAATGAAGATTAAAAGCCGTGCATTGCGTAAGTGAAGTGCTCCTGCAGTAAGGGAAAGTGCCAGACCGAACAAAGAACCTGGTACGCAGGATGGAAGCTGAACCAAGGTGTCCAAAAGAGTTCCAAAAGGAAGACGGGTTCTGTGTACAATAAAAGCAGTAAATCCGGCCAGTAAAACTCCTGTTACGGAAGCTGAAAAAGCAAAAATCAGGGAATTGGCAAGGTGCTTTCCATATTTGGAAACTGCCTTTATATGTACCAGGGTAAAGTCTGTTTTAATGCCCCAAAGTTTTTGAAAACTTCCTGCAAATATGGCGGCAAACTGAGAAATAACGCAGATACTAATAAAAAGGCAGAAAACCGTGAAAAAATGGTTTTTGCGGAAAGGGCTTTTTTCATCCTGCCGTGAAACTTTTCCACCAATAGTTGCTGTTAATACGTTTGAAGAGAACATCTTTTTACGCTGAAGCATGAAAAGAAGTATTGAAGGAATAAGCAGTAGAATTCCAAGTACTGCACTTACGCCCTGATTAATCCAGCCTGTAAGCTGAGTATAGATTTCTGTTGCCAGTACTTTAAATCTTCCGCCAACAATAAGAGGGTTACCAAAATCACTTAAAACGCTTACGGCAATAAAAAGCATGGCAGAAAGAATGGAGTTTTTTGAAAGAGGAAAAATTACTGTGGTAAAAATGCGGAATTCGCTGGAACCAAGGGATCGGGCAGAATCAATAAGGTTCCGGCTGATTTTTTTTAGTCCGTCCAGAATGATTAAAAAGGCAATTGGAAAAAAGCAGAGAGTCTGAGCAATCAAAAGGCCCTTAAAGCCGTAAAGTGAAATGTCCAGTCCCAGCAGTGTTTTTGTAATGAACCCCTGGCGGCCAATAAGCAGAATGAAAGCAAGTCCACCAACAAAAGGTGGAGTTACCAGGTGCATTACAGGAATGAAATTAAAAAATCTTGTAAGAGGTGTTTTTTCAAAGGCAACGGCATAGGCAAAAATAAAGCCTGTAATTACCGAAAGAAGGGTGGAGCAAATGCAGATGAGGAAAGTGTTTCCCATAACCTTAAGAAAGGCCTTGCTGGAAAAAACTGCCCTGAAGGAGCTTCCAAAAGGCTTTTCAAAAAGAGGAATGGATATTACTTTCATCAAAGGAAAAAGAACTGTAAGGCATAAAACTGCAATTACGGCAATCCAGACGCCCCAAAGTTCCTTTTCTTTTTCTACTTTTGTTTTCTGCATTAATGGACCTAAAATCAAATTTTAGTCTGCGCAGCGTTCAGCCCATTCTTTAAGAGCCTTATCTTTTTCATCTGCAGCTTTTTTGCTGTCGTATTCAATAAGGTCCAGGTCTTTAATTTTGACTGCACCGTCACGGATTCTGGCACGGCTGTTTACAGGAATTGTAAAATCAATCTTACTCATTTCTTCCTGGGCCTTTGCACCAAGAATAAAGTCTGTGAATTTTTTTGCAGCACTCATATTTTTAGCATTTTTAAGGATGGAGATACAGTCTACATCACCAACGCTCTGAGGAGGGGCAACTGTTTCTACATCAAAGCCCTGGTCCTTGTATTTTTCTACAGCGTGAATATAAGAAACACCAAGTGTGTATTCACCAGTTCCTACCAGTTTTGCAGGAGCACTTCCGGAATCAGGGAACTGACCTACCAAGGGTGCCAGCGTTTCCAGATATTTCCATCCTGCATCCCATCCAAGGCGCTGAAGCTGATTCTGTACAAAAAGATAAGCGGTAGAAGAGGCCAGAGGATTTGTAAGTACAATTTCGTCTTTAAATGCCGGATTCAGAAGGTCTTCCCAGGTAGCAGGGCGGGCAATTCCTGGAAATTTTTCTTCAAATCTTTTTGAATTGATTCCAATGCCCAGGGTAAGTACACAAAATCCTGTGTAAGTGTTGTCTGGTGAAAGAGCATAAGATGGAAAATCTTTTGCTACCGGTGATTTATAGCTTTCAAGGGCACCGTCTGCACTAAGCAGGATATGATAAGAACTGGCACCACCAAGAAGAACATCTGCCTGAGGATCAGCTTTTTCAGAAAGTACACGGTTTACCAGTTCGCCTGTGGTAGCACGGATATATTCACCTTTAATGCCGGTTTCCTTTTCAAAAAGGTCCAGCAACATCTGGGTTTCTTCGTCATGAATAATGGAATAAACTTTAAGGGTTTCCGACTTTTCTTCCTTGCAGCCAAACAAAGTAAAAGCCAGAAGGACAGCAGCAGTAATGGACAATAACTTTTTCATTTTAACCTCCACAGTTCTATGAGAACTTTCTAGTAACGATGAAAATATATTACAAAACTGATATTAAAGATATACTCAAAAATAATATATTTTAATAATACCAGATATTAAGATATATTAAAGAATATTGGAGCTCTTGACTAGTTCTTCTTATTTTGATATAGTAATATTCACTTACGGAGTGGTACCCAAGCGGTAAGGGATCGGTCTGCAAAACCGTCATTGGTTGGTTCAACTCCAATCCACTCCTTAAACGAAAGACTTCCTTTATGGAAGTCTTTTTTATTCTATAGGTATATGCTAATATATTTTTCGAAGGTTTGTTTTTCAAACCTTCATTCCAGGGCGTCGAAGCAAAGCTCCGTCCTGTTTACATATACATGGACCCGCAAGGGTCCTTTTTTTATGCTGACGCATGGAATCAATGATGAAATAGGCAGTAATAGGAAAATTAGGCTTTCTTTACTTATGTTATAGCCTTGATATATTAATGATTCAATCTGCAAGTATAAAAAATATAGCCATATGAGCCGCAATAACAATTCATATTTAGTAATGGTTTTGAATAGTAAAATTGCACCAAGTGTAAGTGCAAAATAAATGACCGAATAAACATAAATATTTTTTAAAGAAATATTAAAAAAACTGTATTGGTCATAAAATAATTCTGGCTGAGTTTTATATATAAGTAAGAATATAACCAGAACAAAGATTTCAATTGTAACGCATAAAATCAGTTGAAATATAAATTTCACTTTAGAAACAGGTGACTCAAGCAATGTAACAATTTTATGGGCAAATAAATAATTCTTCCTATATAGAAAATCTGTTATGCACAAAAAAACTGTAACTGCTACAAATATAAAAGGAATCATCATAATGACTCCTAAAAAAAATTGTCGCCCATAAAAAATTTCAGAGTAATAATCAAAACCAGGTAAAGTTTCTTCGTTTTTTTCAAAAATGCCGTCTTTATTAAGATCATAAAGATTAATTCTACAATCATAATAGGAATTGGAAATCACTGCATAAAACAGTCCAATTAATATTACAGAGAGCGATAAAATAATTACATTTTTTAGAAAAGATTTAGTCATAGAAGAATCCTAAATCCTTGATATTTAAAATACTCATAAAATCTTCTTGTGAAAAATTTTTCTTATATATTTTCTTACCATTCTTTGAAGGAGATTCAGCATTTTTTACAGTGTATAGATTGCCTTTAAAAACTCCATATGAACTATATCCAACTGAATTAGGATTAGGAAAATATTCATAAGACAATACAATAATATCATTTTTTTGTTCAATGTTAGTGATTTTAAAATTAGGCATATAGTTTTCAAAATCACTAATATCGATGTTTTTATTTGCATTAGTACAGGTATATTCTATCGTATAGTTTTTATATTTTTTTTCTTCCTTGTATAAGTTGCCATCATAGACAATTTTAATTGTGTTATCTTTGATTTCATACTTTAATGAACCATCTGTTACACATATATTTCCTGATTTATTACCAAGCTCTTTATTATTGGGTAATATCGATAATTGCATGCTAACGGAAGTAGTTGCCCCTCCATCTCTCGTAAATAAAACTACTTTATAAGATTCGTCTATAGATTCAGTTTTTACTACTTCATTTTGACATAAATCACATGAGGTAATAATCAAGAGAAGAATTGATAAAAGGCAAACATGTTTTTTTATAGACATAAATACTTCTAATTAATGATGCTGATAATATAACCACATCATTTTTTCCTGTGGATTTGAAAAATTTTCTTGAAATGTATAATTATTTTTATAATAATCTATACCCTTTTGTATTTGGTATTGGTCATTGGGGTCATCGCCATATGGATAAAATAAATACCATTTTCCCCATTCTTTCTTCGAAGTTCCAGCCCGTGCTTGTGCCCATCCAGCAGCTCTTTTTATTACAGATTCAGGGAATATAGATGCTCCAGTTGCCCCATAATTAAAATTTCCAAAATCCTCATATTCTTTTCCATACTGTTTAAAATCCCATTCTCCTTTATTTTTTACAGTATTATAGAAATCAACTGGAGACATAGCCATAGCCTTTTCAATATTTTTATCTATATCAGTAAAGGAAGGTGATATTGGTAGGTCAACATTATTTTTAATTAATCTAACACTCGTGATATCATTTTCATACTTATCAGAAAAAACCTTCTCTTGCTGTTTCTTCGCTTTCTGCTCATCTAAAGCATCCCAGTACTGAGGAGGAACGCCTTGATATTCTGAACTTGTTCTAGCAGATGATGTAGTCTGCTCTGCAGTGGCAGCTGTTTCTTGTATAACAGAAGATTCCGTAGATTTGGTTCCAGTTGAAGAAACTGCTGAAGTTGAATTATTACCGTTTTTTGTTGTTGTATTAGTTTTTCCAGTTTCTGTAGTGCTTGAAGTATTCTGCTGTTGTTGTGAATTCGAAGTTTCAGTTACAGACGTTGGAGTACTGTTAGTTGTAGTAGTTTCACTTTCGCCCACTTGTTTTTTTGCCCAGTCAATGTCACCTTGAGTAATGGTTACTGTTGTTCCATCGTTTCTGGTAAGGGTGTCACCAGGCTTTGCATTGGCAACACCTTTGTTTGAATTTTCTATTTCAGCTCCACCATTGATTTTAAACAGAGCATCGCCACTTATTTCTTCTGCGTAGCCTGAGAAATCGTAATTGTCTAGAGGTTTATACTTTTTCATAAGGCATCATTTATTTCTCTAAATTTATTAATATCATTCAAAACCCAAATAACAAACAAAATTAACATTATCAATACTATGAAAATACCGCAGAGACCCCAGCCTGCTTCACCAGGACTTTGAATCATAAGGTATCTGTAGTAAAAAATTTGAATAACATAAATAACAAGAAAACTAGAATCAAGTAAAATCATAAACAACTTGATTACTCTCTTGTTCCATATTAGAGACAGTAAAATCATGACTGCATAGAGTATTAATAATGGACAAAAATATTTATTAGCTAAGGCGAAAGTAAAATAACAAAAATAATCTATAGGAAAATAAATTAGAGAAATAATTATTAATCGAAAGTATAGTTTTAAATCCTTATAATTCATGTATATAAAAAATCCTAATAGCGTATTGTATTAATTAATGCTGTATTGCAATTCTCTTTACCATTTATATCAAATATATGATCAAGTAAAAAATATGATGTTTTCGAATCAATTGAATCAATTATTGCCTTAGATGTTTTTTTAACATTAACATTAGATGTTATACAGCAAACATCATAAGTATTATTGCCATTAATAAAGTTTTCATAACTTTTTACATCCGTTTCAGTATTTAATCCCCATGCGCCTTTTGAAAAAAGGGATAATGCAGTTCCATTGAAGCTAAGCGTATTTATTTCACCAGTCAAATTATTTTCAATGGTATAAAGACTATGAGTATAAACTTTACCCCTTTTCCCTTCTCCTAATGCCCTTCTTTGATATGCATTTATGGTATAATCATCTGGATTATTTTCTATAGCCATCAAATAACCTTTAACATTATTTTCACTGCTAATCAATTCATTAGGTTTTACATTAAGATAATCATTGATTTCAGAATAATTCTTGAATTCTTTGGTTATTCCACTTTCACTTCCATACGCGGTTACACGAAAACCTAAACTTGCTTCAGATAATAAGTCTGCAGCCTGTTGCATAGCTGTTTTATCATCTAAATCTACAATAACTCTGGAAGAATCATATGGATCATACTTTAAAGATACAGAGTCTTGTTTCTTTGCTTTCTGTTCATCCAGAGCATCCCAGTACTGAGGAGGAACGCCTTGATATTCTGAACTTGTTCTGACTGATGATTTAGAAGTCTGCTCTGCAGTGGCAGCTGTTTCTTGTATAACAGAAGATTCCGTAGACTTGGTTCCAGTTGAAGAAACTGCTGAAGTTGAATTATTACCGCTTTTTGTTGTTGTATTAGTTTTTCCAGTTCCCGAAGTACTTGAAGAAGTCTGCTGGGGTTGTGTATTAGATGTTATCGAAGTTTCAGTTACAGATGTTGAAGTACTGTTAGTTGCAGTAGTTTCACTTTCACCCACTTGTTTTTTTGCCCAGTCAATGTCACCTTGAGTAATGGTTACTGTTGTTCCATCGTTTCTGGTAAGGGTGTCACCAGGTTTTGCATTTGCAACACCTTTGTTTGAATTTTCTATTTCTGCTCCACCATTGATTTTAAACAACGTATCACCGGTTATTTCATCTGCGTAGTTTGAGAAATCGTAACAGTTTAAGTCGTTGAACTTTTTCACCTTCATTTCTTATCCTTTAATAATATATCTCATCTTGAATCATCCCAAGTGCAATAATCTTGAAATTCATATTTTACTTCCAGCTTACGCTTATAATTTTTATGGAATTTGTATCCCATTTATCATCATTATCTTTATTGACAGCAGTTAACTGTTTTGTATATTTTTCAATTTCTACAGGAATGTATATCGAGCTTCCTGGGGTTATTGTTACATCCAGTGAAATGGTTTTGTAATAAGTTCTTGTACCTGCATTTGCCTGAATGTTTATTGTTGTGTTGTAAATATTTTTGTCGCAGGTATTTGTTATTTTAACTGTTGTGCAAAGGTATGAAATTAGAACTTCTTCAGTTTTGGAAACTCTTTTTTCCGATGTGCTGTCTCCAAAGGTGTAGTACTCTTCAACATAACCTTCTTCATCTCTTGTATATACGTCAAGCAATTCTACACTTCCTTCGGGGTCCTCAAAAAAACTGCATCCAATAAATATTGAGAAAAAAAAGCCCAAAATAATGAGAATAAAAAAACGTTTTTTAGTAAACATAGTGTTCTCCTATAAAGTCCTCCAGTAAAGGAAAATCATCTGCGCACAAATCAATTATTTGAATTTGATTGGTTATGACGTTCCAAAACGAAGTGATATAATCTTTATATATTTTGAAATATACAGTTTCACTTTGAGTAAACTCATCTTCTGTGATGATATTGTCATTGAAAAGTTTTTTGCGCTTCTCTCTAAAGGTCTGTTCGGTGTAAATATCTTTCTCTAAATTTACTATGTAAGAAAGATCAGATTTTATTTGTTCCTGCAAAATGGCAAGTTCTTTTTCCTGTGTTTTTTGAATAAGATATAACTCATCTTCAACTGACTCTCGGCTTAGTTTGTAGATTTCTTTTCGTAGTTTTCTAGCACCCGGCAATTCAAAACTCTTTTGTATTCCTATGCTTACAGAAAACTTGATAGGATATGGAGTTTCTTTTAGGAGTCGGAAAGATTTATACCAGTCAGAATAGTACCCATAGTAATTCCCGTCTGGACTGAGGCTTGAAGAAATCACCAGAGACGGTGCGTAACTGATTTCATTATTCTGGTATTGATAAAGATATTGCTGCAAAACACTGTTATATAGAACGTTGTAAGTATTATTGTTTATGGAATTGCTGTTAGGATTTACTTTTGCATAGAGCTTGTTAACCATATCCAGTAATTCATCTCTTTTAGCATGTAAATCAGAGATATCAAAATCTGGAATAAGAATCGAAATTTCTATTAATAGTTGTTTCTTTGAATACTGTAATTCAGTTAAAGAATTTGTTACTTCTGATAGCTGAAACCTTGCATAATGTTCTTCAAGTCCAGATTGCATGCCAGCTGCATTTTTTTGTTCTGCAGTTTTTAATTCACTTTCATATTCTTTTACCAGTGAAGTATAATAATCTTCTTTGGCACATAGAATATCTAAAGATTGGATTAAAGAAAGAATTTCCTGTATTTGGGAAGTTAGATTTTTTTTGTACATTATATCTGAATATTTCAACTGTTCTTTCAAAAGCTTATATTCTGGATTTCTTGTTAAACCAAAGGCGCCTCTCCCTAAATACTGGTTCAGAGAAAGACTTATTTGTGGCCATTGTAAAAATGTACGCCGGGTAGGGATGAAATTAAAACCATATCCTGCAGAAAAACTGAGTGAGCCTTGCCCGGGAAGTCTTTGATAGATGGAATAATTTATGAATGGGCTCAATACTTGCGTCAATGCAGAATCTGAAGCTTCATTCAATATGTAAAGACCATCGCCTCTGGTAGTACTCGAGGAACCTTGCAAACTTATTTGTGATTGAGGAAACCATTGCAAATCATATTGTTTTTTACTTATTTTTGTTGAAAGATAATCACGCTTTATATTACTTACGTTTTCGCTGTTTTCAAATGCAGTACTAATAGTCTTTTTCCAATAGTTTTCTTCTTGTGAAAATAATAGGCTGCTCAGGAGAAAGAGAATAAGAGCAATATATAATTTTTTTTCTAATACCATAAACTCATTTTCTCCAGAACATATTTAAGTATTGTTTTCTTTGAAAGGACAATCCGTGCATCTGTTTGTAAACCAACTTTTAAAGGGTATTCTTTTCCTTTCTTATCTTTGAGACTTTGTTTTTCAATATCTGTTTTAATTAAGAAGAATGCTTCTCCATTTTGAGATTTAGTAACATCGGGATCTATAGTTATTATTCTTCCTTCTGTTCCACCAAACTCGTGATAGGGTAGACTTGGAAAACGCATTTTCACTGTCATCCCTTCTTCGATTTTTCCCGCTTGTTTTGCTGGAATTGAAAGTTCTATTTTTGTAAGATTTACATCATTTGGTACTATGTTAAATAGTATCTGTCCAGATTGAATCCAGTCATTTTTGTTATATACAGAGATTTCCTGTATCATGCCATCAATAGGAGCTCTGACTTCTGTAAATAAAATAGAATCATTTATTTGCTTTAGTTTGTTTTCATTTATTTTTTCTGAAGTTTCCAGAGTAATGATTTCAGATTCAATGGCATGCTGGAAGGTAATATTATAATCATCATAATTGTTACAAGAAATCAAATATTCTGATTCTAATTCCCGAAGTTTTGCGACCGTCGTCATGGTTTTGGGAAGTTCTTTTTCCTGTTCATACCTTTCTTGATTAAGAGTACGTATATTTGAAAGTTTCTCAAGATTTGTTTCCCAAAGTTCAAAGCGCAGAAATGCTTCGTAATGTTTTTTGTTTATTACATTTTTCCCTTGCTTTATACTTGCTTTGATTTCATAAAGTGCAGAAAGTCTTTCTTTTTCATCTTCCATCTGTGAGATAAGAGATTCTTTTTCTGCGACTAATTGTGTTGGATCTATTCTAAGAAGCAACTGTCCTCTCTCTACATTTTGACCAGCTTTATACTCTATAGATTGAATTCTTCCAGTAACAGCGTTAGATACAGTAGAAATATTCTCTTCTGGTCTAATAAAGCCTGTAACTTTGATTACTTCTTCAAATTTTGCAAATGAGATAAATAATAATGTAGAAATAATGAAGATACAGATTATCCACATTGTGGCAAATTGAAAAATGGGCTTTTTTTGTAAAAAATATTCCTGGGTGTAAGGTATAGTATTATCTGAATATATCTTCATTTTTAATCTTCCTGATTTTGACTTTTCCACATTTCAGCATAAACACCATTCTTCTCTAGTAGTTCTTTATGATTTCCAGATTCAACAAGTTGACCTTCCTTTAATACAAAGATTTTGTCACAGTTTTTAATTGTTGAAAGACGGTGTGCGACTATTATAGTTGTTACATCTGTACCAATTCTGTTTATGGTGTTCATAATGGCTGTTTCGGACAAACTGTCCAAACTAGAGGTTGCTTCATCTAAAACAAGAATTTTGGGTTTTCGTAAAAGAGTTCTTGCTAAGGCAATTCGTTGTCTTTCACCGCCAGATAAGGATGCTCCTTTTTCTCCAATTTTAGTGGCAAATCGATTATCCAGTTTTGCTATAAAATCTAATGCTTCTGCATTTTTTGCTGCATTGAAAATATCTTCAGGAGTTGCTTCATAGTTTCCCCATGCTATATTTTCCTCAATGGTTCCACTAAAGAGAAGAATTTCCTGTGGAACATAGCCAAAGTGACTTCTGTATGATGTAGTATTTATGTCATTAATACTTTTCTCATCAATTAAAATATCCCCGGTATCAGCTTTATAGAATTTTAAAAGCAGTTTTATCAGTGTTGTCTTTCCAGAACCAGATGGTCCAACAAAAGCTACTTTTTCACCAGCATTAATATGCAGAGAAATGTTTTCAAGGGTATTACCTCGTGTACCATAAGAAAAAGAAATGTCTTTCATGGTTATATAACCCTTTACTTCCTTTAAGGTAAATAAACCAGAATTAATGGTTTCTTCAGGAATATCAAGAATTTCGCCCAAGCGTTTACTTGCAACTGATAATTCCTGAATTTGAGGTTGTAATGTAATCAACCTGCTTAATGGACCTAAAAAATAGCCTAATAAAGTAACAAAGCTGATCAGTTCTCCAAGTGATAATCTTCCCTGCATTATCAGGTAACTTCCGTACCAGTAAACAGCTAGATTTCCTGCCTGAGTAAAAAATCCCTGTAAGGTACTTTGAACATTACTCATATTTAATAGGGAAAAATCTTTTTCGATAGTATTGATTATTTTTAATTCGGCTTTATCATAAGAATCGTTTTCAGAGGAGAGTGCTTTTACTGTTGAAATGCCATTTATGGTTTCTACAAAGTGAGAATACTTTTCAGCTTCAAGTACAGACCGCCGGTAGATTAACTGTTTGAATCTTTTTGAAAAAGAAAGAACTAAAATTGCTGAAAGAATAACAGGAATAGCTGCAATTCCTACAAGAGAGGAACTGAATGTAAATAGAACAATTCCTCCAAAAATCAGCATAACGCAATCTAAAAGAACTCCAATGGTCATACTGGAAAGAGCATTTTTTATTGTTCCTATATCGCCTATTCTGGAAAGAATTTCACCACTTTTTCTTGAAGTAAAGAAGTCTAATGGCAAATGTAGAATATGATTAAAATATTCTAAAGTTAATGCAGCCTCTATTTTATTACTAAAGAATACAATCAGATTGTTTCTGACAAAATTTAAAAGACTTTGGAATATTATAACGAGTAAATAAGCAAGAGAAACTGATATAAGTGCTTGTGGCAGATAAGAATAAATTACATCGTCAATAAGGAATCTGAAGTAAAAGGCTCCAAGAATACCTAGAATAGTTATAAAGAAGCTGGCTGAAAAAATACTTAAAGCAAGTTTACGGTCTTTTTGTAAAATGTACCAGAATCTCTGAAAAAAAGATTTATCATCATCTGTTTTTTCAAAAGCTTGATTTGGAGATAAAAGAAAGAAAACTCCTGACCACCATTCATAAAACTTTTCGGCTTTTTCCCAGTATATTGATCCTGCAGGATCTGCAATAAGTATTTTCTGCTTGTTAATTTTATAAACAACGACATAATGTTCCAGGTCATTTTTAACCAAGTGAACAATGATAGGAAATGGCAGGTCTTGTTTTAAAACTTTTTCTTTAGATACTAACGCTTTGCATGAAAAACCTATGCTGTTTGCACATTTAATAATGCCTTTTGCGGAGGTGCCTTTCGTGTCAGTTCCTGCAAGATTTCTGATTTTTGCTATAGATATTTTCTTTCCGTAATACTTTGCAATAGTAGAAATACAAGCTGCGCCACAGTCTGTTTCATCTTGTTGGTGTACAAGGCAATAATACTTTTTTAATCTCATGATGAAAAATATATCACTTGACAGAGAAAAAAAAAAGTAAATATAATGTAAAAAGATGTTAAATTCAATAGTTTTTTGTAAAAAATTAGTAAATTTTCTGAAAATATTATATAATAAGGGAAAAGTTGGGTTATGAAAAAGTATAAACCTCTAGACAATTACGATTTCTCAGGCTACGCAGAAGAAATAAGTGGCGATGCTCTGTTTAAAATCAATGGTGGAGCTGAAATAGAAAATTCAAACAAAGGTGTTGCCAATGCAAAGCCTGGTGACACCCTTACCAGAAACGATGGAACAACAGTAACCATTACCCAAGGCGATATTGACTGGGCAAAAAAACAAGTGGGTGAAAGTGAAACTACGGCAACTAACAGTACTCCAACGTCTGTAACTGAAACTTCGAATTCACAACCCCAGCAGACTTCTTCAAGTACTACAGAAACTGGAAAAACTAATACAACAACAAAAAGTGGTAATAATTCAACTTCAGCAGTTTCTTCAACTGGAACCAAATCTACGGAATCTTCTGTTATACAAGAAACAGCTGCCACTGCAGAGCAGACTACATCATCTGCTAGAACAAGTTCAGAATATCAAGGCGTTCCTCCTCAGTACTGGGACGCTTTAGATGAGCAGAAAGCGAAGCGACAACTTGAAGAAATAAAATCAGAAAATAAAGAACAAATAAATCAAGAAAAACAACTTAAAAGTGTGCGACAATTCTCTTTAGGAGTAAGAGGCTCTTTTGTAGTAGGCGGTAGCCTTTCTGTTGGTATAGTTCTGAATCCAAATAATTATTGGGATTCAGGTATCATAGGTTCAATTGGTATTGGAACTGGAGTTGAAGTTGGTGTAAATGTTCCATTGACGAAACCATTAAGTACTATTGTAGAAAATACAATTTCAGTTGCTGCAAGCTGTGTTGATTTTTCTTCTCCAAAATCTACTCAAGATTTGGAAGGATCTCATAATACTGCATATGCATCAGCATTATTCGGTATAGCCCATGATTTGGATACAAATCGTATTAGTGGCATAGAAGTATTAAGTGTAGGTGGTGGTGTTTATAGAGAAAAAACAAATATCCTTACAATTGGAGAGTTGGTTGAGTCGATTTATAATACTGGAGCATTTTTTGCTAATACTGTTTATAAATATACTGGAATTAATAAATCTATTAGTTATATAGAACTGGATGGGCAATGATTTCTTTCCTAACGATAATATTTTCACTTGTTACAGTTTTTGGGGTTGTTTTCTCTGATATCCAAATGGGAGTTTCTGTTGTAGCTGATATCATTTTTAATGTTGTTGTTTTAATACCAGTTTTTTTTATCTGCAAATGGATTAATCATAACTACAGTGAAAAGCTCAAAGTGATTATGTTTATTGACAGTCTTATTTGCTTAAGTCTTACATTACTAATTTTAATTACTAAGAATTATGATTTAGCAGCCTCACTTGTTCCTCAGATAGGAATTTTTGCGGGATTCTTTTTATCTACAATAAAAAAATAGACTATTTTATTATAAAATCTCCGGTATTTAATAGAATCCTCATGAATTAATTTCTCGAAACTGTTTTATATCCTTCCAAAGCCATTTTGCAAAAAACATTAACATTGCAAGAATAGGTATTATAAAAATATAAGCAAAACCAGCTTCTCCTGGGGCTTGTAACATCAGGCTTCTATAATACAAGATTTCTATTACAAAAGTCACAATGAAAAAGCAGTTAATGAGTATACTTATGAATGCAAATATTTTGCTTCTTATAAAAATGAAACATAGTAAAATCCATGATTACATTAACCTCTCATAAGAGATTATAACACTTGATTGAATAATATTTCTATCGTAATCTAAAGATCAGGTAAAAAAGAATGAAAAGAAAAATTATATTTCCAATACTGATTTTACTTATTTTTCTGATTATATTTATTCCACTTTTTGGGGTAAAAAGTGAAATTTCATCTCTGGTAGAAGCTGATTATACTGGAAAAAATCAGGGTGAAATT
>JAKSTP010000011.1 GCA_024402505.1 Treponema sp.
GAAACATGTCAGGGAATCTTCACAGATTTTAAGAACATCGTTCAGTCAAACCGCATGAAAGTACCTTTTGGTGTTGCCCAGGTTGGTAAATCTTTCCGTAACGAAATCATCTTCAAAAACTTCATTTTCCGTACTGCTGAATTTGAACAGATGGAAATGGAATATTTCTGTAAACCAGGAACAGAAGATGAAACATTTGAACGCTGGCGAAATGACCGCTGGCAGTTCTACCTGAAATACGGTATTCCAGAAAAACAGCTTAAATGGCACCACCACGACAAACTGGCTCACTACGCAAAAGACGCTTACGATATTACTTACAACTTCCCAATCGGTTTTGAAGAAATCGAAGGTATTCACTCACGAACAGACTTCGACCTTTCTCAGCACATGGAATATTCTAAGAAAGATATGTCTTATATCGATCCAGATGATCCAAAAAACCGCTACGTTCCATACGTTATTGAAACTTCTGCCGGTCTTAACCGCAACTTCCTTATGTTCCTTTGTGAAGCATACGAAGAACAGAATGTTGGAACTGATGGAAAAGATGACTATCGTACAGTTCTTCACATGCATCCAAAACTTGCACCAATCACAGTTGCAGTTCTTCCTCTTATGAAGAAAGACGGACTTGCTGAAAAAGCTAAAGAAATCCAGAATCTTCTTAAAGAAAACTTCGTAACAGACTACGATCAGAGCGGAACTGTTGGTAAACGCTACCGCCGTCAGGACGAAGTTGGTACTCCATTCTGTGTAACTGTAGACTACGACACAATGGACAGCGCAAGTGAAAACTATGAAACTGTAACAGTTCGAAACCGTGATACAATGGAACAGGAACGTGTAAAACTTTCTGATCTGAACGGTTACATTTTCAACGCTATTGCCAATTATAAACCGGTACAGCGCTAAGGAAATTACTTTCCATGGAATACGTCCGGCTTGGAAAAACAAACCTTCTTGTAAGTCGTGTAGCATTTGGTGCTATGCGTCTTAAGGAAGGAGGAAACGATGAGGCTGCTCTGGTTGTTCGTAAAGCTTACGACGCCGGAGTAAACTTCTTTGATACATCAAGAAAGAGAGAAGGAAGTGAAAAACTTCTTGGAGACGCTCTTTTTGATATCCGAAAAAATGTCTTCCTTTCTACAACTACATCTGCTTTAAGTCCATCCAATATCTGTGATGAACTTGAGCAGAGTCTTCTCACACTGCACACAGATTTTGTTGATTTATACCAGTTTGAGACAGAACGCTTTGTTCCTCTTCCTGGATACAACGACAAAGTTTACGAAACTCTTATAAAACTCAAAGAAGAAGGAAAAATCCGCCATATTGGAATTTGTACTCAGGATTATGATACAGCCTTAAAAGCTGTGGAAAGCGGGCTTTATGAAACTCTTCAGTTTCCTTTCAGTCTTGTAAGTCCTGAAGAATATTCCCTTCTTGTAAAGAAATGTGATGAAATGGATGTGGGTTTTATTGCCATGCAGCCATTAGGTGGCGGTCTTCTTGAAAATATTCCACTTGCATTCGGTTTTTTGAATCAGTTTGAAAATGTAATTCCTTTATGGGGTGCTACAAAAGACGATGAGTTGAATCAGATTTTGTACTTCAATGAACATCCGCCAGTAATTGATGAAAATTTCAGAAAAGATGTGGAAAAACTGAGAAATTTCTTTAATTAGTTTTACTCGAACATACTGATGTCGATTTCTTCTTCGCCGTCTTTATTTACCTTTGGTGGTTCTACAGATACTGCCGGTGAAGGTGGCTCGAGGATAATCTTATTTGTCTGTTCAGGAGCCTGGTTTTCTGCTTCCTGAGAACTGGTTTCCGGTTCAAGGGCTTTCTTTTCGGCTTCTTTTTTTGCCTTCAGTTCTTCAGCCTGTTTAATGCTGTTTACAACGTCTTTAGTTTCTTTCTGGTTAAGAACTCGGATGATTGCACAACTGTCGGTATTAGTCTGAACAAGCTTTGGAGTTCCGTCTTTTTCTGTTTCAGTAAGCATCTGTACAATTGGAAGACGAGGATTGTCCTGGTTTACATCAACAACAACAGCACATTTTCCGTTTTTAAGGAAAACGTAAGTTCCAATAGGGTAGAGAGAAACTGTGTACAAAAGTGCCTTGATAATCTGGTCGTCATAAGGATGACCTTCGTTCTTAAGAAGTTCAAGGATTGCATCAAAAAGAGGACGGCCTTCTTTATAGCTTCGGTTGGATGTAATGGCTTCAAAAGCACAGGCAACAGCAATGATTTTTGCGTATGAAGAGATTTTATCACCTGTAAGCTGACGTGGATAACCGGTGCCGTTTTCTTTTTCATGGTGTTCAAGAACTGCCAGCTGAATGCTCATAGGGCACTGCATGTTTTTGGCAATTTCGTATCCCAAAACAGGGTGAGTATAAATCTGTGCTTTTTCACCGCCGGAAAGCTTTCTGTCTGTCATGTAAAGCTGTGGAGGCAGGCGGACCATACCAATTTCATGAATGATAGTTGCCATTCCAAGTTCAATAAGCTTTGAAATAGAAAGGTGAAGCTGGAGTCCAATGGCAAGTGAAAGAACTGTACTACGCATTGCATGAATAACAATAAAGTTGTGTTCTTTATGTTCTGTGTCTGGGTTGATGCGGAGCATGAATCTTTTATTGTCTTTAATAAAAACACAAAGTTCTTTTACTGTGTCGCTAAGTTCATTTAAATCAATTTCATTGTGTGTTACGTAACGGGTAAATAGTGAATTGATATAATTCATGTACTCGTTGTAAACACCTTCAATAACAGCCATACGGGCTTTGTCATTGTTTCCTGTAAAGGCTTTCTTGGAATTTTCAAAGGCCTCAATAACTGACTGTCCGATTTTTGCTGCAGGGCCAGACTTTTCATCATTTCCGTTGTTTGAAAGGCCAATGTCTCCGCCTAATGAAATACCACCAGTACAATTAAATTCATTAAAATCCCATTCTTTAAGTGCCTTTATAAGGTCTTCTGTAACCTGGGCTGTGTGAGGAAGAACGAGAAAATTACTGTCAATGAACAGATCACCAGTAAAAGTGAGTTCATCTTTTAATTGATCAATCTTGATGGTTTCCATAGATATTTTTCCATATATATTATCGGTATATTGTACATAAAACTTTAATCTTTCTGGAATGTGATTAAGGCAAAAAAAAAGCTGAGAAATCTCACACATTTCTCAGCTTAATTTACTAACGATGAAGTATTTCAAGATGTCTGGATGTCTGTCACCCTGAATAACTTACATTTATATTATCGGATGACAGATGTTCCACTTTAGCGATTTATAGAAAATTCTTTAAATTTTTTCAAAATAAATCAATCTTGAAGCAAAATCTCCCCACATTCGGTTTATTGAAAGTCCAGCATTTTTCAATGTTCGGCCGGAAAGTGTTACTGATGGAAATGCTTCCTTGTCTTCATCAGGATAGGTGATGCGGTAGGTTGCGTTTTCATCAAGACCGGAAATCTTTATGATGTAGGTCTTGTAGTTTGCATGATTAAGCACCTGAACAAAAGTCATAAGGGCTTTTGATTTGTCACTGTTAACGCTCATCCAGGCATCATACTGATTGTTTTCCCTATAACTTGCAATCTTGTAATAATCGCCTTCACGTATAAGTTCATTGAACTTTTTGTAAAGTGAAATCTGGTTTGGAATTTCCTGGCGGTCTTCTTTTGAAAGTTTTGTAATATCAAGTTCGTATCCAAAAGTTCCCGAAAGAGCAACGTAACCTCGTGTTTTAAATGGGGTATTTCTTCCAACTGCGTGGTTCGGACAAACAGAAACGTGAGCTCCCATGCAGGAAAGCGGATACATAAGGGCAGTGCCTTCCTGAATGGAAAGTCGTTCAATGGCATCTGTATCGTCGGAAGTCCAGATCTGCGGGCTGAAGTAAAGCATTCCAGGATCAAACCGAGCGCCACCTCCAGAACAGTTTTCAAGAAGAAGATAAGAGAATTCTGTTACAAGGCGGTTCTGCATTTCGTACATGGCAAGAACATAACGGTGGAAGAATTCACCCATCTGGTCTTTTGGAAGACCGGCCGATCCAATGTCGCAAAGCTGGCGGTTCATATCCCATTTTACATATTCAATATTTGCACTTCTAAGGATTCTTGCCACACTTTCGTAGGCGTAATCCCGAACTTCTTTTCTTGTAATATCAAGAACCAGCTGGTTTCTGGAAAGACCAGGATTCCGTCCTTTTATCTGGATGGCCCAGTCTGGATGAGCTCTGAACAGGTCTGAATCAGGACAGATCATTTCCGGCTCAAACCAGATGCCGAATTTCATGCCAAGTTTGTTTACTTCATCAACAAGGTATTTTAATCCGCCCTGAATTTTCTTTTCGTTTACAACCCAGTCACCAAGTCCTGAATTGTCGTCGTCACGCTTTCCAAACCAGCCGTCATCCATAACAAGCATTTCAATGCCGTCTTTGGAAGCTTCTCTTGCAATGTCCAGAAGCTTTTCTGTGTTGAAATTGAAGTAGGTTGCTTCCCAGTTATTGATAAGAATAGGACGCATTTTGTTTTTGAAAGGAGAGCGTATCAGGTTCTGGCGGTAAAGATTGTGGAACTGGTGAGTCATTCCATTAAGTCCCTGGTTTGAATAGGAAAGAACTGCCTGTGGACTTGTAAATGTTTCGCCTTTATTTAATTTCCAGGTGAAATTTGCAGGATTGATTCCCATCTGAATGCGGATGGAGTTGAACTGGCTTTCCTGTACTTGTGCCATGAAGTTTCCGGAGTAAATGAAGTTTACCCCATAAACACGGCCATTATTCCATGAAGCATTGTGATCTGTAACGGCAATAAAAGCGTGTTCCTGGTGACTTGTTTCACCCCGGTTGGAGATGACTCCCTGAAGTCCCATGTGGATAGGGTGACGTTCAATTTTTCGTTCCCGAGCCCAGGAGCCGTGAAGGGTAATTACGTCAAAATCTTCGTTGTCCATGTCAAAAGAAAGGGAAAGACATTTTTTCAGATAAACAGATTCGCTGCTTTCGTTTGTTACCTGTACATTTCTTACAATGATGTCTTTGTCGGAAAATACAACGTAATTTAAGATGATTTTTACTCCAAGAACCTTGTCTTTGCATGTAATTTCAAGGGTGTCTGCATTGTCTCCAAAAACACATGGAAGCCCCTGAAAGGAAGGACAACCTTTGTATATTCTGTAACTTTCGTATTCTGGGAAAACTGCATTGTTTCCCTGGCTTGAAGTAATGGCAATGGCACTTTCCCGGAAATCACCAATGCCGTCTGGAGGTAATTCGTGAGGATACATATCCATGAAAGAAAGTTTTTCACGGGGAAGTTTTGAAGGGTAAAATGGGTACTGGTCTGCACGCAGCAGGTATGAAATATCATCTTCGTTGATGGAAGAACCGTAATATGCATGTCCAAGATAACCGTCAGTTACTTTCATAACGTAGGTTGAATCAGGTGTGTTTAGAAAGAACATTTCGTTCTGTTTGTTGTAAGTAATCATGTAATAAATTATAGCCTTTTTAGGTAAAATTGCAATTTTTATCATGGTAAATTATAATTAGTTTTATGACACGACAGATTTCAATTGGCGGAAAAGGCCTTACAAAAAAAGTTCTTATTGGCGGTGGTGCTCCGGTAACACTTCAGACCATGTGGAAAGAAAGCATCAAAGAAATGGATGATGAACAGCTTGAATCCATTGTTAAACGCCTTGATAATATGCAGAAAATGGGCTGCGATATTGTTCGCTTTGCAGTTCCGGATTTTGAAAGTGCTGCAAACCTTTGTAAAATAGCAGAGCGTACTTCTGCTCCTCTTGTGGCAGATATTCATTTTAATTACCGGCTGGCTCTTGCCTGTCTTGAAGGTAATGTGGCCGCTATCAGAATTAATCCTGGAAATATAGGGAGTTTTGAAAATACAAAGGCAGTGGTTGATGCATGCCGGGAAAAGGGAGTGGCAATCCGCATTGGAATTAATTCCGGAAGTCTTCCAAAAGATCTTCAGGCTGCTGTTGCAGAAGGAAAGATGAGCCGGGCTGAAGCTATCTGTGAAACTGCTGTCAGGGAAATAGAAGTTTTTGAAAAGCTTGATTTTCACAATGTTGTAGTAAGCATGAAATCCAGTTCTGTAGAAGAAACCGTTGAATCCAATGAATTTTTTGCAAAAAAATATGATTATCCTCTTCATCTTGGTGTTACGGAAGCCGGTCCTCTTATTGGGGGTGTTGTAAAGTCTACAATTGCATTCAGCCGTCTTTTAAGTAAAGGAATAGGGGATACAATCCGCGTAAGTCTTTCTTCCGAAATGGAAAATGAAGTTATAGCCGGCCGGGAAATTCTTCATGAGTGTAAAATGCGTAATGGCGGAATAACCCTGGTTTCCTGTCCACGGTGCGGTCGTATGGGCTTTGATGTTCACGGCTTTGTGGATCGATGGCAGTCTGAACTTTTTAAAATTGACGCAAATCTTACTGTTGCTGTTATGGGGTGTGTTGTAAACGGTCCTGGAGAAGGTAAGCATGCTGATCTTGGTATAGCGGGAGCTTCGGACAACGTGATTATTTTCAAAAAAGGTGAAATAGTTCGAACAATTCCAGCAAAAGATGCCGATAATGCATTTAGAGAAGAACTGCAAAAACTTCTATAAAATAGCAGTTTGTTTTGGGAGAATCTGATGAAAAAATCAGTTTGTGCGCTTGTTGTTTTAATGTCATGCCTTTCACTTTTTGCTCTTGATGAAAGCCAGCGCCTTTATAATGAAGCACTCACTTACTATGAAAACGCCGATTATGGCCGGGCTTTAAAACCATGTGAAGAAGCTATCCGTCTCCATAAGGAAGATATTGAGGGACAGGAGGAACAGATAAAAAATGCCTTAAAACCCCGCCAGGTTGCTCTTGCAGGTAACAGCATTGTTGAAATCCTTAAAGTTTTGAATAAGCGTGAAGAATGGGATTATGTAAACCTCATAAAATATTACCTGAATAAAAAAGGTGAAGCTTATTTTGATGACAACATTGAGAATCTTCTGGCTTACCTAAAAAAAATTGAAATCTATCCTGAAGCACATAAACTGATTGGTGATATTTATAAAATTGAAGGCGAATATGATTTTGCCGAAATGTATTACAAAAATGCCATTGATAATGCTGATGTTCTTGATGTAGTTGATGAACGCTATGAAATTCTTTACCAGCTGGCAGAAATTTCACGTCTTAAAGGCGATGAAAATGAAATGGAAACCCGTCTTCTTGGAATTTTAAGTGACGATGTTTACTTTACAAAACGAACACTGGCTTCAAATATGGTAACATTTGTCCGTAAAAATCAGAAAGACACCCTTGAAAAATATTTCCAGATGTACCGCGCAGATAATTACTATATGATGAATGCCTATGTGCAGCTGGCAGACTATTATTTCAAAAAGGGTCAGATGGAACGATCTCTTCAGTTCTGTACTCTTGCCACAATTACAGGTTTTACAAAAATAGAACAGGTTGTATCAAAACGCGATATTTCTTTTGAATATACAGATTTTAGTTCCCTTCTGCAGCAGGCTTCATTTTATGATGATGTAGTGGAGTGGGGTACAAAAAATAATTTCTGGAAGATTTTGAATATGCTGGCAGTAATTACAAGAACTGACGGTAATGACAAATTCTCCGATTCCCTTCTTTACATCCTGGCTGAACATTCCCCACTTGAATACTACCGTAGGGAAGCAGTCCTTCTTATAAAGTAAATAGTTATTTATTATTTTGATAATATAAAAAAAAGGGGCTGTCCATTCTTTTTGGACAGCCCCTTTTTCTAACCTATAAATTAGTCTAGATTGTCATGCTTTTATTGTTTACATTGTCTGAAATGTATGCGGCAAAGTCACTTACTGTCATGGTCTGCTGCTGTTTTCCGCTTGAAGGACGGAATCGAACACAAACAGAGTTTTCGTCTTTTTCACGCTGTCCTACAACCAGAATGTATGGAACTTTGTGTTCAGATGTAAGCACCTTGATCTTGCTCTTCATGTTGTCGTCGCTTGTGTAAGCATTTGAGCGGAAGCCAAGGGCAGACAGTTTGTCTGAAACTTCCTGAGCATAGTCGTTGAAGTCAGTGCCTACAGGTACAACGGCAACCTGTTCAAAGTGAAGCCATGTTGGAAGGCATCCAGCAAAGTTTTCAATAAGAATACCCATGAAGCGTTCAATAGAACCAAGAACGGCACGGTGAAGCATTACAGGGTGGTGCTTCTGGTTATCGTTTCCAATGTACTGAGCATTCAGACGTTCTGCACTTGGAAGCTGGTAGTCAAGCTGGATTGTACCACACTGCCACTGGCGTCCAATAGCATCAATCAAAGTGAATTCAAGTTTTGGTCCGTAGAAAGCACCTTCGCCTTCCTGGATTTCATATTCCATGCCGGCGGCTTTACATGCAGCACCAAGTTTTGCTTCTGCCTGCTGCCAGGTTTCAATTGTTCCAACGTGATCTTCTGGCATTGTTGAAAGTTTTACAAGAAGGTTCTTGTCGAATCCAAAATCTTTGTATACATCAAGAAGCAGTTTACAGAATCTAGTAACTTCAGCTTCAATCTGTTCTTCTGTACAGATAATGTGTGCGTCATCCTGAACAAAGCCGCGAACACGCATAATACCGTGCAAAGTTCCGCTAGGTTCGTTTCGTACACAGTGTCCAAACTCTGCAAGACGCAAAGGAAGGTCTTTGTAAGAACGTGGACGTGAATTAAAGATTTCAAGAGCACCAGGACAGTTCATTGGTTTTACAGCAAACTGTTTTTTCTCAGATTCTGTTGTAAACATGTTCTTCTGGTAGTGTCCCCAGTGTCCTGAACGTTCCCAAAGTGTACGTGGCATAATGGCTGGAGTATTAACTTCCTGGTATCCGTCTTTTCTGATTTTATCGCGGATATAATCCTGGAGAGTAACGTACATATTCCATCCGTTTGGATGCCAGAATACCTGACCTGGATCTTCTGGATCAAGGTGGAAGAGGTCCAGTTCCTGACCAAGTTTACGGTGGTCACGTTTTTCTGCTTCTTCCAGCATTTTCAGGTAGTCTTTAAGATCATTTGGTTTTGCAAAACAAACTGCGTAAAGACGGGTAAGCATCTGACGGTCAGAATCTCCGCGCCAGTAAGCACCTGCAACCTTTGTAAGTTTAAAAGCCTGTCCGTTGATTTCTTTTGTTGATGCAACGTGTGGACCGCGGCAAAGGTCAAGATAACCGTCCTGTTCGTAAGTTGTAATAACTGCATCAGATGGAAGATCGTTGATGAGTTCAACTTTATAAGGCTGATCCTTAAAAAGTTTAAGAGCTTCGTCTTTTGAAACTTCTTTTCTTACGAATTCAGCATTTGATGCAAGAATCTTGCGCATTTCTTTTTCGATGGCAGGAAAATCTGCATCAGAAATCTTGGTTTCTCCAAAATCAAAGTCGTAGTAAAATCCGGTATCGATGGCAGGTCCGATAGCAATTTTAGTGTCTGGATACAAGTGAAGCACTGCTTCAGCCATAACGTGAGCACAACTGTGTCTGATAATCTGCAATTTTTCGTCTGCCATAATTTTACCTCTTTATTTTGGTTAAAAAAAATATAGTGTTGTCAGAATAATTCTAACAACACCATATTATAGTAAATTACTTACTTTGTTTCAATTAAGCTTAGAATTTGCCTTCATTGCCGTCGTTTCCAACAAGTTCGTTGTGTTCTTTTACAAACTTAACGCATTCATCAACTGTAGTAAAACAAAGTCCTACAACAGTGTCTGCACATCCGTAGTAAATGGCAATGCGGCCAGTATCCTGATCAGCAAGAGCTGCCACAGGGAAGGCTACGTTTGGAACAAAACCAGTAGTTTCGTAAGGTTCTTCAGGTGTAAGCATGTAAGCGTTAGAACGGTAAAGAACTTTAGAAGGGCAGTCCTTATCAAGAATTGCTGCACTGAATGAATAAACAAATCCGTCACAGGTTGTAGCAACACCGTGGTAGAATACAAGCCATCCTTCATCAATTTCGATTGGAGCAGGCCCTGTTCCGATTTTTACTCCCTGCCACCAGGCTGATCCACCTCTCTGCATTACAAGACGGTGTTCTCCCCAGTAAGTAAGGTCTGGAGATTTTGAAAGAAGAACATCACCAAATGGAGTGTGACCTGAATCACTTGGTCGTGAAAGCATAATGTATTTATTGTCGATTTTACGTGGGAAAAGTACACCGTTTCTGTTGAAAGGAAGAGTCGGGTTTTCCATGCGGGTAAACTCTACGAAATCTTTTGTTTTAGCCATACAGATTGCAGCACCGTCAAAATCGCCGCACCACATAATGTAGTAAGTGTCATCAATTTTTATACAGCGTGGATCATATGCGTAGTAAGGGTCCCAAGGATTTCCCTGTTCATCTTTCATGTGGATTTTTTCTTTCTGAAATGTCCAGTGGATTCCGTCTGGAGAGTCGCCAACGTAAAGAAATGGACGGGCAGTGTAATCTTCACAGCGGAAAACACCTTTGAAGGCTCCTTTCCATGAAACTACAGCACTGTTATAAATGCGTCCCATGCCTGGAAATGGGTTTCGTCCGATTACAGGGTTTGCGCTGTATCGCCATACAGGAAGATTCCATCCTTCAGGTTTGTCCTGCCATGGAATGTTTGGTAATGATTCACCGTTAATAATTTTACTCATAAAGAGCCTCCATATGTATATTATTAAGCTAATAAATTTATAAAGTCAAGTAATTAAGTTAAAATATTGATAAAATAGAGTCTTTATCTAAATGATTTTTGATAATATAATAAAAATATGCTCAGTTATATTCACGCCTATCATGCAGGAAATCACGCTGATATCCTAAAGCATTTTGTACTTACAAGCGTCATAAACTATATGAATAAAAAGGACAAACCTTATACCTTTTTTGATACTCATTCAGCTTCCGGTGTTTACAATATTGAAGATGAGCGTGCATTAAAAACAGGCGAAATGGAAGAGGGTTTTCTAAAGCTTTCAAAAAATTACATAACCCAAAATCCTGACTATAACTGCTATCTTAATACAGTCCAGTCTTTTTTATCAGAAAATAAATATCCTGGAAGTCCATTTATCGAGCTTTCACTTTTACGAAAAACTGATAATGCTGTTTTTTCAGACCTTCATCCACAGGAATTTGAAAACTTAAAATCAAATGTTAAGGATTTTGTAAAAAATCATCCTGATGCAGCTAAAGTTCAGGTTCATCACCGGAATGGATTTGAAATGCTTAAAAGTCTTACACCTCCTCAAACTAAAAGGGGAGCAGTCCTTATTGATCCAAGCTACGAAGAAACAGAAGATTATCTTGATGTTTCAGACACTGTTGATGCTGTTCTTCACAAATGGGCAGGGGCTGTTATTATGGTGTGGTATCCGTTGCTTAGTCACCGCAGTGAAGAAATTGAACTTCTGGTAGAAAGACTGGAAGCAAGTGCACAGCGTTTTGCCATGGGAAAATGCGTTGATTTTAGATTGCAGGTGCAGGATGAAAATGCCCATGTTGAATCAAAACTGGAAGACACAGATTCCACAAAACCCCGTTTGTATGGAAGCGGAGTTTTTGTAATAAACCCGCCTTTTACACTTGAAGAAACAGTTAAACCAGAAATTGAGAAAATAGAAAAGCTTTTATACAGAGAAAACTAGTTTATTTTTTTGAAGGTCTTTCAAAGAAATCACGGATTTTTTCGAAAAGATGCTTGAAGAAAAGAAAGATTCTGTAAAAAATATTTGGATGGCGAAGTCTCTGAAGTCTTTTGTAGCCTTCCATAAGTTCATCATCAGTAAACTCTTTACGCTGGTTGTTTTCTTCCAGTTCCATTTCAAGAGTATCTGCTTCACTCATGTTTTCGATTATATTCGCATTGATGTTGGTCCAGTTTAAAAGCTTTGCTGCCTGAAGCCGGCGTTCACCTGCAATCAGTTCGTATTTTTTGTTGATGGTAATAGGATTCATAAGACCGTAAAGGCGAAGACTTTCTTTTAAATCGTCAAGGTTACCAAGATCTTTTCGAACTCTTTTACGGATTTTAATGTCTTTAATAGGTACCAGCATAAACTTACTCCATCCAGGTGTTGTATTCTGGATAAACATCAACAATTGAAGATTCACGTCCTGTGTATGTATCGTTCTCATCTTTTGATGGAGCAACATAGTTTGCATCCAGGAAGTCAAGGTTCAATGTAAGAGGTGAGTCATCGACTGGCTGAGCAAATCGATAACCGGATTTATACATTGCGTTCTGCAGACGAATGTATGCAATTGTAGAGCCAGTGTTATTGGAGTGGATAGGACAAAGTTCTGTTGGCTGTGTACCTTCCAGGAACCACTGTGTTGTAAGGTGTGATCCACACTCGTCTGTTGGAAGCCCACCGCTTTCAGAACAAACTGTTGCTTTTATTACTCCGGTCTGTGGCTGCTGGAACTGTTTTAATGGCAGATCCTTGTGGATCTCACTGAAGTAATCACCCCAGGCATGTCCTGCAAGAGTAGAACCAGTAATATTAAGACCAAGAGACTGACCAGGTTTGTCGAATCCGAACCAGAATGCAGCTGCGTAGTAAGGTGAGAATCCACAGGTCCAGGCATCTGCCCAGTTCTGTGTAGTACCGGTTTTTCCGGCCATTGGGAATGTATAAAGTTTTCCTTTCTGATCACGATAGTTGAATTTTGAAGCCTGGCGCCACAAAGTACCACCGTGAACTACAGTCTGTTTAAGAAGTTCTGTCATTACAAAAGATGTCTGAGGTGTAATAACCTGAATCTTATCACCTTTAGAAGCCTGTTCTCGTCTAAGCTCAAGTTCCGGATTAAGAATTACGTTACCGTTTTTATCTTCAACAGTTCGGATGGCAATTGGTGTAACTTCCTTACCGCCGTTTGCAAAGATGGCATAGGCTCTGGCCATTTCAACAGGACGTACAGAACAAACACCAAGACCGATTGGATAACCTGGAACAAAAGCCCGGGCCTGAGTTTCTGTTTTTGGAATGCCAAGAAGAGCTGTAGCACGGTTGATGGCAGCTTCAAAGCCAATGCCGTCAAGAATCTTAAGGGATGGAACGTTCATTGAGTGAATCAAAGCGTACCAAACCTGAACGTTTCCTTCCCATTCGCCCAGGAAGTTCTGAGGAATATAAGGTTTTCCATCGGCAGTGTGGAATACTACCGGTGTATCTGAGATCATTGTCGTAGGTGTGAATTTTCCTGAATCCATGGCGGCAGAGTAGTAAAGCGGTTTAAATGTAGAACCTGGCTGAACTTTTGCCTGAATTGCACGGATAAACTGGTTTTCTGAATCGAATTTACTTCCGCCTACAAGAGCATCAATATAGCCTGTATCAACTCCAAGGGAAATCATTGTTCCTTCGATAGTTGTTTTTTCATTTTCCTGTTTTGCAAGAGCATTTGCCTTGTTGATAATGTTTACCTTAAGGTTTTCTGTACCAGTCATCATGGAAACAAGGTCAAGAACAGGATTGATGGTGTTCATGAACTCAGATTTTGCCACGCTCTTTGATCTTTGTGCCGAAACTTTCATTTCAGGAATGTTGAACATAAGGGCCAGCATTTCAGTCATTGGAATGTATGTAGAGAAAGCAAGATTTGACCGGCTGGTATGCTCACGCTGATAACGTTCGTTTGCTTCCACAATATATTTATCCATAACTCGCTGGGCCACTGCCTGATGAGAAAGATCCAGTGTGGTGTTTACGGTAAATCCACTGGTGTAAATATCGTCGGAACCGTAAATCATTGTAGCCAGTTCACGGCGGACATATTCACTGAACCAAGGGGCTTTGTCATCCCGCATAAAATAAGCTGATGAAGAAGTTCGTGTATAATCAAAACCGGCCCAGTAATCTTCAAAAGAACGGTCTGCTTCATCCTGAGTAATGTAATTGAAAGAAACCATGGATGCAAGAACATCAGCCTGTCGGTTCTTGGCACGGTTAGGATGATCAAAAGGATTGTAGAAAGCCGGGTTTGAAAGCTGGATTACAAGAAGTGCAGATTCAGCCGGAGTGATTTCTGTTGCTCCATGACCAAAATAATATTTTGAAGCAGCATTAACACCGTATGTTCCGCCACCAAAATAAATCTTGTTCAGGTAAAGTTCAAGGATTTCATTTTTTGAATAACGGCGTTCCATCTGAATGGCGTACCACAATTCAAGAAGCTTTCGTTTAAGTGACATTTCTGTTCGGTCACAGTAAAGCGTACCGGCAATCTGCTGGGTAAGGGTAGAACCACCACCTAAAGACTGACCTGTAAGTTTACCAATAACGGCACGGAGAACAGCTTTTACCGTAAATCCAGGATGTGAATAGAAAATGCGGTCTTCACGGGTAATAAGAGCGTCAACCATGTGCTGAGGAAGATTGTTGAATGCAATGATTTCACGTTTTTCATCGGAAACAAATTCTGTAATAACTTCGCCATTGATATCAAGAAGTTTTGTTGGCAAAGCAGTGTCGAATTCGGTAATAAATTCAGATCGTTTAAGATTTTCAGTCTCTGATACTGCAAACCCAAGTGCTGTACCAAAAATAGCACAGAAGAAGAGTGTGAAAAACAAGAAGATGATCAGAGGTATTTTCCGATGTTTCATATTCATAATATAGTAGAAAAATCACTTTATTTCAATAAACAAAAAAAAAGGCACGGATCTAAGTCCGTGCCAATGCCCATCAGGCTTATCAGGGACATGGGTGGGAGGGGAAAATGTCCCTGATATTTATATTATCGACATTGATAGTAAAAATCTTTAATCGAAAATAAAAAAATTATTCAATTTTTGGAAGAAATTGTTCAGGATTCTGGGCAACACCGTCTGTGCGTATTTCAAAGTGAAGGTGAGGCCCCGTAGTTTTGCCTGTGTTTCCTGAAAGTGCAATCACATCTCCTTTGAAAACCTTCTGCCCCTGTTTTACTTTCATTGTATTCAGGTGAGCATAAACCGATGTTGTTTTTTTATCACTGTGAAGGATTATGATGCAGTTTCCAAAAGTTGGATCGTAGCCTGCATAGGTAACCTCACCGTCTTTTGCAGCCATAACGAGAGTGTCTTCATTGCAGGCAAAATCAATGCCGTTGTGATCTTTCCAGGTGCCTGTTACCGGGCTAATGCGCTTTCCGAATTTAGAAGAAATGTAGAAGCTGTCTTTTTTTACAGGAAGAATCATTGATGAATCTGTGAAAAATGCCCGTTCAGTTGAATCAAAACGGAGACCTGGAAAAAAATAGAAGATTTCATCATTTATGGAAAAGGAAATTATGCCTTCATCTTCAAAATGGCTTTTGTATTTTTCAAACAGCAGAATCTGTGTGTTGTTTTTAGGTGACGAACTTACAAAAAGCCCCTGAACTGTTGGCAGAAGAATTGTTTTTCCTTCAAGATTTTGTGTGAACTCATTCAGGTTGTTTAGTGTTGCTATGGTGTCGTAAAGAATGTTTGTACGGGCCGAAATCTGCGAAAGTTTTGAAAAATCCTTGGTGGCCTTGTATGTAAAGAAAAGTATTAAAGGTGACTGGCTTTTTGTAGAAAGCTTGTAATTGTCATCAACAATGGAAATGTATTCCTTGAAAATATCATTGTAAGGTGAAAGGGAAGTAAGTTCCGGAAGATTTCCAAAATTGATTTTTTTAGGCTGGGAAAAAAGGGAACTTATAAAAACAAAGAAAAAAATAAAGATGAGAGATTTTTTCATGAGGGCTGGTTAAATAAAAAAAGATTTCCACCGGGAAAGGCAGAAATCTTTTTTTTACTTATTCTTCAGAAATTGCTTCTGTTGGACAAGAAGCAGCACAAGAACCACAGCTGATACATGTTCCTGCATCGATTTCGCGTTTTCCGTCTTTTTCAGAAATTGCTGAAACAGGGCAGTCAGATTCACATGCACCACAGTTGATACAAGCGTCAGAAATTTTGTATGCCATATTTATCTCCCAATAAAAATGATGACTTAATAATACACTATTTTGAAACTGCTATCAAGAAAAAAAAAGAACTTCCGTTTCCGAAAGTTCTTTTGAAGTAGGGCCAATAGGGATTGAACCTATGACAACACGGATATGAGCCGTGTGCTCTACCAACTGAGCTATAGCCCCATAAGATGTTATTTAATATATCATTTTGCATTGCTGAGTGTCAAGTGCTCACCAAGGGTTTTGTAAAAAATTATCGCAGATTTGCACCTGAAACAAAGGTTTTGGCATATTCTACAAGGGCTTCTTCCTGGGTAATGTTGTATGGTGTAATCTGATTGTACCTTGGATCAATGCAGTTTTCATTTCTGAAGTGAGCAAACTGCCAGCTGGAATCTTTGGGAAGAAGCTGGCCCATGGTTTTTATATCTGCTTCCTCTACCAGGTGCGGCACAAGAACCGTTCTGAATTCAAAGGAATCTTTTGGCATGGCAGAAAGAATTGAAATGGTTTGCCGTATTTTTTCTTCAAAAAACGCTGTGTCACCAAAGTGAAGATAATTTTCCCCAATCATTTCTGTGGCATAACGTTCTGGACTTGTTTTAAAATCCATTGCCACAAAGTCGGGGCGGAGAGTTTCATCTTTCATGAACTGTTCAAGAATTTCTGGATTTATTCCGTTTGTGTCAATCTTTACGTGGAGCCCCATGGACTTAGCTTTTTCAATTATTAAAGGAGTGTAACTGTTGATAAGAGGTTCACCGCCGGAAACAGCAATTCCCTGGAGTACAGCACTGCGCTTTTCCATAAGGTTGAAAAGTTCCTGAATGGTAGAAAAACTGTCAAGATCTTCCTGGGTTGGAGATAAAACAAGACCCGTATTATAGCAATACGGGCACTTAAGATTGCATCCACTTAAGAAGAATGCACAGGCCACGTGTCCAGGATAATCAACTAAGGTTGTTTTTCTCAGGACACCGGCTTTTTTATTTAAATCAGGCATTTCGGGCAGCTTATGCTTCTACAGCTACTTTTTCGAATACTGCTGTAAGTTCTTCAACTGTGTGGCAGCGTCCAACTTCGTTACCTGCTTTGTTGTAAAGAATTACTGTTGGTGCGGCAAATACACCTTTGCTTGCTGCTTCTTTAAGTCCGGCTTCAGAATCAACATCTACGCTGCGGCCAAGAACTTTTACGTCAGCCATATAAGCTTTTACTGGTGGACAGTTAGGACATGTTTTGCGAACGAACATTTCGTATGAAGCTACTTCACCAACTTCTTCAGTTTTTGCTTCAACTGCAGGTGCTGCTTTTTCTTCAGCTCCACATCTCTGTGCTGCAAGAACAGAATAACCTTCGTCGTTTACTTCAAACATACGGCGCTGGTTGAATTCGCAGCTTTTTCCTTTATTCCAGTTTTTAACTGCACGGTAGTAACCTACGATGCGGGCATAAACTTCAGTTTCAGTTCCATGAACATTTTCCAGTTCTGCACGAGCAGCGGCAATGTCCTTTTCGATGTCTTCAATTGTTCTTTCAGTTGCTTCCATAAATAAATCCTCCCATTTATGAGCGCTATTTAGTGCACATCTTATTTATGAAGTGTACACTAAATATAGTGTTGTTTTAGTGGTTTGTCAATCAAGTGACACTAGAATTCTCGGCAACAAGGTGAAAATTCTTTAATCTCTTGATAAAAAAATTAATTATTTTTTTGCTTTTGCAAGCATAGCTTTTCGTTCTGCTTCCAGATCTTTCAAAAGCTGTTTCAATTCTGCTTCACGTTCTGCCTTACATTTTGGACATTCGTACTGTTCTCCGTTCAGGTATCCGTGGATACGACAGATAGAGTAGGTTGGTGAAATTGTAAAGAACGGAATGCGGTAATTTGACGAAATACTTTTTACCAGGTTGGAACAGGCTTTCCAGTCTTTAAGGGCTTCACCCATGAATACGTGGAACATTGTACCACCTGTGTATTTTGTCTGAAGTGCTTCCTGGTGATCCAGAGCTTCAAATACATCTGAAGTGTAGTCAACAGGCAGCTGGCTTGAGTTTGTATAGAAAGGATCCTTGTCACCGCTTGTGATGATGTCAGGGAACTGTTCCTTATCGTGACGGGCCAGACGGTAAGAAGTTGATTCGGCAGGTGTTGCTTCCAGGTTGAAGAGATCTCCTGTTTCTTCCTGGTAATCCTGCATGCGTTCACGCATATGAACCAGAACTTTTTCAGCGAAAGCCTTTCCTTTTTCTGTAGTGATGTCTTCACCAAGGAAGTTGAGACAGGCTTCGTTCATACCACAAAGTCCGATTGTGTTAAAGTGGTTTGTAAGTGTTTTCAGATAGCGTCTTGTATATGGGAAAAGTCCGCCGTCATAAAGTTTCTGAATAACCTTTCGTTTTGTACAAAGGCTTTCTTTTGCCAGATCCATAAGGTAGTCAAGGCGTTTGAAGAATTCAGCTTCGGTATTTGCCATGTAACCAATCTGTGGAAGGTTGATTGTAACTACACCGATAGATCCTGTGAATTCGTCGGCACCGAAAAGTCCACCACCACGGCGGCGAAGTTCACGTTTGTCCAGCTGGAGTCGGCAGCACATTGAGCGAACATCGCTAGGATTCAGATCGGAATTAACGAAGTTCTGGAAGTTTGGTGTACCGTACTGGGCAGTCATTTTGAAAAGGAGCTGGGAAATTTCTGAGTTCCAGTCAAAATCTTTTGTAATATTGTATGTAGGAATAGGGTAAGCAAAACCACGTCCGTTTGCATCACCTTCAATGAGCAGCTGGATGAAAGTTTTGTTGATCAGGTCCATTTCCTTCTGACAGTCGCCGTAAGTAAAGTCCTGTTCTTTTCCGCCTACAATGGCTTTTTTGTTTTTAAGGTCATCCGGACAGTTGAGGTCAAGAGTAACGTTTGTGAAAGGAGCCTGTGATCCCCATCGGCTTGGAGTGTTTACGCCGTAGAGGAAGCTCTGGATGCACTGACGAACTTCTTTGTCTGTAAGGTTGTCCTTTTTAATAAATGGAGCAAGGTATGTATCGAAGCTTGAGAAAGCCTGAGCACCGGCCCATTCGTTCTGAAGAATGCCCAAGAAGTTTACCATCTGGTTTACAAGTGTAGACAGGTGGGTTGCAGGTGTTGATGTGATTTTATCAGGAACACCACCAAGACCTTCTGCAATAAGCTGTCGGAGTGACCATCCGGCGCAGTATCCAGAGAACATGGAAAGGTCGTGGATATGGAAGGCACATGTTTTGTGTGCTTCTGCAATTTCTTTTGAATAAATATTGTTAAGCCAGTAGTTGGCTGTAATTGAACCTGAGTTGTGGAGGATAAGTCCCCCAAGAGAGAAGTTTACGTTGGCATTTTCATTAACACGCCAGTCGCTCTGTCCAAGGTAACCGTCCATTGTTTTGTTGATGTCCAGCATAAGACTTTTTGCATCACGTACGGCTTCATGCTGAGCACGGTAAAGAATGTAGGCTTTTGCAATTTCTACTTCTTTGTTTTCGATGAGGGCAGTTTCAACAAGGTCCTGAATCTCTTCAATGGCTGGAATAGAATGTGCACGTTTTCCTGCCATCTGAACGCGAAGTTTTTCTTCTACAAGATCAGTAAGGGCAGCTGCACGTTTGTCATCAGGTGTTTTTTCAACTGCAACGATTGCTTTGCCAATAGCTTTTTCAATTTTTGATCGGTCGTAAGGTGCAATTTCTCCAGATCGTTTTACAACTGATTTAAGAACGCCCTTTGTTTCTTTGTCTGAACTTTTTCCCAGGAAACTTCTCCATTCCGGGAATACCGACTGGTCACTCATTTTTCCCCTCCAAATTCCTTACCTCTTCAAGGAATTCTTCCAAATTTTCAAAGTGCTTGTATACAGAGGCAAATCTGATGTAAGCAACTTTGTCAGTTTTATATAATTTCTCCAGAACCAGTTCTCCCAGATCTGAAGTCTTTATTTCACGGGTCTCCTTGCCAATAATAATGGCCTTGTCCTCAATGTCGTTAACAAACTGTTCAATCATTACAGGTGAGAAAGGGCGTTTTTCCAGGGCGTGCTCAATTCCTTTTTCCAGTTTTGCTTTGTCAAAAGGCTGGCGTCGTCCGTCCCTTTTTACCACCATAAAAGGTTTTTCATCGATTCGTTCGTAGCTTGTGAAACGATATCCGCATGCAAGACATTCACGTCGTCGTCGGATGCTTTCTCCGCCGGCCATTGTTCTTGATTCCAAAACTTTATCTTCAATGTTGCCGCAGTTAGGACATCTCATGTGTCAGTTACCTTTTTGTATATAGTGTTTGTTAAACTTTATTAAATCATATAACACTAGATATATTGTATCAAGTGAATTTTTGAAAATTTTTTAAACTATTTTTCTTGACTTATGCCGTAAGCTGTGATTGATTTTTTGAAGTCTGCAAGGGTACAGTTTTTCTTAGATTATATCTCGATTTTGCCGATAATAAAGTGATGAAAAATACAGCAGTTTTGATAAAATGCCCTCCATCTTTCGGAGCTGAAGAAAAATGTTTTGACGGTAAATCTGCCGGTGAACTATCCTATGCCTTTATGAAAAAAATCACTGGCCTTGATCCAACAATGGTTTCCTGTGAAGAAGGAAAGACTCTCACCAACTATCAGGTGCTTTTGGAAATGGTAAAGGCCTGTGAAAAAAATAATTGTGAAAATATAATTGCAGGTTTTTCAGACTGTCCTTTTTACTGTGAAAGCCTTACAAACGAACTTTCGGAACTTCATGAAAACTTTGGTGCCGAATATACTTATGCAGATGGATACCCTTACGGTCTTGTTCCTGAAATAATCAATGCAGGGACTGCTAAAATTCTCTGTCGTCTTCTTGAAACTTCTGCATCAGCGTTGAAAGATAAGCCTTTTACAAAAGAAAGTCTTTTTGAAATCATTAAAACTGACATTAATTCTTTTGAAGTTGAATGCCTTATTTCTGGATTCGATTACCGTCTCTGGCGTTACGATTTTTCATGCAGTAACAAAGGTTCTTATCTTTCCTGTAAAAAACTGTGGGATCTTGGCATAAAAGAGGTTCTTGGTGAAGGAAAAACTTCTGAAGATATTGAAAAGATTCTGGATAAAGCTATTGTTGAACCTTCGGTTTTGAAAACTGTTCCGGCCTATTACAATCTGCAGATTTCATCAAAAGTAAATCAGGATCCGGTTTACAGTCCTTACAGTAAGCTCACCCAATCAAAATGGGGAAAAAATCCTTTTGACTGCAGTGATTTTATGAGCTTTGAAAAACTTTCTTCACTTGTTGATGAAATTGATCTTGTTTCTGACACTGCCGTAGTAAATCTTTCCATGTGGGGAGAACCACTTTTTAATCCGGATTTTTTGAAAATTGTAGAAAAAATTCTTTCAAAACCGGGACTTTCAGTTTTTGTGGAAACAGACGGACTTTTGTGGACAGATGAAACAATCCAGAGGCTTTCTGAAATAGTAAAAGCTGCATCTCCACGTAAGGGAAAAGAAGATAAGATCATGATTTCTGTGTGTCTTGATGCATTTTCTCCTTCCATGTATAAAACTATCCGCGGTGGTTCTGAAGCACAGTTTGCTAAAGCCATAGATACACTTGTAAAGCTTTGTAAGGTTTTTGCAGCCCTTGAAGGTGCTTCTGTTTATCCTCAGTATGTCCGCATGAAGGAAAATGAATCTGAACTTGAAAGTTTTTACCGTTACTGGTCAAATAAAGAGAACGAATCCTTGGGAAAACTTATTATTCAAAAATACGATAATTTTGTAGGCCTTCTTCCTGATTCCAAGCCAGCCGATCTTTCTCCGGTTGAAAGAAACGTCTGCTGGCACCTTCGTCGTGATATGAATGTTCTTTGCGACGGAAATGTTCCTTTGTGCAGAACCTTTATGAATGAGAAGATTGGAAATGTATTTGATGAAGGCATTGAATCAGTCTGGAAAAAATATGATGATGAACTGGCTTCTCATATAAAGGGCAATTACTGTAAAACCTGCGGAAAATGCGATGAATACTATACCTATAACTTTTAACGAAGATCAGGCAAATGTAACTGTTCTTGGGGGGCTTCCAAATGACTCCAATGGTGTTCTGGATGTTTCCATCATCCTTTTGAACACACAGGGAAGTCATTTGAAACTTTCAGTCCTTGAAGAACTTTTGAAATGCAACGTTTCCTCAATAATCTGTATTGAACCTGACAGTGAAAATTTCAGTCTTGAAGAAATCTCACGTAAATATCCTTCAGTAAAATTTGTTATGCCTCACGAAGAGATGAATGTTGGCCGCATGATAAATATGGCCGTTTCAGAATGTTCAAGTAAATACTTCTTTGTGGTACGGGATAATTTTTATATTCCCCAGGGACTATTGAACGAAAATATGTTCAATCACCTTACAGCCCAGGATAAATATTGTGTGGTTCCAAGACTTGTGAACAGCGAAAAAGAAGGTATTGCCCAGATTAAAGTACCTGCCGCATCAAAAGGCCGTTTTGTTGTGGAAAGCCGTACTCTGGTTACCGACGGATTAAAAACTCTATATCCTTTTGACTTTTCTGCAATCTATAATCGGGAGAAATTTATTCAGCTTGGTGGTTTTGATTATACTATCAAAAGTCCATACTGGCAGAATCTTGATCTTGGTGTTCGTTCCTGGCTTTGGGGAGAAGAGACTGTTCTTTCTACAATCCTTCAGCTTTCCTATCAGACGGAAGTTACCGAAGAAGACAGAACACCGTCCCTTGATTCACTCCGTTTCTTTTTGAAAAACCAGCTTCCTGTGTTCCGCCTTGATCACGGCATGGTGCCTCATTTTTCTTTCGGAAGATTTTTTAGACGCTCTGCCTGCGGGCTTATAGAAGCTTTAAGACAGTTTCACGATGCAAAGAAATGGATTTATAAAAACCGTTACAGATTCAAGATGGATTTGAAGACTCTGGTGGAGAAATGGTAATGAATGGATTGACTAAGAAAGTTGTGATTATACAGTGCCGTATGTCTTCAACAAGACTTCCGGGAAAGGCTCTTATGGATCTTGGAGGAAAAACGGTTTTAGCCTGGGTGCTCCAGTCCATGAAAAAACTTTCCTGTGACGATTTTTATGTTGCTACAGACAGTGAAAGTTATCCTCTTTTGGAACCGGTTTGCCTGGAAAATGGGGTTAAAATCTTCCAGGGTTCCTTGAATAATGTTTTGAACCGCTATTGTGAATGCATTAAGGAAGCCGGAGCTCATATTGTAGTTCGTGCCACAGCAGATAATCCTTATCTTTTTTATGAAGCAGCCCAGTACAGTCTTGATCTTTTTGAAAAAATGGAAAAAGAGGACAATCCTTGTGATTATCTTACACTTACAGGACTTCCTCATGGATCTGGAGTAGAAGTGTTTTTTGGAGATAGTCTTCTTGAAGCAGAAAAAAATACCAGTGATCCATACGACCAGGAACATGCAGGACCGGCTCTTTACAGACATAAAGATATATTCCGCTGTGAATTTATAGAAAGTGACGGCCGTTTTAATTTTCCAGATCTTCGTTCTACCATCGATACATATTCAGATTATATTCGGGCCGTCTGCGTGAACAGATATCTTTTAAAAAAGGGGATTGATTCACCTTACAAGGCAGAAGATATTGTTAAGGCTCTTTCCTGTACGGAAGTTCAGCGTCCTTTAGTATTTGTTCCAAGCGTAAAAAAAGGCCAGGGAACGGGACATCTTATGCGCTGCATTTCCCTTGCAAAAAAATGTGCCTTATCAAGGCCTGCGTTTATTTATATAGAAAAAAACGATGATAATCTTTCAAATCTTTCAGAGCTTATTCAAAGTGGGCTGGAAGGGGGCCTGGAAAAATGGCAGGTTCTTGAAAAAATCCCTGGGGATGAAAATTTCCGTCCGGTTTTTGTAACAGACCGTTTTATTACGGAAGAAAAACTCCAGAAGGAACTTTCCGAAAAAGGCACGGTTATTTCCATTGATGAAGGTGCCTCTGACTGTACTTTTTCAGACTATGTTCTTGATGTGATTCCGCCTTATTTCGAAAAATCTTTTATCAATCATTTT
Source organism: Treponema sp. (assembly GCA_024402505.1). Taxonomy (GTDB): domain Bacteria; phylum Spirochaetota; class Spirochaetia; order Treponematales; family Treponemataceae; genus Treponema_D. The sequence continues at coordinate 24,075 of JAKSTP010000011.1, forward strand.
GAACCTTCCTTTATGGAACTTCCTTCAAATAAAAAGTCTATTTCCGATGATATTTCAAATATTCTTGTTTGTTTTGGTGGTGAAGATCCAGCCGGCCTTACAGAAAAATCTCTTTCAAAAGTAAAAGATATTTTCCCTTCTGCAAAAATTACCTGCATTAGCCGAAATGTTATTTCTGGTTATGACAATGTGGTATTTACGGGGCCTGTTGAAAATCTTTCTGAAAAGCTTTGGAATTATGATCTTGTTGTAACCCATTACGGACTTACCGCCTGGGAAGCTTTGTCTGCAGGATGTAAGGTTTTCCTTGGTGCAACATCTGATCTTCATAAAAATCTTGCAGAAAAATATAATTTTCCACTTATGGAAAAACTTTCCTCAAGAAAAGATTTTGAGTCGGCCTGGAATTCAGAAAAAAATCCTTCAGAACTTGTAAAAGATCAGAAATCACTTTTTGAATTTATTGATTCCCTTTCTAAAGGTCAGAAACTTTCCTGTCCTGTCTGCAGAAATATCAAAGATTCTTCAAAAGATAAAATCCTTGAGCGAAATATTTTCCGTACTTACAGAACCTGTTCTAAGTGCGGCATGAATTACATCAGTTACACCGTAGATGAAAAGCAGCGTGAGTATTCCAAAGACTATTTCTTTGATCAGTATAAAAATCAGTACGGAAAAACTTATAAAGAAGATTTTGAGCATATAAAAGAACAGTGCCTTAAACGCATGGACTTCATTGAAAAGGTTTCAGTTCTTCCGGAAAAAACAGTCCTTGATATAGGATGTGCTTACGGACCTTTTTTGAAGGCTGCCAGTGAAAAAGGCTACGAAGCTTTTGGTACAGATATCTGTGATGATGCCGTTGAATTTGTAAAAAATGACCTTGGTTTTAAGGCTGTAACAGGAGCTTTTCCTGAACTTGATACAGATGCCCTTGGAAAAGATTCATTCTCTGCCGTAACCATGTGGTATGTGATTGAACATTTCCAGGATCTTGATTCAGTTTTGAAGAAGGTTAGTGGCCTTGTAAAAAAAGACGGTGTGTTTGCTTTTTCAACTCCATCTGCCTCAGGTGTTTCAGGAACAAGAAATACTCACGATTTTTACATCCAGAGTCCAGATGATCATTATTCTGTCTGGGATTATAACAAAGCTGATGCAGTGCTTTCAAAATATGGATTTCATGTAGTTAAAGTTGTTTCTACAGGTCATCATCCGGAACGTTTTCCTTATGTAAAAAAGCATGGGACAGAAAAAAACAGTTTCGTATGGAAAATTATTGATAAATACAGCAGAATGAAAAAACTTGGGGATACAGTTGAAATCTACTGCCGTAAAAATTAGCAGAAGATTTTTCTGTTGGGAGGAAATATGAATGTTTTAATTTTAGGCGCCGGCCTTATGCAGAAGCCAGCCATTCTTGCCGCAAAAGAACTTGGGTACAAAGCCTGTGTTATTGATGCAGATGATTCTGCCGTAGCCATTCCTTTTGCAGATTCATTTAGAAAAATAGATCTTAAAGACAGAGAAGGCATTCTTTCCTATGCAAAGGAACTTAAATCAGATGGTGGACTTGCAGCAGTTTTTACCGCAGGCACAGATTTTTCTGCTTCTGTAAGTTATGTTACCGATGCTCTTGGTCTTCCTGCCCACAGTTTTGAAGCAGCCTTGAATGCCAGCAGTAAAACCCGTATGCGGGGATGTTTTGAAAAAGAAAATGTTCCGTCTCCAAAATACACAGGTGTTAATTCAGATTTCCTTTCAAATCCACTTTCTTATGAAGATTTTACTGAAAAATATTTTTCAAATACAGAAACAGCCCTTGTTGTAAAACCAATCGACAATATGGGAGGCCGGGGCTGTCGTATGGTTCGAAATGCCAGTGAATTTATTCCTGCAATTAAAGATGCTGTTTCAAATTCCCGAAGCGGAAATGCAGTTGTTGAAGAATATATGGATGGTGATGAATATTCTATTGATGCCCTGGTTTTTGACGGCCAGCTGGTTGTAACAGGATTTGCTCTCCGTCATATAAAATATCCTCCTTACTTTATTGAAATTGGTCACACAATGAGCGCTGAACTTAATAAAGATGTTCATGATGAATTGATTTCAACTTTCGCTCTTGGTGTAAAAGCCCTTGGTCTTACTCACGGTGTTGCTAAGGCTGATATTAAATATACGAAAAAAGGTGCCATGATCGGTGAAATTGCAGGGCGGCTTTCCGGCGGTTATATGAGCGGATGGACTTTTCCTTACGCAAGCGGAATGAACCTTACAAAAAATGCACTTCTTCTGGCCCTTGGAAAACAGCCTGAAGATGCAATCACTGCCCGTATTCCAGTTGACTTCAAGGCACCAAAACTTAATCCTTCTGCGGAAAAGCCAATGGATCTTTTTGAAATCCCATGCAGTAAATTTTCAGCAGAACGGGCCTGGATTTCAATTCCTGGAACCGTAAAAAATGTACTGAATCTTGATAAAGCTCGCTCAATTTCAAATATCAAAGATGTTATGGAAAGAGCAACTGTAAAAAAAGGCGGTAAGGTTGATTTTCCCCGCAACAATGTTTCAAAATGCGGCAATGTAATTACCCAGAATGACACCTATCTTGAGGCGGTAAAAACAGCTGAATCTGCAGTTTCTTCTATAGTTATTGAGCTTGAAAAAAACAATCCAGAAACAGATAAGTTTTTGAAAGGGGAGACTGAAGATTACGAAAAATCTTTCCCGCCATCAGCTTACGAAATTGATCAGGAAACTATAAACAGCCTGAAGGGAATCTGTCAAAAAGATGAAAAAATCTCACTTTATCTTTCAGAAGATTTCAAAAACGGCCGATATTCAAAAGTGAAGGACTGGAATTATAACACTGTTCTTGAAACGGTGGAAAAAGTTTCACTTCTACGCCCTTGTCATCCGTCGTTTGAACTGGCAGACTTTTTCAAATGCCTTTTCCGCGGCGGCATTCAGGGAGCCCTTTACTTTTTGGATTGTTTATGAAAAAACTGATTATAGCAGCACTTTCAATTTTCCTTCTTGCAGGCGCAGTATTTGCCGAAAATTTTCCTCTTCTTGATAAATCCCGTGAATCCGGTTTTACACTTTATTACGACAGCCTTTCTGAATCGGGAATTATCGAAAAAAACGGCCATTATGTTTCATTTCAGGTAGGTGATAAGGCTGTTCTTTTTGACGGAATGCTTCTGTCTCTTACTGATGCACCTGAAATCCAGGATAATCAGGTTATGGTTAGTCAGAAATTCATGTCTGATTCAATCCGCCTTTTTGAAAAATCCCTGAATACTCCTGCCTATAAAGTTGGTGTAATCCTTATTGATCCGGGGCACGGTGGAAAAGATCCTGGCGCAATGAAATCCTATACTGTAAATGGAAAAAAAGTTGATGTAATCGAAAGTGAAGTAAACCTTAAGGTAGGAAAACTTCTTTATGACAGGCTTAAGGCTTATTATCCAGATAAAAAGATTATCATGACCCGTTCAACCGATAAATTTGTAAGTCTTGGTGAACGAACCGACATTGCCAACGCAGTTTCCCATAGTCCTGATGAAGCTGTTCTTTTTATTTCTATCCACGTAAACTCCAGCCTGAACAAAACTGCTTCTGGTTACGAAGTCTGGTATCTTTCTCCAGGTTACCGCCGAAATGTACTTGATGATTCTTCAAAAAAAGATGTTGACGATCCTACAATTCTTCCAATCCTTAATTCCATGATGGAAGAAACTTATACTACAGAAAGCATCATGATTGCAAAATTTATTATGGATGGACTGCAGGCACAGGTAGGAAGTTATTCTACGGCCCGAGGTATAAAAGCTGAAGAATGGTTCGTTGTTAAAAATTCAAAAATGCCTTCCGTTCTGATTGAACTTGGCTTCCTTTCAAATGAAAAAGAAGGTCTTTTGCTGGTAGATGATTCATACTTGAAAAAACTTTCCCTTGGAATATATAATGGCATATCTGCGTTTGTAACTCATTATGAACGTTCAAAAGGATTCACATCAGCCGAATGAAAAAAGTAAAAACCTCCGTAATTATTGTTATTGTTCTCATGGTTATGGCATTTGCCACAAGTCTTGTGACTGCATTAATGTCAAATAATGGAAAACGATATACCTTTGTTTTTCCTTCTGGTGATTCGGATTCATTTATTATAGAAAACCGATATCTCCCTCTAAAATCTGAAAATATAATTTCCCGTTATGTTGATGAACTGCTTCTTGGACCGATTTCAGAGCGTACAAAACTAATTTTTCCAAGAGGAACAAAAGTTCTTTCCTGTTTTCAGCGGGGGGGTATGTTATATCTTGATCTTTCCAAGGATCTTCTTGCAGTAGACCCTTCGTCTTATCCGTTAAAAAGCGGGGCAGAACTTCTTGAAAAGAACATTACAACCAATTTTGCATCCATTAAAAAAGTGGAAATATATGTAGATTCGAAAAGGGCCTGGGAGTAATCAGCGGGAGATTTGCAATTGGAGAAAATTGAATTTTTTTCAATAGACAACAAATAAAACGTTGACAAAATATTTTAGTTATAAGATAATAAACTATAATATACAAGGCTACATCGAAATTAATAAAGGAGCTTCAAAGATGAAAAAGACTTTGAGTTTATTAGCAGCTGCTATGCTGCTTTTTAGTGGCGTTGCTTTTGCTGAAGAATCTATGCTTATCGACTTTACACTTCTCACAGCAGATTGTAATAACGATGAAAATGGAAATCCACAGTCAAACAGCCACACAGTAATGGATTACTCTGTAAGTGCTGGTGCAACTTACACTGAAGAACAGAAATCATTGATGAAAACATCATTGGGACTTCCAGAATGGGAAGTTGTTTTGAACTCTTCAGCACGTAATGTTACAAGTGTTGGACTTTCACAGGTAGTTGCAGCTCCTGTTAGAAGTGAAGCTGATGTACCATTCGCTGGTTCAAACGTAATGGGTGTTCGTATTGTTTTCCCTGAATGGAACTCAAATGCAAATGCTAAAATCGTTCCACCATTCGAGATTCCTGCTTATGCAACTCTCGCTGATGCTGACGAAAACGGAAACCGCATGGAACCAACAGATGAACAGAAAGCATCTGGAAAAACACTTTTCGAAGACGGTTATGGTCTCGTAAAAAATGTTGGAACAATCAAAGCTATTTCAGTTACAACAATGGGTATGAACTATCCACACGGATTGTACGTAATGCTTAAAGATAATGATGGAATTGAACGCCGCTACTTCATGAACTACCTTGATTTCGACGGTTGGAGAGAACTTACTTGGACAAACCCACAGTACATCTCTGAAGTACGCACACGTGAAATCCGCGTTTACCCAATTTACCCACGTGGACTTCCATTTGTTAAATTCACTGGATTCCAGATCACACGTGACGCAGCTAGCATCGGTGGTGACTTCATCGGTTACTTCAAAGATGTAAAAATCATCTACGACAAAGCTGTTCTTACTAGCGAACGCGACATTGCTGACGAAGACCTCTGGGGAATCGTAGGTAAAAAAGAAGCTGCTCGCCAGGCTTACGAAATGGAAAAATTCGGTAACAAACAGGTTGACCGCTACCTCGAAAGAGCTAAGATGGCAACTGAAGATAACTTCACATCTTCACTTGAATCACAGGAATAATTAATAACTAACCTGATACAGAAAGGGCTGTCCATTCTTTTTGGACAGCCCCTTTTTGTTTTAAATCCCATAATTGTAATAAAGTCATTTTTTCTGTATAATAGAACAAACTATAAATTTATACTTTTTAAGGTCAGGTTATCATGATTGATAAATATGAAATTGTAATCGGTTGCGAAATTCATACACAGCTTTTAACAACTACAAAGGCATTTTGTGCCTGTGAAAACCGTTACGGCGGTATGCCTGATACACGCGTTTGTCCTGTTTGTCTTGGACTTCCTGGAGCTATGCCACGTGTTTCAAAAGGTTATGTTGAACTTGGAGCTGTGGCTGGACAGGCATTAAACTGTAATATTGCCCGTTTCACAAAGTTTGACCGTAAACATTATTTCTATCCTGACCTTGCTAAAGGTTATCAGATTACTCAGTATGATCTTCCTCTTTGTACAGATGGTTATGTTGATCTTCCATTGGTTCATTATCCAAAAGATCAGCAGCCAGGTGGTGAAAAACACAGACCTTTGAATTTTATTGGTAAAGACTGTGTTGTTGATGGAAAATACCGACGTGTTCGAGTTGAACGTATCCACCTTGAGGAAGACGTAGGTAAATCTCTTCACCTTGCTGGAAATCACTCATACATTGACTACAACCGCTGTGGTACACCACTTATCGAAATTGTTACAAAACCAGATATGACTAGCCCTGAAGAAGCTGCTTTGTTCATGCAGACTGTTCAGGAAATTCTCCGTTATGTAAAAGTAACAAAAGGTAACCTTGAAGAAGGCAACATGCGTTGTGATGCCAACATCAACCTTAATGTCTGGGAAGACGGAAAACTTTACCACACACCAATTTCTGAAATTAAAAACTTGAACTCATTCCGCGCAATTAAAGATGCATGTACTTATGAAGCTAAACGTCAGCTGGAAGAATTCCAGAATGACCGTCAGGAATTCAACGCCGGTTTCAAAGTTACAATGGGTTGGGATGAAGAAAAAGGTGTTACTGTTGTTCAGCGTACAAAGAACTCTTTTGTAGATTATCGCTTCGTTGTTGAACCGGACATTAAGCCATTTACAGTTAGTGAAGAATTGATAGCCGAAGCTTTCAAGAAAGTTGGTGAACTTCCTGAAGCAAAACGTAATCGTTTCAAAAAGGAATTCGGTCTTTCTGATTTTGACGTAGAAACACTTACATCAACCCGTGAACTTTCTTTGTGGTTTGAAGATGCAGTTTCAAAATCAAAATCACCTAAACGAGTAGCAAACCTTATTCTTTCAGAGCTTCTTGCAGTTTTGAATGAAAATAAACAGACAATCGAAGATACAAGTCTTACTCCTGCACATATTGCTGAACTTGCTGATGCTCTTGAAGCAAACAAAATTACTTCAAAACAGGGTAAGGAAGTTTTTGCAGAAATGCTTTCTACAAACAAAATGCCTTCAGTAATCATCAAAGAAAAAGGTATGGAAATTGTAAGTGATTCTGGTGCAATCGAAGGTTTTGTTGATCAGGTAATTGCTGCAAATCCTAAAGCCATTGAAGATTTCAAAGGCGGTAAAACAAACGTAATTGGCTGGCTTATGGGACAGGTAATGAAACTTTCTGCCGGTAAAGCCAATCCAAAAGAAGCTACAAAACTTCTTACAGAAAAACTTTCAAAACTGTAGTAAAAATTTAAATATACACGGAGGCATTGAAATGGAAAAAACATTCCCACTTTCAAAAAACGAACTTACAAATCTTGTAAAAGATTATCCAACACCTTTTATCATCTATGATGAAAAAGCAATCCGTGAAAACCTTAAAAAATTTACAAAGGCTTTCAGCATTTTCCCAAAATTCCGGGAACATTATGCAGTAAAAGCTTCACCAAATCCATATCTTCTTAAGATTCTTGCCAGTGAAGGTTGTGGTGCTGACTGTTCAAGTCTTCCAGAACTTGTTCTTTCTGAAATGAGTGGAATTAAAGGAGATCATGTTATTTTCACTTCTAATGAAACTCCTGCCGAAGAATTCCAGCTTGCATACAAACAGGGAAATATCATCAACCTTGACGACATTACTCACATTGAGTTTCTGAAAAAGGCTCTTGGTGGTAAATTCCCAAAAACAATCTGTTTCAGATACAATCCTGGTGCCGATAAACAGGGCTGTAATGGAATTATCGGTAAACCGGAAGAAGCAAAATATGGTCTTACACGTTCACAGATTATTGAAGCTTACAAGCAGTGCAAGGCTTTAGGCTGTGAACATTTCGGACTTCACACAATGGTTGCTTCAAACGAATTGAATCCAAACTTTTTTGTTGATACTGCAAAACTGGTTTTTGAACTTGCCGTTGAAATCAAAGAAAAGTGTGGGGTAAATATCGAATTTGTTGATCTTGGCGGTGGAATTGGTATTCCTTACAAACCAGGTGACAAAGCAGTAGATTACGATTATGTTGCAAAGGGAATCCGCGCAGAATACGACCGTGTAATTGTTCCAGCTGGTCTTGATCCTCTGGCCATTTACTGGGAATGTGGACGTCCAATTACTGGTCCTTACGGCTGGCTTGTTTCTACTGCAATCCACGAAAAGCACATTTACCGGGATTACATTGGTCTTGATTCATGTATGGCCGACTTTATGCGTCCAGGTGTTTACGGAAGCTACCATGAAATCACCGTTTGTGGAAAAGAAAATGCTCCAAAAGATCACGTTTACGATATTGTAGGAAGTCTTTGTGAAAACTCTGATAAATTTGCTGTTCAGCGTGAACTTCCTGAAATTGAAAAAGGTGATTTTGTAATCCTTCATGACGCCGGTGCTCACGGTAGAGCCATGGGCTTCAATTACAACTCAAAACTCCGCTGTGGAGAAATCTTGATGCGTGAAGACGGTTCTTTCAAAGAAATTCGTCGTCGTGAAACAATGGATGATCTTTTTGCCACTCTTGATTTGAACGGTGTAAAAGATTTCAATTAATACTCCCTGCAGGAGATTGAAATGTTAATCAGTGAAAGAATGGAAGGCTTGAACCCTTATGTACCAGGGGAACAGCCAAAAGATAGAATTTATATAAAATTAAATGCAAATGAAAATCCTTATGCTCCTTCTCCAAAAGTAAAGGAAGCTTTGGTTGATTTCATCAATAAAAAAACTGAAAAATTGGGACTGTATCCTGATCCTGATTCAAATGAACTTCATGCTGCCATTGCTGATATGCTGAATAAAACTGGCGGTGTATTGTGCCGTGCTAAGGTAGATGGAGATAAAGTAACTCCTTCAGAGAAAGATAAGATTCCTTTTACTGTAACACCAGAAATGATTTACAGTGGAAACGGCAGTGATGAAGTTCTTTCATTTGTATTCTATGCATTTTTCTCCAGTAACAAAAAGTTTGTAATGCCAGAACATACATACAGTTTCTATCCTGTATATGCAGGTTTTTACAATATTCCTTATGATGCAGTTCCTTTAAAATCTGACTGGACTCTTGATACGGATAAAATGCTGGAACTTGCAAATAAAAATAAATCTGGAACAATTTTTGCAAATCCTAACGCACCTTCCTCTGTGGGACTTACCCGAGAACAGGTGCGCCAGATGCTTCTGAAGGCTCCTAAAGATGAAATCTTTATTGTTGATGAAGCTTATGTAGATTTTGGCGGAGAGTCATGTATTCCACTTATTGAAGAATTTGATAATCTTGTAATTGTACGTACCTTCAGTAAGAGCCTTTGTGGAGCAGGTATGCGTCTTGGTTACATTGTTTCAAATCCAAAACTCATCCAGATTGTTACCACTGTAAAAAACTCTGTAAACCACTTTCCAATTGATGCATTAAATCAGGTTGCAGGAAAAGCTGCCTGTGAAGATACAGCCTATTACGTAAAAACAAGCCGTGATGTTGCTGAAGTCCGTGATGATTTTATCAATTTCCTTCGTTCTAAAGGATATTACGTGCCTCAGAGCCTTACAAACTTTGTATTCTGCAAAAAAGACGGCATGGACGGAGATGCAGTTTACAAACAGATTAAAGAAAACGGCATTCTTGTTCGCCATTTTTCTACAAAAGGTATTGAAGATTTTATCCGCATTACCATCGGTACAAAAGAACAGATGGATGAACTTAAAAAATACATGTAAGGAAGTGAGGTTTTATTATGAAACTGCTTATTCTTTCAGATATTCATGGAAATGTAAAAGATTTGGAAAAACTTGAGGGTGAATTCAAGACTTGTGATGCAGTGCTCTTTGCCGGAGATTTTGCAGAATGTTTTAAAACCGAAACAGCAAAGCCTGTTCTTGAAGAACTTTGTAAAAGACATGAAAATATTTTTGCTGTTCTTGGAAACTGCGATGATCCAGATTTTTCTGAAGACCTTGATAATGCAGACATCAACTGTGAAGCTTCATTGAATTTTTATGAAGGACTTTGTATCTGTGGAAGCGGTGGTGGATCAATTTTTACAGGAAAAACTGCCAACGAAAGAACAGAAGAAGATCTTTTAAGTGATTTTGATATTCTTAAATCAGAAAATATTTCTAATCTTATTCTTATCAGTCATAATCCGCCAAAAGACGCCTGTGATTCTGTAAACGAAACTCTTCATGCTGGCAGTGCAATTTTTACAAAACTTATTGAAGATGTAAAACCAATGCTGGTAGTTTGCGGTCATATTCACGAAGGTGCTGGTACTGCAAAAATAGGGGACACTCTTGTAGTAAATCCAGGAAGTTTTGGTGAAAGTGGATCTTATGCAGTAGCAGAACTTTCGAAAAAAGACGGTGAATATAACCTTGTATCTTGCGAAATGAAACGAATTTAATCTAAGGTTGTTTAATTTGTAAAGGAGGACGGTTTTGATCACATACTGGCAGCAGATTGACGGACAATTTACCAAAGTAAAAAAAGATAAGCTTGACTCCGAAAGCCCTTTGTGGATTGATGCCCGTTCCATTACCCGTGACGAAACTAACGAACTTCAGAAAGAATATGCCATCGAACAGGACCACATGCTGGATATTCTTGACCCGGATGAACTTTCACGAATAGAAGAAGGGGAAGGTTATGTTCTTCTGATTATCCGTGTTCCTGTTTTTGATCCGTCTGCTGAAGTTCAGTATTTTACAGTTCCTATTGGTATTATCATCAAGAACAAGGTTATCATTACAATTTGCTGGACCGACAGTGAAGTTATTAAGGATTTTGGTGCAAACCGTGTAAAAAATGTAAGACTTAATGATTTTCCATTATTCATTGTTCAGATTATCAACCGTGGGGATACAAACTTCCTTCGATACCTCAAAGAAATCAACAGACGATCAACTGGTATTCAGAGTGAAATGAAGCTGGAAATTGAAAACAAAGAAATCATTCAGCTTTTAGGACTTGAAAAATCCCTTGTATTCTTTACAACTTCACTAAAATCAAACCAGCTGCTTCTTGAAAAAATAAGCCGTACAAGACTCCTTAAGCTTGATGAAGAAGATCTTGATCTTATTGACGATGTTAAGATTGATAACCGTCAGGCTATTGAAATGGCCGATACATATTCCAGTATTCTTTTTGGTGTAATGGATGCCTACTCCAGTGTTATTTCAAACAACATGAATGTTGTAATGAAGAAGCTTTCTGTAATCAGCCTTGTTATGATGGTTCCTACATTTATTACAAGCTTCTTTGGAATGAACTTCCCGTTGCCTTTCGAAAGTTTTGGCCGTTATGCAGTTGTTATTGTTTCCGCAGTTTGTCTGCTTTCGATTTTTATTGGAGCCTGGATTTTCAATTTCAACAAAACTGAAATTGACCTTGGTGTAAAGAAACCTAAAAAAGCTAAACGCTTTTCTGCAAAACAGCGTCGTGCTCTCCGTAAGGAAAAAAAAGAGCTTAAACGTCAGGAGAATAGAGTAAGGTGAAAAAAACTGCTGCAGTAATTTTTTCTATGTTTTTCTCATGGCTGGTTTTCGCTCAGGAAACCTTTAATCCTCTTCAGTTTGTTACATTTAAAACAAACCTTACATTTACAATCGGAGAAGATGGCCAGTCTTATACTTCAGAAAGAAAACTCCAGCCTTTTTCAATTTCAAAATTTGAAACCACTTATGGACTTTGGTATCAGATAAGAGTGAAGGCAGAAAAAATGGGCTATACCTTTGCCAATAAAGGAATGGCCGGCAGCACAGGAAAGGTTGGGGTAAAACCCACTGATGACAATATGAATCAGCCTGTGTGTATGATCAACTGGTATGATGCCATTGTCTGGTGTAATGCTTTAAGTGAAATTAAGGGCCGAAAACCATGCTATGAATTTCAGGGAAAAGTCCTTCGGGATTCTTCTGATACAGCCCGCTGTGACCTTGCTGAATGTGTCTGGAAAAATACCGGATACAGACTTCCTAGTGAAAGTGAATGGGAGTATGCCGCACGAAAAACAAGAAACGGCCTTCAGAAAGGAAATTACGTTGCTGGTCATATTTCAGATGATGAAGATGAAAATGATTTTGCCTGGAGTTTCATGAATTCAGATTTTACTCACACTGTTGGCACTGCAGGCACTCTTTTTACTCCCGATACAATTCCAATGGCCGGAAGCGGTAATGCCAATGGAGCAGGGCTTTTTGACATGAGCGGAAATGTAATGGAATTCTGCTGGGACTGGTTTGATGAATATACAAATTTTTCTGGATTATATGGACCAGCTTCAGGATTTCAGAGAGTTTGTCGTGGTGGAAGTTATTCAGAGTATACACCGTTCCTTTATTGTGCAGACCGCTATTCCTACGATCCAAACGAAGCCTACGATTATACAGGCTTTAGAATTGTATATACAGCTGACTAAAATTCATATACCTTTCTGTTGATTAAACGAAAAGTTCCTTCACAGCGTTCATAAATTTGTGGCCCCGGTCAAATTCATTTGTAAACATACCAAAACTTGTTGCTCCAGGGGAGAAAACTATAGCAAATTCTTTAGGTTTTGAGGAATCGGGTACACTAGATGTAGCGTGAGTGTAGTTTTTAAGTTCTTCAAGAAGATTCAAAAGATTTTGATATGGACCATTGTAGTCAATTTTGTTTTCATCTAAAAACGGCGTGAGTTTTTCTGTGGCTGTTCCCTGTAAAAGCCATAAACTGTCTGGTTTTTTATACAGTTTTTGACTGTTTTTAAGTGTTTCTGTCAGTTTTTCAAAAACCAACCCCTTGTCTGTTCCACCACAAATGAGAATAACCGGTACTTCAAAGCTCTGGCTTGCTGCAGCTGTGGCTTCTGGAACTGTAGAACAGGTGTCATTGTAAAATTTGTATACAGTTTTTGAACTTTTATAAGTGTGAAAATACTGTAACCGATGTTCAATTCCACTCCAGTTACCAAGAACCTTGATTATTTTCTCTGCCGGAATGTGCATAAGGTAAAGTACAAGGGCTGCATTAAGGACATTTGTTTTCATGTGGTCCCCTGGTACTGTAAGTCCTTTCAGGATAGTTTCGGCATTTTCCATGTATGGCAAGAGTACTTTTCCTTCAAAAGTGCCGTCTTTTTTCTTTTCCTGCCATACACCGTATGTTCCTTTGGGAAGTTTATTTTTTGAATATCTGAGTACAGTTCCTTTTGTTTCACTGGCAAACATTTCACCCCAGGATTCAGCATTGGCTGGTTTTATGGCAGGTTCATCACCGTCACCGTCAAAAATGGAATAACAGCCTTTATCTTGGTCTTTGTAAAGCAGTTTTTTATCTTCGATGTAATTTTCCATGTTGCCATACCAGTTCTGATGATCAGCAACAATTTTTGTCATAAGGCAGATGTGGGGATTTAATAGTCCTCTGCCTCTAAGATCTGCAAGCTGCCAGGAAGAAAGTTCCAGTACAACAGGAGTCTCTTCGTTTGTTTCTTCAAGGAAGGTAAGAGGGCTTACAGTGATGTTTCCGCCTAAAAAAGCCTTGTAGCCGCAGTTGTTTAATCCGTAGTGAATAGCGCTTACGGTACTTGATTTTCCCTTGCTTCCTGTAATTGCAATGATAGGGCTTTTAGTGAAATTTAAGAAAATGCTCATGTCACTTTCGATTACCCGGGCTTTTTCAAGATATTTGTTGCCTTCAATTTTTACACCAGGGTTTTTGATTACAACATCTGCATTTTCAAAATCTTCCATGCGGTGTTCACCAAGAACAAGATTTATTCGACTTTTGTCGATAGATTCATCTTTTTCAATTGTTTCAAGGGTAGGTTTCAGTTGTTCTGCAGTTTTCATATCCGTAACAGTAATATAAGCACCGTATTTTGAAAAAAATCTAACTGCTGCAAGTCCGCCACCGTTAAGTCCAAGCCCCATTATTGTGATTTTTTTGTCTTTAATGTCAGAAATGTTTTTAAAATAACAGCCTCTTGGATAAACGTGCATATTCTGCTCCTGAAGAAATATCTGATAAATGAAAAAAGCCCTTTCATAACCGAAAGGGCTTTTGCCGAGGACCGGACTCGGACCGGCACGCCGATTGCTCAGCAAGGGATTTTAAGTCCCTGGTGTCTACCAATTCCACCACCTCGGCATGTCTTAAGTATATAAAAAATGGGCAGTTTTTACAATAGAAACAGCCCAAATCTGCCGATAATATAAAGGTAGAAATCTATTCGGGGTTTTTTGATGAAAAATATGTCACCTATGGCCCAGAGACTTATTGGTGCTCTGGCACAGGATGAAGGACGTCTTTCGGGAGTTGATCATCTTCTTCCGGAACATGTAATTCTTGCTCTTTTAAAAAGTAAAAATGGAATCGGTTATGAAGTCTGTAAAGCTTTGAACCTTAATATTGACCGATTCGAATACCGCCTGAAAAGCTATTTTGGGGAACATGAAAGTAAGGATGGTTTTGAAGATTTACCTTACGGACATCGTTACGTCAAAATGCAGGATATTGCAGATATAGAATCAAATACTCTTGGAAATGACTACGTTGGTACCGAACATTTTCTCCTTGCTGCAATTCGGGAAGAATACAGTCTCACTGCAAATTATTTTTCTCAGTATGGAAAAAGTCTTTCAGAAGTAAGAAAGGAAGTTCTTAAACTTCAGAAACAGGGCATTTCATCATCTGTAAAACCTATGGATGTTTCGTCAGTTTTTAAAGACATTATGGAAAAAACAGATGAAATCAATATGCTGGCAGGTCTTGAAGAAGAATCAAAAGCATCAAAACCTAAAGATAAAAAAGTTCCTCAAAGTCTTTCTGAATATGCCAGAGACCTTACAAATCAGGCTAAAAACGGAAAACTTGATTCTGTAATTGGCCGCGAAAAAGAAATCAACCGCCTGATTCAGATTCTTTTGCGAAGAACAAAAAATAATCCTGTCATTACTGGAGACAGCGGTGTTGGAAAAACTTCTGTTGTTGAAGGACTTGCCTTAAAAATTGTAAACGGTGATGTTCCAAAAGATCTTATTGGTAAAAAAATCTATTCTCTTGATCTTGCACAGATGGTAGCAGGAACTAAATACCGGGGTGATTTTGAAGAAAGAATGAAAAAGATGATGAAGGAAATCACCGACCGAAAAGACATCATTCTTTTTATCGACGAAATCCACATGATGATTGGGGCAGGGGCTCCAGACGGAAATATGGATGCCTCAAATATTCTGAAACCAGCATTAAGCCGTGGTGAAATCCAGATTATTGGTGCCACAACAACAAAAGAATATACAAAGGTTATAGAAAAAGATCAGGCATTGGAAAGACGGTTCCAGAAGGTTCTTGTTGAAGAACCTACCTCAGGTGAAGCTTTGGAAATCCTAAATGGAATTAAGGAAAAATATGAAAATTATCATCATGTAAAATATGATGATGAAGTAATTCCTGCCATCGTATCACTTTCCTGCCGTTATATTCCGGAACGTTCTTTGCCGGATAAAGCCATTGATATTCTTGATGAATGTGGATGTGCAAAAAAGATTTCGGAAGAAAATAATCCTGAAGATATAGCAGAAATTGAAAAAGCTATTGATGCCCTTGCCGAAGAAAAACGCCTTCTTGTAGAAAATCAAGAATATGAAAATGCAGCTTATGTCCGGGACAAGGTAATTGAACTTCGGGAAAAACTTAACGAACTTAAAGAAAGTGCTTATGACAGTTCAAGCATGACAGAAAGAATTGTTACTAAACGTGATGTAGAACATGTCATCAGTGAAATGACTGGCATTCCATTGGAACAGATGAACAGCCAGGAAACATCCCGACTTATCAATATGGAAAAAGAAATCCACGAAGCAGTTATTGGACAGGATGAAGCAGTAAATGTTATAGCAAGTTCAATCCGTCGAAGCAGAGCAGGAATTTCTTCTCCAAAACGTCCTGTGGGCTCATATATTTTCCTTGGTCCAACCGGGGTAGGAAAAACAAAGCTTGCAAAAACACTTGCTAAATTTGTTTTTGGAAATGAAGATGCACTTATCAGAATTGATATGTCTGATTTCATGGAAAAACACAATGCCAGCAGACTTGTAGGTTCTCCTCCAGGATATGTTGGTTATGAAGACGGTGGCGTTCTTACAGAAAAAGTTCGTCATCATCCATATTCGGTTGTTCTCCTTGATGAAATTGAAAAGGCTCATCCAGATGTATTCAATCTTCTTCTTCAGATTCTTGAGGAAGGTGAACTTCAGGATAACCTTGGACATACAATCAATTTCAGAAATACAATTATTATTATGACAAGTAATGCCGGTGCACGTCAGATTACCAATGAAGGCCGTGCAGGTTTTGCTCCTTGTGACGGTGCAGTTCCTTTCAGTGAAATTAAACATAATGCAGTTAATGAACTGAAAAAACTTCTTAGTCCGGAACTTTTGAATCGTATTGATGATGTAATTGTATTCAATGCTTTGAACAAAACAGAAATTTCAAAAATTCTTGATCTTCAGCTTAATGAACTTCAGGACAGACTTTCTGACAAGAAACTTACCTTGAATCTTTCAGAAAACGCTCGGAATTACCTTATTGAAAACGGATACGATCCTGCAATGGGTGCCCGTCCAATGCGACGTCTCATTCAGAAAGAAATAGAAGATCCACTGGCATTGGAAATTTTATCCAAGAATACAAAAAACTGTGATATAATTGATATTGATTACGGTGAAAAACTGGAAATCAAGTTGACCAGAAAATCAACTGTTCCGGTGAGTGTTTTACGATAAAATTCACTTTATACGAGGTTTATTATGAAAATTTTGATGGTTACTTCAGAAACTGTTCCTTTTGCAAAAACTGGCGGACTTGCTGACGCTGTTTCAGCTCTTGCCATTACTTTAAAGGCTCACGGACACGATGTTCGTATTGTAATGCCTCGTTATTATAAAATTGACCGTTCGAAACTTACTAAACTTGAAGGACCAATGGGAGTTCTTGCAGGTCAGGTAGAATCCTGGGTTGCTGTTTATGAATCAAAACTTCCTGGTACAGAAGTTCCGGTTTATTTCCTTGATCACGAACTAGCTTACGGCCGTGACGGCATTTACGGAACAAAAACAGAAACAGATTTCCATGATAATCCTTACCGTTCGGCTCTTTTGTGTCATGGTGCTTTTCAGCTTTGCCGAAAACTGGACTGGTATCCTGATGTAATGCATGCTCACGACTGGTTTGCCGGCCTTGTTCCTGTAATCCTTAAATGTGTTTGCCGTAACGGAAAGTTTGCCAATACATCTTCAGTTCTTACAATTCATAACCTTGGATATCAGGGTGTTTATGGTGAAGAACAGTTCCCTGCATTGGGATTGGACTGGAATCTTTATTACGGTGGTGGAATTGAACACAACGGCTGTATCAATCTTTTGCAGGCTGGTATTTCTTGTGCTGATATGATTACAACTGTTTCACCAACATATGCTGGCGAAATGCAGACTTATGAAGGCGGATTTGGACTTGACGGTCTTCTTCGTGTCCGCACTGACGTTGTACGTGGTATTCTTAACGGTTGTGATCTTGAAACCTGGAACCCTGGAAAAGATAAACTTATTCCTGCAAACTTTACTGCTACTTCTATGAAAAACAAGGCTGTTTGTAAAGCAGAACTTCAGAAACGAATGGGACTTCCTGTACGTCCAGAGGTTCCTCTTATTGGTATTGTAACACGTCTTGCAAGCCAGAAGGGAATTGCGGAAATCTTTGCTCCAACTTACGGCTCTATGTTTAATATGTGCTCTACAATGGACATTCAGTTTGCTATTCTTGGAAGCGGTGAAAAATGGTGTGAAGAAGAAATCAACAATCTTCAGGCAAAACTTCCAAATATGCGGGCAATGATAGGTTATGATGAAAGCCTTTCTCACCTTATTGAAGCCGGCTCTGATTTCTTCCTCATGCCTTCTCAGTATGAACCTTGTGGATTGAATCAGATGTATTCAATGCTTTACGGAACTCTTCCAATTGTACGACGCACTGGTGGTCTTGCAGATACTGTTGAACAGTACAATGAATCAACTGGAGAAGGAACAGGATTCCTCTTTGATCAGCTTACACCTGGCGCCATTTTTGACACTGTTGGATGGGCTGTTTATGCTTACTACAACAAAAAAGATCATATAAAAGCTATGCAGAAGCGGGGTATGAAAAAAGATTTCAGCTGGGATCTTTCAATAGAAGGCTACTTAAAAGTATATGAAGAAGCCCTTGCAAGAGGCTGCGGAAGATAGAAAGAAGAAAAGGACCCGTCAGGGTCCTTTTTTTTAGAATTCAAACCACTGATTATCTACTGTAAGGTACCAGTTGGCCTGAAGATTCTGGCTGGTAGCGTTACACCAGGAAATACTACCATCTCGGTTCAGAATAACGACCCGCTTTCCATTGGCAGTAACTTTAAGAGGAATTGAAGCTGAGCGGTTGTAGCTGAATCGTTTTTTCTGGGCAAGGTTGTACGAATAAACCTTGTTTTTACCAATGTTTGTAAACAATGTTCCGTTATCAAGTGTAGTAAAGGCTTCTGGATCTTCGTCTGCAAATTTAAGAATGTTTGAAGCCGATCTTGTAACAGTGTTGAAAGAGAATACAAATGTTGTGTCCACACCGCTAACTTCTTCAATCTTAATACCATAGATAATTTTTCCATCAGTTGAGAAACCATACGCTACATTGGCATTTATTGAAAGTGGTACAGTTTCCATAGTCTGGGTGTCTACACAAAGAAGTGCAGAGTTTGGTGCGGTGTGTGCAGATTTTCCGATGTAAAGTTTTCCGTCGTCAGCAAGAACAGCATCCTGAATACCTGAACCGGTCCAGCATTCCCGAAGTTTTTTTGTCTCAAAATTGAAGATATTTACAACGGAATTGTTTTCAATTTCTACAATATTGTTTCCATAAACTTTAAGGGACTGAATGTTTCCTTTAGGTGTAAAAAGGTCTGTACGTGCCTTTGTTGTAAGATCCAGGACAGTAACTTTATTTCTGGTTCCTTTTGACCATAAAATGAGTTTGTTTTCGTAAGCTGTAATGTTCGTTTCACCTGAAACTGAAGCAATTGTTTCTACAATACCTGTATCATAAGAAGATTTGTAGATTGTAGAAGATGAAAGGAAGTAGAAATCCTGTCCAATAGCCTCAGAATCAACAATTTTTGTGTATGTATTATCAGTAATAGCTTTAAGGGTAACGGTCTGGGACATTGGTTCAGCATCTGTTTTATAAACGGCACCGTCCTTTCCACCAAGTACAATCTGATCGACATAACGGGTTCCTGTTACAATCTGTCCTGAAGTACGAGGTCCGTAGAAAGTTTTTACTGTATGTGGATTAGAGATTTTATTGTTTGGAAGGTTATCCAGCATTTTAAGGGTATAGATATTTTTACCGTCGAATTCAAGATAATAAAGATTGTCATCGGCTGCAGATGTAAGAATCACAGCATTGGAAACTGGAATGGAAAGAATTGATTTTCCGTCCATGGCGTAGATAACGTAAATATGATCATCTTTAAGTCCTGCAAGGAAAAGATCATTATTGAAAGAAACAACGTTAGTAAGTCCCTGAATGGTCTTGAACTTTGTTTTAAGTTTACCATTGTTCATGGCATAATATGATAGGCTTCCTGCAGGTGAGTACATCATGATAGTTTTTTCAGATGCACTTGTGTGAACATAATTTACAATACTGGTATTTTCCTTGATTTTATCAACTGTCTTCCAGTCAGATGTGCGTACAAAAACGGCAGAGTCGGTTGTTGCAGTTCCAATAATAAGATAAGTACCGTTGGCAGAGTAGTTTAGGGTAGTAATTGAATCATTGTAAGTTTTTGAAAATTTCTTTGTAAGGGTCTGCCAGTCCCAGACAGTTACTTTGTTTGTTGATCCACCGTCTGTTTCATAAACTGCCACATGTTTTCCGTTTGGTGAACATACGGCCATTTTAATTCCAAGGTCTGTTACCTGATAGTGTTCGCCAAAATCATCTTCTGTCCATTTAATGATAAAACCGTCTTCACCAGTTGTAACATAATCGAAATTTGATGAACCTGGAGTAACAAAAGGAACAATGTTTGTTATGGTAGACTGATGAGATTGAGTTGAAGTATGAGACTGTGCAAAAAGCGAAAAAGAACAAATAGCTGTAACTAATAAAAACAGAATTTTTTTCATTTTATTTTCCTCTTATCATATTTACAAAGTAGTTTACATCACCTGTTAATCCCAGAATAAGTAGAAGTCCTATAAAGGCTAGTCCAATAAACTGGGTGTAATACTGAATTTTTACAGGAATGTGTTTTTTTATAATCGATTCAATAATTGCAAAAAGTATAAGGCCGCCGTCCAGAATAGGAATAGGCAGCAGGTTCATAATAAAAAGTGAGATTGAAATAAGAGCCATAAGATCAAGAATTGAAATGAATCCTATTTTTGCGCCCATGGAAAAACCGTCTTTCACTGTAGATCCAAGCATTTCTGTAACGCGGGCAGGACCAGAAACGGCGTTTTTGATTTCGACTCCTTTAAATAATAGTGAAATTCCCTTAAAAGTCATGTGGATCATTTTTGCAGATTCAGTAAATCCTTTTCCAACAGCCTGAAAGAAATTGTAGTGGGGAGTGTGTACCTGGATCAGTGAATCGCTTTCTGCCATAACTCCAAGCTTTCCAACTCCAGTAGATTTGTCAAGTTCGATTTCTGCAGAGAAGGTAAGCATTTCCCCGTTTCGGTCTACAACAATGTCGGTAGTTTCTCCGCCTCGGATTGAAATTGCTTCACTTAAATCAGAGAAACTTTCAATAGTCGTGTTGCCAACTTTGATGATTTTATCGCCGGAAAGAATTCCTGCCTCTCTTGCTTTTGTGCAGGCGTTTTCCATTTTTTCATCGGCAAGGATAATCTTATTGGAGTATGTATAATAGCTGTAGCCAATTCCTGCAATAATAGCAAATGAGATTACAGCAAAAATATAATTGAAAAATGGTCCTGCAAAGCCAACCATGGCTCTCTTTAACGGATGTATACCAAATAGACTGTCACTTTCTGCGTTGATTTCTGTTCCTGTATCCAAGGCTGTCTGAAGCTCTTTTTCGCCTTTCATACCGCAGTAGCCCCCCAAAGGAATCAGTGAAAGACGGAAATCTGTGTCCCAAAACTTTTTGTGGAATAAAACAGGTCCGAATCCTATTGAAAAAGATTCAACTTTTACTCCGAATAGCTTTGCTGCTAAAAAATGACCGAATTCATGAAAGAGGATCAGAAAAAACAGACAGAGAATACCGTAGAGCCATTTCATATAAGATCCCCAGCCATTTTGTGAGCAAGGCCATCGTATTCAAAAACATCTTCAAAACAAGATGGAGCCTTTTTCCAGTCTTTAGAAAGTACTTTTTGTACTACGTCAGCTATTCCTGTGTAAGAGATTTTTCTATCTAGGAAGGCCTGTACTGCAACTTCATTGGCCGCATTAAAGGCAATTGAATATGCACCTTCCTGTCTAACACATTCATAGGCCAGATTCAAAAGAGGAAAATCGTCATATCTTGGTTTGAAAAAAGTCATCTCTTTATCAAACAAATCAAATGGCTTTAAGTAACAGCTTTCGTTTTTTGGCCAGGTAAGGGCAGAAAGAATAGGGTGCTTCATGTCGGGATCAGAAATCTGGGCGTAAAGCATGCCGTCGTTGGTTCTAACAAGAGAGTGTATCAGACTTTGCGGATGAACAACTACATCAATGTTTTCAGCCTTTGCGTCAAACAAAAGACTTGCTTCAATTACTTCAAGGCCTTTGTTTGCAAGAGTAGAAGAGTCGATTGTAATTTTGCGCCCCATATTCCATGTTGGATGTTTAAGGGCCTGTTCTACCGTAACTTTTTCGAGATCTTCTTTTGGGAGATTACGAAATGGTCCGCCACTTGCAGTAATTACAATCTTTGAGATATTTTCTTTTCCGATTCTTTCTACTAGATTAAAGATAGCAGAATGTTCTGAGTCTACAGGAAGAATTGCAGCGCCGGTTTTAGCAGCAAGTGCTTTTACAAGTGGTCCTGCCATAACAATAGTTTCTTTGTTTGCAAGGGCAAGATCAATTTTTCTTTCAAGTACAAGCTTCGATGGTAAAAGACCTGGGCTTCCCGCTATTCCGTTTACAACAATATCTGGGTTGCTTTCTTCGATAAGCCGAATATAATCATCTTCAACAGCATTTTTTGTAAGAAGAACAGGACATTTATGAGTTGATTGGATTTTTTCAAGAAGATCCTTGTTGGAATGAGCAGTGGCACCGCAAAGGACAAAATCATCCTTCATGTTTTCAATAATATTTATTGCATTCTGACCAATGGAGCCTGTGCTTCCTAAAACAAGTACTTTTTTCATTTTATCGTCTTATGAAATGAAATAAACTATAATGTAGAAAACAGGAGCAGCAATAAGGATTGAATCTGTACAGTCCAGCATACCGCCACGTCCTGGAATCAATCTTCCTGAATCTTTAACATCACAGGAACGTTTGAAAACTGATTCAATAAGATCACCTGCAATACCTGCAAGGCTTGTTCCAAAACCAAGAAGAATCATCCACCAGATGCTGAAATTGAATACACTTGGGAAAATAAACTGAATAATTACGCCGCAGGCAATGGAGCTTAATATACCGCCAATAAATCCTACGAGACTTTTGTTTGGTGATGCTTTAACGAAACCCCGTGTTGATTTTCCAAAAAGAATTCCGAAAAACCAGGCTGCTGAATCACACATGAATACAAGAATAAAGAAAAGCATAAGATAGTATGGTGAGTATTCAATAAGTGCAAAGCGTGAAACGTAGGTAAAAAGATATGATCCGTAAAAAACAATGAACAGGGAAAGGCCAAGTTTTTCTACAGATTTAGTAAACTCAGTTTGAGAAAAAGCTTCGATAGCAAAAATTATAAGAATAATAAGTGCAAAAATCCACTGGATAAGTTCAACATAAACGCCAAAATAAACAAGAACATAGGCACTGACTGTAAGTATTACTGAAGAAGCAATGTATATCCATTCTGGGAAAAGTTTTACTCTGTTTGAAAGCATTTTTGTAAGTTCGTGGGTTGATAAAACAGAAGCTGAAACTACCAGTATATTAAGTACCAGGTGACTTGCAAAATCCATTGTCACCAGGAGAATCATTAGTGGAACACCAATAAAAAATGTTAATAATCTTTTTGCAACTTTATTCATAAAAGCCTCTGTTTATTTTTCAGCTCCGAATCTTCGGTGCCTTCTTTGAAATTCTTCCAGATCACTCTGGAAGTCTTCAACAGTATAGTCAGGCCACAGAATGTCTCTATAAACCTGCTCAGCATAGGCTACGTGCCATAAAAGAAAATTACTGAGTCTCTTTTCGCCACCAGTTCTAATAAGAAGGTCAACATCAGGGATTCCTTCAAAATCAAGTTGATTCTGGAAAAGGGATTCGGTAATTTCCTCTTTTTTATAACCTTTCTCAATAATCTTTTTTACACCGCGGACAATTTCATCCCGTCCACCGTAATTTATGGCCATGTTTACTGTAAGGCCAGTATAATCTTTTGTTGCTTCTACAGTTTCAATAATATCATTCTGAACCTGCAAAGGCAGATGAGTTATATCACCTACATGACGAAGCCGGATTTTATTTTCTTTGTAAAAGTCCAGCTCGCCTTTAAGGTGTACGTGAATCAGATTCATCAGAAAACCAACTTCTTCTTCTGCACGTTTCCAGTTCTCTGTAGAAAATGCATACAAGGTCACATTTTTAAGGCCAATATCCGAAGCATATTTAATAATCTTTTTTCCGGATTTCAAGCCTTCCTGGTGACCTTTGGTACGAGGAAGATTTTGTTTCTGTGCCCACCGCCCGTTACCGTCCATTGTGATGGCAACATGAGCGGGGAGGTGATTCAAATCTATCATGAATTAAGCAAGAATTTCCTTTTCTTTTGCATCGTAGATTTTGTTGATTTCTTCGATGTATTTGTCGGTAAGTTTCTGCAGTTTGTCTGTTTCAGATTTCAGATCGTCTTCAGTAATTTCACCGCCTTTCTGCTGTTTTTTAAGATCATCATTTCCGTCACGACGAATGTTGCGGATAGATGTTCTTGAGTTTTCAGCCATTGTTTTAGCCTGTTTTACGAGTTCCTTGCGGCGGTCTGCTGTAAGAGCAGGGATCTGAATGCGGATTACTTTTCCATCATTAGAAGGATTGAATCCAAGATCAGCCATAGAAATTGCTTTTTCAATATCTGTGATGATTGATTTGTCAAAAGGAGTGATGATTACAGAGCGTGCTTCAGGAATAGCAATTGTTGCAACCTGGTTCAATGGAGTTTTTGTTCCATAGTAATCAACGCGTACTCTGTCAAAAATGGCTGCATTGGCGCGGCCTGTACGAATTGTATTGAACTGATCATTCAAAGATGCAACTGTTTTCTGCATTCTTTCTTCGTTGTTTTCTGCCATGATTTTCCTCTTTAAAATAGTGGGAATGCCCGAAGGCATTCCCTTTACTCAAAAATTATTTTCCGAGAACGTAAAGTTTTGCTGATGCAAATGAAAGTGATGCACCAACATCTTTTCCGATTTCAGCAAGTTTTGCTGTAACAGATTTTTTGTCATCTTTTACGAACATCTGGTCTTCAAAACAGATTTCTGCAAGGTGTTTGTTAACTTTACCCTGAAGGATACCGTCTTTAACGTTCTGTGGTTTTGAAGCCATTTTTTCGTCCTGGTCCATCTGGGCCTGGAAGATTTCGCGCTGTTCAGCAATGTAGCTTTCTGGAACATCTTTTTTAGATGTGTAAGCTGGTGTGAAAGCAGCAATGTGGAGACAGCAGTCATATGCGAAAGTTTTTACAGCTTCTGCATCTGAACCGTTGATAAGAACGATAGCTCCAGTTTTTTTGTCTGAGTGAACATAGAATGCACCTGTTCCGCCTGCAGGAATTTCTGCAACTTCAACTTTAGATACAGCCATGTTTTCACGGATTACTGCAGCAAGTTCATCCATCATGCCTTTAAGTTCGTCTTCAACTTTTGTGTAACCTTTGGCAATTACTGTATCCAGCATTTTTTCACCAAGAGCAACAAAGTCTTTGTTATTAGCTACGAAGTCTGTTTCACAAGTCATTTCAACCAGAACGATTTTGTTACCTTCCTGGCGAACAAACAAGCGGCCTTCTGATGTAGCACGTTCAGCACGTTTAGCTACAGCAGCAAGTCCTTTTTCTTTAAGATATTTTTCAGCTTCTGCCATGTTTCCGTTGCATTCTGTGAGGGCTTTTTTACAGTCCATCATAGGAGCGTTGGTCATTTCGCGCAGAGCTTTTACGTCAGCAGCAGTTACAGCCATTTTATTAGTCCTTATAGATTTTGTCTTCATCTACCAAAGAATCATCTTCTTCAGCAGCTTCTTTCTTTTCTTCAGTTGGCTGGTAGTTAGAGTAGTCAGTGATTTCTTCATCAGCTGATTTATTAACTGCATCAGTTACAACTTCTTCTTCGTCACCAAGATTTTCAAGAATCTTGAGTCCTTCTTCATTGTTAGCTTCAATTACAGCGTTAGCAATGATTGATGTGAACAATGAGATAGCGCGGATAGCATCGTCGTTACCTGGGATAGGGTAGTCGATTCCTTCTGGGTTACAGTTTGTGTCAACTACAGCGATGATTGGGATACCCATGCGGCGAGCTTCGGCAACAGCAATCTGTTCTTTGTGTGTATCAATGATGAAGATAACTCCTGGGAGTTCTTTCATGTCTTTGATACCACCGAGGTTCTTTTCAAGTTTTGCTTTTTCTTTAAGAAGAGAAGAAACTTCTTTTTTTGTAAGATTTTCGAATGTTCCGTCTACTTCCATTTTTTCAATTTTCTTAAGACGGTTCAATGATTTTTTGATTGTAGAGAAGTTTGTAAGCATACCACCAAGCCAGCGGTTGTTTACATAGTACATGCCACAGCGTTCAGCTTCTTTCTGTACAGCCTGCTGTGCCTGTTTTTTTGTACCTACGAAAAGTACAGACTGGTTGTTTGCAGCAACTTTGCGTACTACTTCATAAGAATCTTTGATTGCAGCAATTGTTTTCTGCAAGTCGATGATGTGGATTCCATTGCGTTCTGCGAAGATATACTTCTTCATACGTGGATCCCAGCGTTTTACCTGATGACCGAAGTGAACTCCAGATTCAAGCAGGTTTTTCATGGTTACTACTGCCATGATAGTCTCCTTCACCGGTGCTTTGTGCACCCCTTACTCTGTTTCTCGTACCCTAATGGGCCGGAGGATCTCATTTACCTTACTGTCACCGACAGTGGAAAATGGCCAGAACTAACTCAAAAGAGAATAGCCCTGTTCTTTTAATATATCATAAAGCTCATAAATTGGCAATCCAATGACTCCCGAATATGAACCGTCGATATCTTTGATAAAGCATGTGGCAAGACTCTGGATTCTGTATCCACCTGCAGCACCATGCCATTCTCCTGTTCCAACGTACCATTCAATTTCTTCTTCGTTCATTGGTGCAAAGGTGACAAGAGTTTTGTTTGTTCTTGATGTTGTTGTGTGAGTTTTACCATTATATAGAACAAGTGATGTAATCACAGTGTGAGTTTTTCCGGAGAAATCTCTTAAAAACTGGGCAGCTTCTTCCTGATCTTTTGGTTTTCCGTAGATTTTGTCGTTATGAAGGATGACTGTATCTGCTCCAAGAACCCAGGGGATTTCAAGCCCTGCTGGAAGAGATTTTAATACCGCAGTTACCTTTTCTCGCGCAAGAAGTTCTGGAACCTGTTCTTTTTCTAGAAGGTTTGTGGCGGTTTCATCAATGTGAGGCATAATCACCTGGAAAGGTATTGAAAGCATTTTAAGAATTTCCTGACGTCTAGGTGATGATGATGCAAGAATTATTGGTTCCATGATTTCTCCTATAAAAAATAAGGTCACTTAAGAAAGTGACCTTTTAGATTATTATCTGTATTTTTAGATTTTATTCAGCGTCTGTTACTTCGTCAGAAGATTTTGATTTTGAATTGCTTTTTTTGCTGCTGCTACCACTGTCGCTCATTGTTTTGAGAAGTTTGTAAGCTTTCTGACGAACAGGAGTAACGTAATTGTAGTCAACTGCAATGCGGGCAATAGCATCAAGCATTGTCTTTTTGTTTTCTGTCTTGTCGTAAAGTGCTTCAAATGAATTGAGAACTTCGAAAGCAAGAGCTGAAGTAGGGTTGAGAACTTCATTTCTGCGGTTAGCAAAAGCGATGGCATCAACAACTTCGTCGTTATCATTAATTCCGATGTCACCAAGTGAACGAACAGCTGCAGCAACAACCATTGGTTCTGCATCACCCATAGCAATTGTTACCAGAGTGTTTTTTGTATGTTCTGTAGGAACTTTTGCAAGAAGAAGACAGGCCTGTCGGCGGATGTCAGGGAAGTTGTTGATAAGACGACCACGGTTGCGGTTTTCAGAAGTGATTCCTTCACCTGCAAGTTTATCCAGAGCCTGTATTACACCGGCTGAAGTGTTTCCATCATCGATTGCATTCTGAAGATACTGGAGAGCTACCAGTTTGTTGTCGTATTCATCTGAGTTTGCAAGACTCATGATAATTTCACTGTCGATGTCGTTCAGGTATTCACTTTCTACTGAAGTTTCTGATTCTTTAGATTTTGTATCTTTTTTCTGAACTGACTGTGACTGAGCAAAAGTTGATGCTGTGAAAGCAAAGATTGTAGTGATTACCAGAATCTTTTTGATTAATTTCATGGTAGGGTCTCCCGTTAAAATGTATCAAGTTATTATAAATCAATTTATCTATAATTACAATTCAATTATCGGCAAAATTGGCCAAAATCTTAATTGAGTTATTATAGAAATTATTTTTACTCCGGTGGCAGCTGAACGTACCATTTTCCGTTTACTTTAACAAAGTAGTAATAAACGATAATTCTTCCTTCATCAGGACGAACCTGAACAGCTTTTACATTGGTCTTTGAAATGTAACGAATTTCATCAACTGCACTGATCTGTCGGGCAGGGATGAAAACAAATTTGAAGTAATCCCTGAGACCTTTAATCTGAAGAGTCTTGTCCGGAAGTTTTTTCTGAGTTTTTCTAAGGTTCACTGGATTTGAATAGTATTCAATTGATGCAGGATCAATGTAATTCTTCCATTTGTCGAAATTATACTTTCGCATTACTTCAGACATTTCATCAATAATTTTGAGGATTGCAGCTTTGTCGTCCGCAAACTCATCAAAAGAAACTACTTCTGAATCTTCTATAGAATCAATTGATCGCAGATACTCAGCCTGTTCTTCAGTAATGATGTCTTCTTCTACATCTTCAACAGGATCTTCATTGTAATCAATTACATCTTCTTCTATAATATCATCAGTGATTTCGATTACAGGAGCCTTTGGTTCTTCGACATTTTCTTGAGTTGTATCATTTGTTGCACACGCAGTGAGAAAAATTCCTAAAAATATGGAGAAAATAAAGATTTTTTTCATATCTAACAATATACTACTTAAGTGTAATTTGGTCAAATTAGAAAAAAATAACAATTAAAAATTAAAAATTAACAATTAAAAATTTTTCATTTTTCACTTTTCATTTTTAATTGTTAATCCTCCTATGGAGTATTCTCTCAAAATGGGGTAATCTTTTAATTATGAAAGCAGTATTCGCAGGGTCTTTTGATCCACCAACAAACGGACATCTTAATATTATTGAACGATCAGCCAGCCTTTTTGATGTAGTTGATGTTGTCATTTCTGTAAACCCAAACAAGAAATATCTCTTTTCGGAAGAAGAAAGAATGGCTCTTTTAAAGGAAATGGTAAAGGATCTGCCTAACGTTGAAATCCATGCATGGAACGGTCTTATTGTAAAATATGCTGAACAGGCCGGAGCAAAGGTTCTGGTTCGTGGAATCCGCACTACAAATGATTTTTCGTATGAGTTTGATCTTGCTCTTATGAACCGGGCTCTGGATGGAAAACTTGAAACACTTTTTATTCCTACTGATGAAAAATTTGCCATTATCAAGAGTTCCGGCATTAAGGAACTTGCTCAGTTTGGCGGAGATATAAGCCGGATGGTTCCAAAGTGTGTAGAAAATGCCATGATGGCTAAAATGAAAAAATAAGGTATTGATTTATTATTTCAAAAAATATATTATTACAAAACTTACATATCCAAGTGAATTTTGGATCCGCTTTGGCTGATCCCTCTATATACATAGAGCACCTCCGTTGGGGGTGTAAAAAAAAAGCACTTTTGAATTTTTTACAATCGAAATGCCTTTTTTTTAGGAGAAATCATGGCTTACTTTTTTGAAGAACCATCCCACACATTTGATGAATACCTTTTGGTACCTGGCTTTACATCTGCAGACTGCATTCCTGCTAATGTATCACTGAAAACACCTGTTGTACGCTACAACAAGGCAAAAGGCGAAACTTGTCCACTTACAATGAATATTCCAATGACAAGTGCCGTTATGCAGGCCGTTTCTGATGATAAGCTGGCCGTAGCCCTCGCAAAAGAAGGTGGAATATCTTTCATCTTTGGTTCACAGACAATTGAAAATCAGGCAGCTATGGTTGCCCGTGTTAAGGCTTACAAAGCAGGTTTCGTATCTTCTGATACAAATATCCGTCCTGATGCATCACTTAAAGAGCTGGTTGCCAGAATCGAAGAAACTGGACACTCAACTGTAGCAGTTACAGAAAACGGTGAAGCTGATGGAAAACTGGTTGGTATCATTACAGAACGTGACTTCCGTATGGGACACGTTGCAGAAGATGCTAAAGTTTCAGAATACATGACTGCTCTTAAAGATCTGATTCTTGCAAAAGAAGGAATCACTCTTGAAGAAGCAAATGAAATGATCTGGGCAAATAAAATCAATCAGCTTCCTGTTGTTGATAAAAACGGTTGTCTTGTGGCTTTTGTTTTCCGTAAAGATGCAGCAGCTCATACAGCAAATCCAAATGAACTTCTTGATTCAGAAAAACGTTATATCGTTGGTGCCGGTATTAATACCCGTGACTATATGGACCGTGTTCCAGCTCTTCTTGAAGCCGGTGTTGATGTAATGACTTTGGATTCTTCAGAAGGATTTACAGAATGGCAGAGACGTGCTCTTCAGGACATTCATGCTAAATGGCCAAATGCAAAAGTAGGGGCTGGAAACGTAGTTGATGCTGACGGATTCAACTTCCTTGCAGAAGCTGGTGCTGACTTCATCAAGATTGGTATTGGCGGTGGTTCAATCTGTATTACTCGTGAACAGAAAGGTATTGGCCGCGGACAGGCAACTGCTACAATCGAAGTAGCAAAGGCCCGTGATGAATACTACAAAAAAACCGGAATCTATATTCCAATCTGTTCTGATGGTGGTATTGTTCATGATCATCATATTACTCTTGCTCTTGCAATGGGTGCAGACTTTGTAATGCTTGGTCGTTACTTTGCCCGTTTTGATGAATCTCCAACAAACAAACTTATCGTAAACGGTAACTACGTAAAAGAATACTGGGGTGAAGGATCAAACCGTGCCCGAAACTGGCAGCGATATGATCTTGGCGGTAAAAAAGGAATGGCTTTTGAAGAAGGTGTTGATTCTTACGTTCCTTATGCCGGTTCACTTCATGACAACGTTGCTACAACTACAGCTAAAGTAATCCATACAATGTGTAACTGTGGTGTTCTTACAATCCCTGATCTTCAGAGAGATGCAAAGATTACTCTTCTTTCGCCAGCTTCTATCCGTGAAGGTTCAGCTCACGACGTAATTGTTAAGAACTCAATTAAAGCAAACTAATTTCTGATTACTCATTAATTCAGATTTCAATAAACTGCCACTATGAACATAAGTTTTCTGGTGGCAGTTTTTTTATTTAAAAAAAATTGATCCAACTTGCCGAAAAGTGCAAATGAAAAAGAATATTATAGTGATGAGATATTTCTTTTTGTTTAAGTTTTATGTCCTTACTTTTTTCAGAAAAATTCTGTCTTTTGTGTCAGGGGGAGAAATCTGCATTGTCTGTGGAAAGGAAAGTGGGATTTTACCTTTGTGCAGGGACTGTATTAAAAGTGAATATTCTGTTGAAAGGGCAATGTCATTTTCTGTGTGCAAGGTGTGCGGAAAAAAACTGGTAGTAGAAAAAGGAATCTGTACGGTTTGCAGGGAAAATGCTGTTGTTCATTCGGTGGACAGGGTAATCAGTCTTTATGATTACAGGCTCTGGAATAAGGATCTGTTGTTTTTCTGGAAGATACTTGGATTAAGGGGGTTGTCCTCGCTTTTTGCGGCTTTTGTTTATGAATCATTGGTTTTAGCTGGTGAAAGTGTGGTTGTTCCTGTGCCTCCAAGAAAGGGAAAGATACGGAAGAAAGGCTGGGATCAGATTGATGAACTTTGTAGTTTTTTGAAATACAGGCACGGTGTTTGTGTTATGCCATTGCTTGTAAGAAATTCGGTGTCTGAACAGAAGAAACTTGACCGGGAAGGAAGGTTGAAATCCATCGGAATGTCTTATTCACTTTTGGAAAAAGAAAAACTGCCTGAAAAAATGCCCAAAAGTGTTGTGATTCTCGATGATATTTTTACTACGGGAGCTACAGTAGAAAGCTGCGCCCGGGTATTAAAAGAAGGAGGTGTGGAGAGAGTTACTGCCCTGACCTTATTTACTGCGGCATAGAGTTTTTGGAGAGATTGGATGGTTTTTTCGTTGATTTTTTTATGGAATCGAAGTAGAATTATCTAATATTATTGGAGGATTTATGGCTGACGATTCACAGTTTCAACTTGTAACCTTTAAATTAGGAAATGAATTATACGGTGTTAATATTATGGATGTTAAGGAAATTGTAAAACTCCAGAATGTTCGCCTTATTCCAAATGCACCTCTTTATGTTGAAGGAATCATCAATCTTCGTGGTGAAATTATTCCTATCATTGATCTGCACAAACGTTTCCGAATCCAGAAAATTGCTTCTGAGACAAGTGAACTTGAAGCTGGATTCATCATTCTGAATATTGAAAACTACAAGCTTGGCATTATCATTGATAAAATTGCACGTGTAGTTACATTTTCTAGAGAAGACATTAAAGAACCTCCTCAGATGGTAAGTGGAATCGGAACAGAATACATCGAAGGTGTAATCCGTGAAGATGACAACAGCTATCTTATTATGCTGAATACACGAAAACTCTTTGATCCAAAAGAACTGGAAAAAATCAGTTTAATCCGCAAATAAAAAATGATTCAGACATATAGTACAACAATTCGCAGAAAAGAAATGGATGCTGTGCTTACATGCATGGTAGACGAGAAAATCGGACCTGGCGAGCTTAACTCAAGACTTGTTTCCCTTGTAAAAGAATTCTTTAAATGTGATGGTTCTGTTGCTTTAAGAAGCCCTGCCGTTGCCTTGAAGTATGCTTTGAATTCTCTGGGAACTGAAAAAGGTTCAAAAGTAATGATTTCGGCCCTTGCTCCCGCATGGCAGTATCAGGCACTTGAGGATCTTGGTTACGAACCTATGGTTCTGGATGTTGAGGAAAGCAATGGCCTTGTAAGCGTGGATACTGTAAAGAACGCTCTTGTTGATGGTGGAAAAGTTCTTTTGTTTCACGAAACAGAAGGAATTGTTCCTGACATGCAGGCTTATGTTGATCTTGGTGTTCAGATTATTGAAGATATTTCCATGAGTGCCGGTGCTCTTGTGTCTGTGAAGGATGAAAACGGTACTGAAGTAGAAAAAAAACGGGCTGGTTTGTTCGG
This sequence comes from Treponema sp., assembly GCA_024402505.1. Lineage (GTDB taxonomy): Bacteria > Spirochaetota > Spirochaetia > Treponematales > Treponemataceae > Treponema_D. The sequence goes on from JAKSTP010000011.1 coordinate 56,998, forward strand.
TGTTTATACAATTCTTGGACTTGAAGAACGGGATGTAATTACTGCTGGCGGTGGTGCTGTTTTAATGGCCCCGAACCGACGTGAATGGATTGTTCTAAAAAAGTTTGCAGATGAAGCACCTTTGACAGATCTTCTTCCTGATATTAATGCGGCTCTTGCCTGGGTTCAGCTTAAGGAATTTACCAGAAACGAAACTTCACGTAAGGAAGTGTTTAATCTTTATCATCATTCATGTCTTATTGGACGACACAAAATGTTTGCACGTGAAATGGATGAAGGTTCAACAATGAGTGCTTTTCCTCTGGTTTTGAATTCGGCTTTTAAAGATGTAAAACAGTATGCGGCAAAAAAGGACATTGAAATCCGTCCTGCTTTTGAGAATTCTGTAATCGCTTTAAAAGAAGAGGAACTTTCGGGAAGCTGTATTCATGCTAAGTCTCTGCTTTTGCGCTGCGCTCATTTTCCATTGTATCCTCGTCTGACTCACAGCGAAAGTGCAAAAATTGCTAAAGTACTTGGAACACTGCCATAATTAAAAAGTGCAAAATGAAAAGATGTTTAATTGTAGTCAACACAAAAAAGGAAAAATCGAATTCTCTTGCTGATGAACTTGTAAGGTTTCTTGACGAAAAAGGTATTGAAGCAAAGAAATTTGCTTTTGACGGTTTCTGTGATATTAATCCTTTTTATGGTTTTGACTTCGTTATAACACTTGGTGGTGACGGTACTGTACTTTTTGCAAGCCGTGGATGTGCTCATTTTTCTATTCCTGTGTTTCCTGTAAATCTGGGAGAATTCGGTTTCATTGCAAGCATTCAGGTTGAAGACTGTTTTGTTTCATTGGAATCGTTTCTTCAGGGCAAATCAACAATAACAGAACGTTCCCTTATAGAAGCGGAACTTTATCGTGGTGGAAAAATTGTAAGCAGAATGGCTGCATTGAATGATATTGTTATCTGTGCAAAGGAAGCTGCAAACACGATCGATTTGAATACATCTTTCAATTCACTGCCATTGTGCCATTTGAAGGCTGACGGCGTTATTCTTAGTACACCTACAGGATCTACAGCTTATTCAACTTCTGCTGGTGGACCAATTGTAGATCCTGAACTGGATGCAATATTGCTTACACCTATAAATCCTTTCTCACTTTCTTCACGTCCTATTGTATTAAATGGAAATGGGGAAGTGGAAATTGAAATAAATGAATGCCGGGTTTCTGAAATAGTAATGAAAAGTGACGGACAGAAACCTGTAAAACTTGAGTTCTCTGACATTATCAAGATTAAAAAAATGAAAGAAAAGGCAGTTCTTGTAGATTGTACTCAGGAAAGATTTTACAGTGCACTCCGCTCTAAACTGAACTGGTCGGGGGGACCTTATGCTTGAAGATTTAACAATTAAAGATTTTGCGATTATAAAAAATAACAGTCTGGAATTTAAAAACGGATTTACAGTACTTTCAGGGGAGACGGGAGCCGGTAAGTCAATACTTATTGGAGCACTTTCCTTTTTGCTCGGCGGAAAAGCTGAAACTTCCATGATTCGCGGAGGTGAGGCTGAAGCTTCTGTTTCTGGTACTTTTTATATTCCAAAACTTGATGAGACTGAACCTGAAGAAGGGGAAGAACCTGCCAATGCCGGTCAGTGGCTGAAGGCACATGGAATTGAAGCTGAAAATAACAGGGTTTTGCTTCGGCGAATTATTCGTTCTAACGGAAAAAGTGCAGCCTGGATTGATTCAACTCCAGTGACTCGCACTGATCTTGCTGAATTTTCAGCCTTTCTTATTGATATTCATGGTCAGCATGAGCATCAGTCTTTAATGAAAGTAACTGAACACCGGAAGTTTCTTGACGGTTATGCCGGAGTAAACGCAGAAGTAGAAGATTTTACTAAGTATTATGCGGCTCTTGTTGAAAAACGGAAGGTTCTTCAGTCAATTGAATCCTCGGAAGGTGAACGTGCCCGTAAAATTGATATGTTCAACTTTGCCGTAAATGAAATTGAAAAAGCTAAATTGAAAAAAGACGAGGATGTTGAACTTGAAAACGAACAAAGCCGTCTTTCTTCGTTTGAAAGGATTTTTTCTTCCGTAAGCACAATCAATCAGGTGTTGTCTGAAAGTGATGAATCAGTTTTGCCGGCACTTAAAAAGCTTAAACGTGAAAGTGCTGTTATTGCAGAGCTTGATAAATCAGCAGAAGATCTGGACAAAAGGCTTGAATCTGTTTTCTATGATCTTTCCGACTTAAGTGATGAGTTTTCATCTTATGCATCAAAACTAACTTTCGATCCTCAGCGGCTTTCTGATATTCAGGAACGGCTTTCACTTATCTATAATCTTAAAAAGAAATATGCATCTTCTGTAAATGCACCTTTATCGGAAGTCTTTGACTATCTTGAGCAGGCTAAAGCTTATCTTGATCTGAATGCTGACGGAAATGGCGGGCAGGAAAAACTTAAGGCCGAAATTGCTGAATTGGAAAAAACGGTTTTGCAGAAGGCCACAGTTCTTTCAAAAAAAAGACGGGATGCTGCAGGAAAGATGAGTTCCGAAATCGAAGGTATTCTTCAGACTCTTGGAATGAAGCAGTCTAAATTTGAAGTTTCTATTTCCCAGAAAAGTGGAACTGAAGTGGTGCAGAAATGCGGTCCTTACGGTATCGACAATATTGAATTCCTTATTTCTTCAAACCCTGGAAGTCCTGTTCTTCCTCTGGCAAAAATTGCTTCTGGTGGTGAACTTTCCAGAGTTATGCTTGCATTGAAAACTATTTTTGCTGAAACCGATCCTGTTGATACTCTTATCTTTGATGAGATAGATACTGGTATTGGTGGTGAAATTGCAGTCAATGTGGGCGGTCATTTGAAGAATCTTGCAAAGAACAGACAGATTTTATGTATTACACATCTAGCGAGCATCGCAGTTTATGCCGATAATCAAATAAAGATAGAAAAAGGTATTGAGAACGGCATTACTTCATCCCATGTTCACGAAATTCAAGGTGAAGAACGGGTAGTTGAAATTGCACGTATGCTCTCTGGTGATGCTGATACTGAGATGTCCCGGGAACACGCACGGACTCTTCTTGCAAAATATTCAAGCTAGACCTTTTTTTCGGAGGAATGAATGGCAAAAATTTCAGAACAGACACGTCTGCAGTTTAAGGAAGTTATTACTCCTTACAATGATAAAATCACTCAGACTCTGGAAAAGGAAAAGACAATTCTCAATACTATTCATCCAGGTAATCCTGATTCGGAACAGAAAAAAATCAGTCTTTGCGAAGATATGATTTATGTTTCTACACTTTACATGGCTCAGAATGCTCTTTCATGGAAACTGATGGAAGTAAAAAATAACGATGCTCTTAATGATGCACGAAAAATCCTTTATAAAGCCATTATTTACCTTGAAGAAGTAGTTTCGAATAATATTGATGTAGCTTACTCTGATCTTACTCCTTATCATGAAAAGATTGCCGACATTCCTCTTTCTAAAAGACATGAAATCATAAAGAAGCTTGGCCTTGCAATCCGTATGCTGAAAGATGCTTTTGGTGAAAACAGTAAATGGAAATGGTCATTTGTTGAACTGGACGGTCGTTTCGCAACTGTTGCAAAGAATTTCATCGATACAAAAAATGCCGTAAAAGATTATTTTGATCCTTCTGTAGATACATACGAAGATACAGTAGTTTATTTCCGTATGGTTCAGAAGCTTCTTGATACTTCTGCTCAGGGGTATCGAGATAAATACGAACTTTCATCACGCCGTATTGATGATATGAGAAACGGTATTAAATTTCTTCTTGCACTTCACAGACTTTATGTTGTGCTTGGACAGACAAGTCTTGCCGAAGAAGTTAAAAAGAAGGCAACTGTCTGGAAAGACAAAATGGATGCTGACCAGAAGGCCGGTACGTCTAACTAAATTATCATCAATATTACATTTTCCTGCAGGACTCAGAAATGAACAAAAAATTTGCTCTTAAAATATTTGAAGGATTCTCAATTCAGCGCTGGAACGACCTGGTAAGACCATTCGATTTAGTTGAAATGGATAAAGCCGGTGAAAAAATGGTTTTGGCCTACATTATTGGAAAATTCGAAGAAAAAAAGGGCAATAAAGTTGACTGGATGTGGATGATTTATGCTTCATTGTTCGATCTTCTTAAAAAAATTGCTCTTTGCGATATTAAAGCTCCGGTTCAGCAGATTCTTAAACGAGAGTTTACAGCAGAATATCTTCGATTGAACGAATGGGTTTTGAATCAGTACCGTTATCTTATAAATGACGATGAACTTTTTTCTAAATTTACAATTTATATCGGACAGAAAGCAGGATCTATGCCTATTCCTGAAGAAGCACAGCTTGCAAGCAGGGTTTTGAACGCTGCACATAAATTTGCAACAATGAGGGAATTCCAGCTGCTGTCAGTTGTAAACGAAAAAGTTCGTACAGAAAAAATTGAAAGGGAACTTCTGGCAGAACTTCAGCCGTATCTTGATCTTGAAGGCCTTCAGATGCTTTTTACACACCAGAAAGCATTTGATTTTATATTGAAGATTGAACAGCTTCGTTTTCAGGTACGCTGGAATCAGACTCCACGAGTTCCTGCAACTACAGTTCTGGGACACAGTTTCTTTGTTGCCATTATGACGCTTCTTTTAGGACGTGAATCTGAGGTTCCTATGTGCGACCGCCGTGTAATCAACAATTTTTTCAGTGCACTTTTTCATGACCTTCCTGAAGCAGTTACCCGGGATATTATTTCTCCGGTAAAACAGGCCACCGACGAACTTCCTTCCATTGTAAAAAAGATTGAAGACGAAATTGTAAACACAGAGCTTGTTCCACTTATGGAAGATTTCTTTAAGAACGAGCTAATTTACTATACCAGCGCAGAATTTTCAAACCGCGTAATCGATGAAAACGGACATTTCCAGATTGTTGGATTCAACGAACTGAATTCAAAATATAATGACGCAAAATATAATCCTATTGATGGAAAACTTGTTCGTGTAGCAGATCACCTTGCGGCACTTATGGAAGCAGATATTTCTATAAAACACGGGATTACATCAGAACACCTTTCAAGCGGAAGAAGAGGAATGCTTGATATGTATCCGGAAAATGAAACTATCAATGGAATTGACGTTTACCGCCTGTTCCACAATATTTGCGGATAATCAAGTTTTCTACTATAATAATCTCATGCTTGAAGAGATTAAATTTCCAATTGAAGAACTGAAAAAAGAAATCCTTAATGTTTGGGGGCGTCTTTGACTCTGCCTCCATTGATAAATCCATAAAAGAAAAAGAAAAACTTACGGAAAGTCCTGACTTCTGGAATGATCACGAAGCAGCAGAAAAAGTTATGGGCCAGATCCGTAAACTAAAAAAACGGGTTGAGCCTTGGAGAGAAATTCTTTCTGAAATGGACGACCTGGAAGCCATGTACATGCTTGCCGAAGAGAGCAATGAGCCGGGCGATGAAGAAGAAACCCGTGCCATGTACGAAGCCTGCAAAGAAAAATTCGAAAAACTTAATATCCTTAATCTTCTTTCCGGTGAAGTTGACCAGAACGATGCATTTCTTACAATCCATGCGGGAGCTGGTGGAACTGAAGCCTGTGACTGGGCAAACATGCTGAACCGAATGTACATGCGATGGTGTGAACGACACGGTTTCAAAATGGAAGTTATGGATATGATTGAAGCAGAAGGCGGAATAAAATCAATTACAATCCAGATCTCCGGAGATTATGCATTCGGTTACCTTAAAGGCGAGAATGGCATTCATCGTCTTGTACGCATTTCGCCTTTTGATGCAAACGCCCGTCGTCATACAAGTTTTGCCAGCGTTTATGTTTTTCCGGTTTTGGATGATTCCATTGAAGTTGAAATCAAGCCGGAAGATCTTCGTGTAGATACTTACCGTGCTGGTGGAAAAGGTGGTCAGCATGTAAACAAAACTGACTCAGCTGTACGTTTTACACACCTTCCAACAGGAATTGTAGTTGCCTGTCAGACTGAACGAAGTCAGATATTTAATCGCCAGGCCTGTATGAGCATGCTAAAAGCCAAGCTTTACGAATATTACAGGGAACAGAAAGAAAAGGAAAATGAAAAGTTTGCTGCCGAAAAAAAAGACAACTCTTTTGGAAGCCAGATTCGTTCCTATGTATTCTGTCCTTATACCATGGTAAAAGATCACCGCACAAAATACTCCGTGGGTTCGATTCAGAATGTTATGGACGGGGATCTTGATGATTTTATGAACTCCTATCTGGTGGCCAAGTGGAAAGGTCTTCCAATGGATTCAGATGAAGATGAGGAAATGTAGTTTTCTTCAGAAATTATTTGTTTTCTCTATTCTGTTGATTATGAACGGTATTACATTATTGAATGCCGCTGATAATCAATGGGTGATTGCAGCCATTCCATTTCAGGTAGATGTTAGAAGCGGTAATAAAAATTCAGTTTACAAGGAATTTGAAACTTTGTTTCCAAAACGTATTCTGGATAACCTTGTTTTTGGAAACCAGCGATACATCGAAAAAAGTGAAACTGACCGCAGAACACTTTATGATCTGAAAAAAAAGCAGACGGCAAATTTTCTTGAACTTTCTGGTCTTATAAAATCCAGGGACAGCCTTATTCTATACAATTATTCTGAAAGAGAATTAAAGCGGAAAATTGCAGAGGCAGACAAAAAGATTGAAAACTGCAAAAAAAACATTTCTGAAAATCAGGAACTTATAGAAAAGCTGCTTTTGTCGGAAACGGATGTTTCATCAACTTATAATGTCCGTAAAAATCAGACGGAAGCCGAAAAATTCAAGAATCTTTTTAAAAATCTTTTTTCTTCGGCCACTGAATCTGACTATTACGAACAGGTTTCTGTTTACCAATCCATAGACAATCCTTTTATTGAATTAACTGAAGAACAGAAAGAAGATTTTCTTGAAAACGGAACAAATGCGGTATTTCTTCAAAAACTTTCAGATGAAAAGAAAATACGCTGTATCCTTACAGGAAAAGTGACTGTAATCGATGAATATATTTCCGTTTCATCAGTGCTTACTTTAATGCCTGGAAATCTTGAACTTTGCAGAACTTCAGAAATAGGAACTGCTGCTGACTCTGAAATTCTTTGTGATCTTCTTGCAGACA
>JAKSTP010000012.1 GCA_024402505.1 Treponema sp.
TTTCTGCCATTTCATTTCGATGTTCTGAAAAGGATACTTAGACATAATTAGCCTCTTTTAAAAAATAGTGAATTTATTATAGTAGATTTTAAGATTTGTTTAAATACGATATTATTCGTGCATGGTGTACTCAGTATCTTCTTTGATGAGTTCCAGCATGACTTTTCCAAACACAGGATCAAACTGAGTTCCAAGTCCGTCAATCATTTCTCTGATTACATCCTGCTGTGCCATAATTCCACGGTAACTTCGGTTTGAAGTCATGGCATCGTAAGAATCTGCAACACCTACAAGGCGGGCAATTTCCGGAATATTGTGGCCACGAAGTCCATCAGGATAACCTTTTCCATCAAAATGTTCGTGGTGATACTTTGCGGTGATCATGAGTTCAGGAATTTCTGTAATCCGCTTAAGGATTCTTTCCCCAATAAGAGGATGGGTTTTTACCATGGCAAATTCTTCGTCAGAAAGTCCGCCCCTTTTATTGATGATTGTATCAAGAATTCCAATCTTTCCTACATCATGTAAAAGCCCTGCATAGAAAACGGTTTTAATTTCGCTTTCACTCCAGTTCAGGCGCTCTGCAATCATTGTAGAATATTTTGCAACTCGGCTTGAATGACCTTTTGTATATTCATCCTTAGCTTCCACTGTTTCACTGAGGGCAATTACAAGTTTTTCGGCCAGCACTTCGAAACGGTCGTTGGATTTTCGGTTTTCATGTACCGAAACGGAAGTAAATGCCACACCGGTAAGAAGGATTGTACCAAAAACTACGACCATATTGTAATATTCCAAAACCTTGTCTCCAACTGGATCAAGGGCCACCATTCCAAGATTTGGGAAGCTGATAAGTTTAACTGCCTCAATGGTAAAAATAACCCCACAGAGGATCACCATTCTGCCGGCCTGGAAAAGTGTTTCATGAAAAATCGAATCCTGCCAGAATTTCATAAGACAGGCCAAAGGAATAAGTACAATAATCAAAAGGATAAAGCTTGTTACGTTGGTGTAATAACAGGTGGAAATCAGACTGAAAACAATGATTTCTGCAAAGGAAGCATAAAAAATACTTGCCACATCTTTAGGGCGTTTGCAGATAAGAAAACAGGCCAGATAAAGAATCACGCTGATGATATTAAAATAACTGATGATGCCTGAATTAAAATAATGCATGATAACAAAATATCCTACGTGGATAAATGAAACTACCAGTGCATAAATCCTAATGAACAATGAAAAGTTATCAGGGGTGATTGAGATCTGTCCGTTAATAACGAAAGCATCTTTCAATGTTTTCTTGATATTCATTTTGCCTGCCCGAACAAAGATATTACATCATGTTGATTTTTTTGAGAATCTTAACAAGAGCCTCTTTTTCAATAAGGTCGATTGGTCGTCCTTCAATAAATTTATGTGCGCTTTCAGAGAATGTTCCCATTGTTACACACACACCTTTATCACATTTTAGATCCCGGATTTTAGAATGGAAGTCACGGACGTAAATATCGCCCATAACAGTGCTGGTACGGTAGAAACGGAAAACCTCCTTTTCTTCCATCTTATTGCCTTCAATTTCTACCAGAAGTTCAATACTTTCTGAAGCAACCTGCACATCAATAATTTTTACAAAGGCACCAGGGTAATAAATGGAGATAAACTTTCGGCACAATGCAACAAAGTCGCTGGTTCCCGAAAGAAGGTAAGTCTGAAGATTTGAGTTCTGATTCAGTTCGTTGTAGCGCACAATAAGCTGATCAACATCCTTGTAATCCGGTTTGATAGACTGAACTTCCCGAAGGAGAGCAAGCCCCTTTGGAATATTATTCTGAGCAAAGTAAGATGTGGCACAGTTGTATTTAATCTGAATAAGAATATTTTCTGCCACGTTAGGAAGTTTCATGGCAATTTCGTAATCCTGAATAGCAGAATCAAAGGCTTTTGCCCGCTGGTGCATTTTTCCAGCCTCAAGACAGGACTGAGGACCGTAAACTGCATCTGGACGAAGGTGGAGGAAAACTTTAAGGGCCTTATCACCCATACCGCATTCACTCATGCCAATGGCCATATTGAACATAGTTTCCTTATTATCTGGCTGCAGTTCAATGGCCTTTTTAAGATATGGAAGTGCGTCCCTGTATTTTTTTGCCTTGAAAAGTGCATTTCCCAAAGGCTGGTAAATCTGAGTGCTTTCCTGATTTACTAAGTGGGCCTTTTTCAAACAGGCAACAGCTTTATCAAGAATTTCCTTTTTCAAAAAGCAGAGTCCAAGAAAGTAAAGGGCATCAAAATTCTGAGGATCCTTCTTGATTGTTTCCATCAAAGGATTAAGTGCTTCATCTATTTTATCAAGACGATAGGAAGAAATACCAAGGCGCAGTCCGTTTTTTACCTGATCGGTTTCTCCGTGGGAAGCCGACATGTCAAAAAGGGTTCGGTAAATGGTCCAGGATTTTTCCCAGTTATTTTCCTTATAATAAAGTTCACCCAATGTTTCCAGAGCCGGAATATTGTGAGGATTATGTGCAAGTTTTTTTTCACATTCTTTTACAATTACATTGCGGCCTTTGTCTTTAACACGTTTTTCGGCTTTGTTTTTTACGCTGGCGGCCCGTGTTGATGAACGGATCAGCATAATAACGATTACAAGAGCAGAGGCAGCAATAATTGAAATCAGAATTGGAATTAACATAATTTAGAAACGAACTCTCCGATTTTATCCAAAGCAATTTTGATCTTATTGATGTCGGTGGCGTAACAACAGCGGATGTGCCCTTCTCCACCAAGACCGAATACGCTTCCTGGAACAACCGCTACATTATACTCCTGAAAAAGTCGGGTGGCAAATTCTTCAGATGTAAGGCCTGTCTTTCTGATATCAGGGAACATGTAGAAAGCGCCCTTTGGTTCAGGAACAGGAAGTCCCATTTCGGTGAATGCTTTGTACATAAGGTTTCTGCGCTGCTGATAGCTTACACGCATTTTTTCTACTTCATCCCAACCGTTGCGAAGACCTTCTACGGCGGCATACTGGCTGAAAATTGGAGCACAGATTGTGTTATAACCGTGAAGCTTTACAATCTGGGCAAGGATTTCTGCAGGAGCTGCAATATAACCGATTCGCCATCCTGTCATAGCAAAAGATTTTGAAAAACCGTTGAGGATGATTGTGTAATCTTTCATGCCAGGGAAACTTCCGATGGAAACATGTTCTGCTCCGTCGTAGGCAAGTTCACAGTAGATTTCATCACTGATAACCCAGATCTGATATTTTTTGCAGACTTCGGCAATCTTTTCAAGTTCATCTTTTGGAATCATAGTTCCAGTTGGATTATTTGGTGTACAGATCATAACTGCCTTTGTTTTTGGAGTAACGGCAGCTTCAATCTGAGCAGCAGTTGGATAAAATCCATTTACACTTGTGTCGATGGTAATTACTTTTGCCTGTGTAAGTTCTGCAAGAGGTGTGTAGTTTACGTAACAAGGCTGGCACACAAGGATTTCATCACCAGGATTAAGAATTGCACGGAGAACTGCATCAACACCTTCAGAAGCACCAACTGTAATAAGAATTTCATCTTTTGGATTGTAACTCATATTATAGCGAGTCATGTACTTTGCAATTTCTTCACGGAGTTCAATAAGACCCCAGTTTGAAGTATATGAGGTGTGTCCTTTTTCCAGGTGATAAAAAGCTTCTTCCCGCATGCACCATGGAGTTGGGAAATCAGGTTCACCTACAGAAAGGGAAATAACATCATCATGTCCAATAAGCATTTCAAAAAACTTACGGATTCCGCTTGGAGGGATGTTCATCATTGATGAACTTAATCTATCTTCTCTTGTATTCATTTATTTATTCCTATGCCATTGCACCCTGACGTGCATCTTTGTCTTCTTCGATATAAACAATATCGTTTTCTTTGTATGTTTTCATAATGAAGTGAGTAGCTGTTCCACGAACACCCTGGAGAGTAGCCAGTTTACGTGCAACAAAATCACAGATGCTCTGGAAAGTCTCGCCTTCAATAACAACCTTAAGGTCGTAGTTTGCACCGCTCATAAGGTAAAGGGATCGAACCTGTGGGAAACGGTAAATGCGGTCTACAACTGCATCAAAGCCCCGTTCTCGTTCCGGTGTTACCTGAAGTTCAATTTCTGCACAAACCTTTCGGTCGTTTTTAAGTTTTTCTGGATTTACTACGGTGATGTATTTAAGGATAGTTCCATCATTTTCCATAGCTTTAATAATCGCCGCCACTTCATCCTCTGTTTTTTTAGTCATCGCCGCAATGTCTTTCACCGAAAGTCTGGCGTTGTTTTTCAAAAGATCAAGAATTTCTTCCATAATAAGTGGCCTCGTATATATATATTTTTACTTATACATTATCGGCAAAATTCGAGAAAAATTCAATAAACTGGAAGATTTTAGGGATTTTAGATTTTTACTTACTCACACCAGAACACTTTGTTTCCGGAGCGGGGAATTTCCTTTGGAATTTCACCATCAGGCCAGCCCAGTGCCAGGTGACCAATGCCTTCCCACTCCCCTTCAATGCCAAGAGATTTAAGCCAGTCCTGCCATTCAGGAAGTTCGAAGGTTTCTTTTGCCCGGTGAATCCAGCAGGAACCAAGGCCCATATCGCTGGCGGCAAGCATCATGTTTCCAAGGATCAAAGAGCCGTCGTAAGTTTTGTTACGCCAGTTTTTATCTGAAAGAACAACCAGAACTACTGGAGCACCATAAAACTGATCGTTGGAACGTTCGGCAATTTCGCCGTTTATTTTGGTAAGTTTTGCAATTATGTCTTTGTTTGTAACTGCCACAATTACAGAAGACTGAAGATTTCTGCCGCTTGCAGCCCACCTTCCAGCTTCAATCACTTTTTCGATCATGGCCTTTGGTGGAAGTTCTGCTTTGTACTTGCGCACTGAACGACGGGTTTTCATTTTGGCAAAAACATCGTCTTCCGGAACTACAGCAAAGAATTCAAGGCAGTCTTTTGAACTGTTATTCTGCAGACTGTGTTCGTGACCTTTAGGACAGTAATGAACATCACCTGGCTTAAAATATTCTGTCTGGCCATCGCAAATACATTTTCCATCTCCACTAAGGATGTAAATGATTTCGCTGTTTGTTTCATGACAGTGCATACCGATTGTAGAATCCGGTTCCAGTCGGCCGTAAAGAATGCGGTTTTTGCCGTCAAAAAACATTTTGGCATGGAGATTGCCTTCTCCTCCCTTAAAATTTGGAAAAAGTTCTGTTTCAATTTCTGAATATGCCAGTTTCATCATTTTCCTCCAATAATGGTTTATTCTATTTACTCAGGCTAAGGTCCTGCTTATTTTGAGTATGATTCTTTAATCAGAGTAAACTTGTTGAAAACACCTTCTGTAGGTGAAACAAGACAATAATCACGGACGTAACCTTCATAGGCCAGTGTGCCTTCTTCAGGTCCAGCTGTAAAATCTGCAATCTGCAGCAGAAGATAGATTTTGTCGCCCAGAGTGTATTCATTCTGCAGGTATTCATAGAAACCAGGCTGGAAGTAAAGCAGCATAGGACAGCCCATGTAATCAATACCAAGCACACTTGAACCGTCTTCCTGAAGGAATGGATAGACCGGCAAAGTTGTTTCATAAAGATTCTGGAAAAGGAATCCGAAAGTATGACCCAAAGTTTCCTGATAAACTTCTGTTGCATGATCATAAAGTTCTTTTAATTCCTCTGCACTATCTTCTGGTGGGTAAAAATCAAGCCATTTAACTTCACTTGAATCCATAATTCCAGGATAGTAATACCAGTGCCCATCAATGTAGTTTGGTTTTGTATTTGAAACAGAAAGAAGATATGGTTCAAGATTTTCTGAACGTAAAACAACACCGGCTGAATCACCGCAGGCAGTACCAATTACATCACTGTTCATAATTACAGAGCGTTCTGCATAATATTTTGGTTCAATATTAAAGTAAACAATTTCAAAGGTGATTTCACGAATCTGGCCATCGTAATAATATTTTCTTCTAAGCGATGTAACTGTTGTTTTTCCAAGTGATGCAGGAACTGGAGCAGGATTTACAACAGGGGTAGAACCGCTTACCATGGCTGTAACATTCTGTCCTGGTGTAGTAGAAAGAACACCGACGCAGGTCATTTTTTCTGATTCAACAGGTGGAACATAGTTGTAAAAATCCAGCAGAGTGTAAGTCTGTACAGGAGCCTGATTAGCAATATTTGTAATCTGTGGTTCTTTTGCTCCAGTAGTGGCGCAACCGGAAAGAACCAGACCAGCCAGTAAACTTAATGCAAATAAACATTTTTTGAACATTTTATTTAACCCCTGAAAATTTATTTAGTCCATTTATTATTTGGATAAACACCAAAGCAAAGTGCTTTATACTATTAGTATTACGTTTATTGTAATATTTTTGACCTGGTATATCAACAAGACTAAAAAAGGCAAAAAAAACCGCACTTCAATGTTGGTCTTGAAGTGCGGTAAGGAGGTTATTGTTGGCGTAGTGAAAGATTATGCTGCGCTAATAAGGATCTTTTTTGGTTTTGGCAGTTCAACCTTTGGCATTGTCAAAGTGAGGATGCCGTTTTTGAAAACTGCTGAAATATTTTCGGCGTCAATGTCATCTGGAAGGGTGAATGTTCTGCTGAAGGACATGCAGCGACGTTCTTTAATGAAAACCTTCTTTTCATTCTTTTCTTTTTTGTCTTCCTTGCATTCCTTGGAAGAAATTGTAAGGGCCTTGTTGTCCAGTTCAATATTTACATTCTCTTCGCAGAATCCTGGAAGTTCCATATCAAGATAATAAGCTTTGTCATCTGCAGTTACATCTACACGAGGTGTACGAGAGCTTGCTGTGTAAACTGATGGATTTGTTCCCATCATGTCATCGAAAAGTGAATCAAAAATTGAATAAGCGTTCATGTTTTACTCCCGGCCCTTCTGGGTCTTAATTGTTGTTGTTTCATTCCAAGGCAGTCTGCTTTGGGTAACTTTTCGTTACACTTTATATATAGCAAGTTTCGTGCCAAGTATGTGAGAGCGAGAAAAAAAATTAATTTTTTTTGGGGATCCTGAATCAAGTTCAGGATGACAAGGGGGTTTTCAGGATGACAAGGGCATTTTCAGGATGACAAGGGCATTTTAACGGAAAATTTCTTTTATCAGGGATTTTATACTGGTTACCTGAATACTTTCAGCATCTGGCTCCGGGGTATAAACGTGAGGGAAACCAAGGTTTCGGGCCGTTTTGACACGCTGTTTCTGCTTGGAAACGGGTCGAATTTCCCCAGCCAGTGACAGTTCACCAATGACAGCGGTTCCAACTGACACAGCTACATCGGCACGGGCTGAATAAAGAGCAGCTGCAAGGGCTGCATCAATACTGCTTTCAGAAAGACGAACACCACCTGCAACATTTATGTAGATATCCTGGTCGGAAAGACGGATGCCGCAGCGTTTTTCAAGAACAGCGGCTACACGGGAAACCCGCCCGGAATCAATTTTTTCAGAATAAACACGGCTCATGGAAGATTTTGCAGGAACTGTAAGGGCCTGAATCTCTACAAGGAAAACCCGGCTTCCTTCAAACACAGCTGTACATACAACACCGGCCGGCTGTTTTTCGGCCCGCTGAACTACAAAAAGGCTTGCCGGATCCATAACAGGAGAAAGACCTTTCTCGCTCATGGTAAAAATGCCAAGCTCATCAACAGAACCAAAACGGTTTTTCTGGGCGTGGAGGAATCTTACATCTTCAGAATTTCGTTCGAAAGAAATAACTGTATCTACCATGTGTTCCACAGACTTTGGACCTGCAATAGTTCCGTCTTTGGTAACGTGGGCTGTCATAATAAGAACAGCATCTCTTTCCTTTACCCAGGAAATGAACTCGTTGGTACAGTATTTAAGCTGGTTTACGGTTCCAGGAACAAGGCCCATAGAAGCAGAGTAAATGGTCTGGATAGAATCGATGATTACAAAAAGAGGATTAATGGCGTCCAGAGCGTCGTTTACATCTTCAAGGCGCATGGTACACAAAAGCTGGATGCCGCTGGTGTCAAGGCCAAGACGGTCGGCCCGTTCCTTAATCTGGCTGGCAGACTCTTCACCGCTAACATAAAGAACCTTTCCGTTTTTTCCAAAGCCTTTTGCTACACTTGCGGCAGTCTGAAGAAGAAGAGTGGATTTTCCAATACCAGGCTCACCGCCAATAAGGGTTGCGGAACGTTTGGTAGCACCGCCTCCAAGAACACGGTCAAATTCATCAATGCCGGTCATAAAGCGGGAAGTGTCTTTTGCCTGAATTGAAGACAAAGGAACCGGTTTTATTTTTTCAACAGTTGCACTACCCCGCCCTGCCGGACTAACCGCCTGGGAGTCGATAATACATTCTTCAAGAGTATTCCAGTTGCCGCATTCAGGACAACGGCCAAGCCATCGGGGCTGTGAGTATCCGCATTCTGTACATTTATAAAGGATGCTGCCGTTCTTTTTAGCCAAAACTCTCTCCTAAAAAAGCTTTTTCCGAAAAATCATCAGCCGCCAAGATAAGCAGCTTTTACAGCAGGGTCAGAAATAAGGTCAGATGCATTGCCGCTTTTTGTAATGGCGCCTGTTTCAAGAATGTAAGCACGGTCTGCAATTGAAAGTGCTTTCATAGCATTCTGTTCAACCAGAAGGATTGTAGTTCCATCATTATTGATACGCTGTACGATATTAAAAATTTCGTCTACAAAAATAGGTGCAAGACCCATGGAAGGTTCATCCAGAAGCAGAAGTTCAGGCTGAGCCATAAGAGCACGTCCCATGGCAAGCATCTGAAGTTCACCACCGGAAAGTGTACCGGCATTCTGTCGGAGACGTTCTTTAAGACGTGGGAAGTATTCAAAAACCCGTTCCTGATCCTGCTTTATACCGGCCTTGTCTTTTCGAAGATAGGCACCCAGTTCCAGGTTTTCTTTTACAGAAAGATTCAAAAAAATGCGTCGTCCTTCCGGAACCTGAATCAGATGGCGGGTAACAATCTTATCGGCGCTCATTGAAGTAATATCTTCACCTTTGAATGTTACAGAACCGCTCTGCTTTTTGATGATATTTGAAAGTGCGTGAAGCGTTGTGGTTTTTCCGGCCCCGTTGGATCCAATCAATGTGATGATTTCACCCTTTTCTACGTTGAAGGAAATACCTTTAAGAGCAACAATAGCTCCGTAATTTACGCAAAGATTTTCTACTTTTAACATGATGAAATCTCCTATGAGTTGCCAAGATAGGCTTTGATTACCTGAGGATTATTCTTAATATCTTCAGGACCGCCTTCAGCAATAATGTGACCATAATCCAGAACCATAATGCGTTCACAGATTCCCATAACAAATTTCATATCGTGTTCAATCAGAAGTACAGTAAGATCAAACTCTTTTCGGATGCGTTCAATCATTACTCGCAATTCTTCAGTTTCCTGAGGGTTCATACCGGCGGCAGGTTCATCCAGAAGCAGGATTCTTGGATTTGAAGCCAGAGCTCGGGCAATTTCCAGTTTTCGCTGTTCACCGTAAGGAAGGTTTTTGGCCAGTTCATCTTTTTTATTCTGAATGTTCAAAACTGAAAGAAGTTCGTTTACCTTCTGATCCATAAGCTTTTCGTTGCGGCGGAAACGTGGAGTTCTTAAAAGTACGTCAAAAGGATTGCAGATGCGCTGGTTGTGAAGTGCAATGCGTACGTTATCGGCAACAGTCAGGTTTCCAAAAAGGCGGATATTCTGGAAGGTTCGTGCAATACCAAGTTTATTCAACTGAGCAGGACTCATTTTGTTGGTAATGTAGATCTTGTCTTTTCGGTCGGTAAAGGAGATCTGTCCGCTTGTAGGAGTGTAGATTCCCGAAAGCATGTTGAAGATTGTAGTTTTACCGGCCCCGTTTGGACCAATAAGACCAACCAGTTCACCGTGTTTCAATTCGCAGGAGAAACCGCTAACAGCACAAAGTCCGCCAAAAATAATGGAAATATCGGATGCTTTCAATACTGTGTTATCGCTCATTATTCAGCCTCCTTAGCAGTTTCTTTGTTTGATTTTTTTAACTTCGACGGAATGCTTTTGAACCAGGCAATGGAATCATTTTTGAGCCAGTCGAATGCTATTACAAAAGAGAATTCTTTCTTTCCCATAAGTCCCTGTGGTCGGAAAAGCATTACGATGATAAGGATTACAGGATAGAAAAGCAGACGGTAATCTTTAAGGAATCGGAGGATTTCCTGCAGGTAAGTAAGAACAAAGGCTGCAAGAACACTTCCGGAGGTTGATCCCATACCACCAAGTACTACGAAAATAAGGAAGTCGATACTTTTTGTGAAGGAAGCCTGATCAGGCTTTACAAAACCGATAAATGGAGCGTAAAGGGCACCACCAATACCTGCAACAAAGGAAGCAATTACAAAGCCAATCATCTTGTATTTGAAAACTGAGATCCCCGAACTGTTGGCGGCAATTTCATCTTCACGAACGGCAAGAATAGCACGACCGTAAGTAGAACGGACAAAATTCTGTACAAGAATGATGAGAGCTGTAAGAACCCCGATAATCACAAGATAGGCTATTGTAGGATTCAATGTGAGGATTGTGGTAAACTGCTTTCCGTTTGGTCCCCCTGTCCATTTTTTAAGGTTGATCAGAACAACGCGGATAATTTCACCAAAACCAAGTGTAACGATGGCAAGATAGTCACCTTCCAGTTTCAGTGTAGGGAACCCGATAAGGAAGCCAAAGAAGGCAGTAATGAGTCCGGCCAGAAGAATGCTTACTGGAAGAGGAATGTGAAGATCTGCAGAAAGAATGATTGTGGCATAAGCACCAATGGCCATAAAACCGGCCTGTCCCAAAGAAAGCTGGCCTGTAATACCACAGATGATGTTTACCGAAAGTGCCATAATGGCATAAACGCCAGACAGTGTAAGAATCTGGGCTGTATAGGCGCCAATGAGCCCTGCCTGAATAAGGATTGTTGGAAGGGCAACTGCAAGAACTGCAACAACGCCCGGAATAATCATATTTCGTGTCTGTTTTAACAAATTAACCTCCTGAGTTTTCGTTAAGCCGAGCGCGGTTTGCGAGGCAGAAAACTCACTGGTAAAGCCGAAGGCTTTACACCTATACTTTTACAACCCGTTTTTTACCGAAGATACCTGTTGGTTTTACCAGGAGAACGATAATCAGAATTGAGAAGGAAATGGCATCTGCATACTGAGAAGAGATGAATCCTTTTGTAAGAGTTTCAGCAACGCCAAGAAGAACACCACCCAGCATAGCACCAGGAATTGATCCGATTCCACCAAGAACGGCAGCAACGAAGGCTTTTAATCCAGGCATGTAACCCATCATTGGATCAACCTGAGGATAAGCTGTAGCGTAAAGAACACCGCCTGCACCGGCAAGAATTGATCCGATTACAAAAGTGATGGCAATTGTTCGGTTTACGTTGATTCCCATAAGGCTTGAAGCCTGAAGATCAAAACTAACAGCCTGCATGGCTTTTCCGGTTTTTGTGTAATTTACCAGAACATTCAGAAGCACCATAAGAACAACTGAAGAAATAATAACGATGCACTGAAGGTTTGAAACGCTTACCGGGCCCAGCTGGAAGTTTACACTGTTCATTGTAGGATACTGACGTGGGTTTGGTCCAACAAAAGGAAGAACGCGCATTACATTCTGAAGAATAAGTTCCACAGCAATTGCAGTAATAAGTGAGTTCAAGCGAGGAGCGGTTCGAAGGGGACGATAGGCAAATCTTTCAATAACAAGGGAAAGAAGTGCACAAAAAAGCATGGCACCTAAAAAGCCTAGAAGAAGGCCTGGAATTCCAGGATTCATGGCTCTAAGAATAAAATAACCTGTATAGGCGCCTACCATCATAACATCGCCATGAGCAAAGTTGATGAGTTTTACGATTCCGTAAACCATGGTATAGCCAAGAGCAATGAGAGCGTAAATACTTCCCAGTGAAAGGCCGTTTACCAGCTGCTGTAAAAACATTTATACAGTCTCCTTTTTGTATATAATTTTCACTTTTATTTAACAAATTATAATAGCGATTAAGTATATCGGAAAATTGAAAAAAAAACAATTTACCTATATAATGGAGATTATGGATATTGGAACACCGGAAAAAGACAAGAAAGTTCAGTCTCAGAAACAGAGTTTTTTGCAGACCCTGTTTGGTAATCTTTTTGGAGGCAGCGGTCCTGACGCCGAAAACCGCAAGCGCATTAAAGCCATTGCTAAAGTTTTCTCAAAAACCCGCTATCACAATTTTTACAAAACCTCTTCTTCCGAAATACTTCCGCCTTTTGCAAAGCTTTTCTATGATGTTTACAAAATCATTGCACCTACCCAGATGGCATTCAAAAATATCCAGAACAAAAATCTTATTAAACATCAGATCATCAGCTACAGCCTTTCAGAAAAACAGACAGAACTTCTGGAACACCTGAACGAAGAAAAAATCCAGGAAATGGCAAAGAAAGTGCCTCTTGAAAGAATCCGTTCACAGATTGAAGAAGACTTTGAAACCTTCAGCCAGGGTTTTGATTCCCAGAGAGCATTCCTTATTGAAAGCACCTTCAAGGCCTACACTGCCCTCTACGATTTCTGCATGTTCGACTATTATTTCATGCTCAAGAAATTCTCTTCAAAAATCCAGGAATACAACTTCAACTCAACACCGGTTTTTGAAAAAATCACAGCGGACTACATTCTGGACGACCTTAAGGATTTTTCTACCATCCTTTACTCAATTCCAGGGGACCTTTACTGGGACAACCTGTTCAATATGTTCAAGGAACGGAATATGACCGCCCTGAACCAGAATACCTGGCGAAAGGTTCTTTCAAAAATGAAGGGCATTCAGGCTTCCAACGCCTTTGAAATGATTGTTCAGATTGCTTCAAAAGATCCAAAATACAGAGTTCGCATTGTTGAACACACTGAAACCATTGTGGACACTTACCTTGAAAAACTGGAAGGCGAGGTTTTCAGTGCCATCAATAAACTGGAAGATGAACAGCGTTCTTCCAAAGCCAGCAACATTTCCGGCCAGATTTTTGGCGGCGGAGATATTCAGGTTCTTAAAAACTACACCGAAGCAAACAATGCGGTTTTCCAGAAAAAGGAACTGGATCTTTTTGAATACACAGAAAGCCTGAACTACATTGCGGCCTTCCTTAATCAGTTTGTAAAAAAAGATCTCCACGAATATTCCGACATTGTACTTATCCGCGGACAGTGGGACACTTCTCTTGCACAGCCTATGTCACAGGCCTTCCAGGACCTTCTGGCACTTTCTTCACAGATTGAAGAACTGGACGAAGCACTTGCAGAAGAAGGAACTATGGGTATGAAAATCAAAAACCTTCTTCCACAAATGAGCCATGATCCGGGGGCTGAAAATATTATAAACCGGGTTATTTCCGATTCAAACGAGCGTGCCAAAGAATATGTTACTGAAGGTACCAAAAACCTCATTACCATCGGCAAAATGATTAAACAGCTTATTGATGACCACCAGAGCAAAAAGCCGGTTATCGTTCAGAACTGGAAGGAACTGGAAAAATTCGGCGAAAAGCCTCTTAAAGTGTTCGAAGTGGAAATCTACAAAAAGATTTACTATTTTGTACAGCTTATGCAGACCTGCATGAGAAACAACTAGAACTTTCTGATTTAGTCCAAAGCGCTGCTGGCAAGATCGCTGATGTAACCGGCGTAGGCGGCAGTTTCCTTTGTTGTTCCTGCCACATTAAGACTTTTCTTCTGTTCCTCTTTTTTAGCGTTTCGTTTTTCAAGCAAAGCCCTTGCTTCCATTAAAATAGAAGAAGCTCCGTCTGCACGCACATGGACAGTCTGGGCAATTTCGCTTTCACTTGCGCTGCAAAGATTTTCAAGAGTCGTATATTTTTTCTGAAGTACAATCGCTTTCTTAGGACCGATTCCAGATATTTCCAGGAAGATGGAATCAACATTTTCTTTTGTACGAAGATTCTGGTTTCGGCTTGTGGCAAAACGGTGGGTTTCATCACGGACCCGCTGAAGAAGGCGCAGTGCATCGCTTCGTTTTGGAAGGCACACCGGTTTTGAAGCGTGGGGCAGCCAGATTTCTTCATCCCGTTTTGCAAGACCTGCTACAGGAATATCTAGACTTAAGGCCTGGAGCACCTGATAAACTGCATTTACCTGACCAATACCACCATCAATAAGAATAAGATCCGGCAGTTCACTCTGTTCATTCAGAAGACGGGTGTAACGGCGGGAAACAGCTTCTTTCATGGAAGCAAAGTCATCAATAAGACCGTCGGTGGTTTTCAGGCGGAAGTAACGGTAATTTTTCTTATCAGGGTTTCCATTATAAAAACTGATGAGGGATGCTACGGGGAATTTTCCGCCGATATGGGCAATATCAAAACCTTCAATGCGCACAGGAAGAGAAGGCAGCTCAAGAAGATTTTTAAGTTCTTCCATGGCAGGATTGTCTCCCCTTTCCCGAAGACGGCGAACAATATCTTCACGGGCATTCTGAAAAGCCATGTTCATGGCAGCTTTATGGCGGCCGGCACTTTCCATTTCATCAGTAACAAGAACAATCTGGGTGTCGCATTGGAAAACTTCCTGAACCCAGCGGGTAACAATGTCCATTCCGCTTTGTGTAGGAACGTAGATTACTGGAGGAAGTGCGTTTCCTTCACCGTAATACACGTTCATAAATTCGGAAAGAAGTTCGTCATCTTCATTAAGGCTTTCTTCCCGGAAATTGTTTCTTCCCAAAAGTTTTCCGTGGCGGATTTTAAGAACCGTAAAGCTTACTAGTTCCCCTTCCCTGTAATGAGCAATGTAATCGCAGTCGGTGGAATCAAAGGTTTCAACTACATTCTGATTTTTCATAACCATAAGTGCCTTGATTCCATCACGAAGACGGGCTGCCTTTTCAAAGTTCAGTTCCTTTGCGGCGGCCTTCATTTCATCAGTGAGTTTTTGAATTGCACTGTCTCCCTTTTCTGATGAACTACCCTTCTGTGCATCATTTTCCTCAAGGAGACTTGAAATTTCGCCGACATATTCATTGTAGGACTCTTCTGAAATTTTCGAGCAGCACGGAGCCTTGCACTGACCCATGTGGTAGTAAAGGCAGGGTGATGAACGGGTTTTGAAAGTTCTGCAACGGCGCAAAGGATACAGGCGGAAAATTGCATCAATAAAAGTGTCCAAAGCGTAGGCATCGGGGAAAGGTCCAAAATACTGTGAACCGTCCTGAAGAACAGAACGTGTCTTGAAGATGCGGGGAAAATCTTCATTGGTAATGCGCAGTACAGGATAACTCTTTCCGTCCTTGAGACAGATGTTGTAACGCGGGTTGTACTTTTTGATAAGATTATTTTCCAGCAAAAGAGCTTCGTATTCGTTTGCAGTGGTAATGTACTCAATTGATGAGGCGTGGGCTATTAAAAGACGGGTCTTAATATCTTTCTTTCCCGAAAAGTAGGATGACAACCTGTTCTTTAGATTTTTAGCCTTCCCTACATAAATAACGGTTTCCTCGGGATTTCTCCAGAGGTATACTCCGCTTGATAAAGGAGCTTTCAGAGCTGTTTCGTGTAATGTGTCGAAAACGGTTTTGGCTGTCATTTGTATGAAAAATTATATCAGAAAAATTACAGGATTTGTAGTTCTGGCTTTTGCTGCAGGCACTTCTCTTTCGGCCAAAGAATATGTTATTGGCGGTGAAAAAGGATGGGATAACCTGAATGTTACCAGCAATCTTACAACCGCAAAAGGACGTTACGGATACGAAAGTCTGGAAGTTGCACCAAGCGGATTTACCAGCGACTCCTGGACCGACCTTATTGTAAATTTTGAAAATCCTTCCAATCCTATTGATTTTGGAAACTATTCCATTGTGCAGAACAGTCTTGCTTCCGTAGCCGACACAACTCTTGGTAAAACCTGCGGTCTTTCCCGAACAAAAGGCGGCATCACATTAAAAGGATATGACTACACTTTGTTTGGATCAGAAGGACTTACAGGTTCTTTTTCAATTGAATTCTGGCTTAATCCTTCACTGGTAGAAAACGGCGAAACTATTTTCCAGTGGCATTCTTCAAGAAACGTAGACAACCGCATCCTTTTCCAGCAGATTGGAGCAACTTTCAACAGCGGAAAACTTGAATGGTCACTTTCCAACATTTTTGATCTTTTTTACGAGGGCACATCAGACCTTAAACTAAAAGGCACCACAACCATCATTCCAAAAACCTGGAGCTGCCATGTAATCAGTTTTGATTCTGAAACAGGCATCCTTGAATATCTGGTAAACGGCCTTGTAGAAGACATAAAATACATTACATCAACAGGCCACGAAGAAGGGGACATTTCTCATCCTATTCTTGGAGTTGCCGCAGAATTCGACCTGGTTCCTGATTACACAGGAAAAATCGACGACTTCAGAATCATGCGCCGCCCTTACACCGCCGGAAAATACCAGTCTGCAGAAATGGCAGGTTCCCTTGATCACATGAAATATGTTCGCACCGGTGGACATTTTGAAACAAAGCCTATCCGCATTTCAAAAGGCTGCACACTGAACTCCATTACAGCCGAAATGAACGTACCTGGCGAAACTGCCGTAGAACTTTACGTGCGCTCAGGAGAAAATTTCTACAACTGGACAGCCGACTATCCGGAATGGAAAATTGTTGAAAGCGGAGAAGAACTTTCCGGCATTACAGGACTTTATTTCCAGGTAGCAGGAAATCTTTTCCCGGACGGAAACGGCAATTCCACACCAAACCTTACACAGATTACACTTGATTACACTGAACTTCCTGAACCACTTCCACCATTTTCCATCAATGCAGTGGCCGGTGACAAATGTGTTACAATTTCATGGAATGCATCTGTTGATGAAACCACCGGAGGATATTATCTTTATTATGGAAACCGCAGCGGAGAATATCTTGGTCGTGTAGCACTTGAAGGAAACTCCCCTGTAAATGTAGGAAATACAACCAGCTTCACACTGACAGGACTTGATAACGGAACAATTTACTATTTTGCCGTAGCATCCTGGTCCAAATATGACAAAAGCGTAACGGGAAATCTTTCGAAAGAAGTATTTGCCCGCCCTAGGAGTAAAAAATAATGGATAACATGATTATTGAACGTGCCAAAACCGCAGCCATTGCCCGAGATTTTGCTCTGGCGGCCCGTCTTTACAAAGGGGAGCTTAAAAAAGATCCTAACAACATGGAAATTCTCCGCGCTCTTGCCGATATCTATGTAAAATCCGGGGAAGATGAAAAGGCCATTCCTTATTACGAAAACCTCCTTACCTTCAATTCTCACGACGTAATGTCCATGAACTCACTGGGTGCCATTTACCGACGCCTTAAACAGTACGAAAAATCCATCGACATACTTACAAAGGCCCTTGATGAAGATGAAAAAACCGCTGTCATCAACTATACCCTGGGCTTTACTTACAAGGACATGGGAAATCTGGAAGATGCCATTGACTGCTTTGAAAACGTTATTACCGAAAATCCAAACGATGTTCTGGCATACAATCACCTGGGCGTAATCTACACAAGCCTAAAAGAATATATAAAGGCCGAAGCAACCTTCCGCCGGGGTCTTCAGATTGATCCAAACCATCCTATTATCCAGTACAACCTGGCCCATACTTATGAAGGCCTTAAAGATTATACAAGTGCCGGCCGCTGTTACGAACTGGCCCTTAAATCAAAACCGGGCTGGACAGACGCAGTAAAAGATTACGCATCACTTCTCATAAGCTGTAAAAAAACCATTCAGGCTTCTGCCAACGTAAAAAAAGCCTGCGCCATCTACCCTCGAGATGCTGAACTTCAGTCTCTCCTTGGCCGCATTTACTTAAAACAGTTCGACTGGGAAAATGCAGAGAAAGCCTTCACAAAAGCCCACAACGTAAAACCAAACGATTTGATCATTCTTTCGGGACTTGCCGAAGCCTGTGAAAAAAACGGAAATGCTGTAAAGGCAGCAGAATACCTTAAAGAAGCCGCAGAAAAACCTGATGCCCAGACTGACCTTAAAAAACAGTACGCCCACATTCTGCTTACCGCCAAGAACCTTGGTCTGGCCTACCAGATTATTCAGGAAATGCACGAAGCAAATCCTAATGATGTTGAAGTGCTGGATCTTCGGGCCCAGTACGCCATCTGCCTTGGTGATACAGGCCGTGTAGCAGAATGTTTTGATGAAATCGGAAAGAAATTCCCGGACTACGCTCATCATTATCTTGATGGTGCCCGCCGTTATTTCCAGAACGAAAGCTACGAAGAAGCATTCAAACTGGTTTACGAATATTCAAACCGCAGAAACAACAATGCCGCCGCTTACAATCTTAAAGGTGACATTTACGTAGCCCAGAAAAATTACCGCATGGCCATCTGTACTTTCTGGGAAGCAGTGGCCACAGCAGAAGAAAACGTGGCTGCAAAAAAAGCCCTCCGCTACCTTGAAGACATTGAACCTGAAGTTTCTCAGACAGTTGAAAAACCTGTTGTGGAAGAAGAGGAAGAAAGTGATCTTCTGGAACTGATTGAAGATGAGGAATTCGACTTTGGTGCCATGACAGGAAAAACCATTGAAGATGAAGAGGACGCAAATCTTGATGAACTTAAGAAAAGCGAAGATGCATCTTTTGAAGAAGTGGCCGAAAGTGTAAATGCCCTTGCGGATCACGAAGTGCCTATTGAAAATAGTGATTTTACCGTAGACGATCTTGAAGACATTGATATTGATGAACTGGAAGATGAACCTGAAGAAGAGGAAGAAGAACCTCCTCTTAAAGTAGAAAATGCTCCTCTCACATTTGAACCAGACTCCCCTGCTACAATCCAATCTCCACAGATTGCAGATTCCGTAAAAGAAGCTGCTGAGCGTGCAGAGGAAATTGCAAAAAGCGTGGCAGAAGCCCAGGAAAAAATGCTTGATGCGCTCGAAAAGCTTCAGGAACAGAAAAAAGCAGATAAAACCGATGAAGCAGATGATTTTTCTGAACAGCTGAACAAACATTCTCCAATTGAACAGTCCTTTACTGCACCAGAAGCTGAACCTGATGTTAAAGAAAGCATGGAATCCGCTGGAAATGGCAGCCGAAGAGGACTTGGGGACGAGGTTACCTTCAGCGATCCATTTGGCGACGGAAACGACTTTAACGCCACACCAGAGTCAATTCTTGCAAGTCCTGTAGACCGCAGCGTAAAAGGCAGCAATATGTTCCAGGAACCTGAGTTTTCAGAACCGGAAATGAGCGATCCTTTCCAGGCCTTCGAAGATTATAATCCTGGAATGCCGGAATTCTCAGATCCAAAATTTGACGAATTTGATGATATCCAGAAAAACCTTGAAGCCGCACGGGCCTTCAAAGATGCAAAGAACTTTATTCCAAAAATCATCAAAATGCTGGAAGACAAAGATAAGGCCGAACGTTTCCATTCAGAAATCGATCTTTTCACAAAACTCCGTTCCCTTTCAGACTTCCTTTCACCGGAAGAAAAAAAGGTTTTCATGAGCAGCCGAACCCGTCTTCTTATGGACTATCTAGTTGCAAAAATGAGCGGAAGTCCTGGTCTTCTTAAAACCATGCAGGGTCTTGTAAAATCAGGGGCTCTTGGAAACGATGTGGATCCTGCCGTTATGGAAAAAGCAGTTGCAGGGCTTACAGGTGATGAACTTACAAAAAAAGTTCTTAACGACATGAAAGAAATGACAGAATCCCTTGCCGACCGTGACCTTGCAAAAGCCCTTAGGGATGCAGCCGACGAAGCACTGGCAAAACTCTAGTTTTCCGCCACACAGTTTCATCAGCAAAAGGATCACCATGAAGCAGATTCAAACTCTTCACGCAAAAAATTACCGCATTGTACAGGATCAGGATTTTTTCTGTTTCGGTATTGATGCGGTACTTCTTGCAGATTACGCAAAGGTTCAGCCTGATGAAAAAGTCATGGATCTTTGCACAGGAAATGCCATTATTCCCCTTCTTCTTCACGCAAAAGAACCTTCCCTAGAACTTCACTGCATGGAAGTTCAAAAGGTGATTTTTGATTTTGCAAAGGAAAGCATTGAATTAAACAGTCTGGAAGATAAAATCAGCGTAATAAATGAAGATCTTAAAAATGCCTTTCTTCACTTTGAGAAAAACTCCTTTGATGTGGTAACTGTAAATCCTCCATACATGATTGACGACGCCGGAAAAGGTAACGCCAACGACTGCAAAACCATTGCCCGCCACGAAATTCTCTGTACTTTGGAGGACGTGGTTTCAGCTGCTTCAGGCCTTCTTCATTCGAAAGGCCGCCTTTACATGATTCACAAACCTTTCCGCCTGGCAGAGATTTTTTCTACTCTGCAGAAACACAAGCTGGAACCTAAAAACATGCGGCTGGTGTACCCTTCCATAGACAAAGAACCTTCCATGGTGCTCATTGAAGCCGTAAAAGGTGCCCGTTCACGCATAAAAATAGCCCCGCCATTAATCACTTACGGACCAGACGGAGCTTACACCCATGAAATAAAAAAAATCTACGAAAATCAGAAATAACCGGTGGTTTTTACTATTAGCGGACTTTAAAGAAAATTCCTACCAAAGCTGATGTAATCAAAAGCTGAAGCATAACGAATTTCAAAAGAACCTGAGTTGGCGACCAGTCATGATTTTTTCGGAAATGGTCGTGCAAAGGGAAACGGATATTTTCAAAAATCTTAATCTTAAAGAATCGAAGAAGGAATACCTTCAAAAGTCCCATACCGCCGTTTACCATAATGATGGAGCTTGTTGCAAGAATAAGGAATGGGTTTCCGCTTATCATAACGCCTACCCCAATAAAGTATCCCAAAGCCCGTGAACCTGCATCTCCCATAAGACATTTGCTTGGGAAAGCATTGTGCCAGAGATAACCCATTACAACGCCGGCCATGGTAAAGCACATAAGTCCCCATGGAGCACCATCAATAAAATGTGGAATCAAAAGATATGTTGCAATGTCTGTGTGTCCAAGAACAAAGTAGAAAAGTCCACCCAGTGTAAAAAGTCCGATAAGAACCAGTGTTGATGAAAGTCCGTCTACACCGTCAGTACAGTTTGTTGTATTGATGGAAGCCCACAGCATAATTGTACAGATTACGATATAAACTACAGGATGAACCGAAACTGTGCCGCTTACAAATGGGAACCAGAAACGAACAACACCATCAGGATCCAGTGAGCTGAGCCCATAGTAAAGAATCAAAGAAGTGGCCACGCTGATAATCAGGTCCAGAGCACCTTTAAGATATTCTCCCCAGCTGGTTACGGAGCGGTCATCAAGGTAACCTGTAAGCATTGTAAGCCAGGTAAGAAGAATAATAAGGCCCCGTGTAAGATTCATAGGCACAATCAGAAGACTGATTACAGCAAAAATAGTGATGAAAACGCTTCCTGCCCCGGTAGGCTTTCCTTTAGCAGCTTCAGCATTGATAGTAAATTCACGTCCCCGGTCATGTGGCAGATGATTGTAGAATTTTGGAATGATCAGAAGGCTTGCAAAAAAGCCGAAATACAGTCCGATGCAAATAAGTACAGTATAAGAAGTCAACAATCGTGCAGGTCCAAAGAACTGCTCAAGATACAAACCCAGATTAAAAATCATCTTTCGTTCCTTTTTATTTATTAATAATGATAATGAGTGCGTCCCGTATAAATCATGGAAACACCTTTTTCATCACAATAGTCTATTAATTCTTTATCTTCCAGCAAACCACCGGTCTGCATAATGGCTTTAACGCCCCCATCAATAAGCTCTTTCACAGAATCACAAAGAGGAATGGCAGAATCACATACCAGAACATCCCCCAGTTTTTCGTCGCCATTGTTTTCGTCCCGGTGCTTTTTCATTGTCTGCTTTGCTTCGTAAGTAACGTTCTGCAGAGTCTTGATTCGGGAACCAAAGCCAGAAGAAATTCCTGTAATGGCATTGTCTTTGATAACAACTGCAGCATAAGAATGTGCATTCATTACCATGATAATTCCAAAGGCCAGCTG
The DNA here is from genome assembly GCA_024402505.1 of Treponema sp. Lineage (GTDB taxonomy): Bacteria > Spirochaetota > Spirochaetia > Treponematales > Treponemataceae > Treponema_D. Next base: position 22,130 of record JAKSTP010000012.1, read on the forward strand.
GTTCATTTCTTCCTGAGATGGTCGTTTCTGAGTACAGATGAACAGTTTTTCAAACATGATGTCATCAACACTCTGAACAAGAATACCACCGTTCATATTTTCGGCATCATAATGTTTCTTTTCAAAGCCATTGGCCTGAAGGAGACGAACCACCTGATGTTCTGAAAAAATATTTCGGGCTTCTTCTGTAAATCCAGGAGCAATTACCGAGGTAAATTCGTATTTAATGATTTCCCTTGCAAGATCAGCATCAACAGCCGCAGAACAGGCAATGGAAGCATTATTGATTACGGTAGTGTCGTAGTTCAGTGCCTTTTTAAATGAATCAACACTGTTGGTGGCAATACCTGCGCCTACAATAAGCTTGTGTTTTACAATGATGCAAAAAACCGTACCTGTAAGAGGCATAATCTGTGTATTGAATTTATAGCCGTCACGGTTTTCGCTTTCCACGGCCATCTGAGTCTTAAGGTTCATGTAAAGATTTCCAACCCGTTCCCAGGCGTAGGTAGAATCGCTTACAACTGCGTAAGTTGGAATATTCCCCTGCAGAAGTTTTATACCGTTTACAGTACCTTCCCCGCCGCAAAGTGAATAAAGGGCGCTGGACTGCTGTTCATTGGCACCGTGCTGAAGTACTCTTTTCTTTTTGTAAGGAATCATAAGATAATTTGAAAAAGGATCAGCATAAGGGGAAGCCCGAAGGATTGAAAAGGAAACTGCAGCGTCGTAGGCACTTACCAGGTTCAGAGCTTTTCCCATAAGATACTGGCGGAATTCCATGGAAACGCTGTTTGTTCGCATCTGAATAACAGCCTCATTATAATCAGCAGGATCAGTAAGGATTAGAACGTTTTTGTAATTTATTACACCAGTTCTGATAAGTGAAATAATAAAAGGAACGTATTCTTCGTAATAAGATGCCGATGGATCGTGTTTTGTGTGCATAAGCTTTGGTGTGCAGTTAAGGCACAGAAGGCGCACGTTATTGTCGGTGTCGGCATTTCGCGAATATTCCGAATGAGATGTAAGCAGAATCTTCTGAATAAAAGCAGATGAATCTGAGATGCTGGAAGATGAAACATCAAGATTGCGTTCTGCTTTGTAAGGGATATCATTAGCCTTAAGGTATTCGGCAGTATCACCAAAAGAAAGGATCTGCCAGTCGGCTTCCTGAAGGTAAGAGCACAAATGTAAAAGTGATTCCCGATTTTCTACAAAAACAACAGCAGATTTCTTCATAACCTTCATTGTAGCAGAAAAAGTAAAAACACTCTACTATAGTAAAAAAAAATGGCATCCGTTTATGGGATGCCAAATTAAACTTAAGCGCGTATATGCTCTCGCCGGGAACCGTGCCAGTAGTGCCATTGAGAGCTTAACGGACATACCACTGGCCTCCCCGAAGGGCCTTATTGTCCTACTCTCAGCGCACCACTGTCACGAACCCCGACTACGCATATACGGAACTGTATTCTAAAGGCATCCCATAAAGAGATGCCTGTTTTATTATGGATTAACAGTTGATTTATAAACTGTTGTAAGGTTTCCGGCGCTATCGCGAACCAGCTCAAGCATTACTGCAGATTTGATTGGGTTGCGTTTTTCGTCGAAAGTAAGGTGACCAGTTACGTAATCTCCGTCAGATTTTTCCATTGCATCGCGGATAGCAGCAACATCTGTTGAAGTACCAGCTTTGAGAATAGCGTCTTTAAGAAGGTATACACAGTCGTAACCAAGAGCAGCAAAAGAGTTTGGTGCAGAACCGTATTTTGCTTTGAAGTTTCCTACGAATTTTGCTACAGCTGGTTCTGTTGAGTCAGCAGCGTAGTGGTTAGAGTAGAAACCGTTCAATACTTCATCACCGGCGTTTTCTGTAAGTCCGTCCCATCCGTCAGCACCAACGATTGGTGTATTGATGCCCTGAGCACGAAGCTGTTTTGCAATCAAAGCAACTGTTCCGTAATAATCTGGAAGGTAAACTACATCTGGATTTGCATTTTTGATTTTTGTAAGCTGAGCATTGAAGTCTTTATCACCAGTTGCGTAAGATTCTTTTGCTACGATTGATCCACCGTTTGCTTTGAAAGAAGCTTCGAAGTTTTCTGTAAGACCTACTGAGTAATCGTTTCCGATATCATAAATGATAGCAGCTTTTTTGCATTTAAGATCTGTAGCAGCAAATTTACCACCTACAGTTCCCTGGAATGGGTCAATGAAACAAGCGCGGAATACGTAATTACCTGCATCTGTAATCTCTGGAGCTGTAGCAGCTGGAGCCATCTGGATTACTTTGCTGGCCTGTGAAAGAGTTGTAAAGGCTTTTGTACATCCTGATGTCAAAGAACCAATAACAAGTTTAACACCGTCCTTTGTTGTAAGTTTTTTGAAGGCGTTTACAGCTTTATCTGGATTTCCTTCATCATCTTCGCTTACAAGAACAAGTTTTTTACCGTTAATTCCACCGGCAGCATTGATTTCTTCAATAGCAAGATCAACACCTTTTTTACATTCAACACCGTATACGGCTACTCCACCAGAAAGAGGGAATACACCACCAACTTTGATTTCATCTGAGGCTTTTTTCTCTCCGCCACAAGATGTCAGAGCCATAGCAAGAGCAGCTACAGCAAGTACAGTACTCAGTTTTTTCATAACTGACTCCTTGATTGATTAAATCTATAAACTTTAATAACACTAAAGTAATGATAGTGATTATAAAGAATTGTTATAAAAAAATCAAATTCGTAAAAATCACCGTTTTATCTGTTGACAAAGATTTATATATTTTGTATTGTATTAAAACCAAATGGAGCGGTACCAAAGCGGTCGTACTGGGGCGGTCTTGAAAACCGTTTATTCGCAAGAATACGGGGGTTCGAATCCCTCCCGCTCCGTCTCTTTGGAGAAGTGGCCGAACGGTAAGGCAACAGATTGCTAATCTGTCGGTTGCGCAAGCGCCTAGCAGGTTCGACTCCTGTCTTCTCCGTTCGCCACTTTTTTAATATAGGGTGAAATTCTGAGACTATAGCTCAGCTGGATTAGAGCGCCACCCTGCGGAGGTGGAGGTCGCACGTTCGAATCGTGTTAGTCTCATAGAAAGTATCTGGTTTCAGGTACTTTTTTTTGTTCTAAAAACCTTTATAATGGTGACAATCTTTGGAAAGATGTCCGAGCGGTTTAAGGTACGCCCTTGGAAGGGGCGCGTGCCCACAAGGCACCTGGGGTTCGAATCCCCATCTTTCCGATATTCCGGGTCCTATGCAACGACTCGCTTCAAAACCCCGTCAGAGGAGGAATCCAGCAGCGGTATGAAGTTGAGCGTGTGCCGTAGGTAACCCGGTTTTTTTTTCAAAAATCTGTTCACCATCATTTCTTTGTAATTTTTACACCTCTTTTGTGTTATACTGTATATATGAAGAAAAAACTTATTTTTGCCGGTCTGCTTTTCTGTGCAGCGGCTCTTTTTTCAGAAGGCGTTGTTCTGCGCTACAAACACAATCTTGATGACGCCTGCAGTTATGTTTCTAAAGTTTACGAAGATGTATATTTTGACGGCATGCTCAATCACTCTGCAGTAATAGGGAACCGCATTTCAGCCAGGGTTACTCACGTTTATGAAGATGGAAGTGCCAGCATCCTTGCAAGGTATATGGTAAATCAGGAAGGTTCCGTTTCAAATCAGACTGGAGCCATGACCTGGGGTGAAGAATCGGAAAGCATTTTTATCCGCCGGCCTACAGGAGAAATGGAAATTGGCAGTTCAGCTTTCCTTCCATCTGTACGAAATGTTCCGGTTTTCCCAACTGATGCAGTAAAACCTGGAGATACCTGGAGTGGACGGGGAACTGAGGCAGAAGATTTACGGGCCTCCTTCAATCTTGATAAGCCTTATCTTGTTCCCTTCATTGCCGATTACAAATATCTTCGGGATGATGAAATTGATGGCCGCACTTTTCAGGTGATTTCAGTATCCTACAGTTTTTACTATGAATCTCCGGCAAAAAAAGTAAACGACGTTTATCTTCCTAAATACACTCAGGGAAACTGCACTCAGATTATCTGGTGGGACAATGAAAAAGGATTTATTGACCACTACTCAGACAATTTCCGCATTGAGATTATGAACTATGCAGGCAACTCTTACATAATGGTAGGTAATTCGGAAGCACAGATTACGGAGTTTGTTCCATCAACCCAGGAAACCTTGCAGAAGATTCAGGAAACCGTAGACAATCTTGAACTGGAAGATGTAAGCGTAACACAAACCGACAAGGGACTTTCCATCAGCCTTGAAAACATTCAGTTTCTGCCGGACTCAGCCATTCTTATGGACAGCGAAAAGGCCAAGCTAAAAAAGATTGCAGAAATCCTGAAAGAGTTTCCAAACGACCTTCTTATAAAAGGACACTGTGCAGACCGTGGCACCGAAAAAAACCGTCAGATCATTTCGGAAGAACGGGCCGACGCCGTAGCAGATTTTCTATTTAATCAAAAGGTTCGCACTAAAGACCGCATGTTTACAAAAGGCGTTGGATCCAAAGAACCTGCAGCACCGAACACAACGGAAGAAGGCCGCAGAAAAAACCGCCGCGTAGAAATCATCATTCTGGAATAAAATATTTGGGAGGGACATTTTGAGTTTTCGCATTCTTCACACCGCCGACTGGCACCTTGGAAAAGTTTTGTATGAACACGAACTTCTGGAGGACCAGGCTGCTTTTCTGGACCAGCTTTTAGATTATCTTTCCAGGGAAAAAGCTGCAGGCAGAGCCTACGATGCAGTGGTAGTTTCAGGGGATATTTACGACACTGCGAATCCATCTTCTGCGGCCATGAATCTTCTGGATTCTTTTTACGTAAAATTTGCCCAGAACAACAAGGGAACTCATCTTTTTATAATTAAAGGAAACCACGATTCTCTCCGGGTAGGACTGAACAAAAACTTTTTGAAAATGGCCGGCATTCACCTTTCGGCAGAATCCACTTCCATAACAGAACCGGTTGTTCTTGAAAAAGATGGTGAAAAACTCTGCGTTTACCAGCTGCCTTTTTTAAGCCAGGTAAATCCTGTGGAGTTTGAAGGTGATGAAAAAGGCCGCATACACAGTCAGGGTGAAATGATTGCAGAAGCCTGCCGTCAGATAAAAGAAGCCCACGAAATAAATTACGGAAATGAACTTTCCCTTCTTTCGGCCCATCTTACTACCTTCGGTTCAATTAAATCTGCCTATGATGACAATTCCGTTGGAACTATTGACGAAGTTGATTCTGTACTTTTTGACACTTTTGATTACACGGCCCTTGGACACATCCACAAACTGCAGAAATGTGGAAAAACTGGCCGCGTCTGGTATTCAGGCTCTCCACTGCCCTACTATTTTGACAGTTCCAATGAAACATTTTTCCTGGACCTTACTCTTGAAAAAGGAAAAGAACCTGTCATCAGCAAGGTGGCCGTTGATTTACCTCACAAAGTGGAACGCCTTGAAGGTAAAATTTCTGAATATCTTTCCAGCGACGAATCATTCATCAACCTGCACAAAGACAATTACCTTGAATTTATTTACACCGACGAAGTGCTGGAACCAAATGCCATTACAAAATTGAAAAAGATCTTTCCCCTGGCACTTTCCTTCCGGCCAAAATCTTCCCAGTCAAGGCGGGATGAAACCCTTGAAGCCATAGAAAGCCGGCAATCCACCTTCAATGATCCATCCCTTTATTTTGACGCCTTTTTCAAAGAAAATTTTGGTGATTCAATCTCCGACCCGGAACTTCACCAGAAGGCAAAGGAACTTTTCATCACTCTAGCCGGTGAAATTGACAATCCTGAAACCGACGATTTTGAACTTACAGGAGAAGACTAATGCTGCCAAAACAGATAAAAATCCGCAACATCGGACCTTTCTTAAGCGAAGACATTGATTTTACAAAACTGGACCGTCTTTTTCTTATTACCGGCGACACCGGATCGGGAAAAACCTTTATCTTTGACTGCATTACCTACGCACTTTACGGAAAAATCAGCGGCATCCGAGGAGAACTGAACACCGATGTAATTGCATCAAAATACCGGGGCGAAAATGAGGACGTTTATGTTGATTTCACTTTCGGAGTTGGATCCACTGACTACCGCATTGTGCGCTACCTTGAAAAACATTCAAAACCTAAAACTCAGGTTATCCTTCTGGAAAAAATTGAAAAAGGAAAAGATCCTGTAGTAATTGCCGACAAAGCAACTGAGGCAAATAAAAAGATTATTGAAATCCTAAAATACAGTATCGATGACTTTTCTCAGATTGTGCTTCTGCCACAAGGTCAGTTTGAAAAATTTATTGATTCCTCATCAACTGAAAAAGCAGAAATCCTTAAAAAGATTTTTAATGTACAAAAATTTACCGCCATTACAGAACGAATTAAATGTGAAACAAAGGACCGCAGAAAGGAAATTGATATTCTGGACACCCAGTTTTCAAGCATTTCAGGCGGGAAATCCTTTGAAGAGCTGGAAAAAGAAAAACTTGAATCAGAAAAGAAAAGTACCGAACTGAAGGAATTTCAGGACAAGGGAAATGCTTCCATTCAAAAGCTGGCTGCAGAACTTGCCACTCTTGAGGGACGTAAAAAAGAAGCCCTTAAAAAAGAGGAAACCCTTGCCATTCAGGAAAATGAACTTAGCCGGGAAAACGAAATTGCTTCCATGGCAGAACAGGTGGAACTTGGTAAAAAGGCTTTTGAAGCAGGAGAAGCTTATCGTAACAAAAAAAATGCCATCAGTCTTCTTGAAAAACGGGTTTCTGAGAACGAAAAAGCCCTGAAAGAAATGGAAACTGCTCTTGAAAAAAAGACTGAAGCGGACAGCAAAAAAACAAGGCTTCCGGAACTTGAAGAAAAGATTATAACTCTTTCAGGTGAAATCAAGGACGTAAAGAAAAAAGCGGAAAGAGCCCTGGAGTACGAAAAGATTTTGGAAACCCAAAAAAGTCTTTCAGAAAAGAAAGCCCTTATTGATGAAAAGATTTCTAAAGCAGAAGAAAAACTTCTGGAAATCAAAAAATGCATTCCTGAAGGCAGCTCCTTTGGCCAAGAGGAAAGCCGTCTTTTAAAAATAGACGCAGAACTTCAGTCAAAAAAACAGGAAGAAGAACGCTCTTTTACCGACGCTGAAAAACGGGAAAAACTCATCACTTCCATTAAAACCGACGAAAAAATCATTTTTGAACTGGAAGAAAAGCTTAATCTTCTTGAAAAAGAAATTGAAGAAAAGAAAGGTCTTCGGGAAGAAAACACAAAACGTCAGGAACTTCAGGGACTTATGGAAAAGGCCGCAGAAATTGCATCAACCTTGAAGGAAAACATTCCTTGCCCGGTGTGCGGATCCATAGATCATCCTCATCCTGCAGTGTGCAATCACAGTATAAATTACACGGAAATCATTCAGGCATTAAACAAGGAACTTCTGGAACTTGGTGAAGAAAAAGAAAGCACTGTTCAGGAATTATCTCAGCATAAAGGAACCTTAAAGAGCAATCAGGAAAGCCTTGATGCAATTAAAGAAAAACGTTCCACAGAAGAAATTAAAAAGAATCTTTCTGTTATTGGTGATGACATAGAAAAAACTGCAGGACTGTACAAGGTGCTTCAGGATGCAAAAATCCAGAGCGTAAATACCGAAAAAGACCTTGAAGATTACAGCCAGGAGCTTTCTTCCGTAAAAAGTGAAATTGCACAAACTGAAGGCTCCCTTGAAGCATATCGAAAGGAACTTGGACAGAATCCAGAAACTTCCGAAAAACTTTCCGCCCTGGCAAAAAGCCTTGAAACGGAACTTGAAGCTGCCGAAAGTGAAAAATCTGACATTTCAAAACTTGTTGAAACGGCAGAAAAAGAGTTTGCCGCAGCCGGGGAAAAACTCAATGGCTCAAAAACAAACCTGGAAGAGGCAGAAAAAGCCGAAACCCTTGCATCAGCTGCATTTGAAGAAAAACTTTCACAGCAGGGCATTGAAAATGAAGAAACATTCTTAAAAATGGAAATGGATCCTGCCCTCATGAAAGATTTTGAAGAAAAAATCCAGAAGCACAGGGACATTCTTCTGGCATGTAAAACAACTCTGGAAGGCATTTCTGAAGAAGCTTCATCGGAAAGTCTTGAAAAAGAAAGACTTGCACTTTTCTCACAGAAGGAAGAACTTTCTGCAAAATACAAGGACCTGGCATCAGAACAGGATGAAACAAACCTTTTCTTAGGCCAGCTTAATTCTAAAATCAGACAGCTTAGCGACATTGAAAAACGCCTTGAAAAATTGCGGAACGAATACAGGCTTTACGAATACCTTAATTCTAAGTTCTGTTACGGAAACACACTTGAATCCTGGGCACTGGCCTCTTATTACAGCACCATTGTTAAATTTGCAAGTCAGCGTCTTCAGGATTTTTCCAACGGCCGCTATACATTGCAGCAGAACACCGACAATTCTTACGGACGTGCCAACTCAGACAACTCTCTGGATCTTTGGGTAACTGATGCACACAACGGCGAAAAACGTCAGATCAAAACTCTTTCCGGCGGCGAACGTTTCCAGGCTTCCCTTAGCCTTGCGCTGGCCATTACCGATTCCGTTCCTTACAATCTTGATTCAATCTTCATTGATGAAGGATTTGGAACTCTGGATGTGGAAACAAGACGAAAAGTTATGCCAATCTTGAATAACCTTAAGGAAAACAAAACTGTGGGAATTATCTCCCACGTGGAGGCTTTCCAGGAAGAAATCAAGAGCCAGATCCGCCTTACAAAAACCGAGTCGGGATCGCACGTAAATGTAATGTAGAGATACACTTTAAAATAATCCTTATTCAAATTATACTTGAAGCAAATGAAAAATAAAAAAGATGACCGCCTGAGAACAAAGCGGACAATGAGATCCCGGCTGAAGGAATTCTTTACCAACTCCTCCACTCTTCTGGGAATTATTATTGCACTTGTAATGACCATCGTCATGCTCTTTATCTTCAATGTGGAAAGGGCAACAAATGACGGACTCAACACGATTTTTGATGCAGTATGGTACACCCTTGTTACCATGACCACGGTTGGATACGGTGATATTTATCCTTCTACCATACCTGGCCGGATTGCGGCTATTATTCTGCTGGTAGCAGGTGTTGCCATCTTCGGTGCACTTTCCGGTAAATTCGCATCATTTCTTTTTGACAGACAACAGAAAAAAGACAGAGGACTTTTGAAAATGCAAAAAATGAAAAACCACTTTATCATCTGCGGATATAAAAACAACTTTGAAAAGATTCTTGAAGGAATCCTTTATGCAAACCCTGAAATTCCTGCCGAAAAAATTGTACTTCTGAACACCGCCTCACAGCTGGCCATTGATAAAATTAAGTCTGATGACCGTTTTAAGGCCATAAACTTCCTTCACGGTGATTTTACCGACGAAGACACTCTTAGCAGGGCTCAGATTAAATCCGCCGAAAGAGCACTTATCCTTGCAGATTCTTCCGACAATTATTCCCTTCTGGAAATTGATTCCCGCACTGTTCTTGGTGCCATTACAATCAAAAACCTTAATCCAAAAATCTACTGTGTTGCAGAAATTATTGATTCAAAATTCGAAAAACACCTTTCGCTGGCCCACTGTGACGAAATCATTCTTTCTTCCGATTACGAACAGAACCTTCTGGTGCAGGCTTCCAGCGGAAAAGGAATGAGCCATATTTTAAGAGCTCTTATCAGCGAAGAAGCAGAAGCCGGAATCAAGCTCCAGTCAATTCCAGAAAAATTTATCGGGCATCCTTACAGCGAATTCAGGGAGTCATTAAAAACAACAGACATTCTTATTGGGCTTCTTGAAAACACAGGAAACTTTTACCAGCGGCGTCGTGAAGCTTTGAACGAGGCTCAGAAAAATCCTAACATGGAAAAAATCGTTGCAAACCTTAAAAAGGTAAAAACACTTAAAAGTAACCTGCCTAATTTTGCACCGGCAGACGACTACATTATTCCGGACAATTCTAAGGCAATCTTCATACAGCGAAGTACCGACAAAACTGAAGAAGGAGAAATCTAATGGAATACACACCGGAACTCATTGAAAGAATCTCGAAACTGGAAATCTTTTCGGATTTTGACATAAACGACGAGAGCCAGAAAAACATCCTTCAGAAAGTGGCAGTTCTTCTTGAACCTCAGACTTATTCCGCCGGAGATGCTATCATTAGGGAAGGTGATCTTGGTGATTCACTTTACATCCTTTATGAAGGAACAGTTCAGGTAAAAAGAAACACACCTGGCAATGAACAGTTTGCCGTAGTAAATCTGAACGCTGAACAGAATGTTTTTTTTGGTGAAGTTGCTCTGGTAGATAAGGATACAAGATCGGCTTCCGTTTTTGCCCTTACTAACTGCAAGGCTCTTCGACTGGACGGTGAAGCCTTTAAAAACGTTTGTGATGCAGAACCGCTTTTGGGATACCACGTTATGTACCGCATCTCCCGACGAATTGCTGCATCACTTCGAAGATCAAATAAAGATATGCTTACACTCTACACTGCCCTCCTTGATGAAGTAGAAGGCAGCACAGATATGTAAGATAAAATGTTTTAGTTGGCGGATCCTACGAGGCACATCCACTCGGCTTCTGCACAAAGAGTTTCGCCTACGTAGATTTTTCCGGCCTGTTTAATCATTTTTGGGCTGTTGCGAAGGAATTCAATTTCCATGCGGCATTTGTCCCCTGGTCTTACCTGATTTCGGAACTTAACTTTGTCCAGTGTGGCAAAGAAGAAAAGTCCGTCGGCAGGAACAATGTTCAGGTAGCGGAGAGCAGCTCCACCGGCCTGTGCCATTGTTTCACAAAGGATAACTCCAGGAACTACAGGGTATTCTGGAAAGTGTCCTTTGAAAAAGAATTCGTTTTCTGTAAATGTATGTTCACAAACACAGCCTTTTTCATCAGCACTTACAATTTCATCAACGAACAAAAATGGTTCTCGATGTGGAAGAAGTGATTTAATATCAGTTGTCAAAGACATATTATTTTACCTTCTTAAGAATAATAGCACCGTTGTGTCCACCAAAACCGAATGTTGCAGACATTGCAGCTTCAACTGGTTCATTAAGTCCTACATTTGGAACGTAGTTCAGATCACATCCGCCTTCAACATCAACTTCGTCCAGGTTTTTTGTACATGGAATAAAGCTGTCCTGAATTGCTTTTGCACAAACCATGGCTTCAATAGCACCTGTAGCACCAAGACAGTGTCCGTGCATTGATTTTGTTGAAGAGATCTTAAGTTTGCGTGCGTTTTCTTCACCAAAAGCGATTTTAAGCATCTGAGTTTCTGCTGAATCGTTTTTGTGTGTAGAAGTTCCGTGGGCGTTGTAGTATGTGATTTCTGAAGGATCCATTCCTGCATCTTTAAGAGCACGTGTCATACATTTTGAACCTGTGATTCCATCAGGATTTGGAGCTGTAAGGTGGTAACCATCACAAGAAGCACCGTAACCAGCAACTTCAGCGTAGATTTTTGCACCACGAGCTTTAGCGTGTTCATATTCTTCGAACATCAACATACCAGAACCTTCACCCATTACGAAACCATTGCGGTTTTTATCGAAAGGACGGCTGGCTTTTGTTGGATCTTCATCGAATCCTGTAGAAAGAGCGTGAAGTACTTCGAATGAAACAATACCGAACTGACAGATAGTAGCTTCTGCACCACCAGTCAAACATGTATCAAGACGGCCAGAGCGAACCATATCGAAAGCAACACCAAGAGCATCTGTACCAGAAGAACAGGCTGTTGCAATTGACTGAACTGGTCCGTGAAGACCAAAGTTAATGGCAATGTTTCCACCTACTTCGTTAGGAATAAGTTCAGGAATAGCCATTGGGTTTGTTTTTGTGAATCCCATTTTCTGCATACCAAGAACTGAAGATTCTGTTACTTCAAGACCACCAATTCCTACACCAAGGATAATACCAGTTTCATCAAGAACTTCGGCATTTCCCATAAGGCCTGAATCTTCAAGACACATTTTAGCAGCAGCTACACCAAACTGTGTGAAGCGTGCCATTTTACGTGCATCTTTTGAATCCATATAATCACCTGGGTTGAAGTTTTTTACTTCAGCAGCATAGTGAACCTTGTTGATAGAAGCATCAAACTGTGTGATTGGACCAATTCCGCTTTTTGCAGCTTTAATTCCAGCCCAAAATTCATCAACACTGTTTCCAAGAGGAGTAATAGCTCCCATACCTGTGATTACTACACGTCTTTTTTCCATTTTATTTCTCCAAAATTAAATACTGTTTTATTTATGTGTCATGCTGAACTTGATTCAGCATCTCTTTTATTTGTCACACGGATTGGCTACGTCCTACGGACTTCGCTGGATTATTATGGATAACTATTCTTCCCTAAATCCCGTGAGCTCCGTAGGAGCGAACAAATCCGTGTGAGAGCCAGACAATCAATATTTCTACCAATGAGTGGAAATATTACTGCGCCAGCTCGCGTTTTTTAGCAGCCCATACCACCGTCTACGCCAAGTACCTGACCAGTAACGTATGTTGACATGTCACTACCCAAGAACAGAGCGGCGTTGGCAATGTCTTCTGGTTTTCCGCCACGTTTAAGTGGAACAGAATCAATCATTGATTTTACCAGATCTTCTTTAAGAACTGCTGTCATGTCAGTTTCAATGAAACCTGGTGCAATACAGTTTACGCGGATTCCACGGCTTCCAACTTCTTTTGCCAGTGATTTACTGTAGGCAATCAATCCACCTTTAGATGCAGCGTAGTTTACCTGGCCACCCTGTCCGTGAACACCAACAATTGAACTCATGTTGATGATTGATCCACCGCGTTTTGCTCTGAGCATTGCGTTAGAAACAATCTGAGTAATTACAAAAGAACCTGTAAGATTTACATTCAAAACATCCTGCCAGTCTTCCATTTTCATGCGGAAAGAAAGACCGTCTCGGGTAATACCGGCATTATTTACCAGAATGTCAAATGAACCGGCTTCTGTTACAGCAGCAGTAATAACTTCTGTAAGCTGAGCAGCATCACCTACGTTTGCACAGATTTCGTGAAATTTAGTTCCTTTTGATTCAGCCAAAGCTTCCAGTTCAGCCTTAGCACTGCTAGGTTTTGAACAAAGGCCCCAAACTTCAGCGCCTTCATTCAAATATTTTTCTACGATAGCACGACCAATACCACGGCTTGAACCAGTAACCAGTGCTTTTTTATTTTCCAACAAAGCCATTTTTTTACCCCTATTTTTCGGAATGACAGTCTGATTTATGCGTTAACACCGTTGATTGTGTCAACGTTGTTTACAGAAGCACATTTTCTTGTTTCTGCGTATGGTGTTTTTCCCCAAAGTCCTGCAAGAACTGATCCAACACCTGGTTCCAGAAGTGACCATTCTTCGCCACTTTCGTCCATAAGTTTTGCAAGAACTGCTTCTTCGTCTGTCCAGCGAACCGGATTTGTAAGATGAAGAACAGCGTCTTTTTTGATTTCTTCCCCGCTTGTTGCCTGTTTACCAGTTACATTTGAGAAAAGTGTGATTTTTGGATCGTTGAATGTAACATCAGCAATGGCTTTTTCAAAATTGTCGGCGGCTTCCTGCATAAGAGGGCTGTGGAAAGGACCTGCAACTGCAAGGCGGAGAGCACGGCGGGCACCTGCTTCTTTTGCAGCGGCTTCAACTTTTTCAAGGGCGTCAAATGTTCCACTTACTACAGTCTGAACACTTGAGTTCATATTTGCAGCGTAAGCGTTTTCAATTCCGCTTGTAATTTCAATTACTTTCTCTGGTGGAAGACCAAGAACGGCTGTCATTCCAGGAGCGTGACCAGCATTGGCGGCTGCGATTTTTTCACAAACTTCCTGCATGATTTTTCCGCGAACCTGAACTACCTTGATTACGTCTTCAAAAGAAAGAACTCCGCTGGCATAAAGAGCTGGGAATTCACCAAGACTGAATCCCATGGCTGCAGAAGGTGTAATACCTTTTGTTTCAAGGGCTTTCATTACGGCAATAGAGGCTGCAGTAATTGCGAGCTGACTGTTGTCACTTCTGCTAAGTTCTGCCTGTTCTGTTTCCCACAAAAGTTTTGGCATATCAACACCTGTAATGGCAGAAATGTCATCAATTACTTTTCGGCTTTCTGGGAAAGCTTCACAAACGTCTTTAATCATGCCGGGTACCTGAGCTCCCTGACCCGGAAACAAGAATGCGTATTTCATCACAACCTCGCAATATTCTTAATTCAATTTTCAAAATGACAGATTTTTAAATTTTGTCATTTATACTTTTATTTTAACAGATTTCCCTTTTTTGTCAATGATAAAAACAACCTGAATGGTTGTTTGTGACAGCGTATGCGCAAGAAGCAAACTTCCGAAGGAAGTTTACCTTTTACCTGATAAAAACAGCCTGAATGGCTGTTTGTGACAGCGTATGCGTCTTGAGCTAAAATGCAATTGTCATCCTGAGCGTAGTCGAAGGATCTTTTAGCTAGAACAGTACTAGCCCGGGCATTAAAAAGTGATCCCAAGACTGTACTTCCGCGCATGAAAAACATTACCAGTCAGCCAGTGGCTGTCGAAAACTGCTAGATATCGTCGCTACGCGCGTAGGCCGGCAAGGAAACTATGTTCCGGCCTACGAGCGTTTTTCGCAGCCCCTGTCTTCCTTCCCGTATTTTTCATGGCAACTCACTCCCTAAGGGGCCCACTTTTGAATGCACGAACTTCACTTTCAAAGTGCCCCCCAACACAACCTCTGCGGAGTCCGTAGGACGTAGCAAATCCGTGTGACAACATAAAATAAAACTACCGCGGTGCATTAAAAAGCGTATTCCAAGACTGTACTTCCACGCATGAAAAACACTACCAGTCAGCCAGTGGCTGTCGAAAACTGCTAGATATCGTCGCTACGCGCGTAGGCCGGCAAGGAAACTATGTTCCGGCCTACGAGCGTTTTTCGCAGCCCCTGTCTTCCTTCCCGTATTTTTCATGGCAACTTACTTCCTAAGCGTCCCACTTTTTACTGCGCGAACAGGCTTACAGTTCTGGGGAGATGCCGAAGATTTTTTCCAGCTGGTTTCGGGTAGCTTCCATATCTTTTGGGAAAGGAGCCTTGAATGTTACTTTTTCCCCGGTTTTTGGATGTGTAAACTCAATCTGGTAGGCGTGGAGAGCCAGTCGTGAAAGGAGCGGCCGCTCTGCTTTATCATCGCCGTTCCACTTGCGCTTAATTTCCGAAAGGCGAACCGGCTTCTGGTTTCCGCTGTAAAGAGGATCGCAGACAATTGAAATCTTGTTGGCCTGAAGGTGTACACGAATCTGGTGGGTGCGTCCTGTTTTTGGCTCACATTTTATCCAGGAGTAAGGTCCCACATTTCCTACGTGGGTAAAATAGGTTACGGAAGGTTTTCCAAGGCGTTTGTCCACAACAGTGCGATGGCGTGCATCTCCGTCGGGAAGCAGCGGCGATTTTTCTTCCAGCTGATCCCACATTGGATGTCCGTAAACAAGGGCGTAATAAGTTTTCTGCACTTCCCTTTTTTCAAACTGCATTGAAAGATTTTTATGGGCTTCCTCATTGCGGGCGTAAATGATGATGCCGGAAGTATCCTTGTCGATGCGGTGAACGGCAAAAAGGCGGCCAAATTCTTTTTCGGCAAGCAGATCCAGGCGAGGTGCAGTTTCATCATAACGGTCTGCAGCAATCAAAAGGCCTGAACTTTTGTTCAAAACCACAATATCATCATCAGAATAAACAACAGAAAAAAGCGATTCTTTTGCCATATAAATCTCCAAAATTATTGCCCGCTAGGCCCACAGGAACCACAGCAGGATTGCAGCAGCAGCGGTTGTAATCAATGTGAAAGGAGCACTGATTTTCAAAAAACCGCCAAAGTTGATTGGTTTTCCTTCTTTTTTCAGAATGCCCATAGCCACAATATTTGCAGAGGCCCCGAAAGGTGTAAGGTTTCCACCAAGGCAGGATCCTACCAGAAGTGCAAACATCAGAAGTTCCTTGTTGATTCCCATTCCGGCAGCAAGTGAACCTGCCACAGGTAGCATTACAATAATGTAAGGAACATTATCTACAAAGCCTGAAATCAATACAGAGAAAAGCAGAATCAAAAGGAAGCCTAAGAATTTGCTGCCACCAGTTACATTTTTTAAGAACAGTGCAAAATCTTCCAGAAGACCAACTTCACTTACAGCCCCTACAACTACGAAAATGCCGATCAAAAAGAAGATGGTTTCCCAGTCCAGTTCAGTAACCAGAGTTTTTACTTCACCAAAAGATTTTTTCTGGTTAAAGCGGTACCACAAAAGGCCAATGAGTCCCAGTGCCATAACAAGACAGCCCGAAGAATAGTTCAATCCGTCGCTGAAGAAAGAAAGAATAGCCAGTCCCAGAATCATGGCAATAAGAAGGCAGAATGGAATCCAGGAAATAACAGGCTCCCTGTCAACCTGAGCTTTATCCTTGTAAGAATGGAAGAACACGTAGAAGAAAATACACCCTGCAATCATACCGGCCTGAACAATCCAGAAGATAGACATTTTTCCCTGGTGAAAGAAAAAGTCGTTGAAATTGTAGCCTGAGTAAGATGCAAAAATCATGCTTGGAGGATCACCTACCAAAGTGGCAGTTCCCTCCAGGTTTGACATAACGGCAAGACCTATCATAAAAGGAATTGGATTGATATTCAGTTTTTTGGAAAGTGCAAGGGCGATTGGTGCCATTACCAGAACTGTAGCAACATTTTCTACAAAGATGGAAATAATTCCTGTCATGGCAAGAATCAGGACGATGGCAATACCGGCGTTTTTTGAAGAAGAAACCATTACATCGGCAATGCGGGCAGGCGCACCTGAATAAAGGAAAAGAGCCGCAATGGTCATACTGCCAACGTAAATCATGAGAACGTTCCAGTTGATCAGCTCACCTAAAGAATGGAGAACCGGGTAGAAGCGTTCAGCAGCAGAACCAGTGGTAAAGATCTGTCCGGGGAAAATCATTCCCAGAACAAGAATCAAAACAGCAGCAGAAGAAGTAAAAATAACTTTCTTGTCTTGAAAGATGATTACCAGAAGGTACATCAAAACGGCAAGAGCCAGAATAATCCATTTAAGTTCCATATTAATAATATAGAAAAAAAATGGATTATGGACAAGATTTTACATTACAAAGCTCAGTTTATAGCCAATGCCGGCTGTTACACCACGCAGGTTACGAACTTTGCTGGAATCAGAAGTTGCAATCAGCGGAAGACCTACCTGGGCATAAAATCCGTTTCGCATTGCAGAACGACCCCATGCAAAGTTTACGCGAATATTCAGATTTAAACGCATAAGATCATTTATAAGATCATCATCGTTTACGGCAGTTGCAGTTCCCTTTCCAATCTTTACCGATTCAGGAGCAAATTCACCAAATTCAAACTGTGGATAAAGCAGAAGCTGAGAAAAGAAAGACTTCAAATCACTTTTAAAAGTGTAGCCCACTGCAGGACCAACTGTGATGTATTTTGAATAACCGGTGTATTCAATATCAGTATTTCTGATTTTACTTTCGTTTTCACCTACATTAAATGTGGCTATGGCTCCGGCTGTAAATCCATTTGCAAAAACGCAGTCCAGTTCAGCACCCAGATCAAAGTGCACTTCATCTTCTTCAACATCACGGCTCTGGTAAGATGCACCATCAACGCCAAGTGTAAAAGAGGTTACAATCCCATCAGCAAACATAAAGGCAGTGCCAAGGGACAAAAGAATCAAAGTAATCAATTTTTTCATAAAATCACCTCACTCCTATTATAACAACTTTTTTCAAAAAAAGTTAATTCTCTTGACAACTGACAATTCACCCCCTAAAATTTACAAAATCATCTAATATAATAAGTAGAAATAATCATTTCTTTGGAGTCATAAATGCCGGTTACAGACCTTCTTGTACGCAATCACAAACTTTACGGTGATGAAATTGCACTTGTAGAGCTTAATCCTACCATGCCTGAAACAAAACGAACCATCTGGAAAGAATTCGATCTTGTTCAGTCAACCAATCCACGACCATACCGCCGGGAAATCACCTGGGCTATTTTTGATGAAAAAGCCAACCGGGTTGCAAACATGCTTCTGGACCGTGGCATCAAGAAAGGTGACCGAGTTGCCATCCTTATGATGAACTGCCTTGAATGGCTTCCAATCTATTTTGGTATTCTGAAAACCGGTGCCATTGCCGTGCCTTTCAATTTCCGTTTTTCTGCAGATGAAATTGAATACTGTGCCGACCTTGCCCAGATTCACATTCTGTTCTTTGGACCTGAATTTATTGGCCGCATTGAAACTATAGAAGAAAAATTGAACAAGGGCCGCCTGCTTTTTTACGTTGGTGACGGCTGTCCTTCTTTTGCCGAAAGCTATCATTCACTGGTTGCCGACTGCTCAAGTTTGCCACCTGATATTCCACTTAAAGAAAGTGATGATGCTGCCATTTACTTCTCATCTGGAACAACAGGATTCCCTAAGGCCATTCTGCACAATCACGAAAGTCTTTCACAGGCTGCCGAAATGGAAATGCGCCATCACCTTACAGGCCGTGACGACTGCTTCCTTTGTATCCCACCCCTCTACCACACCGGAGCCAAATTCCACTGGATGGGAAGCCTTTGTGCCGGTAGCCGTGCCGTACTTTTAAAAGGAACAACTCCTGAAATCATTCTGGACGCTGTTTCAAAAGAAAAATGTACTCTGGTATGGCTCCTTGTTCCTTGGGCTCAGGATATTCTTGATGCTCTGGACCGAGGCGATCTTAAAATTGAAGATTACGAACTTTCACAGTGGCGACTCATGCACATTGGAGCACAGCCTGTTCCACCTTCACTTATCCGTCACTGGAAGGATTACTTCCCTAACCACCTTTACGATACAAACTATGGACTTTCGGAAAGTACAGGTCCTGGATGTGTTCACCTGGGCGTAGAAAATATCCATAAAGTTGGTGCTATTGGAGTGCCTGGCTACAACTGGGAATGTAAAATTATTGATGAAAACGGTGATCCTGTTAAAAACCAGGGTGATGTTGGTGAACTTTGTGTAAAAGGACCTGGCGTTATGACCTGCTACTACAACGATCCTAAAGCAACTGCTGAAGTTCTTGTAGACGGCTGGCTAAAAACCGGTGACATGGCAAAACAGGATGAAGACGGATTCTACTTCCTGGTTGACCGCAAAAAGGATGTTATTGTTTCTGGAGGCGAAAACATCTACCCTGTTCAGATTGAAGATTTCCTTCGCAAAAACAACAAGATTAAAGATGTTGCCGTAATCGGTCTTCCAGACAAACGTCTTGGAGAAATCACAGGGGCCATTATCAGTATTAAGGAAGGCATGACCTGTACAGAAGATGAAATCAACGAATTCTGCGCAGAACTGCCACGCTACAAACGGCCAAAGAAAATCATCTTTGCTGAAGTACCACGTAACGCCACCGGAAAAATTGAAAAACCAGCTCTCCGCAAAAAATACGGCGCCGACAAGCTGGTTGAACAACAAAATCTTGGTTAATTAAATTAGAGAGAGTTTTTATAAAAATTTTTACCTCGGAGTCTTAAAATGATTAAGGTTCTTCTTTTGGTGTTGTATTTTGCAGTGCTTATCGCAATCGGTCTTTACTGCCGCAAAAATGCAACTGATGTTAACGGATTTGTTTTGGGCGGCCGCTCGGTTGGTCCATGGCTTACAGCTTTTGCCTACGGTACATCTTACTTTTCTGCCGTAGTATTTGTTGGTTACGCCGGTCAGTTTGGATGGAAATACGGTATTTCTGCTACTTGGGCTGGTCTTGGTAACGCTGTAATCGGTTCTCTGCTGGCCTGGGTTATTCTTGGTCGCCGTACCCGCATTATGACACAGCACCTGGATTCTGCCACAATGCCTCAGTTCTTTGGTAAACGATTCAATTCACCTGCATTGAAAATCTTTGCATCTGTAATTATCTTTATCTTCCTTATTCCATATACAGCTTCTTTGTACAACGGTCTTTCACGCCTCTTTGGAATGGCCTTTGATATTGACTACGCCTGGTGTATCATCCTTATGGCTGTTCTTACTGCTGTTTACGTTATTGCAGGTGGTTACATGGCTACTGCTATCAACGACTTCATCCAGGGTATTATTATGCTGGTTGGTATTACAGTAGTTATCCTTGCCGTTCTTAAAGCAAAAGGCGGATTCATGGCAGCTCTTGATGGACTTGCCCGTGTTCAGGATCCACAGGTTTCTACAGCACCTGGAATCTTCGCCAGCTTCTTTGGACCAGATCCACTGAACCTTATGTTCGTTGTTCTCCTTACTTCTCTTGGTACATGGGGACTTCCACAGATGGTACAGAAGTTCTACGCCATTAAAAACGAAGAATCAATCAAAAAAGGAACAATCATTTCTACAATCTTCGCTGTTGTAGTAGCCGGTGGATGTTACTTCCTTGGTGGATTCGGACGTCTCTTTACAGAAGAACTTAATGTTGGTGCCAACGGTGTTCCAGCCGGCGGATACGATGCAATCATTCCAAAAATGCTTTCAACTTTGAGCCCTGTTCTTATTGCTCTGGTTGTAATCCTGGTTCTTTCTGCTTCAATGAGTACACTTTCATCACTGGTAATCGCTTCTTCATCAACTTTGACAATCGACTTCATTGGCGGTATCAAAAAAGATATGAGCGAAAAAGTTCAGGTTTTGATGATGCGTGCCTTTATCGTAGTATTCATTGCAATTTCTGCAGTTATCGCTTTGGTACAGTACAAATCTAACGTTACATTCATTGCTCAGCTTATGGGTGTTTCTTGGGGTGCTTTGGCTGGTGCCTTCCTGGCTCCATTCCTTTACTCACTTTACTGGAAAAAAACTACAAAGGCTGCCTGTTATACAAGCTTCACTTTCGGTTCAGTTCTTCTGATTTTGAACATGCTGATCCGTCCAAAATTCCCTGTAATCATGCAGTCACCAATCAACTGTGGTGTTATTGCAATGGTAGCCGGACTTGTAATTGTTCCAATCGTAAGTTTGTTTACACGAAAACCGGACGCTGCTCTTGTAGAAGAAACATTTGCCTGCTACGAAAAGAAAGTTCCTGTAACACAGAAAACTTCTTTGGAAGGCTAATTTTATAAAAAAAGGACGGGATTTTATGAAAGAAAGTAATCCTAAAGCACTGCTCCCTATTGGAGTGTTCATTGTTTTGTATCTTGGGCTTGGCATCATTTTTGAATACGTGATGAAAATCTCCATGGGATTCTATGCTATTCCTATTGTTGTAGCATTTATGGTAGCCATTCTGGTAGCTTGTCTTCAGAACAGAAATACTTCTTTTGACGACAAGCTGGAAATTATGGCACAGGGCCTGGCCGATAAAAACATTATCACCATGCTTCTGATTTTCGTAACTGCAGGTGTTTTTGTTGGTGTTGTAGGCCGGTCAAGTGCCGAAAGTGTTGCATATTTCATGCTTTCACTTTTCCCTCCAAAACTGGCCGTAGCCATTCTCTTTGTGGTAGCATGTTTCGTTTCCACAGCCATGGGTACATCAGTTGGAACAATTTCCCTCATTACACCAATTGCCTGTGCCGTATCTCAGGCTTCAGGATTCAGCATGCCTCTCTGCGTAGGATCAGTTATGGGCGGTGCCATGTTTGGCGATAACCTTTCTTTCATTTCTGATACAACAATTGCTGCATGTAACGGACAGGGCTGTCAGATGAAAGACAAGTTCCGTGAAAACTTCAAGATTGCCCTTCCTGCAGCACTTGTAACTCTTGTTCTTATTCTGATTATTTCCTTTACTACAGACATTCAGGGATCAGTTGCAAAAGAATACAATCTCATCCAGATTATTCCTTACGTGCTGGTTCTTATTGGTGGTATTATCGGTTTCAATGTTTTCCTGGTTCTTCTTACAGGTATCATCGCCGGTTCAATCATCATGCTGGCTACAGGAAACATTACAGCATTCCAGCTTATCAGCAACATGGGAGCCGGATGTTCAGGTATGTTTGAAACAAGTATGGTTGCCGTTATGGTAAGTGCCCTTTGTGCTTTGATTCGAGCAGACGGTGGATTTACTGCCCTTCTTAACGGAATCAAAAAAGCCTTCAAAGGAAAAAAAGGCGGTCAGCTTGGTATGGGTGTTCTTGTTGGATGTATGGACATTGCCACAGCCAACAACACAGTTGCCATTGTTATGGCTAACCCTATTGCCAAAGAAATGGCCGAGGACTATGGAATTACACCACGTAAGTCAGCTTCCATTCTGGACACCTTCTCTTGTGTCCTCCAGGGAATCCTGCCATACGGTGCACAGATGCTGGTAGCCATTTCTGCCGTTCACACAATGGGCGGAGAAATCAGCGCCTTCAACATCATTCCTTTCATGTTCTACCCAGCCCTGCTTCTGGTAAGTCTTCTGGTATTTATCTACGTAGTACCAGCAAAAAAAGATAAGTAGAAAAAGAATGGCACCCGAAAAAATCGGGTGCTTTTTTAGTATAGTTCCACATATGCGTAGTCGGGGTTCACCCAAAAATTACGCCTCGCTGTGCGACTGCGTGATTTTTGGGTGGTTCCCGACGAAAGCGTATGTGCGCTTAAAATATTCTTGGCGCCCGATTTTTCGGGTGCTTTTTTCATCTATTTATAATGCTTTTTCAGACGGTCCAATTCTTCTTTTGTAATGCGGAGAATTGTTCCGTGACGTTTTTTTAATTTATCAAAAGAATACTGTCCGGCTTTAAGCACCTGCCATGAACCTTCAGCATTGGTGCAATCTTCCAGGTTTGTGGTTTTAAGTGGAAGATAGCCGCTTCCTGCCATGTACTGGTCGGCAATAAGACCGTATTCAGGCACTTCAGGATTTGCCCAGTCTTTCTGGTTAAACTGGAAAAGTTCTGGTCCTTCAAGACTGGTGTTGTCCAGCACTTTTACAGAAATTCCGCTTAAATCAAGATCAAGATCCGACAGGTTTAGCACTTTTTCCCAGGACTTGTAATCAAGAAGATTTTTTGTCTTCATAACAAGGATGCCGCCATTTTTTTCGAAGTTGTCTCCATCTTTTGAAACGCTGTAATACCAGTCCCCAACTTTAAGCACTGTTGTATCAATTATTTCACGAGCTTTTCCAGTTTCTTTATCAACCTGGCAGTCAATAAAAAGTTTTGTATCACTGAAAGTTTCAAAATCCTTTGTAGTAACGTAGTAAATGGCGTTAGGTTTAGCCTTCATTTTAGTGGCAGGATCCATAATACTTGATGAAAAGAAGATAACATACTGCTGGTGTTCTTCATCAAAAACCATTTCCGGTGCCCAGGCCATTCCTGCATTTTCCGGTGCAGCTTTAATCAATTTTGGAGTGCTCCAGTTTACAAGATCCTGGCTCTGCCACAAAACAAGATAAGGGCTTCCAGTTGTGCTGGCATCATAGTACCCCTGTTCGTTCTGAAACCAGCCGCCACGATGATAAATTGAAAGGTCTGTTGCTATAAGAAAAAATCCTTTTCCGTCATGTGAGCGGAACAAAAAAGGATCTCGAACCCCTTTTTCTCCCACAACACTTGTAAGAACCGGTTTGCCCCCGTTCATGTCGTGAAAGTTTAATCCATCCTCACTGACCGCAAAATAAATCTGCTCACCGTTTTCATCACCTTCGCCAATGAAGTGACCAAAAAGGTAGCCTTCAAAATCTTTTTCACTGAGTGTATTGCTCATTGTTTTCTCCATGTTGATAGAATTATAACAGATTTGTTTATGTGGTCTACCAGTTCAGGGGATAAACTGTTATTTTTTTATCTTTTTTTACGCCCAATGAAATATAAAGATTATTCAAGTTCTGATCAGAGGAAGAAACTTTGACATTTCCTTTACCTGAAACAACATCATTAGGTACTTTATCAATGCGGATTCCCGTTGGACGGAAGTTTGTATCATATTCATAATTATGTACACCAAATCCATAAAGTTTCGGGCCATCCCATTGTCTATCAAAAATATCAATGGCTGTAAGTTTATAATTATAGCTTCCAATGTTTTCTACAACATTTTTGTTCAGTGAATAGCTGCTGCCAGTATCATTATTTGTAAGAACTACCGGAAAATATGGTAAGGTAGATTCATATGTAATGTTTGTATTGCCGGTAATAAACTGCAGGGCCTTTGTGACAGCCTCTTCATCTCTATACTCATTTGTGGCAATTTCATGGAGCAGCGAAATACCTTTTTTAGTACCGTTTTCACTTGCAAAGTTTCTCATAAGATAAGCGCCATATCCATAAACACAGCCATAACATTCGTAAAAATTCCATTTTTTGAAACCAAAGAGATAGTCATCAAGAAATTCGGGAACACGCTCATCCTGGACACTGTTACTACTGGAATATTCATTGAGGCAGTTTTCATACAGAGCATCTTCAGCCATTGCTGACAGCATTTCTGTAAACCAGGAGGCAAGTGCTTTCATCTCAATGATGTTATTTTCTTTTTTAGTCAGATTGTAAGTTTTATTTACATAGTTCAGAAGGTGATTGAACTCGTGAACAATTGTGGAATACACCATAGATGGATATTTTCCAAGCATGTAGGAATCAATATGAAACATAAGTGAATGATTTGATGCAATACCGGTATCATCTTTACTCACAGGTGACACATCGCCAGAGTAAAAATATCCGACTGTACGTCCGCCATATCCATCAAGTTTGTCTTCTGAAATGTCGTAAACCAAAATATCAACAGCCTTCTCATTACACATGTCACCATAATATTTGTAAAGAAGCGAGTTATTTAATACAGGAAGTCCAAGGAGATTGGTTTCTATTGGATAAATCTTGTCAAATACATTATCAAGCGCCAGCAGATTCTGACGTATTATAGTCTCCATCGCGCTGTCTACAGTTGCACCAAGTTCACTGTCAGAAATGTACCACACTGTACAGTAGGTACCGGTTTCAATGAGTTCAGCTTTATACTTTTTAATAGAATCAACTTTTCCGCTGCCCTCGGTATATTCCTGCTCAACCCAGAAATATCTGTAAGTTTTTCCATTTTCTGTAAATGGTTTTTCATCATTAGCTGACAGTGATGTGGCAGAATAATAAACAGAAGCTGCAGTTCTTGAAGAAAGCTCATCAACAGGGATTATTACATCTTCTGTTCTAGATTTTTTTACGAACTCAGGAATATTGTCGCTGCACTGATAATCAGTAAGTGATCGAAATGTATTTTGATTTACTGCACTAGAACGCTGAATATTGTTCTCTTTGGAAAATTTAGCGGTTGAAGCAATATCGTTACTCTTATTCACCTGCATAAGCCAAACTTCAGAATCAGAAGTGATCCCATATTTTGGATTACCTAAGTTTATTTTTCCATCCTGGGTAATACCAGTATCAGAGTCACCCGAAAGGCCGCCACCAATACTTCCACCAATGGCACCGCCTCCCAAAGGACTTCCACCGCTTCCGACTGTTGGCTGTGAACAGGAAATGGTGGGCAGGACAAAAATAAACGAAATGGCAGTACATAAAAGTGTTTTTTTCATGGCGGTTATTATAGCATGAAAACACCGGTGAGAATAAAAAATATGGGAGTCTTTAGAGAATTTATTCGCTGTTACTTCTTCCTTTCACGGACTATGAAGTCGGTGTGGCCCAGGGAGCGGAGTTTTTGGCGGGTGGCATTTAGGCTGCTGCTTGGAACTTTGCTTACCACAACTCTGATTACGCCGGCCTTTGTAGTCTGAAAAACAATGGGCTTAAATCCTTCTTTGGAAAGTTTTTTTGCAAACTCAGTGGCGTTACTTTTTGAACCAAATGACGCAACCTGAATGTCCCAGATTTTTCCTGCAGGAACCGGAGCATCAACAGAAGAGGAGGCAGTTTTGCCGCTGGAGGTGGAACTGCTGGAACTGGTTTTGCTTGTTGCAGTTGAGGCTGATTTTGCTTCAATGTTAGCCATTATTTTTTTTGCGCTGGCGGCTGTATCCCGGGAAAGCTTTGTGTCAGGTCCCCGTTTTACGATTTCAAGTTTTACAGTTGCAAGCCCTGCTTTTGTCATGCCAAGATCAATGGCGGCCTGGGTAGAAAGATCCACGGTTCGTCCCACCACAAAAGGGCCCCGGTCATTTACACGAACCTGAACCGATTTTCCATTGGCAAGATTTGTAACTTTAAGGATTGTATCAAAAGGCAGTTCCTTGTTGGCGCAGGTATAGGCATACATATCAAATTTTTCATTGTTAGAAGTACGTTTGCCGTGGAAGTCGGCTCCATAAAATGATGCAGTTGCCTTTTCGCGGTAAACTTCCAGGGAGTATGCAGACTGTGCGAAAAAGGCAGCAAAAATTGCGGACAATAAAAGTTTTCGAAATTTGTTCATAAAAAGATTATCGGCAGTTTTTCAGATAATCCTTCAGTTCTTCAAGATAATCTTTTCCGGCGTCAGAAAGGATTACATTGTTTTTTGAAATGTAACCAATCTCCATAGCCTGCTCAGAATTTTCTTTATCCTTAAAAGGCACCGCAATAAAATCATCGCCGTTAAGTTCATTGCTGATAATGCCGGAGCAAAGACAGTAAGCGTTCATACCCACCATCAGATTCAGATTTGTGGCTCGGTCGGTAGTTTTTATAATCTTGTCGTATTCCCGGTCAGCAAAAATTTCTTCATTATAATAGAAGGAACTCATAGCATTCTGATCAAACATAAGAACAGGATAAGGCTGAAGCTCTTCAAAAGTGATAAATTCTTTTCCTGCCAGAGGATGATTTTTCCAAAGGTATACGTAGGTGTTGCAGGAAACCAGAGGCGTAAAAGAAAGATCGTTTGATTTTAATACCTTTGTAATGAAAGAACGGTTAAAATCAGAAAGATACAGAATTCCGATTTCGCTGCGCTGGGTAGAAACATCTTCAATAACAGTAAGAGTACGGGTTTCATTAATGGCAAATTCGTAGTGATTGAATTCACCTGCCTCACGGTATTTTTCCATAAGATTGATAAAAGACTTTACGCAGAAAGAATAATGCTGACAGCTTACGGCAAACTTCTTCCGGCGTTTTTTGGAAGGATCAAAGTCATCAAGAAGATTTTCATACTGGGCGTAAATCTGGCGGGCGTGCTGTACAAAATCTTTACCTTCGTTGGTAAGAGTAATTCCCTTGCTGGAACGGTTGAACAGTTTTACGTTGAACTCATTTTCCACATCATGAATGGCTGCCGTAAGTGAAGGCTGTGAAACATAAAGAGTTTCCGAGGCTTTGTTCAAAGATCCAATTTCTGAAACACCAATTACATATTTAAGCTGCTGTAAAGTCATAGTGGCATTATAGGAAATATCTATAACTTTGTCCATATTCCTATCAGTTTTATAGGATTATAAATTTTATTAAGGTAGAAACGGAAAAGTAAACCAGCGCTCCCGGAAGCGAAAAAAATTTGATATTTTCGACATTTTAATGGTATAATTTACCTTCTGGGAGTTTTGAATTACAATGGCAAAACATACTAAACACCTATATATATATATATAGTGTTTTCTATCTGGTTTACTTTTCCTTTCTTTGCTGCGGATTTTTCCTTTCGCCTTACCCCTGAAACAGTAATACCTTTAAACATAAAAGAAACAGTTTCTACAGGGCCTTCTTATGGCGGAGTAGTTAACGCCGATTTAAATCTTTTTAACTTCCTTACAATAGGACCAGAATTCACCTTCCAGTTATACAACACCGAATATTCAGAAGAACTTTCTTCTATATTAGGTACTGGTCTTTCTGCAGGCTTTTTCTATGCTCCATTTTCCCGAATCATGGTTTCTTTAAACGGAAGCGCTGGAATATACTTTGGAAATTATGAATTCGGTCAGTCGGGAGCAGATGCCTCTATCAGTGTAAATCCTGCCGGAAAGAAAAGCTACTTAATGAACAACCTTTACTACCGTGGATTTGCCGATCTTTCTTTTCGAATCAATCCAAATTTTACAATCGGTGTGGAAGCAGGTTACACAGACTTTATTTTCTATGATAAAAAATCACTGCTTTCGGGCATACAGGCTGGAATCACTTCTAAGATCACCATCGAAACAAAAAAACACCAGAACAAAATTGATCTTGATATGCTGCAGGAAGAAAACATCTACCCTCTTTTTGCATCATCTTACAAAGAAACTCCTTTTGCCTACATTTACATAACAAACCACAACAACGCAGAAATCAGAAATGTGCGGGTTTCTTTTAAAGCCGACAAATACACCTCATCGGCCTATGTTTGCAGTGAAATAAAACGGCTTCAGAAAAACAAGACCGTTGAAGTTCCTTTGCTGGCAGACTTTTCTACGGAATTGTCACAATTTTCGGAAAACGGCCAGTTCCCGGGTCAGGTTATAATCGAATATTCTTTGCTTGGAAAAAAGTACACCGAAATTAAAGAAGTTGTAATCTCCAGCTACAACAGAAACACCTTCAACTGGGAAAATCCTGACGGAATCGTTGCTTTAATTTCCCCAAATGACGGATCGGCACTTGAGCTTTCCAAAACCATTATTGGCATTGCCCGGGATAACACTCACTTAGGCATTAACCAGAACCTGGAATATTCCATGGCCCTTTTTGAAAGCCTTAACACCATGGGCATCATTTACGAACAGGACATTCAGACTCCATACGAAGAATATCATTATCTTGAAGATGTTGATTACATTCAGTTCCCTTTCCAGACAATCACTTACAGAGCCGGTGACTGTGATGATCTGGCAGTGCTTTTTGCTTCCATGCTCAGCAGCGTAGGCATTAACTCTGCCCTTTTGTTTACGGAAGATGATGTAATCTGCGGAATTGACCTGAACATTTCTTCTTCTTCGGCTTCAAAACAGTTTTCTTCTTTGGACCGGCTTATAAATATTGACGACGTTCTTTATCTGCCTGTTTCCATGAAAAATCTTGGAAAAGGTTATGCAGATGCCTGGGATCTTGCTCTTGAAGAAATCAATGAATCTGAAGACTTATCGGTAATTGTTGTTTCTGAGGCCTGGGAATACTTTACGCCAATAGGACTTTCCGAAAAAGCCCAGTTCAATCTTCCTGATGTAAAAGACCTGAACAAACGAATTGCCCTTGCCTACAATAAATATCAGAAAAACGAAATTGTTCCACTGGGGAAAAACCTGGTAAAAATCTACAAGGATGAGCCTACCGATTCCAACTCCAATGCTGTGGGAATGGCCTATCTTCGCATGGGAAATTATGCCCAGGCTATAAAGTGGTTTGAAAGAGCCGCCGCAAATAACAATGTAGCCGCCATGTCCAACATTGGACAGATTTACATGGAGCAGAAAGATTATATAAACGCCGAAAAATATTTTGAAAAGGTTCTTGCCATAAATCCTGAACATCCTGGTGCATTACAGGGCATGGACCGCATAAACAATCAGCGCGTTGTTTCGGGAAGTGGAACCAGGTAATGAAAAAACACAAAATTGCTGTTATTTTAATGTGCTTCTCATCAATTTTTTCCTTTGCCGATCCTGTTTTCCTGCTTGATGGCTACGGTTCCTACTCAATTCCCATACTTCCTTCACAGACCAGCAATTATTTAGGTGATTTGAAAAATTCCATTGGCGGCGGTGCAAACCTTGAATTCCAGCCAATAAAATATCTGGGCCTTACAGGTGGAGCTGCTTTTTATTCTTACGGAAACGAAATTTCCGATGTAAAACCAACCCAGATACTGAACGGACTTTTGGGCATAAAAGGCCTTATTCCAATAGGAGACCGGTTTGTTGCAGAAGCGGGAATCAACGGCGGATATTACAACGCCACTCGAGGTGATTTTTCTTATTCAGGTCTGTCTGCCGGCGCTAATCTTTCCCTGGATTTCAAAATTTCACCGGTTTTTTCTATATATATGGGCGGTAATTTTAATTACTTTATGCACAACGCTTTTCAGATGTACAATGCAGGTGCCGTTGCAGGAATTAAAATTAATCTTTCAAAAGCCTTTAACAAACAGGGAAAGCTTTCCATGGAGGTTGTAGAAATGGATCCTGTCTTCCCTGCCCTTTACTCCTGGTACAACGATAATCCTTTTGCAACTGTTTCCCTGTACAACAACGAAGAATATGCCATTACTGATGTGGAAGTTTCTTTCTATCAGGAAGAATTTATGACATCAGAAAAAAAATACAGATCAATCAAAAAGATTAAAAAAGGTGATTTTGCAGAAATTGATTTAACCGCCTTTTTCAACGAAAACATTCTTTCATTAATTGAACCTGTAGAAAAAAACGCCAGCCTTAAGGTGGATTACAAACTGCTGGGTGAAAAACGCAGCCTTGACCTCCCACTTACAATCAATTTCTTCAATAGAAACAACATGAGCTGGGTTGATGACCGCCGTGCCGCAGTTTTTGTAAGTCCAAATGATGCAGAAGCAAAAAGCTTTGCAAAGCAGGTAAAGGCCATTGTGCGGGATCACATTGATCCAAACAAAAAACTTAACGAGCAGCTGGCAATGGCTCTGTTTGAATCACTAAAAATCTATGGCCTGAATTACGTAGTTGACCCTGCTTCAAGTTATTCTGCCAACGTTGGAAGTACATCAATTGACTTCCTGCAGTTCCCTTACCAGACCCTGAACTACCGTGGTGGCGACTGTGACGACCTTTCAATTCTTTACTGTTCCTTGCTGGAAACCCTTGGCATTGAAGGGGCCTTCATTACAGTTCCCGGCCACATTTTTACAGGTTTCTGCCTTGGTGAAACTGATGATGAAATTGCCTTTGAGGATTACGGGGTGTTCCAGAATGGACTTGTTTACTATGAAGGCAAAATCTGGCAGCCAATTGAAATTACAATGCTTAAGGATGGGTATAGAAAAGCCTGCGCTTACGGTGGTCAGGAATGGGAAAAGTACCTGGATGAAGCCCAGATTTTTCCAATCCACTCTTCCTGGGAATTATATAGTTCTGTAAATTCGCCTGAAACAAAGAAAGCAATTTCTGTTCAGGATGAAGATAGATTAATCGCTGATTTTGAAAAACAGTTGATGTATATAGACTAATAAAAGACGGTGTCTTAAAAAGGAGTTTTTTATGAAAAAATTGTTTGTTTCTCTTTTGGTTTTGTTGTCGGTGTTCATGCTCCATGCAGAAACCTATGAAGTTGTAACTGTCATTGGAAAGGTTTCTTACGAAAAAGCAGGAAAATGGAAGACTGTAAAAGCCGGAGATAAAGTTTCTGATGAATGGACTTTCAAAATCGAAGAAAATTCCAGCATCACACTTAATGTAAGCGAAAAGCGGGTAACTCTTCGCGGTCCTCTTTCAAATGTTCTTGCTGATCTTCTTAAATCAAAAACTACCACTAAAAAAACTACAGCAAAAACTTCTGTTCAGAAAGGCACTACTGCTGACACTACAAAAAAGGCCACAAAGGGAGTTGCTACAGCTTCAAGCCGAGCCAGCGAATCTCAAGGTGCAACCATTCTTGATGAAGAATAATCAATAAGGATCTTACAATGAAAAAAATACTGCCATTTTTTATACCCCTTCTTGCTGTTGCTATCTGTTCCTTATTAAAATTCACCACTCTTGATATGAAAACTGCTGATATTTTCCAGAAAGTCAGCAGCGCCCCAAAGGAATCAGAAAATGTTCTGCTGGTTTCTGTAGACAACTTTACTCTTGATAAAATTGGCACCTGGCCGCTCCCAAGAAATATTTACGGTGATTTTATCCTTACCTATAAAGAACTGGGGGGAAAAAATGTAGTATTCGATTTAAGCTTCCTTGATAAAAGCAAAATCACCCTGGATGAAACCTACCTCCAGGACAACTTCTATAATATTGTAGACGATATTTTCAATTTCGCTTCCCTTCAGATGTCGGATGTGATTACAAATTATTCAGGCGATGAAGAAGAACTTGAAGATACCATTGATACTGCAAACAGCGTTCTTCTGAATACACAAGATGAAATTATTACTGAAGTAGGATTTCTCATTGATTCTGCAGACAACACTTTTGCCAATGATTTAAGTGTTGCTAAAAATTCTTACCTTACTTTGACTTTTGACAACGAAAGTATTCCATCTGATGAAGAAATTGAAATGATGGAAGACCGATTTGCACTTAAAAACATTACTGCAATTGATGATACCCTTACTCCCGAATTCTATGGCGTTATTCCTGCCATTCCGGAACTTATTTCCCAGGCCCAGAATGCTGGTTTTGTAAATGCAAATCCTGATCAGGACGGACTGTTGCGCCGTGTTCACCTTCTTAGTAAGTACAACGGCCACTATTACGGTCAGCTGGTTTTTGTTCCTTTACTGGAACAGCTTGGAAAGCCTGAAATTGTTGTTTCTAACAAGTCAATCATTTTGAAAGGTGCAAAACTTCACGGCACAACAAAAGACATTACCATTCCTAGATGTGAAGATGGAAGCATTCTTGTTCACTACCCTAAAAAGGTTTTTGAAGAATACAACAACAGTCCTCTTTTCTACATCTGGCAGATCAATCTTCTTGAAGAAGAATTTGCATCAAACCTTTATTACATGAACGATGCAGGCTATTTTGATTCCCTTAATGATGACGAAAATCCTGCAGAACTGTACACAAATGCCCTTTATGAGCTTGAAAACGGCTCTGAAAATTACTTTGACGCTAAAAAAACTTTCTACAATTCTTTAGGAAAGATTTTCAACAGAAACTTTATTTCCAATCTTGCCGATGAATATGCAGATGATGATGAAACCTACAATCAGATTATCAATGATTTTGACATTGTAACCGAACAGTACTCAAATCTTCTGGACACACGAAAAGAGGTTTCCAACACCATAAAAAATGCCACCTGTATTATCGGTACATCCTCTACAAGTTCAAGCGACTTTGGAACCATTCTTTATGAATCTTACTATCCTAACGTAGGCGTTCATTATGCCATTGCAAACCAGATTCTTTCTGAAGATTTTATTGACGATATTCCTGCCCTTTACAGCCTGGTAATTGCCTTAGTTCTTTCCATGCTGTTCTTTATTCTTTCTCACAATATCAAAAACTCCGTAAAAATCATTATTCTTGGCATTTTAGCCGTTCTTCTGATTTTTGCAGGAAGTTTCGCATATTTCCATTTTACAAATCAGTATCCAATGATTGTAATTCCGGCTGCATCTTTGATTTTCACCTTTATTTCCGTAATCATCATAAAATATCTTTCGGAAAGCCACGACAGAAAATTTATCCAGGACGCTTTTTCCCAGTGTCTCAATCCTAATGTTGTAAAAGACATTATTAAAGATCCTTCCTGCATGAAACTTGGTGGCGAAAACCGAACAATGACTGCCATCTTCACCGACATTCAGAAATTCTCCAGCATAAGTGAAGTACTTTCGGCCAGCGAACTTGTTGCCCTGCTCAACTATTACCTTACAAAAATGAGCGACATTATTATGGATGAACGAGGCACCGTAGACAAATACGAAGGTGATGCCATTGTTGCCCTGGTTGGTGCTCCCCTTGATATGGAAGATCATGCAATTCGCGCCTGTGCCGCCGCCTTAAAAATGAAACGGGCCGAAGCAAAAATGAACGAAGATATCCGGAAATACGCTGCCGCTCCAAAACCTGCAGACTTCAGTGACGATCTGTACAACGCTTTCAAAATCCTTGTTGAAAAAAACATCACTCTTTTTACCCGTATTGGAATCAACTCCGGGGAAATTGTTGCAGGCTTTATGGGTTCTGAAAAGAAAAAGAACTACACAATGATGGGAAACAACGTAAATCTTGCCAGCCGCCTTGAAGGTGCAAACAAACAGTATTCTACAAATGGAATTCTTGTAAGCGAAGCAACAAAAAAACTTACGGAAGACATATTTATTTTCCGTCGTCTTGATAAAGTTCAGGTTGTAAACGTAAACACACCAATTCAGTTATATGAACTGGTAAATATGCGCCGGGATGCTTCTGAAAGTGAACTTTCCTTCATCAATATCTGGGAAAAAATCCTTACCATTTTTGAAGAAGGCAACTATTCAAAGGCTTTGCGCTATTTCAAGAAACTGCAGAGTTATAACCCGGAAGACAAAGTTTGTGCTTATTACATTTCACTCTTAGAAAAATTCTTTACAAAAGGAAAATATCCAACAGAATCTGATGATTTTGGAGTAGCTTATAACGCGGAAGGTCCTTTCAAAGGCACTTTCAAACTGCTGCAAAAGTAAAACTCCATAACCAAGAGGTATAAAATGAAGAAAATCTTAAAAGTATTAACCGTTTTTTCTGTTTTAGTAACACTTTTTTCCGGATGCGACAACTTCCTGAACTCCAGTGAAGACTTCCGTGACCTTATGCAAACCGAAATTGATTATGCAAAAGCGCCTCTGGTTAATGTTCTGGTTGGTCACAACAACGATGATTTCGGAACTGTAGGAACAGGTGTAGTAAACTATTCCATTACGGCTAAAGTGGGTTATGCTTTTGAAGCTTCATTTTCCCTTAAATCAACTGCGGGAAACTTTGTAGGCTGGAATGCTTACACAAAATATGATCCCGATGTACCGTCAAACTGCATTCCTCTGGATGAAAGCTGCATTGAATTCCTTGATGATTCCCGGGGCAAAACAACAACAAAGGTAAAAGTCCTGAAAAAAATTGATGGACAGATTCGCCTTGTTCCGGAAGTATCTGCATTCCCAGTTATGGAACTGCTTCTTCCATCTGAATTGATTGGCATTACTCCGGTTCCTGCAAGTTTCAATCCACCTCAGTCAATTAAAGCATTAACTCCAGGTCAGGAATATTCCATCACTGCTACAACAACAGTAGATTACGGCTTTTCTGAAAATTCAGAAGAATGCTGGAAGGTTTATAGAAAAGATTCTTTAGGAAACGAGATTGAAATTCCTAACGGCGACAAAATCTCTATTACCAAAAACCCGGGTTCTCAGCTTGCCAACGGCCGTTCACAGAGTTCAATCTTTATTACAGTTGATCCTGATTTCAGCGGAAGATTCTATGTTTCACCAAAACTCATCACCTATCCTAGTATGAAGGTTGAAGTAGACAACGCCTATTCTTCTCTGGTAAAAATGTCTCATTCTGGCACTGTAAGTATGGCAAAAGGCGCTCCATACTCAATCACCTTGCAGACTGATCCATCTGTAGGATTCAAAGGATGGAAACTCTGTAAGAAAGACAACAACACATTTGCAGAAATTGCCGAATTGATTCCTGCAGATAATAAAACAACTACCAATCTTGGAGCCTTTACTCCTTATCAGGATACTTACATCAATGTTTCCGCACCTTCTTATGAAGTAACAGAAACCGGTAAATCCGCCGGCCGAGTAAATGCTTCCATTGTGGTTACCCTTAAAGAAGATATGTCTGATTTGAACTTCAGTTATTATCTTATTCCACAGTTCTTTGATTATCCTGTTGTAAATATCAAAACCCCAGACAATTATGCATCTGCCGGTCAGTTCAGCCTTAACGGTCCTGGTTATATTGATAATGATTCAGTCCGCATGATGATGGATGATTATGAATATACAATCACATACAAAACAACGGCCGACTATTCTTTTGCCGAAACTTACTGGCTTGTATATGAAGAAACAGATCCATCTAAAAATCTTCTTGAAGAAAATGATGCAAGAATTGAGATTACTAAATCTTCTATTGTTACAGACGAATCCGGTGTAAGCACCTGTTCTGTAAGTGTGATCTTGAAACATAACTTTGGAAACACCCTTAACATTAAACCTATAGTTGCACAGAAACCTGGCATGAACATTGCTTTTGCAGACGGTACTCCAAACGGAATCAGTCTTTCTTTGGGCGGAACCACAATTACCTCTGGAAACGTTAATAAAAAAGAAATTAAAATGACCACCGGTAAAACCTATACTGCAACAGTAAACGTTCCAAAAGGCTATTCATTTGAAGGCTGGCGACTTGTTAGAGAAAACTCTTCTAACAACACTTTGAACTGGATTACAGAAAGCACAAAATCTACATCAGAGCTTGTGGACAGTGCAGACCTTGCATTTGATGCAGCCGCCTCTTCAGAAAGACCGGAAAACTACATCAGACTGTTTAATGCAAAATACGATTTCCAGAATGATGGAAGAAACGCAGGAACTACCAGGGCCACAGTAGATATTCTGTTCAAAAAGGAACTCTCACAATTCAGTCTGAACCTTATTCCTGTAATCAAAGCTGTTCCAGAAATCTCCTTTGCAGCAGTAAACTCTGATTACGGAACTCTCACTCCTGCAACTTCAGATGTACGAAACCTTTATACAGAATCAAAGATTGATTTAAGCTTTAAGTCTACAAATCAGGCTACAGTTGGAACACAAATCTGGAAAATTAAGAAATGGGATCCAACTACCAATGCCTATTCCATCGATTACAGTGCAAACGTAGGCTACACTAACCTTGATTTAACAGCTGCCCTTAACAATGCTGCACTTTCGGCAAAAGACATTATTATCTACAACAACGACAAAGAACCAGAAGTTCAGCCAAATTCCCGCGGTGAATATATTACAACAAAAACTGCTGTTCTTTATGTAAACAAAATGCCGGATGCAAATCTGCAGCTTTCTGTTGAACCGGAAGTTTACAATACTATTAAATTTGTGCCGGGAACAAATTTTGAATCAACAGCTTTTGATTCAGAAGTTTATATTCCTGCTGGAGTTAAATTTAATTTTGAACTTAAAACAAAAGCCGGCTACAAGTTCAGTTCTTTTGGAACACCTGCAAACGGAACAAATACAACAATTAAAGATATTTCAACAACAACTTCCTATAACGGAGTTTCTACAGTAACGGGAAAAATTATATCAGACAAAAATAATGGTGACGCAGTTGTAGTAACTCCAGAAGCAACTTCAATTAAAACCTTAAAATTTAGTAAACCAGTTCTTTCAACTTCATATACAACAGAAGTGGAAGATGCTGGAACAATAACTCCTGTTGATCCAGATTTCATTTATCAGGTGGAAGGAAACAGTGTTTCATTCAGATTTGAAACTTCCGGGGAATATACATACGAAGGTTTTGTTGCTGAAAACACAAAATTTATTGATGTTTCAACTACTGCAAACAACACAGCTTCTTATGTTCTCAGCACAGGAACACTGTCACAGGCAAAAACAAAGGCAACAGCTGCAAAAATCATTATTCATGATTTTACAGAAATAGACCTTACAGATATTCAGGGACAGTCAAAGAAACGTATTACTGCAACATTAACAGTAATAGATCCAACTACTGATGTAACAGTAAAGCCGCTGGTAAAAGGAAAGCCTTCATTTGCAGTAAGACTCGATAATTTTGAAAAAGGTTCCATTTCTCCATCATCTGCAAAAAAAATCCTCATAAACGAAGACTACAATATCAGCTACATTTCAAGCAGTTCATATGGATTTAAAAAATGGACTGTAACAGAAAATGGAACTACAAATGTGCCGGTACTCACACTTGATGAAGCAAAAGGCACAGCCGGAACTTCTGCAACTTCTTTTGTAGTAGATTTAGGTAATATTCAGGAACTTACAGGTACAAATTCAATTGAAGGTATCAGGACCGCTCTTGGTTCATCAAAACAGTCAAAACTGTTTGCGATAATCTACAATACATCTATAGTTGAAAGCCAGACAACAGAAGGCGTTGAAACTGCCACAGCAAAATTCCGCATTGTAAAGGATACTGTTTCTACTGTTGTTGTAAGTCCTGCTACATATAAACATTCATATTTATATCTTAAACTTCCTAACCCAACTGATGGTAGAGCTAATCCTTCTGGCAGAATATTAATGAAGGCTGGGAAAGATTATGATTATGAATTTATTTTTAACAATGGAGTTTGTAGTTTATATCAAATAGAATGCTATAAAAGTTTTACTGATAATAGACATTACGAATCCCTCGGTCTCGGAGCACAGCCTCAGTTATTTGATACAGTTATTAATGACTGGTCAATTTATTCAAATAATGCTTATGTAATATATGCTGATAAATCTGCGATAGATGAGAACACTGGTATATGTACAAGAAAGGGTAAAATCCGTCTTATGAGGGAATTTGATGAAGGTAAGGAAATTGTATTAGTACCAAGGATTTTCCCTCGCTTAAAAGTGTCATTAGTCGCAGATAATCCAGATGATGTTTCAAGAATCCAGTTAGATAAATTTTTCTCTACAACTGGAGCTATTTATGATTATTATGCAAATGATTATGTTTATGAGTGTTTGCTTCAAAATAAAATATTCACTTGGTTTGATCCGGAAACATACATTGATCCAAAATATAAAAAAATATTTTCTATATCTGTGACTACTGCAAGCGGTAAAGGCATTCATGCTGATCCGGAAAAAATGTGGACGATATATGATAAAGACGGAAGAGATCTTGTTTACTGGGGTTTAGGTTCAATTGTAATGACAAAAGAGAGCTCTTTTGAAAATTATATAGGACATAGTGAAGTAGTTTTGTATAATTGCAATGTAGAATATGTAGGTAATAATCAGTACAAGGCATATGCTGATGTGTATACGGGAATCGATGAAGTTTCATATGATCTGACTATAAAACCACAAATTCACGATATACCGGAAGTAAATTTCCAAGTTTCTAATGGTATTTGTGTTATAGATGAAGTTCCGGTTAATTCTAAGAAAAAATTACAGGTTGGTGTTGAACATAAAATTGAACTTGAAGCCAACGCAGGGCAAAATATATCAAGAGCATCGATTGAGATCTGGAATGAATCCGGTAAGACAAATTATCTTTTTGATACGGAAAATGGCGAGTTAAATTGTGAAGATGAAGATGATGAGAATATTTCTTTTGAAGTTGAAAGTTATTCTGCTAACAAAATAACGGCCAAGCTGATATTAAATGAAGCTGCAGAAGGATATCATTTAGATTGTAATTTCAGAAAAGATTAGATGGCGAACTTTCAGAAAACTTATTTGTATTAGATTTAGATTCAGTTCAGGAGCTGTCAGGTGTTGAGACAGCTCCTGCAAAAACTGCGTCTCAAAGTGGACCAGAGGATTCACCAGAACCTAACGCTTTTTATAAAATCCCCTCTGACAGATATATTGCTGTAAAACTTGCAGATACTGTTACTGAAATCAAAAAAAATGCATTCTCAAGTTGTATACCTTTGTGCCTTCTTTATTCCAATTAATTTTCTTTGCACAGAAGAACAATGGCTTGAAATTACAAAAGACTATAAGAACATTGAAGATATTTTCTACACTATTTCTGATCCAGTCATCTTTCATAAACAGGCCAACGGACAATAAACTCAACAGCCTTTGAGACAAAGAGGTAATCTTGGGGAAAAGTTGTAGTTGCAGGCTCTTCTTCAGTTTCACCAGTTATGGAAAAGTTGATTGAAAGCTACAAAGCCGTAAATCCAAATACAAATGTCCAGGATTATGGGTACATATCAAAACTGCAGGTTGTTATACATATTTTGTAAATAGGAAAACAATAAAATAATTTATTTTTCTCTTGCTAAAGCATCATAATATGGCTTCATACCTTTATCGTGTAAATATATAAGTTCTTTTTTTTCTTCTTCAGTTACACCCTTAAAACAGCCTTTTGCGTTTAATTCTTGATAACGAACCCGTTCTTCTTTGGTAAGTGTGAAAAATATTTTATCTTCATCATAAAAATACGTTTCCACACTAAATCTCCTTTTTAGTATATACTAAACCATAATAGTCACAAATACCAGTAAAAACTAAATGTCTAAACGTTGTTTCATATTCATTTAATTCCTTAAATGTTCCAGAACCATGTTTTAACAACGATTTAACATAATCATCCTCAATGTCATTAAATGTTTTTTTTAAATCATCAACTTTATTGTCAGCAATACTACCACACTTCATTGAATACTCAATAACATTATGACCTATAGCAACAGTTTCACCATAAAGTAGTTGCCGACCCACAAAAAATTGCAGGTCGTCATACCTGTTCTATATTATAACCTGATATATTCATTTACCCCAACTATGGATTCCTGA
>JAKSTP010000013.1 GCA_024402505.1 Treponema sp.
CGTGCCTTTGAAAAAATTGCCGGTGTAAATGTATTCCGTCCTGATGTTGCAGGTCTTATGGGTGCTTACGGTTCTGCCCTTATTGCTTACGACCAGTGGCGTGATCTTACTGCACCAAAACCAGGTGAGCCGGAAGATACCTTCCATGATGTAAGGTCAAATATTGCAACACTGGAAGAACTGAACAATCTTAAAGTTGAGCTTGAACTTAAACGCTGCGGAAAATGTCAGAACAACTGTCAGCTTACAATCAACACTTTTACAGTAGGAAATTCAAAACGTTCCTTTGTTACTGGAAACCGCTGTGAAAAAGGTGCTGAAGTTGGGGACAACGTAGTAGACGCTTCAAATAAACGTGATACTGTCCTTGAAGAACAGGACGAACCAATGCCAAATCTTTTTGAATGGAAGTACAAACGTCTGTTCAATTATGTTCCACGGCGTCCTGAAGATGCACCTCTTGGTGATGTTGGTATTCCTCGTGTTCTGAACATGTACGAAAACTATCCACTGTGGTTTACATTCTTCAATGAACTGGGATTCCGTGTTCTTCTTTCTCAGCGATCAAGCCGCACAGTTTACGAAAAAGGACTTGAAACAATTCCGTCTGAATCGGTTTGTTACCCTGGAAAAATCAGCCATGGTCATGTAGAAAGTCTTTTGCAGCGTGGCATCAATTTTATCTTCTATCCATGTGCTCCTTATGAAAAACGGGAAGATGACGGGGCTGGAAACCATTACAACTGTCCTATCGTAACAAGTTATCCTGAAGTTCTTCGAAATAATGTTGAAGCCCTTCGACAGAACAAAGATATTCTTTACATGGATCCATTCCTGCCAATTTACGACAAAATGCGTCTGGCAGAACGACTTTATGAAGAACTTTCACCTCACTTCCCAATGCTCACAAAGGTACAGATTACTGAAGCTGTAGGAAAAGCCTGGGCAGAACAGGAAAAATTCAAGGAAGATGTTCAGAAAGCCGGTGAAGAAGCTCTTGAAAAAATGATTCGTTCAAGCGGTTCAGGTATTGTTCTTGCCGGCCGTCCATATCACCTTGATCCGGAAATCAACCACGGTATTCCGGAAATGATCAACGGTCTTGGTATGGCTGTATTTACCGAAGATTCTGTTGCTCACCTTGGTGCCATTGAACGACCTTTGCGCATTATTGATCAGTGGACTTACCATAACCGACTCTACCGTGCCGCAAGCTTTGTTAGCGAAATGCCAAGCCTTGAACTGGTTCAGCTTACTTCCTTTGGTTGTGGACTTGACGCCGTTACAGCAGACCAGGTTGATGAAATCCTCCGCTCAAAAGGCCGCATGTACACTCTTATTAAGATTGACGAAGGTTCAAACCTTGGAGCAGTCCGCATCCGTATCCGTTCTCTTATTGCTGCGGTTAAAGAAAGACGTCGAAATAAACGAAAACTGGAAATGAAATCTTCTGCCTACAAACGACAGGTTTTCACAAAAGAAATGCGATATACTCACACCATTATTGGTCCTCAGATGTCGCCAATCCACTTCCGCATTCTCCAGAAGGCCTTTGAAGGTTCCGGTTATCGTTTTGTAGTTCTTGATTCTGTTGATCCAAAAGCCGTAGACACCGGACTTAAATATGTAAACAACGATGCCTGTTATCCTTCAATTCTGGTAGCAGGTCAGATGATTGCAGCCCTTGAAAGCGGAAAATACGACCTTGATCACGTAAGTCTGATTATTACACAGACCGGCGGTGGATGTCGTGCAACAAACTACATTGGCTTTATCCGACGTGCTCTTGCAGATGCAGGCTGGTCTCATATTCCGGTACTTTCACTTTCTGCTCAGGGATTTGAAAAGAACCCTGGTTTCAAGATCACTTTGCCACTTTTGCATCGTCTTCTTAAAGCTATTATGATTGGTGATGTTCTTATGCGCTGTCTCTACCGTGTTCGTCCTTACGAAATGGTTCCGGGATCAGCAAATGCTCTTTATGAAAAATGGACTGCCATTGCGGAAAAACAGGCAGGCTCTCTTTCTATTTCAAAGTACCACAAACTGCTGAAGAACATTGTCCGGGACTTTGATAACCTTGAACTGCGTCCAATCAAAAAGCCTAGGGTTGGTGTTGTAGGAGAAATCCTTGTTAAGTTCCATCCTACAGCCAATAATGACATTGTAAATGTTATTGAACGGGAAGGGGCAGAATGTGTAATGCCTGACTTGGCAGACTTCTTCTTCTATTCCTTCTCAACAGGTATTTTCCGTCACGAAGAACTTGCTTTCCCTAAGAAAACTGAACGAAATGCAAAACTTCTGGTATGGTTCCTTGAACTTTACCGCGGTAAAATGAAAAAATATCTTTCAAAATCTAAACGCTTCGAAGCTCCTTCAAGCATTTACGATCTTATGAAAGGTGTTGATGATATTGTTCAGCTTGGAAACATTACAGGTGAAGGATGGTTCCTTACTGCTGAAATGGTTGAACTGATTCACGAAGGTGCTCCAAGTATTGCCTGTGTTCAGCCTTTTGCCTGTCTTCCAAACCACGTAACTGGTAAAGGTATGATCAAGGAACTGCGCCGTAGATTCCCAAGTGCCAATATTTCGGCTATCGACTACGATCCGGGTTCAAGTGAAGTAAACCAGTTGAACCGACTTAAACTTCTTCTGTCTAATGCTCCAATCGGAAATCATCCGGATGAAACAAGTGACGGAAAAATTAAAACAAAAGATGGAAAACTGGTGGAACCGGTTATTCAGTACGCAGAAGGTGGAAATACTTTTGCCGATCCTGAACCTGTAGCTCCACAGGATGTGCCTCCAGTAAATTAGGACCAGCATGAAAG
The DNA here is from genome assembly GCA_024402505.1 of Treponema sp. Lineage (GTDB taxonomy): Bacteria > Spirochaetota > Spirochaetia > Treponematales > Treponemataceae > Treponema_D. The sequence goes on from JAKSTP010000013.1 coordinate 2,838, forward strand.
ATAAAAGCGACCGACTGAAGACAATAAAAAAACTTATAAAAACTGAACGCATTCAAAGCCAGGATTCACTGCTTCTGCACCTGCAGAAAGAAGGCTTTGATGTAACTCAGGCCACACTTTCCCGGGATCTAAAACTTCTGAAAGTGGGAAAGATTTCCGACGGTACAGGTGGATATATTTACGCTGTAAATTCTTCTGATGAAGGTATGGACAGTGAAAAAATCTACGTACAGGATTTCCTCCGTGGCTATATAAGCATCGATTTTTCGGGAAACATGGTGGTTATAAAAACGCTGCCTGGTCATGCAAATACTGTCTGCAATGCCATCGACAATCTTGGTCTGGATGATATTCTGGGTACAGTTGCCGGTGAAAACTGCATGTTCGGTGTGTTGAAAGAAGGCGTAAAAGGCAGTGATTTCCTGGAAGTGTTAAGAGAAAAAATACCGGGACTTGAAGAATAAAACTTTTTGTTGATAAAAAACGGGTGGGATAAAAAATGAAACTTACAAGTACTAGAAATAAAGATATAAACATACCTTTTGCAAAGGCGGTGCTGGACTGCATGCCTGGTGACGGTGGACTTTACGTTCCTTCCGAAATCCTGGATCTTCGTCGCTGGACCCTTTACTGCGATGAAAGAACTACCTTTACAAGCATTGCAGGTACAATGACATCTGCCTTCCTTAATGAAGAATTTTCTCCAATTATCTGTGAAAAGATTGCCACAACAGCCTTCCCATTTTCTCCTGTGGTAAAACAGCTGGATGAGGGTCTTTTCATGATGGAACTTTTTCACGGATGGACAGGCTGCCATCGTGATTTTGGTGTTTCTTATATTTGTGCCTGTATTGAAACTATACTGGCCTTTAACGGTGGAAATGCAGTCTTCCTTGATTTTACTCACGGAGAACTGGGAGCTGCTCTTGCCAAGGCTCTAAAAGGCAAAAAACACATTAAGGCGGTTCTTGTTTACCGTGAAGGTGATGTCCGGGGGCTTTCTGAAGAAGATTATGTATGGAACGGCGGCAATATTTATCCTGTTGAAGTAGCTGGTAATGAAAACGACTGCAAGAATATGATTCGGGAAATTTTTGCCGATAAAAAATTCGTTTCAGAAAATCACCTTACAGTGGCAAATACTGCCAATATCGGTCGCCTTCTGCCTCACGTTTTTTACTATCCATATGCCTTCTCTAAAATCAAGAATAAGGTTCACGGGGATATTTTCTATGCCCTTAGTCCTGGAAACTACTCAAATCTTGTAGCTGGACTTTACAGCTGGAAATTTGCCCTGCCATTGAACGGATTCATTTTGCCTTCAACAAGCGGACTTACAACCGACACCGCAGGAAACACTTTGATGATGGATTCTTTTGTTGAAATAAACAAACGCCTCAACAACGATCCAAGTGATCCTTCAAATCTTGAACGTCTTGAAGAACTGTTTACAGGTAACGGCATGCTTATGGGTAACTTTGTTTATCCTTCTCACATTACAAATACCGACATCGATAATGCAGCCAAAGAGCTTTTTATGAAGTACCATGTTTTTGCAGATAAGTCCACTTCGAAGGCTTACGCTGCTGCTCTTCAGCGCAAGGAAGAAATTACCGAAGATGAAGGGGCCATTGTACTTATTGCCCGAGACGATCCTTCCATTCAGAAAGAATTCTGTCGACATACAGTTGGTGAAATGCCTAAAATGAGTGAAAGCCTTGAACTTACATTCAAACCAAGCACAACAGGGAAAACACCAATTCATACTTCTTCAGAACTTAGAAATATCATCGAAAAATTAAACCTGAATTAAGGCTTAGAAGAGGCTGGAAGTGACAATTCGTGAAGCAAAACAGACACGCTTTGATTCTCCTTCCCTAAGTCTTGATATTTCCTGTTTCCTTGAAGATATTACAGGTCTTTCAAAAACAGCTCTTCTTTTATACGACAAAAAGGAACTTGGCTTTCAGGAAGAAAAAACTTTTCTTGATTACTGTCAGAAAAGAAATACGGGCCTTCCTGTGGCTTATATTCTTCACAAAAAAGATTTTTACGGCCACACCTTTTATGTTGATGAAAATGTTCTTATTCCAAAACCAGACACCGAAATCCTTGTGGAACGGGCTCTTTCCATTGTAGAAGAATGTTCCTTGAAAAAGGGAAGCTGTATTTCTGTTTCTGACATCTGTACTGGAAGCGGATGTATTGGACTTTCAGTTCTGCTGGAAGGTGGTAGAAATATCGAATCAATTCTTATGACGGATATTTCAGAAAAAGCTCTGGAAGTTGCCAAAAAAAATGCAGCCTGTCTTTTACAGGAAATAGAACTTTTTCAAAAAGCAAGTTTCCTCCAGAAAGATCTTCTTGAAGGTCTTGGAACATTTGACCTTATTCTTTCAAATCCTCCTTACGTTCCCCGTCTTCTTGCTAAGGAACTTTTACAGGACGGACGAAATGAACCTCTTCTTGCCTTGGACGGTGATGTAAGCGATGATTCTAATGACGGACTTGCTCTTCCCAAACGGCTTATTGATCAGCTTAAAATGCATTTAAATCCAGATGGGAGGTTCTTAATGGAACTTGGGGAGTACAATATTGAAAAGGCCCGTGATTATGCAATGGAGAAGGGTTTTAAAGATTTAGTGATTCACAAAGATCTTGAAGGCCAGCTTCGGGTTCTTGAAGGCCGGCTTTAGGTTTAAAAACATTCAGAAGATTTTAGTTCAGGATTCCTTTTTCCCATTCAGTAATGTATGTCTGGATATCAACTTTTTCTTCTTTTTTGATGCTTTCTTTTACATAAGGAATAATTACGTTTTTCTTGTAGCTTTCCCATTTTGCAGGAAGATTTTTTGGCACTGTAAGAAGACTAGATGGAGGAAGATTTCCTAATAGCTGTTTGTAGTAAAGAGGAAGAATGCGTTCGTTTACTTCCCGAACGGCAGAAAATCCTCCTGCAATTCCAAACATTTCTGTATCAAGGTTTGTAGCAAGTTTTCGTTCAAGAATAGTGCGCTGGTTGTCGGTGTTTAAAAACCAGGTAATAAAATCTGTGGCACCAGCCTGATTCTGGCATCCTTTATAAACTCCCATCATAAGATAAGAATCTTCAATAGGAATGTTTCCGTTTTCAATAATCCAGCGGTAACTTATGTTCAAAGAATCGTCTTTCAGGTATTTAAAAAGATCGTCGCTGGTGGTGTAGGAGAAAAGTGTTCGTCCTGATGTAATGCGCCTGTAGGAAGGCATAAAAAGATATTTGTAGGCAAAGTCTTCTTCTGTTGAAAGACCGCCGTTACTGTTGTTTGTCCAGTTTTTAAGATAATTAATTGATGCCTGAAGCTTATTATCATCCCACAGAACAGAGCCGTTTTCTTCGTGGAAATCTGTGCCCATAAGCTTTGTTACAAGGTAAGAAAAATCTTCCGAGGCAGAAGGTGTAAAGCCCATTTTTGAAAAAGCACCGGACTTTGTTGTTTCGTTAAAAAGAACTGCAGTGTCCTGAAAAGATTTAAGACTCATCATGTACTGTTCGTGGAGTCTGCTTTCATTTGTTCCAGAAAAAATAAGGAGAGGAAGATTGAAACTTACAGGTAGAAGATACTGATGGCTGTTTTTGTGGCCAACATTCAGAAGGTCTTCATAAAAGTCTGATGATGAAAGGCGCTGATAATCAAAAAGATAATCAAGAGGCTTAAAATACTGTTCAGGTTTTTCTGTATTTAGATAAGATGAAATAATAATGTCCGGCGGAAGCTCATCTTTTGCAGGAGGAAGGGAATCGGCCGGATTTTCTTTGTAAACTAAAACAGCAGCATTTTCCGAACTTTTACGGTTGTAAAGTTCAATGTACTGAGCAAATTCCGGATTGTTTGTCCAGATAATAGTTCTTTTTACTGCTCTGGTACCGCAGCCCAAAAAGAGGAATGGCACCAGAAGCAGAAGAAAACGAGATTTATGCATTTGCAAGGCGTTCTGCAGTTTTGTAGATGCTGTCGTAAACCATTTCGATTTTGTCTTCATCAATACTTGAGAAGGCTACACGAAGAGTCTGTTCATCGATACTGATTACACCAATTTCTTCACTCTCTAGAAGTGCACGGCGCAGGCTTTCAGAACTGATTTTTGAAACATGGAAGCTCATGAAGTAGCCTGAGTTGAATGGCAGTGGTGTAAGAACGCTTGAAGTGTGTTCAGAAACGAATTTGCGAACAAGATTGTAACGTGCCTGAAGCATGTTGCGGAGTTCAAGTTTTGCTTTTTCGTGTTCAGGATTTTTAAGTGCATGCATCAGAAGGCTCTGGCTTGGAGTTGAGGCACAGGAAACTGATGAGCGGATAACACCCATGAATTTTGTCTGAAGGGCTTCAATTTCTTTTTCTTTAAGTCCTTTTGAGGCAAATGTAATGAATCCACAGCGAAGTCCCCATGCGAAATCTTCTTTTGTAGGACCGTCGGCTTTAATGGCAAGTACATTTTCGTGGATGTCAGCAAGGTAAGCGAAAAGGCTCTGTGATTCAATGTCCTCTTCGTAGTTCAATCCGAAGTAAGCATCATCACTTAAAACAAGCACTTTTTTGCCTGCTTCTGCAATTTCTTTTACAATGCGGCAGATTTCTTTAACTTCAGCGTGAGTAGGTGAGTATCCGGATGGATTCTGAGGGAAGTTCAGAATAACACGTACACTTCCGAATCGTTCTGCGTCACCCCACATTTTTGTTTCCAGGTTAGGAATGCTCAAATGGCCGTCTTCAAAACAAGTGAATGTGTGGAATGGAGCGGCACGGCGGGCTTTACAGATAAGTTCGTAATTGTCCCAGCATGGATTTGGAGCAAGCAAAGGTTTGTCCTTGTCTACAAAAAGGTCTGCAACATAAGAAATAGCAGCAGTAAGACCAGGAACTACGATTGGAGTAGAAATAACTTTTCCTTCAAGAAGAGGATTCTTTTTGATGATCTGGTCTTTCCAGACTTTGCGGAATTCAGGATTACCTGCTGTTTTTTCGTATGCAACAACTTCACGAGGTGAAAGTTCTGGTACATTTTCCTTGATGGTAGAAAGTTCGGCAGGAACCCCGTTGATAACGGTCATACCGATAGTTCCGTTTGCTTTAGAAGCATGAAGGGAAGCTTCACCACCCTGGGAAATGATTCCGCGAGGGAAATACATTCTTCTTCCGAGTTCAGAAAGAAGAGCATCAACAACTGTTCCAGACAAAATGTCGTTTAATTCTTGAGCTAAAGGACTAATCATAATGAGTCTATTATATAGAAAACAATGGATTTTTACAATTCACCCGGCTATTTTGAAGGGAGGAGGGAAAAAAAAAGAGCCCCTTTTCAGAGACTCTCTTTTTAAGTTTATTCTGCTTTCTGGAATATTAGTCCATGAGCATGTTTTCTACTGGTTTTCCAGGTGGAATCATTGGGTAAACCATTTCATCGATGAAAATCTGTGCATCGATAACGGCTGCTTTTCCGCTTTCAAAGGCTTTTGTAAATGCCTCTTTAAATTCAGCTTCTGTAGTAGCCCGGAATCCCTGGATGCCGTAAGCTTCGGCCAGTTTTACAAAGTCTGGTCCAAAGTCCAGTGTTGTCTGGCTGTAGTGTTTTTCGTAGAACAGTGTCTGCCACATGCGAACATTTCCAAGAGCACCGTTGTTTACAACTACGATGATTACAGGAAGATTGTAATGTCCGATTGTAGCAAGTTCGTTACAGTTCATGCGGAATGATCCGTCACCGGCAAAGCTTACAACCCGGCGTTTTGGATTTGCAAACTGGGCTCCAATGGCAGCGCCTGTACCGTAACCCATTGTTCCAAGTCCACCGGAAGTAAGAAGTGTGCGTGGTTTTTCGAACATGTACCACTGGGCTGTCCACATCTGGTGCTGTCCAACTTCTGTAGCAACAATTGTATCTGGTCCAGCAACTTCACGAACACAGTCGTAAAGATATTTTGGATTCAATGGTTCTTTTTTAGTGTAGCTTGATGGAACTTCTGTTTTCCACTGGGCAATCTGATCTGTCCATTCTTTGTGTTCAGCTTTTTTCAGGAGAGGAAGAAGACGTTTAAGAACATCTTTTACATTTCCAACCAGAGCTGTATCTACAGGAATGTTTTTCCCAACTTCTGCAGGGTCAATATCAATCTGAACGATTTTTGCATTGCGGGCAAATTTTGCAGGTTCTCCAATTACGCGGTCAGAGAAACGTGTTCCAATTGAAAGAAGAAGATCACTTTCGTTACATCCAAGGTTTGCTGCCTTTGTTCCGTGCATACCAATCATGCCGGTGCAAAGACGGTGGCTGTTAGGGAAGGCTGATTTTGCCATAAGAGAAAGTGAAACAGGAATATCGCATTTTTCTGCCAGTTCCAGAAGTTCTTCGTAAGCTTCAGAAACAGGAACACCACCACCAGCGTAGATGAAAGGTTTATTAGAAGCGTTGATCATATCAGCAACTTTCTTAATGTCTTCATCAGAAGGTTTTGGATCAGCAATGAATTTTGCAATATTTTCTTTGTCTTTAATGGCGTTTACATCAAGAGCTTTTGCAGGTGTGTATTCAGTAACAGCAGCAGTAACGTCTTTTGTAATATCGATAAGAACTGGTCCTGGACGGCCTGTTTTTGCAATAATGAAAGCCTGACGGATTGTGTCGGCAAGGTCTTCTACATTGCGGACCATAAAGTTGTGTTTTGTGATTGGCATTGTAACGCCGGTAATGTCAATTTCCTGGAAACTGTCTTTTCCAAGCTGACTGTTTGGAACGTTACAGGTGATAGCTACGATTGGGATTGAATCCATGTAAGCAGTTGCAATACCTGTAACAAGGTTTGTTGCTCCAGGCCCTGAAGTAGCCATGCAGACACCCACTTTCCCGGTTGAACGAGCATAACCGTCGGCAGCGTGGCTGGCACCCTGTTCGTGGGCGGTAAGAATATGAGTGATGCGATCCTGATTTTTGTACAGTGCATCATAAATATTGAGGATTGCTCCTCCCGGATAACCAAATACTGTGTCTACACCCTGTTCGAGGAGACATTCGATAACAATCTGTGAACCATTGATTTTCATAGTATTTGATTATCGCATGTATGGAAGATAAATTCAATTGATTATAATTCTACTGCTTCAACCATGTAGCGGATAAGTACGCCTGTTGCATCATGCATTGTTTTTTCAACAACGAAAATCATTTTTTTGCCGGTTTTATCAGTAAAAATCTGTTCTACTTTGTAACCTGTAACGCCTGTTCTTTTGATAGAAGGGCTTCCTACAGTTTTTGAAAGGATTTCATTTCCGTTGGCGTCAAGTTTTTTAAGGTCAATGTAGAAGCTTGATTTTGCTGAAGCTCCAGTTCCGCTTACTGATGGAACAACCTTTACTTTATATGTACATGGGTTTTCAATTGTAGAACCTTTGAAATCTTTAAAAGTGATTTCCTGTTCGCCGGTTTTTTCTGGAGCTTCACAGTAATAAAGAAGCTGTTCCGGATTCACTTTTACAAGATCCAAACCTTTAAGGGCGTAGTAGCTTTTGGCTTCCAGAGATTCGTATACTTCAGCACCCTGTTTGCCTGCTGTTACGGCTGTTGGTTTGATGCGGAATACACCGTTATCAACATAGTCATTCTTTGCAATATCAACTTCAATGATTTCAGCCCAGCCCTGGAAGTTTTTGTCTGTCTTTCCGTACTGACCGAAAACGTAAGTTTTGCCATCGGCAGAGAAACCACCGTCAACAAAAGTGGCTACATCACCTGCAAATACAGAAAATGCCATTAAAGAGGCGAGAGCAAGTGTAACTAATTTTTTCATATTTAAGTCCTCCCAAAAGGAAATAAGGGCAAATTTATACCACTTATATTAAATTTTCGGCAAATTGATGCGCCTACTTTACTAAAAAGAAACTGTCTTTTATCATAGAAACATGACAATCCGACTGAGAAACAGACTGATCCGTTCACTTTTTTATATTTTTGTAGCAGTTCTTGGCATTACCTGTGCTTTTTACTTCCTGCAGATTTTCCGAAACCATATCTTTGAAAATCCAAACTTTATCCGCCAGGACTGGAACATGACTTTCAGTTTTACCAAAACCTGTTTCTGGGCTTCAGTTTCGGCCAACGGATTTCTTCTTATTTATGAAATTGTCATGTGTTTCCTTTTGTTCAAGGGATTTGAAAAAACTCAAAGTCAGGAAATCTGTTTCCTTGCCTGTTTCCTAATTGGCTGCTGTGCAGAAAGTCTTAAACTCTGGGTGCCGGTTTTCAATACTTATACCGGTTTTTCCAAAATGCTGATCTTTGCCGGTGATGCAACAATCCTTTCCCGCTTTCTGGTAACTATTTCACTTTTCTTCTGTGCACTTTTTTCTGGACAGGAACAGCGCCAGAATCTGGAACAGAATCTAATCATCGTTTTAGCAACATCTTTCTTTATTGCAATTGTTCTTCCATTAAATACAGCTGATATCCACAAAAATTTCAAGGTAAATCATGCATTTTCCCGCATTGTGGAAATTGTTCAGGTGATTATCAATCTTATTACACTTTTAACGGTTTATCTGAATAACAGGCGGGAAGGGTACAGTCATTGGAATGTAGCTGCTTTGTTTTTATTGATGAGCGGATTTTACATTGTTGCTGCAGCTTCTGTAATGCTCTGGCTTGTTTTTGGTGCAGCATTCATGATTGCCGGAATGATAATCTATCTGAGAATGCTTCACAGAATTTCTTAAACAAAAAGCAGACTTAAAGTACCAACGGCAAGTGGAATCAGAATGTTGTCGAAATCAAAAAGTGGCAGCATTTCAAGTATCATGGCGGCCGTTGCTAGAATCAGCGGACATATAAGGTTACCTGAATAAATCCACAAAGCAATAAAAACGGCAGTCCAGCAGGTAAGACTTCCTTCAAGGGTTTTCCCTTTTGTAAGAGGGAGTTTTGTTTTCCCAAAAAGAGTTCCACCTACAGAGGCAAGTCCATCTCCAAAAGCCAGTGCAAAAATGCCCATAGTTGCATTTACGTGAGGAAAAATCAGTGCAGTAAGAAGAATGCCTGCGCAAAGTGTTACTGGTCCAAGAACAAAACGGTTTTCATCTCTTTTACGGGCTGCAGTTTCTGTAATTTTTGAAACAAGTGGGATTCTGTGGCCTTTAAGACGAAAAAACTCACAAACTGTGTAAATTAAAATGGCTGCCAGCAGCAGAATTAAGGTTACAGGTCTGTTCCACCACAAAAGCAGTGGAACGAAGGCGCTGCAAATGTGGATGGATTTACGGAATAATTCCTTCCACATTATCTTTTAAGTCCTTCCGATTCAGTAAGAGTTTTTGGAATCTCTGTGTAGATTGAAGGTTCAAATTCTGAAATTGGTCTTGTAATGTAACGGATGTTTTCTTCGGCCAGGTTGCTTCCACCAAGGCGCACCATTGTTGCCTGATTTCTTGTAAGTGCATCCCAGGCCCGTACACTCTGTGAAAGCTGAACAATTGCTTTTGCATTCAGATCACTGTTTCCTGTACGTTTTGCAAGTCGGAAAAGGGTTACTCCGTAGTTGTTGGCGGCGTAAAGGTATGTTTCAACTGTATTGTGATCTCCTTTATTTGCCTGTGGCAGAAGGATTCCTTTGTCATCGCGGATGTCATCAAGACGGGAAACAAGGTCGTCGTAGTAGCCCATGGCGGCGTAATCGTCACCCCGGAGAGAAAGGGTGTTTGCCATAGCAAGAAGAAGATTGTTTTCTTTTTTAACACCGTCGCCAGCCTTCATGAATGAACCCAGGGCTTCAGCGTAATTTGATTTTTTGTACTGCATGTAACCAATACGGTAACGGATTGCAGAAGAATCGTAGCCAAGATTAACAGCATCTGTGTAATTTGCAAGAGCCTGATCGTAATCACCGGAAACAAAGTAGTTGATGTCACCAAGATCAGCGTAAAGATTTCCGATTTCCACAGTTCCTTCAAGGCCGCTGGCTTCGTGTTCAGTCTGGTAAAGGTCAATACCTTCTGTAAAGTATTCCTGACTGTGAAGATATTCAAGAAGCTTGTTGTGTTCTTCGCCCAAAAGTCGGTATGAATCAATGTATTTGTAAATGTCACGGCGTTTCATAATGTTTGAAGCCTTGAAGCATTTGATTGCATTGGTAAGAGAGTTTTTAGCGTTATTGGTTTCATCAGTTTCCACAAAGTAACGGCCCATGTTGTAATGTGCAATAGGATTCTGTGGATTAAGTTTAATGGATCGCTGCAAAAGTTTAAGTACATCAGAAATTGATCCACGAAGATATTCTTCACTTGGATTAAGATTTCCGTAAAGTTTGTCCAGAAGGTATCCGGAAAGTTCAGTACAGTCATCTGCAGAAAGAGATTTTTCTTTTGGAACGAACATTTCCTTAAGTGAAAGAACCTGACGCAGGTTGTCGGTGCGGATAAAGTAGCGGAGCATTCGGCTCTGGAACAGGTAATTTGATCCGTAAAGCTGAATAAGAGATGCATACTGCTGGCGGGCCATATCGAATTTTTCTGGATCTTTTTCTGTAGCCCATTCAAGGTAAATATCACCTAAAAGGAGAACACCGTCCTGATCGTTTACGTGATAATCAAGAACCTGTCGGCGAACAATGTTTTCGGCATTTTCGTAGTTTGCCAGGTCGTTGAGTTCCATTGAAGCGTATTCAAGGCCAGCTTCCTTATCGTGGTTGAAGTGGTTCAGAATGTTCTGGTACATTCGTTCAGCCCGGATATACTGTTTGTGGGCTCTGTAACCACGTGCATAATTGAAGAACCATTTTTTGCTCAGACGATATCTTACGGCTTCTTCAAATTTCATTTCAGACTGAGGATATTCATCGGCCTCAAGAAGAACGTACCCCTGCTTGTAAAGACTGTTTGCTTTAAGTGGGCGATAAATGCAGTTTTTGCCGAACTGGTAAAGACCAAATCCTGCTACGATACAAAGAATACATACAAAGAATACAGGAATAATCTTGTTTTTAAGCTGATAAGAAAGGGATTTTTTATATGCTTCGTATTCTTCTGCTGAACGGTGTTCAAAATCACGAGGAACAGGGAGAGAAATGTCCAGCATTCTTTCCAAAGCCGTTGCAACCTGGCGGGCAGGGGCTTTGTTAAGGATTTTTTCAATAATTTCAAATTCTGCGTCGTCTGTATATTCGTCTTTTACAATAAGTTCTTCAAAAGCAAGACGAACATTCAGAGGGTATTCAGAAAGATTCTTAAGGAATCTCTTGTACTGTGCGTCGGTAAGTGTGTTTGGAGGAAGTTCTTCGGCATCGCCTTTCTTTCCGGTCTGGATTTTTGGAAGGAGAGGACCGGTTTTTTCTTCTTTTGCAGTTTCAACATCTGAGAAACCAGGAATTTCAAAGTCAGAGCCTTCATCAAGGAAGTCTGATCCCGCTCCCAGTTCAAAACCACCATCTTCTGTAATGCCAGCATCAGTTTCAGGAATAAAACTGTCCATTTCGGAAGTGTCAAAATCTTCAATGGCAAAGTCGTCAGTGCCAGTTTCTGTATCAAAAGAAGGACTTTCTTCTATATTATCACTGTCTAAAGAAGTTTCATCAAAAGAAAAGTCTGAAATTTCGTCGGAGGCAAGTGGAGTTTCCCCAAAATTGTCGTCACCTGCATCAAGATCAAGGCCTCCTACAAGGTCGTCCATAGAAGGCATGGCGCCGAATTCTGAATCGGAATCTGTATCTGGACTTGCGTCAGGGGTGTCGTCAAAGGAAGGAAGATCTCCTAAATCGCCCATGTCATCAAGACTTGGAAGTGCTTCTGCGTTGTCGGCAAAGTCTGATGTGCCGCCTGAAAGTTCGTCGTCCATGTTGAAGTCCATGTCTTCGGCAGGAGCAGCGTCGGAGAAATCAAGATCTTCGGCAGGAGCAGCTTCAGAGAAATCAAGATCCTCAAGTGGTGCATCAAGGTCATCAGCAGGAGCTGCAAGGTCTTCAGCCGGTGCTTCAAGGTCACCAAGGCTTCCAAGATCCCCAAGGTCGTCCATGTTGAAGTCAAGGTCTTCGGCAGGAGCAGCGTCGGAGAAGTCAAGGTCTTCGGCAGGAGCAGCTTCAGAGAAGTCAAGATCTTCAAGTGGTGCATCAAGGTCATCGGCAGGAACAGCGTCAGCAAAATCAAGGTCTTCTGTTACTTCTGCAGGTTCTTCAAAATTTTCGGCTGGAGCATCAAAAGTAAAACTTCCTTCACTGGAAGTGGCAGTTTCAAGATCTCCAAAGTCTTCCATTTCAGGAATTGCTTCAGGAGCGGCTTCTGGTGTGGAAGTGCCAAGAATATCATCCAGACTAAAATCATCCACAGGAGATTCTGCTGGTTTTGTATTTGTAATATCGTTTGTAAATGAATCAATGTCGAAGTTTTCAAAATCAAAGTTGCTGTCGTCCAAAGATGGTTCATCAGCTTTGCTCTGACGTTTAAGAGGATCTACAGGCTTGTAATTGTCATCACCAAAGCCACCTGAGTAATCTTCCAGTTCATCAGCGTCATCAAGCTCTTCAACTTCATTCTGGGTATTTTCTGCCCCCATATCTCCAAGGAGAGCAGAAAGATCCATGTCGGCAATTGACTGCTCTTCCGGTTCTTCTTCAACTTCTTCTACAATTTCTTCAGGCTGATCATCGAACATGGAAAGATCAGGCATTCCGTCATCTTCCATGGAAACAGGACCTGGATTCAAAAGGTCTGTAAGATCAGGAGCGGCAGTAACATCGGGAGCTGGAGTAGAGGAGTCGGCAGGAGCTGTTCCCTGCATCATCTGAGTAATTTCAGACAGGTCATCATCAACAGTTGATTCTACATTAACAGCCTCAATTTCAGGCATGCCCATGATAAAATCGTCGGCATCATTTATATCAGCAACTCCTTCAGGAATTGGAACGCGAACGACTTTTTCACCACGAAGAGCGCGGTTGTTTACTTCATCACCAAGAGAAATAATGTCTTTGTTGAACTGTTTAAGCTGACTTAAGCCTGGCATAATGCAATTTTACTCCAAATATTACTCTTCTTCTAGTAACGGAATAAAAGATGGCGGAGTTTAGTAAAAAAAACATAATCTCTATAGAAGAAAAGTATATAAATAAATAAAAAAATAGAGATTTTTGAGAAAGTTGATTATTTGATTCTCTTGTTATATAATTTGAAATGTGTTAAACGGCTTCAAGATTATTGGAGTGTGCATTTCACGGCTTGAGAGTACCAGGCATTTTGAGTTTATCAGCAAATTGAATGCTCTGGCCGTAAAACAGGGTTACAGGCTCTTTATTTATCACACTCATTCCGATTTATACAATGATTCTCTTCGATGTAAAGGTGAAAAATCTATCTTTGACATTATCAATTATGGCATAATTGATGTTGGTCTTATTTTTGAAGAAGCTTTTTCATCAAAGGCTGTTGTAGAAGAATTGATCGAAGGCTTTAACAAAAAAAACGTACCTGCAATAGTAGTTGGAAATATCCACGAAAATGCCATCAGTTATACTTTTGATTATGAAAGCGGATTCGAACAGGTTGTCCGCCACGTTATTGAACATCATAAAATCAAGAATAATATTGTTTTTATTGCAGGTCGAAAAGGTGATGATTATTCCAATAAGCGCCTGGATATTTTCAAAAAAGTTTGTTCTGAGCATGGAATAACCGACAACGAAGTCCGCATTTATTACGGTGATTACTGGTACGGCCCTACAAAAGCTGCCATAAGAGAGGTGATTACTTCCCGGAAACTTCCAAAAGCAGTTATTTGTGCCAATGATTCTATGGCAATTGCGGCTATGGAAGAATTTGTGGCTCACGGAATCCATATTCCAAATGACATTATTGTAACAGGCTTTGACGGAATTCCAGCTTCTATGACCTGTAATCCACCTCTTACAACCTGTAAATGTTCTTTTGATAAGGTTGCAATTTCTGTTATGAATGGAATTGAAAATCTTATTAAAGGTGAAGCTGTTGAAAAAATAAATTACATCGAGTTTAAGACAGATGTACGTGCTTCCTGTGGCTGTAAAAAGGATTACCGTGATTTTACCATTGGAGATCTGCTTCGAAAAAGTGAAGAACGTACGGAAAACTTTCTTTTTACCGATTATTCACTCCACGCCCTTACAGAAAAACTTACATTTGTAAGTGATGAAAAAGAGTTTATAAAAATTCTTCAGGAATATGACTTTTATGATATGTCAGTTATCCTTCAGGAAAGTGCTCTGGATGAAACCAAGGCTCCAAATATGACGGATCTTCTTTCTCCTGAAGAAAAGGCAAAGGAAAGTAAATATCTGCTTTTCGATACAGAAAAAAAGGACCGGGATTATCCTGTAAAAATTGAACCAGGTAAATATGTTCTTCAGGAAGATCTGGAAAGAATCATAGATTTTGGAAATCCTTTGATTGTTTCGGCTATCAGTGCTTTGGGTGAACGCTTTGGAGTTCTGCTGTGTTATTTTGATGTTGATCAGATCAGCTATAACCGCATTCTTCAGTATTCAAACTTCATTACCAATTCCCTCATTAACTGGCGGAACAACCGCTATATGAAGTACGTTGCAAAAACTAACGAACGCATGTCCAATCATGATTACATGACCGATCTTTATAACCGAAAAGGATTTTTCAATCGTCTTCCTGTGGTAGTGGAGCGTGCCAGAAATCACGGAGAACGGCTTCTTGTGGCAAACTTTGATGTAAACGGCCTTAAGGTAATAAACGATAAGTATGGTCATGAAGCAGGTGATTTTGCCATTGCTTCCGTTGGAAAAATCCTTCTTGAACTGCCATATGAAGTAATGGCCTGTGGTCGTTTTGGGGGTGATGAGTTTGCCTTCTGTACCAGCGTAAAAAGCACAAACAAATTTGTTTTCAGTACAAAACAGATTGAATCAAAATTCATGGAAGAAGTGGAAGCTGCCCTTGCAAAAGCCAATGCATCCAGCCAGCAGCCTTTTAAAATTTCTGCCAGTGTAGGTGTGGTTATTTCCGAAGTCCGTAATTTTGATTTTAATAAATCTTACCGTATCGCCGACGTAAAAATGTACCGCATGAAGCTGCGCAACCGGGGAAAACGAAAATAATCTGTAAATTAAAATAACAGACAATTATCTTGCCTTTTACCTTTTCTTTCGCTAACTTTAAAACATAATGGAAAATTACTACGACATTCTGGGCGTAAATAAAAACGCTACTGCTGACGAAATCAAAAAGGCCTATCGAAATCTTGCCTTTAAATATCATCCTGACCGAAACCAGGGGAATGCCGAAGCGGAAGAAAAGTTTAAGAAAATCAGTGCCGCTTATAATGTTCTTGGAGATGAAACTAAACGCCGTAATTACGATCTTGGCGGATATTCATCAAATCAGTCTTCAGGTTATCAGAATTATCAGGAAAATCCATATTCTTATTATTACAGCCGTGCTCAGCGTCAAACTCAGGAAAATCAGGAAGATGATCCGTTTTGGCAGTGGTTTGGTGGAAGTGCAGAACAGAACCAGTACCGTTATTATTATTCAAATACAAACCGTACTCCGGAGCCACCAACCCGTAAAGAATTGTGGGGTACTTTCTTTGTAAAAGGTATCCAGGCCGTTGCAGCATTCTTTATGTTCCGTTTTTCATATTTCATACCATTCGGATATCTTATCTGTCTTGGTGTGTTCTTTAATGGTGCTATAAAATGTGTAAGCGCACTTAAGGCTCTTTTAAGCGGCGAAGGAAAAAAATAAAAAAACACTAAACTCTTTTTTTCATGTTCCGATATTCTACGTAAGGGAAATAGATTATCCCAATTTTCTTGCGAGGATTAATCGAGGGACAGATTATGGATCAGAAAAGAGCATTATGGATTATAGCAGCAGCCGGTATTTTTTTGCTGGTAGTTTTAGGTTTTGCTATTATTGTTTATCCTCCTGTAGTAAACGGTAAAAAAAATGTGGCTTCAACAAAGACCACTACAACCACAACACAGACTGCTCCAGCCAAAAATACAACATCATCTTCAGGCTGGACAAAAGACTCAGATACAGCTTATACAAAAGAACTTACAGTTTATTCTGATAAAACAGTTGTTTACGGAAAAGAAGAAGATTCAACTACAATTGATTTGAATGCACTTCGGGCTGAAATTGAAAAAGCTCAGAATCCACAGAACATCAACATTACAGTAAACGTACCTGAAACAAAAACAGACATTGTTCCACCTGCTTCTGTTCTGGGTGAAAATAAGGTTGACGTAAAAGTACCTGTAGAAAAAACTCCTGTTGTTGAAGAAAAAACTCCAGTAAGCACTCCTGCAAAGGTTGAAGTAAAAACAGAAACAAAAGTTGATACAAAACCTGTAACAGTAAAATCTACTGCCAAAACAACAACTACAGTTAAAACTACAGCTGCAGCCACTACAGCTGCAAAACCTGCTCCAAAAGCAGAACCTGAAGTAACAAAATACTGGATTCAGGCAGCATCTTTCTCTACAAAGAAAGCTGCAGAAAGTTCACGGGCAAAACTGGATGATTCAAAAATCCCAGCTGATATCTTTACTTATACTGATTCAAAAGGAAAAGTGTGGTATCGTGTTCGCGTAGGTCCTTACACAACAAAAAGTGAAGCCGAATACTGGAAATCAAAGATTGTAACAATCAGCGAATTTAAAGAAGGTTACATCACTACAAAATAGTATATTTTTGTTCCTTAAAAAATATGATATACCGCCTGGAATTGCCTCCCGGGCGGTTTTTTTTTGCCCAAGTTGCCGAAAATCAGAAATGACTGCCATTAACTATATATGAAGAAGTATATATGGTTTGGTTTACTGCTGTTGATGGCTGGGCTTTCATACCCGGCGTCTCTGTCCTATGTGGCAGGTGGAGAAGTAAAGGACCTTGAAAAGACAGAAGAAAAAAATCTTGCGTTGAATGGCGGATTTAAAGGGAGCATTTCTTTTTTGGAAGGTGCTTTTTATGTAAAAGACAAGGCTTTTTCTTATGGTTTATCTTTGAAAACTCCTGAGATTGTTTTTGGGAAGGAAAATAGCGGAAGGTTTTCTGCCGGTCTTAAGGGCGGCATGATTACAAAAAGCGGTTTTGCTGGTTTTCTTGGAAATCCTGGTCTTTCTGGTACTGTTTCGCCTTTTTCAAGTGACGAAAGGACTTTCTCTATGATGGCGTTTTCTCTTCCAGGATATACGACTTCGGTTAATACAAGACATGCCGGTTTCCTTGAGATGAATATGTCTCAGGGAAACTGGTTTTTTTCAGGAAGCCTTTTTTACTGTCCTTTTAGAAAGGAAAAGAGAAAGGAAAGCAGTTTAATATCAGGTGCCCTTCAGGCTTCCTGGACCCCAGGCTGGGTATTCGTTCCTAAACTTAAAATCCAGATGGGCGCAGTTTATGAAAATGCAGGCTATGAAGAAAAGAAATCTGATGTCTGGTATGAAAAATATTCTTTTTACTATGGAGGAAGGGCTAATTCAGGACTGATTTCTTTACGCATAGGAACGGGGCCTTATGGCGGGAAACCTGAGTTCTGGATTTATTTTCACTCCATGTTTTTTGAAAACCCTTTTGAGAAAGTAAATCTTGCTTTTCGAGGTAATCTGGTTTTTGGATATGGAGGTACAAGCTTTCTGGCGGAAGTTTTTTATAATCCCAAAACCGGGCTTTTTACTTCGGAAGGAAAAACTCTTGATCCTGAAATAAGCGGGAAAGGAACTCTTTCGCAAAAAGTGAGTTTTGGAAAGAAAAAATCTGTTAGCCTTACGGCGGGTATTGGAGGATTCTGGAAGGAAAATCTTTTATATCTTGATGATGAACTGAAACTCTCTGGTGGAATAAAGCTTTCCGTTTTTAATACAGCAGTTTCACTTACAGCAAAAAATGAATGGAAGACTTTGGAAATAAAGAAAGCAGGATTTTATGAAACAAAACTTAATCCTGTGAATTTTTCGGCATCTGGAAATCTTTCTGTTTCCTTAAAGTATTTTTCTTTGGAAACAAGCGGAAATTATTCAAAGGCTTACGAGAAGGAAGTGGGGGAATGGAAGACAGGCCTTTCAATGGAAGGTGGAATTTCCAAAATTAAGGCCAGAATAAAAATGGAAACAGGTTTTACAAAAGAAAAATTGAAATCGGCTGACCTTAGTTTTTTAATCAGCGGAAAAATTTAAGATTTCAGGCTTTATACTCAAAATTTCTGCAAGACTGCTTTTACATTCTGATTCCCCGTGTTTTTTTAATGCACGGATTAAAATGTTTTTTGGAGTGTGTTCTTCATCAATAAACTCAAGCATCTGTACCTGGTAACCTTTGCTTTCAAGCCACTGACCGCGGATGGCATCGGTAACAAGGGACGAAAATTTTTCGCGGATAATGCCCCATTTTATAAGAGGAGCAAAAACTTCCGGGATTTCATCCTTAGTTTTCTTTCCAAGGGCTGTGTTTACCTGGTGCTGACAGCAAGGAACGCTTAAAATGGCAGAAGCCTGTTTTTCTACGGCGTATTTTAATGCAAAATCGGTGGCAGTATCGCAGGCGTGAAGGGTAATTACAAGGTCAGGATTTTTTTCGCCGGAGTAGGAACTGATATCGCCGGTAGAAAAGTGAAGATTTTCAAGTCCAAGTTCTTCTGTAAGGCTGTTACAGTAGTCAATTACATCTTTTTTTAGATCAAGGCCTTCGATAATGCAGGGAATGTTTTTTACTGTAGACAGAAAATACTGTACTGCAAAAGTAAGGTAAGATTTTCCGCAGCCAAAATCAGCAATCTTCAGAGGATTTTCTTTTGTAGGATTGAGGCGTTCTGTAAGGAAAGGAAGAATGTCATCAATAAATTCAAGAAAGCGGTTGATCTGACGGAATTTATCGTATTTTGAAGAAATAACCTTGCCGTTTTCTGTCATCACTCCAAGACGCACAAGAAAAGGAACCGGTGAGTTTTCAGGAAGAAGATAGTGTTTGCTTTTTCCAAGGGTAATAGTATTTTTTGGAATAAGCTTTTCCATTTTTGTAATCTTTCCTTTTTTGTTGGCCATGATTACAATCTCTTTTTCATCGGTTCGCATGTTTACGGCTTTAAAAGTGGTACCGGCATGTTCTTTAATAAATGCTTCCAGTTCATCACCTGTGAAATGTTTGTGGAAAACCTGTTTTTCAGTAAACATTTCCACAAAATATTGTCCTTCCCGGGCAGCAGAAGTTTCTTTTCTTATCTTGATTTTCTGATATGCTTTGGAAAGTTTTTCTTCTGCTTCTTTTGAAGGTTTTGAAAAAGTGATGCTCTGGTAATTCATAAATCTACTATAGTAAAAAAACAGAAAAAGTGATATAGTAAAATTTATGGGAAAGTGTATAGTATTTGTAAATCAGAAAGGTGGCGTTGGTAAAACAACTTCTGCCATCAATATTGGTGCCTATATCGCTTTGGCGGGAAAAAAGGTTCTTCTTGTTGATTTTGACTCACAGGGAAATATGTCCAGCGGTGTAGGGGTTGATCCTCATGGAAAACCTTCAGTTTATGAACTGATTTCAGGCCTTGTAGAACCGGAAAACGCCGTACGAAAAAGTAATCTTGAGAATCTTGACGTTATTTCTGCATCAATCGACCTTTCAGGTGCTGCAGTTGAACTTGTTGATCAGGAAAACCGCGAATACTTCCTTAAAAATGCACTTGAACCACTTAAACCACTTTACGACTTCATTCTTATTGACTGTCCACCTTCACTTGGAATCCTTACATTGAACGGACTTGCTGCCGCAGATCAGGTTCTGGTTCCAATGCAGTGTGAATATTTCGCTTTGGAAGGAATTACTCTTCTTTTGCAGACAGTTCAGAATGTTCAGAAAAAAATTAATCCAAAACTAGAAATCGGCGGAATCTTCTTTACAATGTTCGATGCACGTACAAGACTTGCACAGGAAGTTGTAGGAAACGTAAAAGCCTATTTCGGTGATAAAGTATTCAATACAATTATTCCGCGCAACGTACGCTTGTCTGAAGCTCCTTCTCACGGTCTTCCAATCTGTAAATATGATCCAGACTGTGCCGGAGCAAAGAGTTACGCTAAACTTGCAGAAGAGGTGATTAAACGTGGCTAAGGCAAAACCAATGGGACTTGGACGCGGCCTTGATGCACTTCTTGGCGGCGCTCCATCACAGAATGTTCCTGCAGAAACTCCTGTAACTCAGTCTAAAGCTTCAAATGAGGCTGTTTCTGCACCTGTAAAGTCTTCGAAACTTCCTAAAGTTATTGATGTAGATGATAATGGCGGTCTTTGGATCAATCCAAACCTTTTGCAGCCAAACCCAAAACAGCCTCGCGTTGAATTCAATCAGAAGGCTTTGGAAGAACTCTCGGCTTCAATTAAGGCAAACGGCATTCTTGAACCAATTATTATCGAACATGTTGAAGGCGAAACTTTCTATATTATTGCCGGTGAACGACGAACAAGAGCTGCTAAAATGGCTGGCCTTGAAAAAGTTCCGGTTCAGCTTAGAAAATTTGACGAGCAGAAAAAACTTGAAGTTGCACTTATCGAAAATATCCAGCGCGCCGATTTGAATCCTATCGAAGAAGCCATGGCCTATTACAATCTTATTCAGATGGGTGACCTTACACAGGACGAAGTGGCCCGCCGTGTTGGTAAAAATCGTACTACTGTGGCAAACGCAATTCGTCTTCTAAAACTTCCTGAAGATATGCAGCACGCTCTTGCCAGCGGACAGATCAGTTCTGGTCATGCCCGTGCACTTCTTATGGTAAAAAGTGATGCCGATATGCGGGTACTTTTTGCAAAAATTGTGGGAAGTGATCTTACTGTACGCCAGGCCGAAGAACTTGCCGGTACTTACAACAACGGTGGTCGAGCCGCAGCTAAAAAGACAGATAAGAAGCCTGATCCAAAAGATCCTAATGTTGCCGACTTTGAACAGCAGCTTAAAAATATCTTTGGTGTAAAAGGTGTTAATCTTAAGGGAACAATGGAAAAAGGTTCGCTTGTAATTGATTACACAACCCGTGAAGATTTTGACCGGATCTGTGAAATCCTTTTGAAATCAGCTAAATAGATTTCATTACATTCCAGGTTTTTATATTGATGAAGGCAGCGTCTATGAAGCTGCCTTTTATCGTTAACACGGCAAAGGTTGGATCAAAACCGCCTCGGGGACGGCTGATGCTTCCAGGATTTACAATAAGTTTGTTTCCAGAGTGAATCTGCCGTGGAACATGGGTGTGTCCGTGAAGAATAATTTTTGCGCCCAGTTCATCTGCCTGAGAAAGAGCAAGCTCATCTCCAAAATCAATGCCCTGAAGGTGTCCGT
This sequence comes from Treponema sp., assembly GCA_024402505.1. GTDB lineage: Bacteria > Spirochaetota > Spirochaetia > Treponematales > Treponemataceae > Treponema_D. Next base: position 24,186 of record JAKSTP010000013.1, read on the forward strand.
GGGAAATGAGGATTTTTTCCTTTGCGGCACATAAAACCGAAAAGTGAGGCACATTAAGGTGATGGGAATATTGAGGACCGCAGGAAATGTTTTCTTCGGCAGTAGGATCGAATCCGCAGGCAGAATAGGCCGGATCGCAGTTTCCCTGGGCAAAAGCCGCAACTGGAGGTAAAGCCTTTCCAAGCTCGTCGTCATCCATGGCTTTTTCCATTGTTTCAATAAGGTCTGCAATTCCATCGCCTGTAAAAATAATTGCATCGCAGTGTTTTCCGTAGCGGCGAACAATTTCTTCAAAGAGAACAGGATTTCTATGGCTATCGGAAATAAGGAGAATTGAGGCTGAATCTTTTTGGGCCAGATTTTGAATGTCTTCAAGGGAACCAACTATTCCTGATTCCTGCTGCTTAAGTAAAATCATTAAATTTCAGTCCCGGCCTTATTTCAGAACAAAGTGATTGATGGCAAGAAGCCCGCTTTCAGGATCTGCATAACGGCGGATATTGTGATCAGGGAACATGTTTTTTGCGTGTTCCAGCTGGTCTTTTTCTACAGGACCTTCAAGGGCTCCCATATAATCAATGGCATTTTTCAAAAGAGGAATAATCTCTTCTGGAGAAAAGGTTGCAGTGTCTTCTTCGGTGATATCGTCTTCTTTTTCAAGACCAGCCTTGTCAAAAACAAGGTCACAGCAACTTTCCATACCAAGAACATCATCCTGAGGGTAAATAGAAATTACCGGATAAGGAAGGCGCATTGTCCAGCTGTCCTGATTTTTAGCAAGGGCCTTGTGAGTGTTTTCAGGAGCTCCAACAATTACAAGGCCGGCAAAATCAATTTCTTCCGAATTGAGGAAGGCTTCAAGGTCGGATGAGTAGCCCTTTACTCCATGTCGGAAATCTTTTGGATATACAAGGGGCATAATAAGACCAGCATCTTTTTCAAGCCCGTAGCGTTGTGAAAGGGCAGAAATAATGCTTTCGGAAATTTCATCAGAATTGACCCCATAACCTAAGATAACTGCAACTTTTTTGTTGGTGGCATGCCATATCTGTGTGTAATCTTCAAGTTTTTCTGAAGATGCTTTTATTTCAAGCGGAATGGAATCTGCTGTAATTTCAGGTTTTTTTTCGGTACAGCCTGCAAAAAGAATAATGGCAGCTGCCAGAATTGAAAGAGTTTTATTGATTTTCATATTTCCCCTCTAATCACCCATAAAAAGTTTTTACTGTCTTCGTTGTTTTGGTGTGATTCCCCTTATTTTCTTGTAAATTCGGATAAAATGGCTTGCGTCTGTAAATCCGGTTTCCTGACTGATGTAGTCCAGTGTTTTGTCGGTGTAAAGCAGCATTGTGTCGGCCTTACAGATGCGGATAAACTCAATATATTCCTTGCAGGTTTTTCCGTACTGGGCTTTGAACTGTTTTGCAAAATTGGAGTAGCACATGCCGCATTTTCTTGCCAGATCTTCAATGCTCAGATGTTCGGAAGAATGGGCATCTATATATTCAAGGATTGAAAATTCTTTTGAACTGAACTGATCAATTTCACCAATTGAATAAACATCTGCCCCCTGACTCTGCCACAGGCGAATAAGATGAGTAAGCATAATGTTCAGAAAACTGTTGATCTTAATGTCGTAACCGAATTTCCGTTGATGATATTCTTCAAGGCAGATTTCAAAAAACTTCTGGATTGGAAGCATTGAAAGCTGTTCTTTTGTAAATGCATTTGAAAGATTTTCGTTCTTACGAAGATTTTCAAGGATTTTAGAAAGTTTTGGAGCACCTGCAATGGTAGATCCAAGAAGCTGGGAGTCAAATTTAACGCAGTAACAGAAGAACTCTTTCCCTTCGTAAGGCTCTGATTCAAATGAATGAATCTGACGGGGATGGAGAATAATCATATCACCAGGACGGGTAACATAGGTTCTGTCTTCTGTGCGAGTAGTCATTGAACCGTTGATGACGTATACAATTTCTGAAAAATAATGCCAGTGGGAACGGATGGTTTTCCATTTGCCTGTAAAAACCTCTAGAGGCTGGTTCAGAATATCACCATATTCAAATAACTCGTTTACCATTTATATTTCTCCGATTCAATTATACAGCACTATAGAGATTTATACAATTTTTAAGCAAGTTTAGATAGTTGTTTTTTGCAATAAAAATGATAATTTATAGTTACTACTCAAACAATGGAGTGAGGTCTCGTATGTTTAAATGGGTTTGGTCCTATGTGAAAAAATACGGGTTCTGGATGGGCCTTGGTATTTTTCTTACAATCGTTATTTCTGCTCTGAATATGGTAAACCCAACAGTCAGCGGAACTATTGTTGACCGGGTTATTACTGGTGGGGAACATGCTCTTCTTCCAAAACTTGTACTTATTATGATTGGCTGTACTTTTGGAAAGGCTGTTATCCGCTACAGTTATCAGCTTATTTTCGAACACTGTTCTCAGAATGTAATGCGTTCCATGCGTGAAGATTTGTACAATCACGTACAGGAGCTGGACTTTTCCTGGTTCGATAAAAACTCTACAGGAAACGTAATGACACTTCTTACATCTGACCTTGATGCCGTTCGTCATTTTGTTGCCTGGTCTCTTTATCAGATTATTGAAAATGTTCTGGTTTACGTTTTCTCAATTATTGTTCTTTCACGAATCAACTGGAAACTTACCGTAGCATTCCTCATTATTGCTCCCTTTATTGCAATCCTTGTTTACAAATTTAAGGTTCAGATTAAACCTTCTCACCTTAAGGTTCGTGATCAGTTTGCCCGCATGAACACAAAGGCTGGTGAAAATATTGCAGGTAACCGTGTTGTTAAAGCTTTTGTTCGGGAAGATTACGAAATTGAGCACTTTGATGCAGAAAACGTAAGTTACCGAAACAAGAACGTAGAGAACGCCGACATCCGAATTAAATATACACCTGCTATTGAAGCCATCTGTGGTATTCTTCCGGTTATTCTGGTTCTTTTTGGCGGCTATCTTGTTACAAAAGGTGAAATGACTCTTGGACAGATTGTTACTTTCAACGGACTTATGTGGGCTTTCACACAGCCAATCAACATGTTCGGTTTCCTGGTAGATAACGTTCAGCGATTCAATGCCTGTGGTGACCGTCTTTACGAGCTGTGGAAAACTGAAAGCAAGGTTTCATCAACTGTTTCTGAAGAAGAAGATAAGCACGTATTTGAAGGAAAAGTTGAATTCAAAAATGTAAACTTTTCTTACAATGAAACACCGGTTCTTAAAAACGTAAACTTTACTATTGAACCTGGCATGACTGTAGGTATTCTTGGCCCAACAGGAAGCGGAAAATCTACTCTTGCAAAACTTATGTGCCGTTACTATGACGTAAACGACGGTCAGATTCTTATTGATGGAAAAGATGTTCGGGAATACAATCTGCAGCACCTGCGAAAAAATGTTGGTATTACAATGCAGGACGTTTTCCTTTTCTCAGATGACGTAATAGAAAATATCCGTTTTGCAAATCCTGAAGCTCCTGTTGAAGAGGTAGAAAGAGCTGCAAAACTTGCCCGTGTAAAAGACTTCCTTGATGATCTTACTGACGGTTATGGTACTGTGGTAGGTGAGCGTGGGGTTGGCCTTTCCGGCGGACAGAAACAGCGTATTGCTCTTGCCCGACTTTTCCTTGCAAATCCAAAAATAATGATTCTGGATGATACAACTTCCGCTGTTGATACAGAAACTGAAATGAAAATCAAACAGTCCATCAAAGAACAGTCAAACGGCCATACAAGTTTTATTATCAGTCACCGAGTATCTTCTTTCCAGAATGCCGATCTTGTTCTGGTTATTCAGAACGGTGAAATTACCCAGAGCGGTTCTCCTGAAGAACTTTATGCACAGAAAGACGGTTATTATCGTCAGGTTTGGGAAACACAGAACTAGGAGGACAACATGGCAAAGAATAAATTTGACGAAGATGAAATTGTAGATAGAAAAATCAACGTGCATGCGGTTCTCCGTATTTTCAAATGGATTAAGCCTTACCGCATGAATATGATAAAGGCCTGTATCTGCATGCTTTTTGCATCAGGGGTTTCTCTTGCAAGCCCTCTGCTTATTAAACTTGCAATCGATAAGGCTATTCCAAATTCTAATTTCAGACTGCTTTTGATCCTTTCTGGATGTATGCTGGCCGGTTCAATTGTTGTGTGGCGTCTTCTGGTTGCAAAAATGACCATCATGACCCGCACTGCACAGGATATAATCGTGCAGATTCGCCGTGATGTTTTCCAGAAACTTCAGCAGCTGCCTTTTACCTATTTCGACAGCCGTCCCCACGGAAAAATTCAGATCCGCGTAGTAAACTATGTAAACTCCCTTTCTGATCTTCTTTCCAACGGTATCATCCAGTTGATTTCAGATCTTTTCAACATCATTGTAATCCTCTGTTTTATGTTTGCAATCGATGTAAAACTTACTCTGGTATGTATGGCTGTTCTTCCGGTGCTTTTCATTACCTTGTTTTCACTTAAAAAGGTTCAGCACAAGGCATGGCAGCAGGTTAGTTACAAACAGTCAAACCTGAATGCCTATCTTTCTGAAAGCCTTAACGGTATGAAGGTAACACAGAGTTTTGCCCGTGAATCCCGAAATCAGACTATTTTTGAAGGTCTTTGTAACGCCTGGAAAAAGACCTGGATGAAAGCCGTTAATATCAACAATATTCTGTGGCCTGTAATCGATAACCTTTCAACTTTCGGTATTGCCCTTGTTTATATGGCAGGTATCAGCTGGCTTGGAAAGACAGTTTCAATCGGTACACTTATTGCCTTTACAGGTTATATCTGGCGCTTCTGGGCTCCTATTCAGAACCTTGGAAACTTCTACAACTCAATGGTAACAACAAGTGCCTATATGGAACGCATTTTTGAACTTCTTGATGAAAATGAAGAAATTGCCGACAAACCTGGTGCTTATGAATTGCCTCCAATCCGAGGTCACGTTACTTTTGATCACGTAAACTTCAGTTACGAAAAAGGCACCCCGGTTCTTAAAGATGTAAACTTTAACATTACTCCGGGAACTCAGGTTGCCATTGTTGGACCAACAGGAGCTGGAAAAACAACCATCGTAAACCTTCTCACCCGTTTCTATAATCCGGATGACGGTAAAGTAATGATTGACGGTATTGATACTCAAGAACTTCTGATTAAGTCTATCCGAAAACAGGTAGGCGTTATGCTCCAGGACTGTTTCCTTTTCTCAGGAACTATTATGGAAAATATCCGCTACGGTCGTCTTGATGCAACAGATGAAGAAGTAATTGCCGCTGCAAAAACAGTTCAGGCTCACGACTTTATTTCTGCTTTCCCAGATGGATACAATACAGAACTTCACGAAAATGGAGGCGGTCTTTCACAGGGACAGCGCCAGCTTATCAGTTTTGCCCGAGTTCTTTTAAGCGATCCACGAATCCTTATTCTTGACGAAGCTACATCTTCTGTAGACTCTGAAACTGAAAAACAACTTCAGAAAGGATTGAATGAACTTCTTAAAAACCGCACCAGCTTCATTATTGCACACCGACTTAGTACAATCCGTAACAGTGACGTAATTTTCTACGTAAATGGTGGAGAAATTAAGGAACGTGGAAATCACGATGAACTGATGGCTCTGAAAGGTGAATACTATAAACTTCACCATGTAGAGTAGAGTGGATTTTACAGAATAATCTTTCCGTTGGAAAGGTTTTTAAGCATTTCACTAAAGCCGGCGAACTCGTCGGCTTTTATTTTGCCCGAAATAGTAACTCCTGTGCCAAAATCTTCGGTAATGTCAAAAAGAGTGAAAGGTTCCATGCGGTTTTTAACAAGCTTGTGGGAGCCGTAATCTATTTCAAAGATAAAGTCAGTTTTTTCAATGTATTCACTGAATGCACCTGTAGATTTTGCTTTTTCAATAACGAATTTAGCGCCTTCACTGTAAGCTTTTACAAGTCCGCCGGTTCCAAGAAGAGTGCCTCCAAACCACCTGGTTACAGTACAGATGAAGTTTGTGGCGCCACTGCCTTTTACCACATCCAGGACAGGTCTTCCTGCGGTTCCTGAGGGCTCTCCATCATCACTCATGCCCATTACTTCAGCTTTGAGACCGGTTATAAAGGCGTGAACAACGTGAGTGGCATCAGCATATTTTTCTTTTTGAGAACGCAGAATATCGCGGGCTTCGCTTTGAGAAGAGCAGGGAATCAGTTCCGAAAGAAAGCGGGATCCCTTTACTGTTGTTTCATTTGAGCAGTAATTTTCCAGTACCAGCATCTTAGTTTACTGTAATGCTTTCAACTTCTTTTGCGGCTACACGAACACCTTTTGCTTTAAGACCTTTTTCTTCAAACCCGTCTGTCTTGAACTTTTCGGTAAGAACTTTTACCCGAGGTTTTGGAACGTAGTTTGCCGTAAATGTAAAGTTCTTTCGTGTGTCTACATGAAGCACTTCCATTCCGTCTGGAGCAAAGAAGTAGTCTCGGTTCATAATGTAGGCTGCAATCTTACATTTCTTTACGTAGATGAACTTTGTTTCAGGGTCTCTATAAATAACTGTAAAGAGTACTTTAGAAAGGCTTTCTTTATCGGCAAGTCCACAGTAACGAAGTCCTGGTCCAACAAACACTTTGTTCGGTGATTCGGTAACCGAGAAGATTCCGCTTTTGCGCACGAAAAGAACCCTGTCATAAGGAGTAACCTTCATAAGTTCTTCACCGCTGTTTACGCCGGTTCCAAGATAGCCGGATTTTTCATCGTATTTAAGGCCCATGTCCCGTTTAACAACAGTTTTTACATCAACAGTATTGATATTTGTAATCTTTGTTTTTCGTTTTGTAGTAGCTGCATCTACCTTTTTTTCAATGGCATCAAGCCAGGAAATGGCGTATTCAACCAGGTGCTTCAAAAGCTTGTTGATTTCCTTAATGCGGTCGTTAATGGCCTTTACTTCCTGACGGTTCTTGTTGATGTCGTAAAGGGAAATGCGTCGGATAGGGATTTTCAAAAGTGAATCAACATCTTCATCAGAAACTGGACGCAGAAGTTCTGCTTTGAAAGGAACAAATCCTTTTTTTACGGCTTTAACAACGTCTTCGGCAGTCTTCATGGTTTCAATTTTCTTGTAAATGCGTTCTTCGATGAAGATACGTTCCAGTGTACGCATGTGAAGCTTTTCAAAGAGTTCTGTTTTTTCTACTTCAAGTTCATCTTTCAGAATGCCTACCAGCTGCTTTGAGTGGTGTTCAATAATCTGAGTACAGGTCATGCGGACCGGCATATTGTCTTTAATAACCAGAAGATCACAGTAAACGGTCTGTTCACAATCGGTAAAGGCGTAAAGTGCATCTACAACGTCTTTTGTGTAAACACCACGAGGAAGTTTAAGCTCAATATTTACATCGCTGGCAGTAAAGTCCTGAATGGAAGCAATTTTTACTTTACCGGCTTTTACGGCTTTTTCAATGGAGTTTGTAAGGCTTTCTGTTGTGCTGCCGTATGGAAGTTCGGTGATTACAATTTTCTTTTCATCACTGGTGTCCATTTTTGCCCGGGTAATGATTTTTCCAAGACCGTCCTGGTAATCGCTTACATCAATAAGTCCTCCGGTTGGGAAGTCAGGATAAAGCTGGAATTTTTCACCTTTAAGGCACTTTCGTTCGGCTTCAATAACTTCATGAATGTTGTGGCTCAAAATGTAGGTTCGCATACCAACGGCAATACCTTCTGCCCCCATAATAAGAACGAGAGGAAGTTTTGCACGGAATGTAAGAGGTTCTTTTTCGCGGCCGTCGTAGTTTGGAACAAAAGTGGTGATTTTTGGATTGTAAAGAATATCCTTTGTAATAGGTTTTAGACGGCATTCAATATAACGGGCAGCAGATGCTTCATGACCTGTGTAAAGGTTACCGAAGTTTCCCTGTTTTTCAATGAAGATTTCCTTGTTTGCAAGATTTACAAGGGCAGTGTAGATGGAAGAGTCACCGTGAGGGTGATAAGCCATTACCTTACCCTGAACGTTTGCAACTTTGGAGAAACGACCGTCATCATTTTCAATAAGTGTATGGAGAATGCGTCGCTGTACAGGTTTAAGACCGTCTTCCAGTTCAGGAATAGCACGGTCGCGAATTACATAAGATGCGTACTGAATGAAGTTTTCTTCAAAGAGATTTTTTACATATGCCATTTAATTTTCCCACTTGTTTTAATTATACCATACATTTCCTTAATTGTCACATGTCATTATTTCGTGTACAGTAGTTGTATGAAAGATGGATTTATTCTAAAAACTGAAGGTGAAGATCCGGAAAAGCTGATTAATGCTTTTTTTGCCAATTTTGATTATTTTTCTCAGGAAGAAAAAGACCGTATTATGACGGCCTGGAAACTTCTTGTCTCAAAGGCAAATGATAAAACCGAACATTATATCCATCCTCTTCGCGTGTCCTGTATTCTTGCCCAGAACAAGATGGACGGTGACACAATTATAGCCGCACTTTTACACAAAATTTACAACTATAGTGTGGATCTTCAGGAAGTTGAAAAACTTTTTGGTCCTGTTGTATCAAATATTATCCGTGGAACTCAGAAAATCGGTTATTTTTCCGTTCAGAAGGCCACTCTTTCTCAGGCTGATGCCATCAGAAAAATGCTTTTTGCACTTTCCGATGATGTTCGCATTATTCTTGTTAAACTTGCCGACCGTCTTGACCGTATGCGCACCTTGAAAAATCTGGAACCGGAAATCCAGCGTGAAATTGCCGACGAAGTAATCGACATCTGGGCACCTTTGGCCGACCGTCTTGGTATGCAGAGTGAAAAAAACGAGCTAGAAGATCTTAGCCTCAAGTATTCAAACCCACAGGCTTTCCAGCAGATTAAGGCTATTGTTGCACAAAAACAGGATGAACGGTCTGCTTATCTTTCAAGTGCCGTAAATGCCATTACAGAAAAGGCTGCTGCCCTTGGTATTACTGTTGATATTACCAGCCGAGCAAAACACTTTTATTCAATCTATCAGAAGATGAGAAAACGCAATATCCCGGCCGGTGAACTCTTTGATCTTCTGGCGCTGCGCATTATCTGTAACACAACCACTGAATGTTATACTCTTATTGGCATTGTTCATGAAATGTGGAAGCCTCTGGACGGCCGTTTTAAAGATTACATTGCCATCCCAAAGGCAAACGGATATCAGTCGCTGCATACAACTGTTATGTGCCAGGACAGACCTTTGGAAATCCAGGTACGTACACGCCAGATGCACAATATGGCTGAACACGGAATTGCCAGCCACTGGCTTTACAAAAAAGGCACAAATAAAGATAAGGTTGAAGAAAGCAAGCTTGGTATTTTCAATCAGCTTCAGGAACTTAAGGAAACCGGATTTTCCGATAATGCCTACTTTAATGAACTGAAGAATGAACTTCTTGGTGATGAGATTTACGTTTTCACTCCAAAAGGTGACATCAAAAAGCTTCCTTTGGGAGCCACTGCAATTGACTTTGCCTACGCCATCCATTCCGCTGTTGGTGAAAAAATCTGCGGTGCTAAAGCTGACGGAAAAATTATTCCATTGAGCCAGGAACTTAAAAATACTCAGATTATTGAGGTTATTACAAATCCTAATGCTCATCCTACTGAATCCCAGCTGAAGCTTGCAAAAACTTCCAAGGCACGTCAGAAAATCCATTCCTGGCTTACTTTGAATAATCCTGATTTTGTTGATGAAAGGGTAGTGCCGGAAGAAGAACCTGAGCGACGAAAAAGTCATAAGCGTCCAAAAGGAAACGGACACACAGAAGAAACTGGTCCTCACATTGAAAAAATCCGCATTGGAAATACTTCAAACTTTATTTTCAGTTTTGCAAAGTGCTGTAATCCAAAGTATCCGGATACTATTGTGGCATACCTTTCCCGCATGAAAGGCATGGTAATCCACAAGGCAGACTGTTATGTTTACAACAGAATTCCTCACCGTGAAGAAAGAAGTCTGGAAGTTTCCTGGGACGATCCTAAAGAGTAAATCTTTTTACTGTGCCTGTTTTGAATAGGCAGCTTTGATTCCTTCCGCAAAGAGCTTGTTCTGGTCGTTTCGTGTCTGAACAGAGAACTGTGGTTTTCCGTCTTCTGAAGAAACACGGTAAATGTTCATTGGATTTCCTGAATATGCAGGTGAATCCGGATTGTTGATGTACCAGTCAAGAACAGCAACGAAACAGAGGGTGTATTTCAAAAGGTTTGCGTTTGTTGCATTTGTGTTAGGCCCGGTGTTTTTTCCTCCAAGAACAACGTCCAGTCGTTTTGAAACCTCGTTTGGCAGTTCAAACTGGTAGTGATCCCAAGGATTTGAAATGGATTTTACTTCAGACTTAGTTTTTGCAGCCTGATCACATTCGTTTACAACCATTGTAAGATATTTACGTGTAAAGTCGGTGCGGTGATACAAAGGACGGTATTTGCTTGAATCCTGAGGTCGTTCCAGAAGCAGCTGGTCGAATTTGTAGCTTGGCATAAAGTGGAAAGTAATCTGCCACAAAAGGGAGTTGAGAATCTTTTTACCAAGTTTTGATGTAGCAAAGTCTCCCTGAGAGTAGGCTGAGTTTACAAAATCCTTAAGTTCGTCGCAGTAAAGTTTTCCAAAGGTTTCTTCACGGTAGGCAGACCATTCATCCATAACATTGTAGATTGTATCGGCTCCGTTCTTAGTAGAATCCGGTACATTGAACTTAATGTTTCGGCAGCCCTTGAAGCAGAATTCAATAATGTACTGAAGGACCATGATTACCTGCAGTGGATTTTCACGGTGCAAAAGGTTAGATCCGTCTTCCATTTCAAAAATAGGATCAAAATAAGCGTACATGTCAGGATGATCTTCAAGGTTGTTGAATCCGGCTTGTGGGAAGAACTGGTCAAGCAGTTTAAGCCCTGTAATAACCGTAGCATCTTTAACACCTTTCTGAACAGGATCCGGGCGTGAAGGTTTCTTTTCTTCTGCAGGTTTCTCTTTTGGTTTTTCAGGAAGCAGAAGATCGAATTTATGAAGTTCAGTGAATTTCAGGATATCAGAAATCTGAGTCTGGAAAAATTCGTTGTATTCGTAGTATCCGTTGGCACACATGCGCATAAGAAGAGGATACATTTTTTTGATTACTTCATTGTCCAAATATACCCAGTGAGTAATAGCCTTTTTTGAAAGTTCCGAGAATTTTTCTTTTGATGTATCCGGATATGCAATTTCGTCGTTGTAGATTTCCTTAATGAGCTTTGGAATTTTTGTGTCCCCAAAGTAGTAAAGTGTAATCAATGGCTTATAAAGAGCTCTTGTAATTGAAATAAGGTCTTTTGTAAGGACAGGTGGTTTTACATCTTTAAGGCGGGCGTATTCACCTTTGATTGGTCCCATTGTCCATGAAGCAACCATTCTAAGGAATTTAAATTTTGATTCAGTTCCGTTAAGAATCTTGCTTTTGTAAGTGGAAGGACTCATCTGGATAATAGTTTTGATTACCGTAATGAAGTTTTCCATGTTTGAAATATGGGCAGGAATTTTATTGTCGCACAGTGACGGAAGAATTTTTTCTGTACCGTTTTTCTGGAAGCTTCTGATGAAATTAAAAAATCCGTAGTTTGGTTTGATCTGGAATTCTGATGACATCATAAGTTTGTCGATGTAATTGCAGTCCTTTTTGCCCATTTCCGGAAGCACTTCATTTTTGTGATAAGTTGGAGCTGTGTATCCTGCAGTGGAAGCTGATTTTGCCTGGGAAGAACCAGAAGATGGATTTCTTTTGATTACACCGGCATTTGAACTGTGAGCTGGTTTTGATGGTGAACCACCGGCTGCACCTGAGGATGAGTTTGATGTTTTTTCGTACATAACCTGGCCGCCCAGTTTTTTTGCCATTTCGGCAGCTTCATTCTGATCAAGACTTCCAATATTGCGTCTTGTGTTTTCAAGAGTGCCCGGGGCCCAGTCAGCGGTTTTGTTTTTGTCGTCAGCCATAAATCACCTCGCGAAATATATATCACCAAAAATTTTCTAAAGTGTTCGGATCCGGTTTTTGTACACCAGACCAGGGAAGTTTTTAAGGACCAATTTCTCGCCGTTTTTATCCAGAAGTACACCGTCAAAAGTGCCGTAAATGCTGGAATATTCAGTTCTCATAATAATGATATTCAGTGTCCGAGACTGAAGTGAAAGTGGAGTAAAGGTAAGGTCAACCATATTTTCTGTATCCTGGATAACCCAGGTTTTTGAAATACCAAAAGGAGTTGTAATTACAACCGGAGGCAGAAGTGTAGTTTCTCCGTCAATAATAAGTTCGTTGTGGTTATAGTTGTTTTCGTCTGCAGCATCAAGATTTGAGTGGAGCATATGGAAAATAACATCTTTGCCTTTAAGATTGCCAATGCCTAAGGCCCAGGTCTGATTTGTGTGAAATTTATAATAGGCTCGGCTTAAAGACTGGCAGGCAAGCCCGGTCATTTCCTGGGCATTTGAAAGTGTGCTGTCATGAGTATCCATGCGGCCAGTAATCTTCATGGTAGAAAACCAGGAGGCAGTGCATCGGGAAGAAGTTGGGGCAGGGGCTACAAACATCATGCTGGAGGTAATTTCTGATGAACGGATTTTAGCAAAAAGATTCGGACGCACTTTGTCGCCTTTAAGGCTTATGTCTACGCGGAATTTCTGATGATTGTTTTTCCAGTGGATTCGTGTGAACCGTGACTTTCTAAAACAGGTGCAGCTTCCGTCAGCTGTGTTAGTTGGAACAAAACGGCGGCGGGGAGGCATTATGTTATGGTAAACACATTTCTTTCCAGTTTTTTTGTCCCACACAATAACTTCTGTAAGTCCAAAGGCTTTGAAATCAAAAAAATCCACCATACCGATATTTTCATCAAAAGAAAAAGTGTAGAAAATTCGGGATTTAATGCGGAGATTTGAAATGAAGGCCGGAAGAGGCACTCCTGCATAAGGTGAACGCATCCCTTTAATGTCCAAACGGGGGCTTACTTCAGAAAATGATCCGAAGGAGGCTTTTCCTTTTGAGACAATATGAGAGATTTTTTCTTCAAGCTTACGGGTATACATTTTTATTATTATACTTCCAAAACAGAATTTTTAGTAGTAGTCTCTCTGAATGTAAGTTGCCCTAGGACGGGCCGTAATGTCAACACGGCGGTTCTGTGCTCGTCCTTCTTCCGTTTCGTTGGTGTCTTTAGGGCGCGTACCACCGTATCCTTTGTAGGTAAAGAGCTTTTCATCAAGGCCGTAATCAACAAGGGCTTTCATTACGGTGACTGTTCGGTCAATTGAAAGATTTAGCTGGCCTACCGGTTTTCCAACGTCCGCCGTATGTCCTTCAATAAGGATTGTAAAACTGTCATCGCTCATGATTTGGGTAAGGAGTCTTGCAATTTCCTGAATGCGCATGGCTTCACTTGGAAGAAGTTCCGGTGAATCAGGATAGAATTTCAGATCAACAGAAAAAAGAATGCCGCCTGGTCCGTCTACAGGCTCAATATTGATCTTGTTTTCAAAAATATACTGTTTCACTTCACGATATTTTACGTAATAGCCAGGATCTTTGTCGGGAGCGCTTACAGTGTACAAAAGATTTTCTTTATCAAGAAGAATAACTACTTTTCCCTGTTTCAGAAGTTCACGGTTTTCATCAACAGAAAGAATCTTCAGGGCATCCCGGCGTTTGATTACAGGATCGGTGCGGTTTCGTCCGTAAACTTTTGTTGCCTTAATGTAAAGTGGATCATAGCCAATGCGGTCGGTATAACGGGAAAAATCGTCGGAATAGTCGTAGCGGATAATGCCACTTTCGGTAGCAGTTTTTGGAATCACGTTGTTCTTTTCGAAAATAAGTTCCATGTCCTCGTCCCAGATTTCAGGATAAAAGCAAGGATATACTTCGCTTGAAACATATTCGCCGTGAACAGGAAGAGCTCCTCTGGCATCAATAATAATTCCTGTGTAAACGCGGCTTGGAACTTCATCAATTGGTTCTTCCGGATTCTGAGGATATTTATGGCGCACTGTAAGAGGATTGATTGTGTTCAGGGAGATTGTATTTGTTGTTGTAAGAAGTTTTGCGTCGTGGGTAAAAATGTCGGGAGTTTTGTGTCCGCCCTCGATAATTTCCAGAATGTCATCCAGTTTTATGCGGTCGGACATTACTTCATCACCAAGACTTGAACGGTTGTCCAGGAAAAGTGTAAGAAGGGGGCGCTGAATCAGTTCCGGCATTTTGTTTTTAATATTAACTGACGCAGTTTTTTTACCGGCAGGCATAATAAGTCCGCTTTTTTCTGCGTCCAGAGTTACGTTTGATTCAAAAGTTTTTGTAATCCAGTCAACTTTACTTACAGACTGAATGTTCGAATCTTTTGCATTAAGAGGAAAAAGAGCAAAAATTGATAATGAAAGGGTCAAAAACAATGATTTTTTCATAGTACTTCAACTCCATTATCGGCATTATTTTTCGGGAATGTAGAGAATTTTTCCAATGCGGAGAATTGCGTTTTCTTCAATTCCGTTTACTTCGCAAAGGGTTTTTACGGTTACGCCGTATTTTCTGGAAATGGACCAGAGGGAGTCACCTTTTTCAACCTTGTACTGGAATGGGAAGGTGATTGGATTTATGTTTTCCAGGGCGGCCAGGGCTGTTTCCATTGTTCCCACAGGCAGACGGATCTGAGAGGTTTTTGATGGATGTGTAAATCCTTTTGTAAAGCTTGGGTTTAAGTGTTTCAAGGTTTTTTCATCAATGCGCATTTCTGCTGCCAGAGCCGAAAGAGAATATGCTTTTTTAACTTCAACATAATCAAAAATGCCGTCACGTTCGTTTACAAGGTTTTCATATTCTTCTTCGTGCATTGGAAGATCAACGCCGTAAAAATCAGCGTGTTCACAAATGTCTGCAATTGCTAAAAGTTTTGGAACGTAGTTTACGGTCTGGCTTGAAATAAGGGAATTGTCTGCAATGTAAAAAAAGTCACTTACTCCGGCCTTTTTTACGGCCCGGCTCATGGCTCCGGCTCCACAGTTGTATGCACCAATGGCCAGATACCAGTCCTTAAACTGATTGTAATTGTCCAGAAGTTTTTTCAATCCGCCCTGAGTGCTTTTCCATGGATCAAGACGTTCATCAACAAATTCATCCAGCTGTAAAAATGGCTTTACGGAATTTTCCATAAACTGCCACATGCCAAGTGCCCCTGATTTTGACTTTGCCGAGGTCTTGTAATTTGATTCAACTACAGGAAGATACTCAAGTTCCGGTGGAAGGCCCATTTCTTCAATCACTTTGCGAACGTAAAGACGGTACTCCATGGAATCTTCAAGAACCTGCCGAAGCCACTTAAGCCATTTTTCGCTTAAATACTGATTTCTGTGTTTTATTACCAGAGGGTGATTCCGGTTTGTTTCGTTGAGGATGGAAAGGGGCAGTTCTGTAATAACAGGATCTTCCTCTTCTGAAAGTTCTTCCTGGGAATCGCCATAAATAGGGGTGTCTTCGTTAATAAGGTTTTCGTCCAGAATCAGTTTTAGATTGTCCGGAATCTGATGGTCAAGAAAGCGGTCTGCAAAAAGGGGAGAGAAAAGAAATAAAAGTGTGAGGGCGGTAAATATCGTCTTTTTCACTTTTAGAGTTTGTTTCCCATGTAGATTCCGGCCCATTCCCAGTTTCCGTGAATATCCGGATCAAGAGGGAAGTTTACTTTTCGGAAATATAGATACCAGACAGAAACGTATTCACTCCAACCCCAGGTACGAAGATAGGCTTCATTTGGATTGGAAGTTTCGTCCAGTTCGTCGGCATAACGGATACGGTTACCACGCATAAAGCTTCTCATGGAGAATTCTTCCTGGGCGTTGGCATCCATTTCGTCCTGTTTCCATGACATGGAGAAGAAATTAACCTTTGATTTATATTTGTCCAAAGCACGCCAGTCGTAGTTGCGGATGGCTTTTTTTACGGCAGCTTCAAGTTCCGGAAGACTCTGGAAAGTCCAGTCTTTGGAAGAGTTGTTAAAGTCAATGAAATGACGGGCGTTTTTGTATGCATCAGGTTCACCTGGAATCTGAATTGTAGTGGCATCCGGCTGCTGGAGGAAAAGCTGTGCTGCATTAAGGGCCTGATCCCACTGGCTGTCATTTTCGTATTCCATTTCAAGGCGCACATACAATTCTGTTGTGTTAATCTGATCCGGGAATCTGTTGATAAGCTCATTCAGATATTTAATGCGGCTCTGAGGATTTGTACTGATCTGAATAAGATTCTGAAGGCACATAAAGTGGATGGAATTGTCTTTTACCATAAGGTCCGGATACTGGCGGAGAATACGGTCAAAATAATACTCTGCTACCGGTTCTGCATTCATTGAAAGGTAAGAAAATGCGTTCATAAGAAGCCAGTAGGAGTTGTATTTGTCATCAGGATGATTTTCTACCCAGTTGTTCAAAAAGAGGATTGTACCCTGATAGTCGTTCTCATAAAGCAGGTTGTTTGCCATCTGGTTTACAATGGCGTACTGCTGTTTTGAATTCAGGTCCTTGTTTTCCAGAAGATACTGCAGTTCGGCCTGGGTTTCTTCAATGTTCAGCTTCCTTTTTTCATCTTCTGAAATGCCGGCTCCATTGTTGGCACAGGCAGTAAAAATAGAGAGAATAGTGATGATAAAAAAGGCATGAATTGCGTATCTTTTTTTCATATTTTTAATTTAACATAGAGAAATAATCTTGTAAATAAACCCGATAATAATATAATATTATAGTAGAAAGATTTTTCTTTAGAGGAAAGAATATGCAAAAAATCAGTAACAAATGGCTTTACATGCTGCTGGCCACAGGCCTTCTTTTCATTCTTGCAGGCTTTTTCTTGTGGATAGCATTTTCCTCTGCAGCAGACGGAATTGTTAAAAAAACCTGGCCTCTTTTGATTATAGGACTGGGCTTCTTTTTCTTTTTCTCGACCCTTGCCATTAAAAGAAATTCTATCTTCTTCTTTTGGGGATTTTTCCTTTCTTTAAGCGGATTTATCCTCCTTCTTATTACCATGGAAGTAATTCATTTCGGCATTCTGAAGCTGTGGCCGGTTTTCGGAATTATTGCCGGAGTAGATATAATTCTCTTAAGTTATTTCAAAAAACGGATGTTTTCCATCAGTAACCTTCTGTCAGGATTTGCGGTAATTGTAATCTGCTGTGTTTTCCTGCCATTTTCACTGGGGATTGCATCGATCAGCTTTAAAGCCTTTGTAATTATTGCCTTCCCGGTTTTGCTGGTAATTGGTGGGGTTTCTCTTGTTGCTCTGTTCGTTGCACAGATGTACAACAAAAAGCTGGTGCTTCCTGAAGAAGAAAGCGATGACTCTGATGAAATAATTTAGGATTTTTTTCACTTGAATAGATTTTTCACCAACGGAAAAAAGATTTTCTCTCTCTTACTGATTGCACTTCTGCTGCAGGATGCAAGTCTATTTGCAGCACGAAAAAAGAAAACCACAGTTGTAGAAGAAGAAGTTTCCGAAGAAAAAACCTACATCAACCTTCCTTCCGAAATTAAAAAACGCAGTTTTTTTGCAGACCTTAATCAGAGCGCCGTTACTCTTCTGGAAAACGGATCTCCTGAATCCATAAAGGAAGCTGTTCAGCTGATTAAAAAACCTTCTGCCGATTACAGTGATGTAGAAAAGGTTTTCCTTAATGTGGCAGACCGCATGCTTTCTATTGCCTATCCTTCTGAAACACAGACCTGGGAATACGAATCTTTTCAGGTACAGTCTCCTTATACCGGAGCATTGGACTCAGTTGATAAAGGCATTTTTGATTCAAGCACCGGGAATGCTGATTTTCTTGGAACTCTGCTGCCTGCTTTCCTCATTTTCAGGGACAATATTTCTGATGCCCAGCTTGCTTCCTGTCAGCAGGCTGTTGATAATGCAGCTGCCTTTAATAATTCTAGTTTTATCCTGTCTTTTATTGCTTCTAAAATTGCCTACAAAAAAGGTGAGTGGGAAAAAGCCGAGCAGAAGCTTCCAAAAACTGACTCTGCCGGTGCTGATTATCAGGTGTTTAAGGCTCAGGTTCTTGTAAAACGGGGCCGCACTGCAGAAGCCGAAGCAATAGCTTTGAAAATCACCCAGGAATATTCATCAAATCTTTCTGTATTGAAATCGGCAAGTTACATCTTTTTTGCAGCAGGCAATTTTGACAAGGCCGAAGAATATGTAGCCCGTGTTCTTCAGCAGACACCAAACAATCAGGAATTCCTTTTGTTCCGTGCCCGAATCCTTATTGCAAAAAAAGATTACATTCATGCTGTTTCCCTTCTGGATATGTATGCCAGAAACAACAGTACAAACCTTGATTATCTTATTCTCCGGTCTACAGTTCAGCTGGAATGGTCAAAAAATACAAATCAGGCCACCGAAACTGTAGAAAAGGCACTTTCACTCTATCCGGAAAGTTCCGATGCTCTTCTTATGGCTGCACGCATTGCTTCCATGGTAGACGGACCTGTTGCCGGAAAATATGCTGATGAACTGGTTTCTACAATTCTTGAAAAAGAACCTGGAAATACAAATGCACTTTCCTATGCCCTTAAAGGTCTTATGCAGAGGGAAAACTGGAAAGAAGCCTACGATATTTCAAGCCGCCTTGTAAATGAAGGAAAAGCCGACAGTGAACTTGTAAAAAATCACGTTGAAATCTGTCTGAAACTGAAAAAAAATACAGAAGCCTTGAATTATGCTACAGAACAGTATAAACAGAATCCAGGTGATGAAACTGTTCTTCAGGCCTACGTTCTTGCCCAGGTGAATGCCGGTTCAAGAAACCAGAGCCTTCAGTTCATCAACTCACTGCTTGATGGAAGTTCTGCAAAAATGAAGAGTTTTCTCTATTACACAAGAAGCTTCCTTCAACCAAACGAAACTGCCGTACTTGCAGATCTTCGTTCAAGTCTTATTGCAAACCCTCGAAACAGCGAAACCCTTTTCCGCATGTACGAAATCTATTACGGAAAAACTGATTACCGAAAGGCACAGTACTATCTGAAACAGGTAGTTGCCCTTAATCCTAATGATTCTTCCGTAAAAATACTCAACGAAAACCTGACAAAACTCATTCAGTAAAAATTGGGTTTTGAACAAAACGACTCTTGAAAATGAAACTAATTGGAAATAAAGAATTTTACAAAAAACTTCTTGTAATTATGCTGCCTATTGTAATCCAGAACCTGATTACAAATTTTGTAGGCCTTTTGGACAATATTATGGTGGGTCAGACCGGCACCGACCAGATGAACGCTGTTTCCGTGTGCAACCAGCTTTTCTTTGTGTTCAATCTTTGTCTTTGGGGTGCCGTAAGTGGTGCTGCCATTTTTACAAGCCAGTATTATGGAAAAGGTGACAATAAAGGCGTTCGGGATACTTTTCGCGCTAAAATTGTAATGGTCCTTATTGTTAGTGTTACAGCCTGTATTATCTTCTGGTTTTTAGGCGGAGCTCTTATCAGCAAATTCCTTCATGAAACAAATGATGTTGGAAATGCCGGTGAAACTTTGCGCTATGCCATAAAATATATGCGCATCATGCTGATTGGCGTTCTTCCGCTGGCACTGAACTTTGCTTACGGAAACACCCTCCGTGGAATTGGACAGACCCGCATTCCTATGGTGGCAGGGGTAATGGCCGTAGGTGTAAACCTGGTTCTGAACTACGTGCTTATTTTTGGTCACTTTGGGGCACCAAGAATGGGTGTTGCTGGAGCCGCAATTGCTACAGTAATTTCCCGCTATCTTGAAACCGGCTTCATGATGGTCTACACCCATACTCACAAAGAAAAATGTGCCTTTATTGTGGATGCATACAAAACTTTCCGTATTCCAAATCAGCTTTTGCGCCAGATTCTTATTAAGGGGCTTCCACTTGCTGTAAACGAAACCATGTGGTCTTTGGGACTTACCCTTATGAATCAGTGTTACTCTCTCCGTGGACTGGATGTTGTTGCCGCCCTGAACATTACTTCTACCATCGTAAACCTGTTTAATGTTGTAATGTTTGCCGTTGGAGATTCTATTTCCATTATTGTAGGACAGCTTTTGGGCGCAAATAAGATGGATGAAGCAAAGGATACTGCCAACAAGCTGATTTTCTTCTCGGTTTCCTGCTGTGCAGTTTTAGGGGCAATTCTTGCATCTACAAGACATCTGTTCCCGGCCATCTACAATACAGAAGAAACTGTTAAAATGCTTGCTTCAAAGTTTATTCTGGTAAGTGCCTGTGCCATGCCGGTTTGTGCTGCCATGCATGCCTGTTACTTTACAATCCGCACCGGTGGAAGAACCATTATTACTTTCTTGTTTGACAGTGTGTTTATCTGTTGTATAAGTTTCCCTGTGGCCTTTTGTCTGGTGCATTTTTCGGCTATTTACATTGTGTTTATCTACCTTACAGTGCAAGCCCTGGATCTTCTAAAAGTTGCCATTGGGCTTACTTTGGTAAGAAAAGGCATCTGGGTGAATAACCTGGTAGCCGACTAACAACAATCAAAGTTCCTGCAGTAAAAAGCAGCCCCCCCCTAACTAGTCTATTGCGTGCATTCAAAAGTGGGACCCTTAGGAAGTTAATTACCATGAAAAATACGGGAAGGAAGACAGGGGCTGCGAAAAACGCTCGTAGGCCGGAACATAGTTTCCTTGCCGGCCTACGCGCGTAGCGACGATATCTAGCAGTTTTCGACAGCCACTGGCTGACTGGTAGTATTTTTCATGCGCGGTAGTACAGTCTTGGGACTCGCTTTTTAATGCACCGGGGTAGTTTTATTTTTATTGTCACACGGATTTGCTACGTCCTACGGACTCCGCGGAAGTTGGGGTGAGGGCACTTTGGAAGTGAAGTTCGTGCAGTAAAAAGTGGGACGCTTGGAAGTTAGTTGCCTTGAAAAATACGGGAAGGAAGACAGGGGCTGCACCCTAACTAGTTTATTGCGTGCATTCAAAAGTGGGACGCAGCAAAAAGAACGCACTCGATACCGTCCTTATAGGTGTCGAGGTGCGTTTTTTTGCGTCGCTGGGACCCCGCTTTTTAATGCACTGCGGTAGTTTTATTTTATGTTGTCACACGGATTTGTTCGCTCCTACGGAGCTCACTTTTTTTTATTGGAAGTGTATTATTACAAAAACCAGCGAAGTCCGTAGGACTGAGCCAATCCGTGTGATAAAAGAATTACCAAAAAGATCCTTCGACTACGCTCAGGATGACAAGGTATTCACGTCAGGATGACAAGGTATTTGTGCTCAGGATGACAAGGTATTTACGTCAGGATGATAAGGTAATTTTTTTTATGGACGGAATGCTACTGGTGTTTTTTCAAATCTCGGAGAAAAACTGCAATTGCAGCCCCAATAATAATTATGTAACCAATAAGGCTCCACTGGTCTGGTACCTGGCCCAGGAAAATGAAGCCTAAGAGGGCGGCAAAAATAATATTTGAATAATCGTAAACTGAAATCTTGTAGGCCGGTGCATTGTAGAAGGCCCCTGTAAGTCCAAACTGTCCGCAGGCAGCAAAAACTCCAGTTCCACAAAGCCAGATTAGCTGCTGAAGAGTCATAGGTTCAAAGTAAATGATGGAGAATGGAATGGCAATTAGGGTAGAGAAGGCGCTGAAAAAAGCAATAATTACCATGCCGTTTACGTTGTAGGTGCGTACTTTTCGGATACAGGCAGCGGCACATCCGGCTCCCATTCCGCCAATAAAAGCAACAATGGCTGGAAAAGTCTGGCTGAAATCAAGGCCCGGTTTAATAATAAAAAGGGCACCTGTAAAAGCGGCTACCAGGGAACACATGGAGAACAGGTTTGGTTTTTCCCCAACAATGAAGATGCTGAAAAATACTGCAAAGAATGGGCTCATCTTGTTAAGCATGGCCGCATCACTTATGTTCATGATTCCAAGGGCATAGAAGTTACCGAAAATCCCAAAGCTTCCTACGGCACTTCGCATCACAATCCATTTCCATGCCCCTTTTTCTACGTGAAGCACACTTTTGTCAGAACGGCTTTTTGTTATAAGGGTAGTGAAAGAAATGATAAATGCAATGGAATTTCTAAATAGGGTTTTCTGAATGAAAGGAAGATCTCCTGCCATGCGCACACAAAGGTCCATACAGGCAAAACCGAAGGCCGAAAATAAAATCCATGCAATTCCTTTTTTCAGATTATAATTTTCGTTTGGGGCAGCACTCATGAGCATCCTCCTTTTTATATGTCTTCAATATATTAGTTTTTTTCGGTAAAATAGACAACATGATTGGAATAGTAGATTATAACGCCGGAAATATTACCAGCGTGGAACGGGCCCTCACTTATCTTGGGGTTGATTATGTGCTTTCAAAAAATCCAAAAGACCTTGCATCATGCGAAAAACTGATTTTCCCTGGTGTTGGGGATGCAGCTTATGCCATGGAACAGCTGGCTGCCACAGGATTTGACGCCTTCCTAAAAAAATGGGCTGCAAACGGAAAACCTTTAATGGGAATCTGTCTTGGATCTCAGATTATTTTTGATTTTTCTGAAGAAGGAAATGTAAAGTGCCTTGGACTTATTCCGGGTAAAATCTGTCACTTTGACAATCTGCCTAAAAACGAAACTTTGAAAATTCCTCATATGGGATGGAATAACCTGCAGCGCAAAAACGGAAGCAGCGTGATTCTGGAAGGTGTTCCTGAAAATTCCGACTTCTATTTTGTTCATTCATACGTAATCTGTCCTGAAGATCAGAATGTTGTAAAAGCCACTGCCTCGTATATGGTAGATGTGCCAAGTGTTGTTCAGAAAGACAATGTAGTTGCCTGCCAGTTCCACCCAGAAAAAAGCGGTGAACCAGGGCTTAAAATCCTGAAGAACTTCTGCGAAAAATTCTAGGCGAGAGGGAGGGAAAAATGCTTAAAAAACGAATTATTGTTTGCCTTGATGTAAAGGACGGACGAACTACAAAGGGTGTTAAGTTTTTGAACAATGTTGATATTGGCGATCCTGTAGAAATGGCCCGTGCCTACTATGAACAGGGGGTTGATGAACTGGTTTTCTACGATATCATTGCATCTGCCCGGGGCCGTGGACCTATTCTGGATCTTATTTCCCGTGTTGCAAGCCAGGTTTTCATTCCTTTCTGTGTAGGTGGTGGAATTGGTTCTGTTGATGACATCCGTTCTACAATTCTTGCAGGGGCTGAAAAAGTAAGCTTGAACTCTCAGGCAGTAAAAAATCCTGATCTGATTTCTCAGGGTGCCCGCATTTTTGGAAACCAGTGTATCGTTCTTGGAATGGATGCCGCCAGAGACCCTGAAATGCCAAGCGGTTACCGGGTTTACATTAACGGTGGACGTGTAAAAACTGATCTTGATGCTCTGGCCTGGGCAAAAAAAGCCGTGGAACTTGGGGCAGGTGAAATCGTTCTAAATTCAATTGATGCCGACGGAACTAAAGCCGGTTATGAAATCAACCTTACCCGCATGATTGCCGAAAACGTAGCAGTTCCTGTAATTGCCAGCGGTGGCGGCGGAACTCCACAGCATCTTGCCGACGTTCTTAAAGAAGGTAAAGCTGATGCAGCCCTTATTGCCAGCATGGTTCATTCTGGCCAGTACACGGTAGGTTCCATCAAAGCAGATCTGGATAAAGCCGGTGTTCCGGTAAGACTGTAAATCAGCTTTCCAGAATATTTTCTATATTGCAATGCAAAGCCCGGGCCAGTGCCAGTAAAGTGACACCCTGGGCTTTATTTATGTCATTTTGCCGCTGTTCATACATCTGGATATTGCGAAGATGAACATTTGATATTTGGGCCAGTTCTCTTTGGGAAAGATTTGCCATGTGGCGGTACATCTGAAGATTTGTTGGCGAAAGGCCAGAACCGGTGTTTTCATCTGCCATTTCGCAAAATCTTTCCAGGTCCATTTCGTGGAACAGGGGATACATTTCTATTATTTTTGATAATGGCAGGCTGCTGCTGATTTCTTTAAAAGTTCTTCCACTTTTCCACTGATAGTAGGCAAGAACCCATCCGCTCCAGTATTCTGCTTTTTGCGGTGGATTGGATCTTGGTTTTTTGTGTTCTGCGTCTAATCCTACATTTTCAAATATTTCCCATACAACTTCTGCTCCTGATTTTCCGGAAATGTAGGATGGATGGCCCTGTTCAAAAAATGATGCAATTCCGCTTTCTATAAACATGCGAAAAAAAAGATCGGCATCACAGTTGTAATCAACCAGAGCGTAGTTAATCATTTCGGCAAGAGTTTTCATGGAATCGGAAAGAAAGTTTTTATCATAGGAGTTCAAGGGCTGTTTCTCCTTTTCGAAGGATATCAATCATATAGATTTCAGATGCTGTCAGAGTTGCACTTTCGGTAAGTTTTTTGAAATCCCGCCGCGCTTTTGAATCACGCATAAAAAAACTTGGATAATAAATATCTTTGTCAGCAAAAAACTTATCCTGAAATTCCAGTTGATTAAAGGCCTTTTCTGAAACAAGAACTGTTTGTATTCCAAGATTCCCCAGTTTCATGGCTTTTGAAAGATTCTGCAGTGAAAGACTGTTGGAAATAAAGCTTTGTGCGTAAGAAAAATAGGAGTCGTCTGCCCGCCAGCCAGTTATTACATCGTAGTTTTCTAAAGGCAGATGAAAATGATCTGTCAAAAATGCCGCAGCCTGTGCCGAAAGATCACTGGAATAAACAAAGGTGCGGTGTTCAAGAAGAATGGTAATCCAGTGAAGAATATTGTATTTGCTGTCCTGAAGATCCAGAATGGAAAGATTGGTTGTATCCAAAGAATATTGATTTGCCCAGCCGTTAGTGTTTTTTTTACAGGCCCATTCCCGTGCCAGCTGAAGATCCTGAGTGCAGTAAAATCCCTTTCCGTAGTCATTTGTTTCTTTACCGGCAGGAAGACTTGGTGAGGTAATGATATTTTGCGAACCATGGTAAAGGATAA
This sequence comes from Treponema sp., assembly GCA_024402505.1. Taxonomy (GTDB): domain Bacteria; phylum Spirochaetota; class Spirochaetia; order Treponematales; family Treponemataceae; genus Treponema_D. The sequence continues at coordinate 49,231 of JAKSTP010000013.1, forward strand.
TATTCATAACTAAAGTGTATCATTACAATGATATAAATACAATAATGTGGCTTATTTTTGCATTAAAAAGATTTCTTTTCTACTATATAAGCCGAAAACTCAGTATAATGTGGATTATGGTTCCTTCCGAAAATGAAACGAAGGACTATATTCTTTTTTGATGAATAGAAGAAGCTTTTTTAAACATGCAGTTTGTATTCTCTTTTTGATTTTCGCCATGGGCGAGGTGTGGGGAACTGATTATACCTCAGTCGGAGATGGAAACTGGAATAGACCTGTTCAGTTATTAGATAATAGTCCAACTTGGGATTATAACTTTTGGGCTAGTGGCCAATATCCAAAATCTGATACTGATGATAATGTAGCTGTAAACCATAATGTTAAAATTCCAGATAGTTGTACAGATGCAAAAGCAAATACTATCAATGTAAATGCAGGCTCATTGAGTTGTGTAGGAAGCGGAAAACTTACTGCAAATACTATCAATGTAAATGGTAGTGGTTCCTTGGTTTATACATCAGGAATGACGGTGAATTCTATCAACGTAAACTCCGGCGGAAAAATTGTTTTGAATAGTTGGCCAACACCGGCTCCAACATTTGAAAGTGGTTGTATTATTGAAATAGGTCCAGACTTTCCAGATGCAGATCTTGGTAATTTAAATTCTGCACTGCGGGCTGTAAAAACTGCCGGCGGTACTATTGCAGAACTTATTGTGTCACGGCCTACGCCTGGTACAGTGAATCTTGATGTAAATTACAGCATTACAAAAGTTACCGTAAATTCTTCCGGAGTTACTCTTGGAAACCAGGATGGCATTACTTCCATTGAAGTTACTGGTAACGGTAGCTTAACGGTATCTCAGGCATTAAGAAAACCTGTTGTTGTAAACACTGACGGAACACTGGAACTTTCAAGCGGAATAAACGGTGAGCCTGTTATCAACATGAATGGGGGAAATCTGATCCTTTCAGGTGGAAGTTCTGTTACAGTTAATTACACAAACCTTGCAAACTTGTCACTGGGCACTTCAAATCCTATTTCCGTTACCGTTGATGGTCCCACTGTTACGTTACCGGCCAGTCTTACAACCAGCATTCCTTCAAATGTAATTATTTATGATAACTCCGGCACTATTACAAACTATGCTGCTGTTCCTCCTGCAAACCAGGGCCTTCCAGATCTTGTAGTAGACGGCTCAAATTCACCTTACACAATTTCTACTGATACCGCTTATAAAACTATAACCGTAAAAAACGGCGGAGACCTTACCATTGATGCAGGGACTTCTGTTACTGCAAAAACTTTAACAATCGAAGAGGGGGGTAGTGTTACTGTTAATGGTAATTTTACTGCCAACGTACAGGAAAGCGGTTCTTACGTTGGAAAAGCCTCTGTTTCTGGAACGCTATTTGTTGAATCTACAGGGGTTTTTGATTCAAACTATGCAGTAAACGAAATTTCTGGTGAAATTACAGCAAATGGATTTTTTAAGTCTGGAAATTTTCATAATAAAGGTAAATTTTATTTAAATGACACAACAGATCACAGTACAAATGCCAACTGCTGTAAAGTTGTGAATGACGGAGAAATTGTTTTTGGTGATAATGCCAGATTTCTTGTTTATAAACTTTCTGACGGTGATTTTGACGGAACTTTTACCAACAACAAAACAGTAACTTTTGGAAATAGTGTTTACTCAGAAATCAGTGTCAGATTTGAAAATGCAGCCAACGGTTCTGTTGAAATTGGAAACAATACCAAATTATTATTCACCGAAAATAATACGTCCGTCGACAATGCATCCTTTATCAATGCCGGTAACCTTACAGTAAAAAATGGTGCAACGATTGGAGTTACCGTACAAGATCCTCCAATTTCAGCTACCTTTACAAACAGCGGTTATCTTATCCGTGAAGAAAGCAAAATATTTAATTATTCAAGTGATGCAAATACTTTATGGATAGAAAACAGATTTAATGGCGCAAAAGATTACGAGCTTTCAACAGATGCTGCTCTTGTTTTGAATGTGGCCGGAAACCTTAATCTTCTGGTAGATTCAGATACATCTATAAAAAGTCTGAATCTTTATTCCAGAAATCATGGGGTTTCAGGAAAAGGTGATGGCAAAGACCATACAATTACTTCTGATTTTACCGTTACTGTAAAAAACAAAGGATCCTCAACAGGCACACTGAGCCTTGTTGAAACAATCAGTGTAAGCCGTACTTCCAGCACCCTTGGTGTAAAAGGCACTCTAAATCTTTCAAGCAAAGTAAATTGTTCCGGTCAAATTGCAATAAGTTCTGGAACAGAACTGGATATCAATGCAGATGTATCTTCGGCAGGACTTACTCAGAATGTTCTTTCGTCTAATACAAGCATTAAAATTGGACCTAATTGCACCTTTACTACCTCTGATGATTTTACTTTCCCAAAATATTATCCTGACGACTCATCAAAGCACAGCAGCTTTTCTTCACAAGGAACAGTTGTTGTAAAAAACGGGAAATTATTCCAGATTGATACCACTGGAACTGACGGGGCTGGTAACATTACCTTTGAAAACGGTGGCACTCTCACAGCAAAAAGCTTTACAAGTTCCGGCACTCTTACTGTAAAAACTACCGCTGCTGCAGCTTTTACATTGAATTCAGCTGTAACTTTTAAAGATGTGTTTTTTGAAGGAAGCAGTGAAAAAAAACTTACTGTTACTGCCACAAAGGATATAACACTTGCCGCTGGTGGTGGAGAAAACTCTTCTGCTGATCATGTTATTTTTTCAAGTTCTACTTATCCTGCTGTTTATCAAAATGATGGAACTACACCTGCAGAAATTCTTGCACAGAACTCCAGCGCACCAAACGATATTTTCCCAGCTGGCTGGGTTGACGGATCTCACTATTTTATCTGGAAAGGTGCTACAGACAGCTCCTGGACAACTGCCACTAACTGGTTTGGAAAAAACAGCCCTTACGGAACAGATATTAAAGGAATTCGAATTGATACTTTGCCAGGTAAATATTCTCCGGAAATTACAGAAGACGTAACTTGCGAATCCTTTACTGTACTTTCTGGAAAAACTGCTTCCGTTACTGCTGCAAAAAAACTTCAGTTCAATTCTCTTTTGGGTGAAGGTACACTTAATCTTGGACCAGGAACCCTTAAAAACGGAAATAGTGATGGAACTGTTCTTGATATTGCAGATACCACTTTGTCTTTGGGAACTTCAACTTTACCATCAACACTTATAGGAAAAATTAAAATCCAGAAACTTGCTGCTTCAAATGGCAGTGTAAATATTGGAACAAATACAGAAACTTCTGAAGTTACTTTTGTACCGTCCATTTCTGTTACAGACATTACAGTGAATACCGATTCTATTCTTACTTTAACAGCTGATTCAACATTAAGCAAAATAGAAAATAAGGGTACTGTAAATGGAGACGGGGCACTTACAGTCAACGGTGATTTTACTGATACTGGTACCTGGAATGAAACCGGAAATATAACTTTTGCAGGCACCTCCCTTATTTCTACCAGCAGTGCATCAGCTTATCCTTTTGTAACTGTAACCGGAACTGCCACTTTCAAAACCGATTTTACCATTGGTGGAAACGGACTTTCCATTAACGGAGGCACAGTAAGCGTTGATTCTGGAAAAAATTTAACTGTAAATAATAATGTTATAAACGGAAATGACACAGGTGTAATTCCTGGAACACTAAGTGGAAGCGGTACAATTAAGATTAACGGTAATTTTACTGATAAAGGCACCACTACAATAAGTAAAATTGTTTTCTTTGGAAATAAAAACCACACTTTTACGAATAAGGCCGAAAATCAGTATGAAACGATAGAACTGGATTCTTCCATAACGGATTCAAAAATCTTTACTGTTGTAAACAATGCCCTTATTACTGACTTTACTGACAGCACCTTCTCTGCAATTGTTCAATTCAGCGGAACTGCAACTTTGGGAAGTTTAACTACCAGAGCCACCACTACGGGAAAATACACCTTTACTAAAGACGCAAAGATTATGGCGGACACGGATTTCTATCCTGAAGCTGTTTTTGCTGGAAATTTAATCTTTTCTGATAATTCAAGTCCTGCCGTTTCTAAAAAAGCAGATTTTTATAAATCTGTTGAACTTACAAAACCTTCTGCATCACTTAAAGGATCTGAAATCACCTTTAGAGACAATTTTTCTGCAAACGAACTTACTGCAGATCTTTCAAAACTTATTTTGAATACAAAACCTGAACTTCCAATCACCTTTAATGTTTCAAAACTCAGTCTTACAGGAAGCGGTATTACCATTTCTCACGTTAATACAACCGGCACTTGTATTCTTACAGGTGAACTTGATTCTGCAACAAACCTTACCATTGAAAAAGATTTCCACGTAACAGGTGATGTAAAAATTACCGGTGGCGGAAAACTTGTTTCAGTTGCATCGGGCAAAAAACTTTTCTGTGGAAAAAATTTCCGAATTCAGGGAACTTCAGATAATAAACTTACAGTTTCCGGAGACGTTGCCATTACATCAAATGAAAAATGGTCTTCCTGTTTTGCCGAAGCTGTATTCTGTACAATAAAAGATTCCACTGTTTATTTCTGGAACGGCACAGATTATTCATCAGCTGAAAGTTCCGGATTAAAAGCTCAGATTCCTTGTGAATCATGTACAGACGGAAATAATACCTTCAACTGGATTTTTGCAGACAAAATAATTGAATCTGCCAGAACCATTGATGATCACCAAATTGAACTTTTACTTTCTGACTCTATTGATAACGTTGCTTCTTCTGTAACTAACAGCGGACTTACAACCTACACAGCTCTTGCCTGTCTTAAAGGAGAAGGAAATAATCCTGACGGAACACTTCGCAACGGAAATTGGAAAAATTATTCTTCTCAGTCAATTATATATTCAATCGAAAGTGTTGCCCCGGGAACTGGTGCAGACAGCGGTAAAACAATTGTAATCATCTCACTTCCTGCAGATACTACCTGGAATACTGATGCTGCTACAACTTCTGCCGGAAATGCATCTTCCACCGACTCAAATGGAGTTCATCAAACCAATATTCCTGACATCATTATTGAAAGAGGAACTGGGGGAATTTCAGAAAAGTACACTGTTACAAACAAGTGGGGAAAACGATTCGGCGGTACTGCTTTCACTTCAACATCCGATGGTGCATCCCCGGTTCTTATTGCAGTTTATACTGGTCAAGAAAATCATACACCTGGAAGTACGGACGGATGGGATGCCCACAACTTCATAGAATTTGTTTATTCAGAAGAAGTGCAGGGTGTAACGGCAGGTGATGCTCCATATACAACAGGAGCTGCAGCAGGAGATCCAAAAATCACTGTAGACGGCATTGCCTCTTTTGAAAATGGAAAACTTGATACCAGAAATTTCTCTGATAATCTTGAAAATGAAAATCTGAATCAGTTTTATGCTGTAGGAACATATTCATTCCGATGGGCCATTGCTTCAAAAGCTTCAGGTGGTATTTGGAATGGTTACATTGAAAGTATTACTCAGTTCTCAGGCTCTGTTACAATTCCTGCCACTTGTGTAATTAAGGACCGTTCTTCTGCCAAAAATCCATGTATTATCAAAACTGGCGGACTTACAGTATCCAATGTAAAAGCTGGAGATCCTACCGTTTCAAATTGGGATGTAATTGGTCCAGACTTCGTTCCTATTCGAAAAAACGGTGAATGGAATGCCCCAATTAATAGCGATACCAATTTTGAAATAGTAGGTACAAGTTCTTCTGGAAATGCAGCATTGGAAAAACTGGAATTCCATATGTTTGACAATGCACAGTCTTTCAGCGGAAGTGACAGTGTAAACTGGGTAACACGCAATGGATGGATTAATGCTTCGGATTATACTCTTTTAAGCAGATATGCAGTTACCGGAACCTTTGCAGCAGATATTTTTGGTGGTGCTCGTCCATTTGAAGGAACATCTGCCGGACGTACAGGAAGTTCCGTTTCAGACCGTACAGCAGGTGGTATTCGAAAGCACACTTTGGACTCAGCTTATACAAAGGGTGCCTTTGAGTATCAGACTGTGGATGCTGAAAAAAATGTAAGTGCAGTTCACGCTTTTGACAATCTTTTAGGTGACATTTCTTATGGATTTTCAGCCATTGTATTTGCAAACCCTGATACAGAAATTACACGACAGGTTAGTGATCCTGATACTTTATACTTTGGATTAAAGCTTCCTACCTCCACAACTGAACTTCGTACAACTTACATTATTTCTTATAATCCTTCTATTGGGGTTATTACTGACCTTGCTGGAAACCGTTTTGCAGGAACTCTTGACGGAAGTGGAAAACGAACCGTTCGTTCCATCGACATGACTCCACCAAAAATGGTAATGACTGTATCTCCAATTGGAACAAAACGCCTTTACGTAATGTTTGCAAAGGAACTGCAGCTTGGAAAACTGAACCTTTCCGACATTGCAGGTCAGATTCCTACATCAGTCAATGCCCTGGCCGATATTCCAAAATCTTTAGGCTTGATTTCTCTTCCTACCGGTTATACTCCGGCCACAAGGTATCTGTCTAAAACTTCAGGTGAAATTGATATTGATGCTTCGGTTCCGGCAAAACTTCTGTTTATCAATCAAAACTATACCGGACTGGAATTTGCCCTTACAAAGGAAACAACACTGGAAAATATAAGCAATCTTTATCTTGTTGTAAAAAATGATTCTGCCATTGAAAATGCCAAAGATCCTATTACGGGAATAATTGGAAACATTTCTTATATTCAGGATGATATTGGAAACTTCCTGCCAGTAAATTCGGCCCATGCATTCAGCGATTTTGCCGTAAATGCTGTAATGCCTCTTTATGCCTACAGTACAAGTGATGCCATAGACGGTGAAATTGTAACAATGAATCTTTACGGGGATGAACAGTACGCCGTAAGGGATTTCAGCCGTGATCAGCAGAACTTTGGTACCATGATTCCTGGTGACGATTATACCTTCATTGTAAAAACCTGCGATGAAATTACAGATGAAAATCAGTTTGTAATGATTGCAAGTAGGAGTCCTTCAGCAGGATCTGTTTCAAAAATTTATAACGAAACTTCAAGAACAGACCGCCGCATTTGGCTTCCAGATGCATTCTCTGCAATTTCTTCAGTAGCAAACACAAATGTAATTGAAAGTGCTGCACCTTCAGCAGTAGCCCAGGGATTTAAGTTCGATTATTCAGTAAACGGAGCAAATCCTGTGGATTGGGGAAGTGGAGATGAAATTACTTTCCTTTATGAAATCAAAAAAGACAGTTTTGGAAACGATATTGAAATCTGCCATAATCCTGTGCTTTCTGTAACAGGTACTGTTGATACCGATGCAAAGAGTCCTCTTTTTGCACTTACCTTGGATAATCCCGCAGACCTTCTTTCTATTGATTTATGGTCTTTCAAATTGAAAACCCCTGTAAGTCAGCGAGGGGGAGTAACCATTTTGAACAACGTAATCAATGCTGTTTATGGCGAAAAAACACTGGTAAAACTAGATGTTCCAAAATCAGGTGCCAGTGTAACAGTTGCAGTTATGACTCTGGACGGAAATATTATAAAATACCTTGTTTCAGACTTCCTTCCAGGAGGCTCACATTATTACGAATGGGATGGAACAAACTTGAACGGTTCACCAGTTGCCCGAGGAATGTATTTTATCCGCGTATTTGGTGACGGTTTTGATGAAACTCGAAAGGTTATGGTGGTAAAGTAATGAAGCTCATTGCAGGTCCAATGGCAACTGTAAGTCACACAGGATTTCGCATTCTGGTAGAACAGTTTGGCTTTGTTGATGAATATTACACCGAGATGATAAACGCCGGAACTCTTTTGACCGGCGGCACCTTTGAAAAATTTTATATTGATCCAAATCCTGTTCCAGAAAAAGTAGTGTGGCAGCTAACGGGAAAAGACAGTGAAAATATGGTTAAGGCTGCAAAAGTTCTTTGTGAGCTTCCAGGCCTTGGTCTTGATGTAAATATGGGCTGTTCTGCTCCAGATATTTACCGTTATGGTGCAGGCATTTCCTGGATGATTAAACCTCGTGAAGAAACAAAAACTATGATTCAGGGGCTTAAAAAAGTTGTTGATGAAACCCTCTGTGAAGGCCAGAAAAAACGTTTCTCCGTAAAACTCCGCCTTGGTGATGACGATTTTACAGATGAAGGCTTCTTTTCTTTCTGCGATATGCTGGTTTTGGAAGGTGTAGAGCTTCTAACTCTTCATCCACGTACAAAAAAGGAAAAACTTGCCAGACCGGCCCGCTATCATTATGCCGAAGACCTGAAAAAACGCTATGGAAATGATGTTCAGGTTTATGTAAACGGGAATATAAAAGATGAAAATTCCTTCCGCCATGTTCAGGCTGTCTGCCCAAGCGTAGACGGTGTTATGATAAGCCGGGCTTCTGTAGAAAAACCATGGATTTTCCGTCAGCTTTCAAATGCTGATCCTCTTACCATAAATATGGAAGAAACTGCCCTAAAATATGTGGATCTTGTGGAACAGTATCAGCCCCCTGAGTTCTGGAAAACCCGTCTTCAGCGCTTCTTTTCCTATTACGCCATGAATTTTAAGTTTTCCCATTATGCCCAGACCATGTTCCTGAATGCCGCCGACAACAATGATCTTAGAAAAAAAATCGGGGACTTCTTTGAGAAGTGCCCCGACGAAAGATTCAAATCAATTTAATCTATTGATTAGTTGTCTTTTTTTGCTGGAATAACCAGATTCAAAATAATACCTACCAGTGTGGCAAGTGCAACTCCACCAAGAGCGAAGTTGAAGTTTGAACCTACAGAGAACTGGAGAGAAGCTCCACCAATTCCAAGTACCAGAATTACAGAAGAAATTGTAAGGTTTCGTTTGTCCTGGTAGTTTACACCGGCGTCTACGATTGTGCGAAGACCAGAAGAAGCAATAAGTCCGTAAAGAAGAGTACAGATACCGCCAAGTACTGGTGTTGGAATTGTAGAAATCAATGCACCGAATTTACCGCAGAATGAAAGAAGAATTGCGATAACAGCGGCTCCACCAATTACCCAAACAGAGTAAACTTTTGTAATGGCCATAACACCTACGTTTTCACCGTAAGTTGTGTTTGGAGGTCCACCCCAAACTGCGGCCCAGGCTGTTGCAACACCGTCACCAAGAATTGTGCGGTGAAGTCCTGGATCTTTATAGAAGTCTTTTCCTACAACTTTTGATGTTGTAAGTGTATCACCAAGGTGTTCACAAACTGTAGAAATTGAAACAATTACGAAAGTAAGGATGGCAACCAGGTTGAATTTTGGAGCAATCCATTTGAATCCTGTAGCTGCAAGTGAATCATCAGCGTGAAGGAATGGAACACAGAACCAAGGTGCATCTTTTACAGTCTGGAAGTTGATCATGTGCCATGGAGAGTTAGGCATAATCAATCCCATAATAAGACAGAAGATGTATCCGCCAATCAAACCAATAAGGATTGAAAGTGTATTGAAGAATCCTTTGAAGAAGATAGTTGCAACAATGGCGATGGCAAGTGTAACTACGGCAACACAGGCTGCGATGAGAGAGTAGGCACCTGAAACAGGATCGTTGAAGAATTCTCCGATAGCTGTAGGAGCAAGTCCCAGACCAATAACGATGATTACAGAACCGATTACAACTGGTGGAAGAGCTTTATCCAGCCATTTTGTTCCCGCAACTTTGATAATCATTGCTACGATGGCATAAAAAATACCGGCGAAAATTGCACCACCCATGGCGTACGGTGCTCCGTATTTCATGCCAATGGCAGTCAAAGCCGGTATAAAAGCAAAAGATGATCCCAGGAAAGCAGGAACTTTTGCACCTGTAATAAGAATGTAAAGCAATGTACCGGTACCGGCGGTAAACAATGCAGTTGATGTGCTGAGTCCTGTCAAAAGTGGAACAAGAACAGTAGCACCGAACATGGCAAATACGTGCTGGAACGAAAGTGGAATCCATTTCGAAAGCGGTGGTTTGTCATGTGGACCATAAAACTGATCTGACATTTTAAACTCCTTTAAGTTAGTTTCTATAATTATAAAATCGACATAGGGAAAATTCAAGAAAACAGTGCAAAAAAATCCTAAAATCTTTCCGAGATTTTCCGATAGTTTATGAAGAGGACTATTATGAAAAAATCTGTAATTTTTGCCATCTCTTTAGCAGCACTTCTTGTTTCCTGTACAAGTACACCGGAAGCCAGAAAAGAAACTCCACAGGAATTGATAAAAACAGGCCGTATTAATGAAGCCAAAATGCAGTTTCAGATGCCAAGCGACATCAACGGTCAGGATGAAGACGGAAACACAGTACTTCACCTTTCTGCAGCTATAAACGATGTTGATCTTGTTACTTTTCTTTGTATCCGCGGAGCAAACACAGAAATCAAAAACTTTGAAGGCGATACTCCTCTCCATGTTGCCATTAAAAACGGAGCTTTTGATTCGGCAAAAATGCTTGTTCAGATGGGTGCCAATCTTTTTGAAAAGAATGCAGAAAAGAAAGCTGCCCTTGATGTAGGCCTTAAAACAGATCCAATTTACTACGAATATTTCATTACCACAAAATCAGGTGAAATCCGTGATGTTGAAGGTCAGACCATCGTTCACTATTTTGTATTGACCCAGAACCTTAAGGGAATTGAATACTGTATTAAAAACGGCATTCCTGTTTCAGTTCAGGACAATAACGGAAAAACTCCTTTGGATGTAGCTTTCTCTATGGTAGAAAGTGATACAGCTGTAAAAATTGCCGCCGCCTTGATTATGGGTGGTGCAGAACCTGTAGAAACTGATTTTGCCTATTTCCAGGATGCCATCAGTGCCCGTAACCTGAATACTCGTTTTGATGACGGCCAGACTCCTCTTCACATGAGTGCAATCTACGGTCATACAGCTATTGCAAAATATCTTATTGAAAATAATGCAAACCGGGATGTACAGGATTCAAGCGGATCAACTCCTTTGCACGAAGCCGTTCGTTATGGCCGTCTTGATATTGCAAAAATGCTTCTTTCAGTAGGCGCAAATGTAAATGCAAAAGATAACCTTGGAAAAACTCCGGTAATGCTGGTAATTCCAAAAGATAAACTTGTAGATACTTACCGACTTCTTATTTCTTACAATGCCGACCTGGCCGAAAAAGACAGTTTTGGTGATACAGTAATTCACACTGCAACAATGATGCACGTTCCTGTTCATGTACTCCGTCTTCTTGCTTCAAACGGTGCCGACATCAACGCAAAAAACAAGGAAGGTGTAACACCATTTGAAATTGCCGTTCAGTACAAGGACATTGCTTCAACAGAATTCTTTGCTGTAAGTGGTGCAGACATTCACTCAAAAGATACCCGTGGAAACAGTCCTTTGCTTCTGGCTCTTGCCAACGGTGATGAACTTTTTGAAAAAACAGTTTCTGTTCAGAACGTTCAGACACAGGATTCTGACGGTAACACACCACTGCATGTAGCTCTTCTTCAGGATGCTTCACTTTCGAAAGTACGTTACATTATCCGCCTTACAGAAGATGTAAATATCCGTAACTCTGAAGGTAATTCTCCATTGTTCCTTGCAATTCAGAAAAATCGCCGGGAAGTAGGGGAAATGCTTCTGGAAAAAAATGCCGACATTTTCTCTACAAATACAAATAACCAGTCACCTTTGCGCCTGGCTCTTATCAACGGTGGTGATGTTCAGGACTGGCTTATTACATCAAAAACAATCAGATCAACAGACGGTTCTGGAAATACAGCACTTCATTATGCCGCAGAATGGCAGCTCAAAAAGGCCATTAAATCTTTAGTAGACAAAGGAGCTGAACCAAATGCAAAAAATGCCAACGGTGAAAATCCTTTGTTCAGCGCAGTAAAAACAAACAATCCTGATATCATCACTTTGCTGGTAGAAAAAGGAACTTCAATCCACGAACGGGATAACCTTGGAAGTACAGCCCTTCACATGGCAGTAAGATGGGATGCAGATAAAGCCCTTGAAAAGCTCATCAAAATGAAAATTGATATTAATGCTCAGAACTCAAGCGGAAAATCTGCCCTTTCAGAAGCTGCACTGGCCGGAAAAACTGATCTTGCTACAATCCTTCTGGAAAACGGGGCCGACGTAAACTCAAGCGACGTAACTGGTGTTACAATCCTTATGGATGCTATCCGTAGTCAGAACGCTAAGGTTGTAAAACTTCTTTTGAAATATAACGCCAACTCTCAGATTCAGGAAATCAACGGCCGCAACGCCTACCACGAAGCTGCAGTTTCTGGCAATCTTGATATTATTAAAATGATTTACAATGCCGGTGGAAACCCACTTTCACGAGACAAACACGGTAATACACCTTTTGCCTCTGTTCTTGATAAGGACACTGAAATCATTCTGGCAGTTCTTGGAAACAACGTAAACATTACAGACAGTGACGGAAACTCTCCAATCCACATTGTTGTTCAGAACCGCTGCTCTGTAAAACTTTTGAACGAACTTATTTACATGGGTTATCCTATCGACAGCCGAAACAGTGACGGATTCACACCATTAAGCCACGCTGTAGAAAAAGGTTATACTGAAATTGCCCTTAAACTTCTGGAAAATGGAGCAAACCCATTCCAGTCAATTGATAAAAAAGGCGCCAACGCAGTTACAATTGCCCTTGAAAAGAACAACAAGAAGATTATTGCTGACATTGTAAAATATGCCGGTTCTATGACCGACATTCAGGGAAATACAATCCTTCATTACGCAGCAAAATCTTCAAAAGCAGACACAGTGCGGGATCTTCTTTCTTACGGTCTTAAAAAGGATGTAAAGAACATCTCAGGCGATACACCATACATGGTAGCCGTACGCTGGAAGAAAAAAGACAACGCCGAACTTTTGAAATAGGATACCCTGAACAGGAAGTGTCACCCTGAACAGGAAGTGTCACCCTGAACAGGAAGTGTCACCCTGAACTTGTTTCA
>JAKSTP010000014.1 GCA_024402505.1 Treponema sp.
CTGGGAATTCCCATCCCTGGATGAACATACCAAGAACACGTCCCTGAGCGATTTTAGCTTTGTACTGATCCTGTGTATCTGTGAAAGAAGCTGGATCGATGAGGCCTTTGTTGTATTTTTCGTTGGCAATTTTGTACCAGCGTTTACCTGTTTCTGATGTAACAGCCATAGAAATAGCGTATCCAGATTTCTTTGATTTGTCTTCTACAACGATGTAGTCACCTTCGTTAGCTGATCCAGCCAAGAATACAGGTGGGTTCCACATGTTGAAGTTTTCCCAACCAGCGGCCAGGATAGAGAATGGAATTGTGTCCATACCATCGATTTTTGGATATTTTTTAGCATATTTTTCGAGAAGGTCGAAGAATTCATCGATGTATTTGATTGTTGGGTATCCGAATTCTTTAAGAACTTCTTTCTGGATCCACCAAGCGTTTCCATTGTAGAATGTTCCCTGATCTGGACCATCATAAACACCAGCATTTGGAAGAACGTAAACGTGTCCGTCAGCTTCTGTCATTTTGATCCAGTCAGTTGGGTTCTGCTGGTAGTGTTTTTTAAGGTTAGCATAGTTTTTGTCATTGTTGATCCAGTCATCAAGTGGCCAGAGAAGACCAGCATCGATAAAACGTGCATCATCAACTTCAACCAGGTCTGGAAGGCTTGAAGGGTCAGAGATCATAAGACCTTTTTTCTGTTCCTTGTCACCTACGAGGATATCAAAAGAGAAAGTTACACCGAACTTTTCTTTGATCCATTTGTAAGTTTTGTTTTTAGCCTGATCAGGCTGTGAACGCTGCTGTACAGAGAAGATAGAGATGTTGAGTTCCCCATTGTCAGCGGCCTTTTTCTTCTGCCATGGCCATGTGATGGCGAAAGCAGCAGATGCAATTGTCAGAGCAATTAAGCTCGCAGCAATCAACTTTTTCATGATTTTACTCCTTTTATCACAAAAGTTTGTTGTTTATACGATAACCATCGTATTTTAATATATTTTCCTACTGAAAGTTTCATACGTACATAGGGGGTTTTTCTTATGTTTAAAGATTTGTTATATTTTCATATAGATAGATACTTTTTTTTGTGGTTTTTACTCGCCTATTGCTTGTTCCCATGTTAAAATTAAATATCACATTTAAAAGAATAAAGGAATTTTAATGAGGAAACCAAGAAGAGCATACGACGGAGTTGAAGTTCCATGCACTGATCCGGTTGCATATCTTATGCCCTATGCCATGCCACGCCGTTGTGACAGCATGATTTTTTTCAATTTCAATCTTGATTTAAGCAATATGGAACAGTTTGTTCGGGAACATCAGGCTGATATGCCGGGACTCGCCATCTACCATGTAGTATTTGCAATTGTTGTACGATGCAGTGCCCTCCTTCCCCAGGTAAACCGCTTTGTCTGCAACGGACGTGTTTTCCAGAGAGATAAAGTTCGCATTGCCATGAATATAAAAAAATCTCTGAGCATTGACGCTGCTGAAACCATAATCAATCCTACTTTTGAAAAAACAGACGGTCTTAAAGAAATCTGGGAAGGCTGTAATGAAGAAGTAAAAAAAGCCCTTGCAGAACTTGATAATCCCGAAAGCGATGTGGATAAACTCTGCGGACTTCTTACAAAAATACCGGCCTGGATTCTTCGAGCCTTTTTCAAATGGGTATTCTGGATGGACAAGCGTGGAAAACTTCCCAAATCCCTTGTAAAAGCACAGCCATTCCATTCTGGATTCTACATTACTAATGTAGGTTCCATTGGGCTTCCTGCGGTTTACCATCATCTTTATGAACTGGGAACCGTTTCAATCTTTATTGCTATTGGTAAAAAAGAAACTGTGATTTCTGCAGATAAGGACGGAAACATCACCCGCAAAAAAGTGATGGAAATGAAACTTACAATGGACGACCGTATTTGTGACGGTTATACATTTTCCAAGGCATACAGAGTGATTACAAAATATTTTGAACACCCGGAACTGCTTCTGGAAGGCTGGAAACCTGAGGACGGCGTTATAACCGGTTAGTGTGACGGACGGTAACTTACGCTTATTCCATCACCACATTTATAGAAGTCAGTCATAAATTCGCTGTTAGCTTTCAGAAATGAAATATAACGGCGGATTTTTTTTATAAGCTTTTTCGTGCTGTAATTGTGGGTAAGATCGATATTTTCTACCATGCCATGAAAACTCAGGTTGTCGCTGATAATCACGCCGCCATGAGAAAGATTGTTTTTGTATTTTTCAAAAAACTTGATGTACTGGGCTTTGGCTGCATCAATAAAAATAAGATCGAAGGTGCCCTCAATTTCTGCAGTAAGGGCATCGGCATGAATGGGAGTAATGCGATCTTCAAGGCCGGCATTTTTTATGTTCAGCTGAGCCTTTATAAAGCGATCAATATCAATTTCTATGGTAGTAACTTTAACATCTGGTGAAACAGAAGCAAATCTTATGGCACTGTAACCAATGGCGGTTCCGATTTCCAGAATGCTTTTTACATTATGGTCACGGATGTAGTTACAGATAAACTCAGCTCCTTCGTCCTTCATAATAGGAACATCATTTTTGAGTGCGTAAGATTTCATTTCATCGATATTGCCGGTCATTTTATTTTCCTGAATTCCGTTCCCAAAAGATTCCGTCACTGTAACCTTGAATTTCCTTTGAAGATTGAGCCATTAAAAGCCGTTTTTCGGCCCAAAGACAGTATTCCTCGTTCATTTCAACGCCTAAATAATGGCGGCCAAGTTTTTTTGCAGTAACACTTGCTGTGCCGCTGCCAAGGAATGGATCAAAAACAATGTCACCGGGACTGGAAGATGCAAGAATCAATTTTGCGTAAAGTTTTTCGGGTTTTTGTGTAGGATGATCGGTATTTTCCGGCATGGACCAGAAAGGAATGGAAATATCATCCCAGAAATTTGAAGGATAAGTTTCCCGGAATTTTCCGTCATCTTCTTCTTTCCAATCTTTTGCTTTTCCATTTTCTTTGTATGGTGCCAGAACCCGTCTTTTAATTTTTACACTTTCTACATCAAAATAGTAATTATTTTCATCTTTTACGGCAAACCAGATATCTTCCATGCCGTTTTTCCAGTTGGATTTTGCACCCCGGCCTTTTTCCCGCTGCCAGGTAATGCGGTTTATTACTGTAAGATGTTTTTCCAAGGCCCGCTGGAGACTTGAAGTACATTTCCAGTCGCCGCAAAGGTAAAGGGATCCTGTTGGCTTTAATTTTTTGCAAAGTTCTTCCATCCAGGAATCCAGGAAGGCGTCATATTGGGAAACTGAGCGTTTATTAAAGGAAGTGCCCCCAAAGTTTTTTGAAAGATTGTAAGGCGGGTCGCAGATAATAAGATCGGCAAAAGAATCCGGGAGCTTTGGAAGAACATCAAGAAGATTTCCATGGATGGTGTGATCAACAATGTTGGAAATTTGAAAAAGGGATTCTTCCGGAAGTGATATGAGATTCTTTTTTAGTTCACTTCGTTCTTCGTCGCTAAGAGTAAGAGTTCTGTTGTTTTTTGCGCGGACTTTTTCCATCGGTTTATTTTCCTTGATTTTATCGAGATAATCAAGATAATTTAACTTATGGACACAACACTTATTACAGAAGAAATTCACGAGATTAAAACGGCATATTATAAAGGAACTACAAAAGAAAACCTTGAAATGGCAAAAACCTTCAGGGGAAACTGCCTTGATCTTTACAAAAACATCTTCAATCTTCTGAAAAACTGGATTTCTGAAAACTCTCTTGAAGATTTTTACAGTTATTCTTGTGTTCAGGAAGCACTTTCCAACATGATAATCCACCGCGATTATTCCATGAAAGGCTTTTCTTCCATCAGCATTCTGGAAAACCGGATAGAATTTTTATCACTTGGTGGAATTGGGGGAAACCTTACACTGCCCGACATTTTAAACGGAGCGGCCTACTGCAGAAATCCTGAGATTGCGGCTCTTTTTGAAAAGGAAGGAATTGCTAAAAATCTTGGCCACGGACTTCAGGTGATCAAGGGAAACAGCGGTATTAGCAAAGAAGAAACAGAGAAAAATCATATTATTGCAAATCCAAACTCATTTCTGGTGATTCTGGAAAAGGATTCTCCATACAAAACTCTTTTCAATATGAATACAGAAGATGCAAAAGCCGCTGCCCTTCTCTTTTCGGAAGAACTGCCACCTGAAGAAAAAGTGTACCAGCTTGTAAAAACTAAAAAATCTATCGGGCGAAAAGATGTGGAAATCCTTCTGGACTGCTCAAGTTTTCCTGCACGACAGGCCATTCAGAAACTTCTAGAACAGGGACGTATAAAAGCTATTGGAAACGCCAGGAGTACAAAATACATTTTAGAATAGAGTCCCACTATCACACGGATTGGTTCGCTCCTACGGAGCTCACTTTTTTTCATTTAATTCCAGCGAAGACCGTAGGGCTGAGCCAATCCGTGTGACATTTTTTTTAGGCTCTAGCAGGGTTATTTTTGTATTTAACTAAACCGGATTCTTTACGATAATATAGATATGAAGAAATCCATTTTAATGGCCACTGTATTTATTTCGGCCCTATCGCTTTTTGCACAGAAAAATTCTCAGAAAACTCCACAGAAGGAAAAACCAGAAGAAATTTTTACCGAAGCTTTTCAGGCTTTTGAATTCAATGTTCTGAATATTGATGATCAGGCTGAAATTTCGGCACAGGAAATGAATCCTGCCATTACGGAAAGTTCCCGCATTTATGTACAGAACGGGCAGCTTTACAGCAACGGACAGAGATTTAAAATCTTCGGATTGAATATTTCTGATATTCCTGCAAAACGCATGGCCGATGCTACGGCAAAAAACCTGGCTCAGAGGGGATTCAATGCTGTTCGTTTTTATAACATTGATTCTGACGCAGAAGGAACCCTTGTAAAAAAACTTTCAAACGGAACCCGCATTACGGACTATTCCCGTCTTGATGAATTCGACTACTTTGTAGCACAGCTTAAGCGCTATGGAATCTACCTGGATATTCCTCTTATGGCAGAACGAGTTTACGAAGAAGCCGACGGATTTCCAGAAGGAACATCAAATCTTTCAGATTACAAGACCATTCAGACTCTGGCTTTCTTCAATGAAACTGCAAAATATATCCAGAAAGACTGGATCATTCAGTTTTTAAACCACGTAAATCCATATACAAAATATGCCTACAAAGATGAACCTGCCGTTGCCGTAATCGAAGTGATGACAAAAACAGGGCTCATGAACAGTTACTTCAACAATGGATTTGCAAACTGCACAGACAACCTTTGGATTGGACTGGAAAATAAATGGAACAAATGGCTCAAAGAAAGAGGCGAAACATTTGCATCCATGGAAGAAAAGTATAATTACGCAGAACCTACACAGAACTCACTGGTAACTTCAAAATCTTCTTTCAAACTGAACAGTTATCAGGGGGCAAAGGCAAAGGTTTCTAAAAAGGACGGAATCCATACAATCACCATTAAGACTGCAGGTTCTGATGCCGGAGACCTTTCTTACAGCACAGGAAAACTGACCTTCACCTCAGATGAAACCTACACCATCAGTTTTTCTGCAAAAGCCACAGTTCCATGCAACATTTCTGTAACATTGAATCAGAATCATGCACCATGGCAGGCACTTGGTTTTGGTGCAAACATCAGTCTTGAAGAGGACTGGAAAACCTACACATTTAAGGTTGTGGGAGTAAAAGCTGATACAAACGCACGGCTTTCTCTTGGGAATATGGGACTTCTGGAAGGAAATAAGATCACTTTCCGTGATTTCATCATTGTAAAAGGAGGCGGAGTTGAAAATATCCGGGAAGGACTTACTGCCGGTAGAATCCACTTCCCTACTTACGAAGAATTTTCTTCTCTTCCTGACAACATTGTAAATCAGGATTTTAGAAAACTGGTAACAGACTTCCTTTACGAAACAGAAACTGCCTACTGGAAAGAACTGGTGAACTTTATCAAGAAAGAAAACAAAGCAAAGTGTCTTCTTATGGGAACACAGATTGATAATGCACCTTACGGAACTCAGGACATTTTTGACATTGTGGATACACAGGCTGTTTTCAATGAGGCAGTAGAAACTGTAATTCCTGAAGGTGTTGATTATGAAGTTGCGCCGGATATGTATTACATCAGAAACAGCTCACTGGCCCGTGAAGCAGACGGCAGCGTTCTTACAAGAACCGCAGCAAAACGAGTTTACGGAAAACCTTTCTCAGTTTCGGCCATCGATCATCCTTATCCTAACCAGTATGCAGCAGAAATGTACCCTATCTGGTCGGTTTACGCCTGTCTTCAGGACTGGGACTGTATCTGGTTCTCTTCTGCAGACTCAATACCTTTGAATGTAGAGGAACGAAGCCGAATTTCTTCACTTGATGACAACCTGCGAAATCCAGTAAAAGCAGCGGCAAGCCCGGTATGTGCAAGAATCTTTAGAAACAGCCTGATTAAACCTGCAAACTCCAGCGTTTACCTGAACCTTTCTGAAGATGCTGAAAGAACCCTTATTTCTGTAAAAAGAACTCCGGGACTTTTAAACTATCCTGAAGCAAAGAAATTTGCCTATGAAGCAGGTCTTGTTTATAAAATTGGTATTGCCTGGAACGGAAAATCACCTAACGGCGGATTGAACATTGAGGAAATGACTGCAGATATTAATCAGATCAGAAGAAACATTGGAGACCTGCGCCTTGGTCTTTTAAGTGACAACGGCCAGGTTTACTGGAATCCTGCTATCGGTGTTTTTGCAGCAACTTATCTTAATGCATACGTTTTTGTTGGTGATAACAAGGCAGTAAATCAGTACAGAAGATCGGCCAATGTTCTGCCGGTAGACCAGTACAACTTTACGCCATTGGACGGATGGGCCTGTGTAGCCATTGCACGAAAAAGTGAAACAACGGACCTTGGATTCCTTGCCAGCTGGAGCGGTAACACAATGGAAAACCTTCACATTTACGGACATCCAGAATCGGTTAGTGAAGAAATTATGGACTTTTTCCTGGAATGCCGTGAAGACGTAAACCTTACAACAAACAATCACCTTGGCATTTCACCAGCTATGACAATGGGTGCAAACGCCGCCATTGAAACTCCTTACGAATGGACATTCACCTGGCTTCTTCCAAACGGCAAGGAAGATACTGAACAGGACCGTGAAGAGCTTACAAACCTCTGGTACACGGAAAAAGGATCTAAATCACTTTGGTTTAAGGTAAGAAAATAAAGATTTGAAAAAAGATAAATCAGGAAAAGTTATTTAAGGCTTTCCCGCATAATAAGGCTGCCACCTGCAAGATGGCGGCCTTTTTTATATTCTTCGCCTTTTATCATGGCAGAAATAAGTGTGGCAGCCTGGGCGGCAGTTTCTTCAGGACGGATGTAAACTGTTGTAAGCGGAACCTGATTCTGATTGTTTACGGTGTAATTGTCAAAGCCTGTAACGCAGGTATCTTCAGGAACCCTGATTCCTTTTTCTTTTAATGCGGCAATAAGCTTTACTGCAGTGGCATCACAGTTACACACAAAAACTTCAGGAAGGTCCTCCGGGATAATTAAAGGAATATCAAGGCCATGATCGTCCCGGTCTGAAATTATATCATCTTTGGAAACCGGCAGTCCTGCATCAAAAAGAGCTTTTGCAAAACCAAGAAAACGGTCCTGAATAGAAGAAGTGGCCTTGTAAGTACCTACAAACCTGAGTTTTTTATATCCAAGGCTGATTGCTTTTGAGGTAATAAGCCAGGAATAATAAAAATTGTCGGCAAGAACCGAGGTAAATGAAGAATCTTCCGTGTAAAAATCAAGGAGCAGAAGATTGTGGCAGACTTCAGAAACTTTCTTAACGTAGGCTTCACTCACCTGCCCTAAAAGCACAAGACCATCCACCTTTTTATCCGAAAGAAGATGAGGCAAGGAAAGGCTGTCTTCATCTTCCTGGGAAATCAGTTCCATAATAGGATAAAAACCTTTTTCAAGAAGTTCCGTAGAAAGATAATTAAAAAGATACCAGTAATAGGAAGCACTTGGGGAAAAAAATCGTTTTGGAATAACAATGCCCACATTGCCGGTGCCTTTTTTTACCGGTGCAGTGATTTTTGGGAAAAGGGATTTTCCGCAGTAGCCCATTTCCTCGGCCACCCGCTTGATTTCATCCCGAAGCTCTTCACCAACTCCGTCTTTTCCGGAAAGTGCTTTTGAGACTGTAACGGTACTTACATTAAATCTTGCGGCAATGTCGGAAAGACGGACTTTTTCACTCATAAAGGACCTCTAAAAACTCTCTAGCGGCCCTGACTGGTGTAGTTGGCGTCTACCCATTTTGTATATTCACCGGAAAGAATGTGATCAAGCCAGTTCTTGTTTTCAAGATACCATTCTACAGTAGATTCAAGTCCCTGTTCGAAGGTCATTTTTCGTTCCCAGCCAAGTTCCGTTTTGATTTTAGTACAGTCGATGGCGTATCGTTTGTCGTGACCAGGGCGGTCTTTTACATAGGTAATGGTCTTTTCTACATCTTCAACAGTTTTACCTGTACGGGCGGCAGTAAGTTCAATAACCTTGTGAAGAAGCTTAATGTTCTGCCATTCGTTTTCACCGCCGATGTTGTATTTTTCACCGGTGCGGCCCTTGTTCAGAATAAGCCAGACTGCCCGGTTGTGGTCTTCAACATAAATCCAGTCACGGATATTGTCGCCTTTGCCGTAAACGGGAAGATTTTTTCCGTCCCGGATGTTTGAAATCATCAGCGGAAGAAGTTTTTCCGGAAACTGATATGGGCCGTAGTTGTTTGTGCAGTTTGACAAGGTGATTGGCATGCCGTAAGTGTGGAAATAGGCCATTACAACATGATCGGAACTTGCCTTTGATGAAGAATAAGGACTTCTTGGATCGTAAGGTGTGTCCTCGTGGAAATATCCTGTGTCGCCTAAAGAACCGTAAACTTCGTCGGTAGAAATATGATGGAAAAGAACTCCCTCCCGCCAGGTGCCGTCTTCATTGCGCCAGTAATTTCTGGCAACGTCCAGCATGGTAAAAGTTCCCATAACATTTGTTTTCATGAAAGTTTCTGGTCCAAGAATGGAACGGTCAACGTGACTTTCTGCGGCAAAATGAACTACAGTATCAATGTCGTACTGCTTGAAAATGCGTTCAATCTCCTTACGGTCACAGATATCAACTTTTTCAAAAAAATAGCGTTGCTTTTTTCCGTCATCCTGAACTTGTTTCAGGATCTCTTTACCAGATTCCGAATCAAGTTCGGAATGACAAAAACCTGAACCGAATTTTTCATCAATATCTGCAAGGGATTCAAGGTTTCCGGCATAAGTAAGGGAATCAACATTTACAACAGTTCCATTAAATCCTGCGTCATTAAAAAGATTGCCTTTTGCTCCGCTCTGTCCAAAAAGATAATGGATAAAATTGGAACCGATAAAGCCAGCCCCGCCTGTAACAAGAATATTTTTCAAAGTACGCATAACTAGTCTCCTATGTTTCCAATCCATTTTCCTTTCATGTCAAAATAATTCTTTGAAAGATCAAAAGGATGGTGTTTTTTATCTTTTTCGCTTAGAAGAGGTTCAATTTCTCCGCAGACAGCCTTCCAGTCAATATTGATGACAGGGTCGTTCCACATAAGGCCCCCTTCTCCTTTGGGATCATAAAAGTCGGTACATTTATAGGAAAATACTGCATGATCAGAAAGAACTACGAAACCGTGGGCAAAACCTTCAGGCACATAAAACTGATTTCCTTTTTCACCGTCAAGAATTACTCCGTGGTATTTTCCAAAAGTAGGACTGCCATTTCTAATATCAACAGCAACATCGTAAACTTTTCCTTCCAGAGCGCGAACCAGTTTCCCCTGAGGATGATAAAGCTGGAAATGAAGCCCCCGAAGAACACCTTTTGAAGATGCCGACTGATTGTCCTGAACAAATTTCATAGAAAGTCCTGCTTCCTGAAAATCCCGCTCAGAATAGGTTTCCATAAAATAACCCCGGGCATCACCGAAAATCTTCGGCTGGATTTCGTAGAGTCCCTGAATTTCCTGTCCGTCCTGTGTAAAACACTTGCTGATTGTAAAAGCCATATTTATTTTTCTGCAATATATTTAAGATATCGGCCGTATTCTGTTTTGTAGGTTTCGGCCATTTTCAAAACATCTTCTTTTGTAATCCATCCGTTGGAAAGGGCGATTTCTTCGATACAGCTTACGTAAAGCCCCTGTCGTTTCTGGATTGTGGCAATAAAGTTTGAAGCTTCAAGAAGACCGTCGTAGGTTCCTGTATCAAGCCAGGCCATTCCGCGTCCCAGAAGTTCAACGGAAAGCTGTTCCCGGGCAAGGTACTCGTTGTTGATGGAAGTGATCTCGATTTCACCACGGGCACTTGGTTTTACGTTGGCGGCAATATCAACAACTTCTTTAGTATAGAAATAAAGTCCTGGAACGGCGTAATCAGATTTTGGTTTTGAAGGCTTTTCTTCAATGCCAAGAACCTTTCCATCTTTATCAAACTCAACTACACCATAGGCAGTAGGATCTGCAACCTGATAACCAAAAATTACGGAGCGGTTGTTTTTTTCTACAGTTTCTCTTGCCCGGCGAAGAGTCTGAGTAAAGCTCTGACCAAAGAAAATATTGTCACCAAGAACAAGAGCAGCGCTGTCTCCCCCAAGGAATTCTTTTCCGATAATAAAGGCATCGGCAAGTCCACGAGGTTTGTCCTGGATTTTATATTCAAAGTGCATTCCAATAAAAGAACCGTCACCAAAAAGTTCTTCAAAAGCAGGAAGATCCCGGGGAGTTGAAATAATGAGAACCTCACGGATTCCGGCCAGCATAAGAACGCTGAGAGGATAATAAATCATTGGTTTGTCGTACAGCGGCAGAATCTGCTTTGACACAGCCTTTGTAATAGGATAAAGACGGGTTCCTGATCCGCCTGCAAGAATAATACCTTTCATAATTACATCTCCTTCAGGTAGCGTGTAAGTGCATCTTTCCAGTGGGGAAGAAGTTCGAATCCCTTTTCTGAAAGTTTGCTTTTATCAAGTCTTGAATTAAAAGGTCTTTTAGCTTTTGAAAGACCATATTCTTCTGTAGTTACGGCATCAACCGTAGTTTTATTTTTTTCGATAAGACCAAGTTCTTCGGCCTGAAAAATAATTTCTTTTGTAAAATCGTACCAGCTGATAAAACCGCCCTCATTTGTAGCATGATAGATTCCGTATTTTTCAGTTTCTGCCATATCTACAAGGAGCCGGGCCAAATCAAAAGTGTAAGTCGGTGTTCCAATCTGATCGCTTACAACTCTAAGTGAAGCACTGCCCTTTTCATCAATCTGTTTTTTTGCCGCATTAACAATTGTTTTGATAAAATTCTTTCCATTTTTTCCAAAAACCCAGGCAATACGTACTATAAAGTATTTTTCAAGATTCTTGGTTACAGAAAGCTCTCCCTCAAGTTTGGACTGACCGTAAACATTCAGCGGTTCATAATCTTTACAGTCAGGTTTCCAGGGTTCAGTTCCCTGGCCATTAAAAATATAATCTGTAGAAATGTAGATGAATTTACATCCTGTTTTTGCAGCTACTTCTGAAAGATTTTCTGTGCCTTCTGCATTGATGGCATGGACTTTTGATCTGTTTTCTTCATCTTCGGCGGCATCAACGGCAGTCCAGGCAGCACAATGAATGATTACATCAGGTTTATGCTGAAGAACTGCTTTTTCCACGGCGGAAGCACAGGTTATATCAAGGGAAACGTAAGAACATTTTTCTGAGGCAGGATTGTCAAAAGTATTTTCAATTGATGAATGAATGTCGCTTGCAACAGCAGTGTGTCCACGTTTTAAAAGTTCATTTACAACGTCGTGTCCAAGCTGACCTGCAACTCCGGTAACAAAAAAATGCATTTCTTTTTTCCTTTGTAATCAACTTTATTTTAATAGAAGAAAGTGAAAATAGCAACGTAAAGGGAATCAGGATTTTTAATAGATTTTTCTGTATTTTTACTATATTTTTTCTTGATTTATTTTGATTTTATATTTATATTTATTAACAGGATGAGAAAATTTATTAGTTTATTACTGCTATTCTGCGGGGGTAGTCTGCTCTTCGCAGCGGAATCTGGAAGTAACACTTTCGAGTTTGTAAATCAGGATTTACAGGATATTGTTTATATTCTGGCAGACAACCTGACAACACCTGTTATATGTGACGAAACAGTCAGCGGAAAAGGATCCTTTTTGTATTCCGGCGGATCTGAAAAATCTGCAGAAGAAACCTTTCTTGCATTTTTGAAGACCAACCGCCTGTATCTGGAAAAAGACGAAAACCTTTGGACCGTTTCTAGAATCCTTGTAGACTGCACTCCCCTTTCCGAGGGAAATCCAAACTGTCTTATAAGTCTTGATGCATACGATGCAACCCTAGCACAGATGTTTGGAAAACTTTCTGAAGCAACGGGAACCTGTATTGTTTATGAGGTACTGCCTTCTTCCAAAACGGAAATCCACATTAAAAACCAGCCCTTAGCCTCACTCTTGAAGACAGTAATGTCTCCTTATGCCGGGTATGAAGTGGTTGAAAAAGAAAACGGGATTGGCATTGCAAGAAGTACGGATAGTTATGGAAACGGAACTATAGGGAAAAGTTTTTCAGATTCCCAGGGCTTTTTTGAAATTCAGGAAACCAAAGGGTTATACAGCGGAAAAATACGAAATGAAACCTGCGACAAAGTAATCGAAAGGTTTTTTGAACTTAAGGAAAGCGACTATTCATCTTTTTTGAATGGAAACACAAGAATTCTGGACCTGAGTTTTTCGGAGAAAACCTTTGAAAACGCACTGAAACTGGTCATGGAACAGGCGGGAGGAGAAGCAGTTTTTTATGAAGGCATCTGGTATTTGTTTCAAAGCAAATCACCTTCTGTTGCTCAGGAGAAAAAAAGCGCTGACTGGAAATGGAATCTGTATAAACTTAAGAACACTGAAGCTGTAAAAGTTTTGCCTGTACTGGCACAGGAGTTTCAGGACATTAAGTTCATGCAGGCTGGTAACTATGACATTGCTTTTTTCTGCGACGACAAAAACTGTGAAAAGATTTTAAAGACTGCCGGTACACTGGATGTTAAAGACGAATATGAAATCATCAAGCTGAAATACATCAAAACCGCAGATCTTATGGATCATCTGCCTCCGGGAATTTCAAAAGCAAATGTCTGGGATACAGGAACCGGTGACAGCGTATATTTTTCGGGCACCGATGAAGTAAAAAAGTCGTTTTTGGAACTCCTTTCGGAAATGGACAGACCTAAGAAGGTAATTCGTTACGATCTTTTGATTCTGCAGTACACAAAAGGTTCTTCTCTTTCATGGGGAATTTCCCAGGGTGCAAGAAATATTAATGGTAAAGACCGCACCTGTCTTGCTGGAGAACTTGGAAGCGTAATGAACATCAATTTTGATCTTATTACCCACTTTGGTCTTCTGTTTTCGGAAAAAATCAACGCGGCAGTGGCAGAAAACAAGGCCAGTGTTTTCGCAGACACAACACTTTATGGTCTTGAAGGTGAGAAAATCTCTTTTAAAAATACAAACACTTACCGCTATAGAGATATTACATCAACTAACGAAAAAGCTTTTACAAGCATTACCAGGGAAATCAATTCAGGTCTAGTACTGGATATAGACGGATGGGTAAGCGGCGACGGCATGATCACCATGGAAGTAAAAGCTTCTGTCTCAAAGCAGGGTGTAGACCTTTCGGGGAATACAGGGAACCCTCCCCCTACGTCGGAAAAATACATTACTACTAAGGTTCGTGCCCGAAACGGAGAACCGGTAATTTTAAGCGGCCTTTCACAACGGGATCTTAGTCAGTCAAGTCAGGGAGTTCCACTTCTTTCTAAAGTGCCTGTTGCAGGAAATCTTTTTAAGAACACCGACAGTGATGACGAAAAGACAGAAATGACCATATATCTTGTGCCTCACATTGAAGAAGAAAATCTTAAAGGTGACTACATAGACTGGAAGACAAAGGCACTGGAACTGGTTTCGGAAAAGGCAGAGTAATCATGAAAAATCTTTCGAAGATTTTCTGTTTACGGAACTCCTGTCTCATTCTTTATGAAGATGAATCTGTTGTAAAAATTGGTTTTGTAAAGGCAGATGAGCATGTTCAGGAACGGCTCAGACGGTATTTTAAAAATAAAAAGGTGCTTTTTGAATCTATGGATGCTGATTCCTTCGATATTCTGGTAAAACGAATGGGAACTCCCGGAGCAAAGGAAAGCAGAATAGAAAGACAGGTTTCCGATCCATTGGAAGAAGCTAAAAAGGCCCCGGTCGTAAATCTTACTTCATCAATTCTTGGAGATGGAATACGGCAGAAAGTGTCTGACATTCACATTGAAGTTTGCCCGGAAAAATGCACGGTGAGATTCAGGAAGGATGGAGAACTTTTTACTAATCTTGAAACCGACTGCAGAACTGGAAGGGCATTGATTGGAAGAATCAAACTGCTTTCCGGTCTGAATATTCTGGAACACAGGAAATGTCAGGATGGGCGCTTTGACTTTTTTTACGGAGAAAAGAAACACGATGTAAGAGTGTCCTGTCTGCCTTCCGGTGAATGTGAATCGGTGGCGCTGAGAATTCTTGGTGGTGGAAAGGAAATACCTCAACTGGAAGAGCTTGGTTTTTCAAAAACAGAAATAGCTTTAATAAGAAGTTTTGAAAAACTGGAAAAGGGTCTTGTTCTTGTTACTGGAAGTACCGGTATGGGGAAGACCACAACCCTTGCATCTATTCTTTGCGAAATGGAAAAGCAGTGCAGCAAGATAATAACCATTGAGGATCCGGTGGAATATACAATTCCGGGAACAGTACAGATTCAGGTAGATGAAACCATTGGAAAAACTTTTCCTGAAGTGCTGAAGCGGATTCTAAGACACGACCCGGACATTCTTTTGATTGGTGAAATCAGGGATGAGGAAACTGCTTCTTTTGCATGTAGACTTGCCCTTACAGGTCATCTGGTTTTTGGAACACTCCACACGGGAAGTGCTGAAGAAACAGTAACAAGGCTTATGGATTTGGGAACACCACCTTACATTTTGTGCGATGTTCTAAAAGGTGTGATTGGGCAGAAACTGGTACAGAAAGAAAGTGGTGGAAGAACTGTAAAAGCAGAAATCCGAACCTTTGATGCACAATCCCTAAGAAACTTACTAGGAGAATTAAAATGAAACAGAGGGATTTTATCAGCCTGGTACATAAATTTCTTGAATACGGTATGGCACCGGGAATGATTGTTCATACATTGGAAAAAGACAGAAGTACCCGGAAACTTGGACTTTATCTTCAAAATAAGATAGATGAAACCGGCGATTTTTCGGAAAGTCTTTTAAAAACGGCAGAACAGTGTTCAAAAAAGACTGATCTTATAAAACGATACGGACCTCTACTCAAGGCTTCTGAGGAAACCGGCAACTTAGACGGAGCACTGGCCTGCATCCTCCGGTATCTTGATCAAAAGGAAGAAGCAGGTAAGTCACTTCTGGGCAGTCTGGTATATCCGGTTTTCATGATAAGTCTTGTAATGGTCTTAAGCGCCTTTCTTTCGTTTGGATGCAATACTCTTCTAGCAAACACAGGCATTGATGTACAGAAAATCCAGAATGGTGTTTTGATTTCATCGGCTGCTGTTATGGCAGCAATTCTGGTTTTTATGCTGGCCGGCTTTTGGGCATGGGGAAAAGACAAATTTCAGGCAGACTTTTTCAATCTTTTAAGGAACTTTTCAGAAGGGAAAATGCCTTTGGAAAAAAGTCTTCAGCTGATAGCCGGCATAGTAACGAATGGAAGAATCAAGATTCTTGAAATCTTAAACAGCATTAAAGAAGGAGAATCTTTCTCAAAATCCTGCATTAAAACCGGGGCCTTCGACACTTTCTGTGATTACTGGCTTTTATACGGAGAGGAGACCGGTATGAGCCAGGAAACCTTTAATGTGCTTTCCATGTATTTTGAAAAACGACGTTTGGAAAGACGTCGCAATTTTTTAAGAATGGCAGAACCCTGTGCTAACGGAATTACAGGAATATACATCTTTCTTCTTATGGTGAAAGTGGCACTTCCGGTTCTTACAGGGCTTATGCCCAAAATATAAACTGCATTTCAACAAGGAGAGAGAAAAATGAAATGTAAAAAAGATGACGGGTTTACCTTTGTGGAAACAATTGTCTGCATGGCCATTGTTCTGATTCTTACGCTGGCAGTAGGGCTTTCTTCTGTTCAATACATAGATAAGGCTCGTGAAACTACAGTCTGGAGGGAAATAGATATTTTCAAAAAGGCTCTGGATGCTTATTACGCCGACACAGGTGCCTACCCTACGCAGAATCAGGGATTAGATGCTCTCTGGAAAAAACCGGTTCTTTTTCCCGTGCCTAAAAACTGGAATGGTCCTTACATTGACAACAAAGTTCCTTCGGATCCATGGGGTTACTGTTTTGTATACAGAGTTCCTGGAACCAACAATCTGCCTTATGAGATTATCTGCTATGGCTCGGACGGAGAAAAAGGCGGTAATGGAACAGCAAGGGATTATGTATCCTGGGACAGATAGGCGGAGGTTATATGAAATATCAGCTGTCAATTGAAAACAGTGAAATCTACAGAAACCTGCCCCTCTACCCTTTTCACAAACGTTATAAAAATGTGCGGAATGATCTTATGCAGCTGCATCCAGGCTTTACCGACGAAAGCATCTGGGATTTCCAGGCAGATAAAAAAGGAATAACCGCCTGTGTAATCAGCAGAGATTTTTATGAGGAAAAGAGGATTTTCCATCCTTTGTGCAGGTTTGTGGCTATGGAAGAAGGAAAAAAACGCAGAATGAAGGAAATTGAATTTTTCAAATGGCCAGGATACACAAAGGACGGAAAACGGCGAAAACGTAAGGGCATTATTATTGCGGTAATAATTGCCGGAATCTGTGTTATGACAGCGGGTTTTGTATTTTTCAAAAAGGGAGTCTCGGCCACCCAGGCTACAGAGTCTTCCGCTGTGTATAAACCAGAGAACTTGATGATTAAAATGCCGGGGCTGTCTTCTCTTACAGAAGAATGCATCACCGTTATAAACAAATGGGGTGGACAGATTTCATTTCTGGAAAGTTCCCGTTCAGGAGAGGCTGTCTGCCGCTTTGGCGTATTCGGAGGTAATGTTTCGGCCTGCGTTCAGGAACTTGAGAGTCTTGAAACCATGGAAATAGTTTCTTGTGAAAATCTAACATGGGTTAGCGGAAAATGGGAATACATAATCTCATGCTTTTTTTCCGGAACACCGTATGAAAGAGATCCTGATATCTGGAAGTCTGATTTTTTAAGTTGTTTTTCTAAGGGGGAAGCCTGCATCAAAGAGACTGGAAGCAAACTTAGTTCATCGTATATTGATGAAGGAAATAATCTTGTTTTCTTTTCCTTTATGACAGATGAAAAAGCAGATGCGGCGTTTTTGAAAAT
This sequence comes from Treponema sp., assembly GCA_024402505.1. Lineage (GTDB taxonomy): Bacteria > Spirochaetota > Spirochaetia > Treponematales > Treponemataceae > Treponema_D. Next base: position 17,574 of record JAKSTP010000014.1, read on the forward strand.
TCTTGAAACGAAGTTTTTTGATGCCGGCTGCATTCTGGAAAGTCTTAAGGTAAGCCCATATTTAGAAAACAATAGGAATGGTTTTATTGTTGAAACAGGACTTCGGGAGTTTATGGAAGGATCTGTCCTGCTGGAAAAGACTGCTACTGACGCAGACTCTTTTATATGGAAGGAAAACCTTGAAATAACGGAAGAGCAACCTTTTTCAAAACCTTATGAACAGGAGCTGGCCTTTAATAAAGGCAAAGAATCTTATGTAAATGATGAAAATGGAGACTCTGGAAGCACGGAAATTGGACGTGTAAAACAGGGAAATATAATCATTGCCTACTATAGAAATAACGATGGGAAAATCTATACAAAAAAACTAGGAGAGTAAAAATGAGAAAGAAGATTGGAGTATTGTGGGGGCTTATTTTTTGTACAGTTCTATTTATGTCCTGTGCGTCAAAAGGCGGAAAAGACACAATTACGGTTTATGGCATGGTCTATGACAGTAAAAACAATCCTGTTCAGGACTATGAAATTCTCATCAACAGCCAGAGGGAATCTTTTACAGATTTTGGAGGCCGATTTGTTATCTACGACGTGCCAAAAGGAATGTGCGAGATTTCCGGAAACAAGCCGGGATTTTCTTCAAGCCGGGAAAATCTTTACCTTGATGGAAAGAAAATAATTTATCTTCGGGTGAAGGACCTTGAGGAATTTTATGCAGCCTGCTTTGAATCTATGGAAAACGGTAACTACGATGAAGCGGAAAAAACTGCAAAGGAAATTCTTGATCTGGCCGGTGAAGATGAGAATGCAGCCTGTTTTCTTTCGGTGATTGACATCCTTAGAAAAACAGAAGAACTGGAGGAGGTTTTTGATGAAATCTAAAACCTGCAGTTTCTGGTCCACAAAGACGGGCATCATTCTGATTGCGGTGTTTGTATTTATGGCGGCTTTTTTTGGTGCACTGTTACTTGGAGGTTGTGCAAGCAATATTGACGAGGTTCCCTATGCTGTATCAAGACCAGTGTACAAAAGCGGAGAAAACAGAAATATCTGCAAAATGGGCGGCATCTATTTTGATTTTCTGAACAAAAAAAATGTTCAGGCTGAAAGCATTACAGTCTGTTTTACGGCTACCAGTGAAAGTTCAAACACATTTATTTCAAAAAACACAATAGAACACACGCTGGAAGAAAGCATCGGTAGCGGGAAAATGAAAAACCTGTGCATACCTTTGGATGACTACATTTTTGCAGTCCCCCCTGAAGATCTGCTGATAGATCCATTTTACATTTCGGAAATTAGATTTTCCGATGGATCTGTATGGAGAGATAAATTCGGAGCTTACATTCAGTAGAAATTAATATAAAGACATTGGAGAGAGAAAACTTATGAAAATAACCGGGATGAAACTTGCGGCAAAACTGCTGTGCCTTATTATGACGGGAAGTCTGTTCCTGATATCCTGCAGCGGAGCTGTTACACAGCCTGCAAAGACTTTTGAAAAATCAAAAACCTGGACCATTATGGTTTACATGGCGGCAGACAATAATCTTGAAGGAGACGCCATTGATGACATCAACGAAATGGAAAATGCTGCCTTTGATGACAGCATTCGTGTAGTAGCATTGCTGGACCGGTCTGAAAGTTATGACAAGAGCAACGGGGACTGGAGTGATACTCGTTTTTTGGAAATCCAGCGGGATCCACAGCAAAGCGATTTACTCGTTTCAAAAAGGGTATCTTGTACAGCCTTGGGAATCAGTGCAAGTGAAAATACTGAATTAAATATGGCAAACCCCAAAACCCTAAGAACCTTTGTAGAATACACAAAAGAAACTTATGAATCTGACTGTTATGCTCTGATAATCTGGGGACACGGAAACGGATGGCGCTACGACGATAACAAGAAAACTTTACTTACCGAAAAACCTGAAACCAGATCCTTTGCTTATGATGAAGGAAACGGATCTTACATGAACGTCATAGATTTAGGAGAAGCACTTTCAGGCCTCAGTCTGGACTGCATTGCTTTTGATACCTGTTTTGGTGCCGTTTTCGAATGCTTTTACCAGATAAAAGATTGCAGTACCTACCTTATAGGCAGTCCTGATTCAATCAGTTCAAAGGGAATGAACTACACCCGGCTATTGGAAAGTTTTTCTAACTCCTCTTACGAACCTTTGGATTTCTGTTCATCTGTATTAAGAAGCTCACCCTATGAAGCAACCTGGGTAAAAAGCGACAGTCTCTCTAATCTGAAAGACTCTCTGGACAGTTTTGGCGAAACTCTTGGAAGAGCTATTGATAAAAAGGAGGTTCAGTTAAAACTCTTCAACTGTTTTACAAGCACCATAAAAGGATGGCAGGCACCGTCAACTCCCTGTGACCTTTATCTGGATCTATATTCCATAGGAAACTGGTTTTCGGATGACAAAAACTGTGCAGAACTCGGATTATCTATGGAACAGGCTGCTATTGTTTCTGAGAAAGCATCAGAATTGAGAAATCAACTTTTGTTTGCCGGAGGATCCAACAGGGGTAACAGAGCAGATATAGGTGTTCTTTTTGGTGAGATAAATCAAGAGAAGGTTCTTTCTACGGTCCACAGTGATTCTTACATAAAAGGAAAAATCAACAATCAATGTCTTTTTGTACAGGAAAGCTGCGGATGGGTACCGGCGAAAAATCATGATTCAGTTAGTGTTCTAGACAAACTGTTTTACACTTCCTTTTCGTGACAAATGACAGGCAATTTATTATTATAATCGTATGAAAAAAATTGCCCTTATTACAGGTGCCAGTTCCGGAATGGGAGCTGAGTTTGCCCGACAGATTGCTTTGTTCAATACGGAAGACGAAATCTGGATTGTAGCCCGAAGAAAAGACAAGCTGGACGCTTTGGCTAAAGAAATAAATGATGGACGTAACTTTGACATTGTTCGTCCTGTAGCTCTGGATTTGGGAAATAATGAAGGTGTTTTTGCGCTGGAAAAACTGCTTATTGCAGAAAAAGAAAAACTTTCTGCTATGAACAGTTCTTTAGTGATTACAAAACTTGTGAACAATGCAGGCTTTGGAACATATGGTCCTTTTGCAGAAACCAGTCTTGAACGCCAGATGGAAATGACCGATTTGAACTGCAAGTCCATGATTGGAGTATGTGGTGTTTGTATGCCTTTTATTGAAAAAGGTTCTGTTATTATTAATACGGCTAGTCTTGCAGGCTGCTGGCCTTTGGGAAATTTTGCGGTTTATGCTGCATCAAAGGCTTATGTTCTCAGTTTTTCACTGGGACTTGCTGCGGAACTTAAAGACAAAGGTATTAAAGTAAGTGCTTTCTGTCCAGGTTCTGTTTCTACCGAATTTGCAAACGTTGCTTCTGATGGAGTTCGCAAGGAAGTAAAAGGTGGAAAAGATCCTGTGAAGACGGTTCGACACTGTCTGAAAAAGGCTTTGAAAGGACGAAAAGTAATTCTTTGGGCTCCAAAATGGAAAATGAACGCTTTCCTTGGAAAGGTTCTTCCAGGCTATTGGGGGGCAAGGCTTACTTATAAGTACAACAAACGACCTCACGTTCCTGTAATCCGTGGAAAACAGGAAGATGAAGTTTCATTGGATGAGTTTAACTAATATCTAAGGATACTATTGTGATTAACAGTGCACTCTTTACTGATTTTTATGAACTGACCATGGCCCAGGGATACTGGAAAGAAAACATGAACCAGGAAGTTGTTTTCGATATGTTTTTCAGAAAACACCCCTTTAACGGAGGTTTTTCTGTTCTTGCAGGAAATGAAACACTTCTTGATGTACTTACATCTTTTCGTTTTTCATCTGAGGACATTGAATATCTTCGTCAGCAGAAAATCTTTGAAGACGGTTTCCTGGACTATCTGAAGGATTTCCGTTTTACCGGCGATCTTTATATGATGGACGAAGGAACTGTTGTTTTTCCACAGGAACCTCTTGTTCGTATACACGCAAACCTTATTGAGGCACAGATTATAGAAGGCATGCTACTGAATCATGTAAATTTTCAGAGTCTTATTGCTACAAAAACTGCCCGCGTATGGCTTGCCAGTAACAAAGCTCCTATTATGGAATTCGGACTTCGCCGTGCACAGGGACCTGATGGTGCCATGAGTGCAACTCGTGCTGCTTATATAGGTGGAGCTGCAGGTACATCGAATACCCTGGGTGGAAAACTTTACGGTATTCCTGTTATGGGAACAATGGCCCATGCATGGATTATGAGTCACAAAACTGAGCTGGATGCTTTCCGTGAATATGCAAAGATTTATCCACAGAATTCTGTTTTTCTTATCGACACTTATGATACTCTAAAGTCTGGAATAAAGAACGCTATTATTGCAGGTAAAGAATTGATGGAGAAAGGCTACAATTTTGGTGTTCGATTGGACAGCGGAGACATTTCATATTTAAGTCGAAAAGTACGAAAAGAACTGGATGATGCAGGCTGTAAAAATGCGAAAATATCCGTATCAAATGAACTTACCGAAGAAATCATTTCTACACTAAAAATGTCGGATGCTCCAATTGACAGTTGGGGCGTTGGCACTCATATGGTAACCGGAGGAAATGAATCCTCTTTTACAGGGGTTTATAAACTGGCTGCACGTCATGACAAGGACACAGGAATGACACCGGCAATGAAGTTTTCAGATAATCCTGCAAAAACAACAAATCCGGGGGTAAAGAACGTATACCGTCTTTACGATGAAAACGGCATGGCTACGGCAGATATCCTGGCCTTGGAAGAAGAAACAATCGAAAGCGGAAAAGAATACCGGTATTATCATCCTATGGTTGATTACCGGCAGTTTACATTCAACGCCTCAAAAGTTGAACCGCTTCTGAAAAAACGTATTGAAAAAGGTGAACGGGTGCTTCCACGTCTTCCTGATTCTGAACAGCTTAAAATCAGCAGACAGAATATGCAGACACAGCTGGACACATTGGATGGAAGTTACAAACGCCTTTTGAATCCACACATCTACAAAGTATCAATCAGTGAAAAGCTGAAGGATCTGAAAATGGATTTTATCAAGCGGAATATTCGCTAGATACCGAAAGAACCGGCCTGCCAAAGACAGAAAAATGTTTTTGGCAGGCTTTTTTATTGCATTGCAAAGCTAACTAGAAGAGGCATTGTAAGAATGGAGAACAATGTACTCATGGTAACCAGAGTTACGGCAGTTTTTGTATCCCGGTTATATTTTGCCGAAAACATAGTTGTGTTTGCGGCACAAGGAGCGCAGGAAGCGATGACCATTGAAGTAACAACAGCTGTATCCAGATGGCAGAGTTTCATCAGAACAAATCCTAAAAGCGGAGTAACAACGAGGCGGAGCAGCAGTGAAAGTACAATCTTTGGGTCTTTAAGGAATTTGAAACTGGTAATCTGGGCAAGATAAAAGCCTATAATCACCATTGGAAGAGGAGTGTTCAGGGCTGCAAGATGATTTACAGGTGACAGAAGAACGGCAGGTAGTTTCAGCGGCGTAAGGAAAAGAATCAGCCCTATACCAACACCAATAACCCCAGGATTCAAGACAAGTTTTTTACCTGAAAATGCATGACGATCTCCGCTCATAACAACAAGACCATAGGTCCAGGTAAGCAGGTTGAAAATGCAGATGTAAGCTGATCCCAGAAAAACACCTTCACTTCCAAGAATAGCATTCTGCAAAGGAAGAGCCATGTAACCGCAGTTGGAAAAGACAACAGCATACTGCATGGCAATCTGCTTTCCTTTGTCTTTATCGTGAATCAGCGTATGTGCTAGAAGAATGTTCAGTCCGTGCTGAATAACTGCAACAATGGCACAGGTAATAAGTTTTTTTGCCAGTGCAGCATCAAAATCGCGATGAAAGGAAGCAATCACAACACAGGGAGTTACAAAATACAGAATAAAGTTTGTAAGATTTTTAATGCTGGCTTCTGTAAAAATAACTTTTTTCGCGCAAAGGAAACCAAGTCCAATCAGAATAAACAGGATTAAAACCTGAGTTGAAACGGCAAGAAGATTTTCAATCATACTAACCCCCGGTTACAAATATAATCGCAGAAAGTACATAAATCGTCTGTAATACCGGGAAGCACAGTACCATTCTGTTCAAGAGATTTTCGGAAATTTTCAAGACCGGTGCAAAAGCAAAGATCCATAAGTTTGCTGTTACGGGCATTTTCCATAAGTTTTGAGACCCCATCCGTAACTTTGCCCAAAAACAGTTTTTCACTTTCATTGGCAAATCCGCAGCATGGAGCTACCATACCGTTGGAATGAACGTAAAATACATTGCCGGTAGACTGGCAGAAATCGTCGGTAAACCAGCGGTTGTTTTTCCAGGCTCTGCTGTCGTATTCACGGTAACTTTCAGGAAATCGGAATATGGTTATGTAGGAACCGTCATCAAAAGCAATGTGCATCTGCCCCTTTCCGGTCTCTTCATCAAGCTCGTTTATAAGTTCACCGCCAAAATCGTCAGCCATTTCTTCCATGGCAGAAAAAAAGTCTGCATCATTATTTTCAGAAGCAGGATTTATTACACTCAGGATATCAAGGGATGATGGCCCGAAAATCTCGCAAACATTTCTTGCAAATGTCATGAGCTTTATTTTATCACCGCCGTGAAAACTGTCCCAGGAAAGGCCAAACTTGCCGTCAAATCCATATTCGTAGATTTGCCCAAGTTTTTCCTCCAGTTCTTCTTCCGTTTTCCACCACTGGCCGTTTGTAGTAATCCGGTCGAAATAAAAATCCAGATTTACAGCCTTTTCGCAGACATCACAGATGAAATCAATATCAAGGCAAGGTTCACCGCCGGAAAATCCAACGTAAAAAGGACTTTCATCTGAAGTCACTTCCCTTGAAGACCAGTTTTCCTTCCGCCATCTAAAAATATCTTCCAGAAAAGCCACAGCCTGTTCCGCTGTAAGATCATCCTTCCATCTTGTTACGGTGCAGTGGCCGCAATGGAGATTGCACCTGTTTGTGGGACAAAAAATTACTTCTTCGGGACAAAACATTTACTTGCTCCGCCTTACAATAAAGAGGGAACGGTTTTTTTCGGCTGTAGTCTCCGAAAGTTTTCTGTATTTTTTATAGAGTGCTTCCTGTGCATTTACCGGTTTTCTGCCCTTCTTCACAGGCTTCCATTCACCGTTTTCACAAAGTTCCATAGCAGCGCAATCATCTTCAAAATAGGTTTCAAGGATTTCCTTTACTTCCTTGAAAGTTTCCCGGCCCCAGATAGGGAACATCAGTTCGATGCGGCGGTCCAGGTTTCTGGCCATCCAGTCGGCACTAGAACAGTAGATTTCCGGAGTATCACCATTCTGGAAATAGAAGATTCGGGAGTGTTCCAAAAAGCGGTCAACAATTGATACAACCCTGATATTTTCTGAAAGCCCTTTTACTCCTGGCACCAGCATACAGATTCCCCGGACATTCAAAAGCACTTTAACGCCAGCCTGACTTGCCTTGTAAAGAGCATCAATCATTTCGGTGTGTGTAAGGCTGTTCATTTTTGCCATAATCATAGCTGGCTCTCCGTGGCGGCAGCGGTCAATTTCCCGGTCGATCATGGAAAGAAGTCGGCTTTTTAGGGTAACAGGAGCCATTCCCAGGTGATCCATTTTTTGCATAGTGGAATATCCCGTTACAAGATTGAAAAACTTCGTAGCATCAGAAGCAATGTCTGTATTTGCCGTAAAAAGTGAAATATCAGAATAAAGTTTTGCGGTTTTTGTATTGTAGTTTCCCGTAGCAAGGTGAACATAACGACGCACAGAATCTTCTTCACGACGCATAACCATAAGGATTTTTGCATGGACCTTAAGATTTACAAGGCCGTATACAACTGTAGCACCAGCGTTTTCCAGTCGGTGTGCCCATTCAATATTTCGTTCTTCATCAAAACGGGCCTTCAATTCCACAAGCACAGTTACCTGCTTTCCGTTCTGAGCCGCTCTTTCCAAAGCCGAAATGATGGGTGAATTCTTTCCTGTGCGGTAAAGAGTCATTTTAATGGCAAGAACATCCGGATCCTCTGCCGCATCAGAAATAAATTTTACAACAGGATTGTAGCTGTGGTAAGGCACATGGAGCAGAATATCTTCCCGCTTCAAAGTATCCCAGAAAGGTTCATCTTCCGGCAGATTATGAGGATAAAAATGTTCCCACTTTTTGAAAGACAGGCTTTCGTCTTCACAGAAATTACGCAAAGATGTAAGAATGCCCGGATCAATAATGCTTTCGGTTTCATAAATATCCTGATTTCCAAGTCCAAGATTTTCTACAAGGAAATCCTTAAGTGTATCGCTGGATTTTGTGCAGAAAAGTGCCACAGGAAATGAAAGTTTTCTCTGCACCAAAACCTTTTCCATTTCGTTGATGAAATTGTTTTTTGGATCTTCATCAACTGCAAAGTCAGCATCACGAATCAGCTTGAATTTCAAAGTTTCTTCTACGTCAAAACCCGGGAAAAGTGTACGGCCAAAATTGCACACTACATCACCAAGAAGGGCAAATTCCTGAATGTCAGAAGGTTTGTTTTTTGGAAGAAGAATTACGTGACTCAAAACCGAGGGAACCTGCACAAAGGCAATACGTGGTTTTTCATCGTTGCCCCGGAAATCCTGATTGGCATCTTTAAAGCCCGCAATTGGTTTTAAAAGGAAAGCGGCATAACCTTCAAGGCCCGTAATATGAGGAAATTCCTGGTCAGTGCGCAAAGGTGTTAGAAGCGGATAAATCTCGTGCTTGAAATAAGAACGTAAAAAATCTTCATGGGCTTCGGTGTATTCTTCCGGCGGAATGTAAGAAAAACCATTATTCTTCAATTCCGGCAGAATATCCTTAATAAGACACTGGTTCTGCATTCCAACAATTTCGTGAGCACGTTCAGAGATTCTTGTAAGTAAAGGCCCCGGAGTAATGCCGTCTACATCAGCCTTACTTCCGTTTCGAAGAGCTCTTTTTGTACTAGCCACACGCACCTGGAAAAACTCGTCGAAGTTAGATGAAACTATGGCCAGAAACTGAAGTCGTTCGAAAAGAGGAAGATCAGTTTTCAATGCCTGTGCAAGAACCCTTGCGTTAAATTCAATCCACGAAAGTTCACGGTTAAAATACTGCATTTCCATCAGATTTCCTCCTGACCTAGTTCAAGATTACCCGGTAACCGAATACGCTTTCAAAAATGGCAGCTTTCTCGGACAGGGCAAGTTTTTCTATCATTGTGTTTTTGTAGTCTTTTGTATTGATGTAAAGTGTGTCTCCCTGGAATTTAAAACTCAGATTTTCCAGTTTCTGACTGTGGCTTCGGTCAAGGGCGTCTGCAATGCGGAGAATGGCCGTAAGTTTCAGGATAGTCATGCGCTCCGTTCGTGGCAGCATGGTAAAAGTGTCTTCATCCTGAGGCAGAGTTTTTCCCCGGTGATATTTTGCAATTGCCGCAACCAAAGATGTATTTGATTTTGAAAGACCGAAAATCTCGGAATTTTTGATGATATAACTGGAGTGGAGATTGTGATGATCCAGGCGGATAAAAATCCCAATATCGTGAAGAATGGCCGCAATTTCCAGAAGCAGCCTGTCACTTTCCGAAAGATTAAATTCGGTTTTCATTTCTTCAAAAAGTTTCAGGGCAACAGATCGAACACATTCAGCATGATTTTCATCACCGTGGAATTTCTGGAGCAAAGTTCTGGCCGAAGCAACAATCTGTGAATTGAATTCCTGAAGAACCTCTTCATTCTGAAGGGAGTTTTTGCTGATTATAAGACCGTCACGAATGTTAGTTTCAGGTACCACAATCTTGTCTACGTGAGTCATCTGAATGAACATATCGTAAACCAAAAGACTGGCCTGCAAAGTCTGTGCTTCGTTGTAAGGCAGCTTGAAACGAGCAGCAATTTCATCAACCGAATAAGGCTGGATCTCTTTTACAAAGGTATCAAAGGCTTCAGTTTCAATTTCCCAAAGGAACGTATCAACCGGTTTTCCACAGTTTACCGCAGCCAGAACCATATCGCTTCCAACTGCAATAAAGTGCCTTACGGATTCCATCTTGATTTCATTTTCAAGAGTTCCTTTAGTGTTGGAAATGGACTCCCGAACATAGCGCTGAACGTGGGAATAGGAAGTTCCCGTTGACCGCAAACTATGTTCAATGCGGACAGTTCCCAGTTTAAACGAATGAACACCAACCATTTTTCCCGCAGAGATTGTCATAAGTTCCGTAGTGTTTCCGCCAACTTCCAGAATCACCATGTCGTCCTGAGAAAGATGATTCTTTTCCATATAATTGCCGGCGTTTTTAAGGCATTCGTTTACGGCAAGATACATAAGCCGGTTTTCTTCTATGCCGTCCAGAATATGAACACGGAAACCTGTCTGCACAAGAATACGATCCATAACCGCATCCCGGTTTTTTGCTTCACGGAAGGCGCTGGATGCAAGAACAGTGGTATTTTCCGGAAGAATATCCCAGGCTTTAAGCTGTTCTGCATATCGTTTGAGAATTTCAACACAAGAATTCTGGATTTCACGGGAAATAGACGCATTGTTAAACACATCCCGTCCCAATGGAAGAGGTAAATGAGATCTGTCCAGGATTTTCTGTTTTTTGTCTTCGGAGACTTCGGCTACCAGCAGGCGCACACCTGTGGAGCCTATTTCAATGACTGCCTCGGTAATGGCCATCTGGTTCCTCCTAAAAAACTATTCCAGTTTATCGATCAGCATGCTGCACTTACCACTTGGCATTGGCAGTGTTTTCTTTTTCTGGTCGATGATATTGATTGTGAAGTAGTAAAGCTTTTCACTTTCCATCTGGATTTCCCATCCGCGGTTAGATTTATTGCTAAGGATGGTAATAAGATTTCGTTTAAGTGAAAGGTTTTCAATACCCATGATTTCAAGGTTCGGAATGATCCAGTCTACAGTTTTACGTGGAAGACTGATGGAAAGTCCGATTACGTTTTCAATCATAAGTGCAATTGTAGAAAGGCTTACTGTAGCAAGATAGCGGTTTCTTGGGAAAGCGCTGTTTCCGTCCATAGAAGGTTTTCCTTCACTGCAAGGCATGTAAGCTTCGTAAAGATCACCTGGAGTTTTGTCATCTGCAGGCATAAGTCCTTCAAGAATGTAATACAGGTGACGGATGGCGCATTCACGGGCCAGTTCGTACTGATTGTATTTTTCAAGCCCCTTTATGATCATAAAGTTGAAGGCCGGGAATACACTTCCGCAGTATCCGTTGCCATTTTCGCTGAATTCCGGTGCATCTGCTGAAAGTGATGGGAAAGGATGATCCGTTCCGAAAGTTTCAGGATTGTTCAGATGATCAACAAGGCAGTCGGCTTTGTCGGCATTTGGAATTTCAGCAAGGAGTGGCCAGAAACCTGCAACGGTTTTTACAGGAAGGCGGTTTTCATTTGCATCAAGATCGTGATAGAAATTGGTTTCGTTATCCCACATCATTGAGTTGATTCGAGTCTTGATGGAGAAGTACATTTTGCGGTACTGGAAACTCAGTTCTTTGTCGTTAAGAATATCCCCCAGTGCCGACATGTAAGATGCGTTGATTGCCATACAGGCGTTGAAATCAACAGGATAAACAGCGTCTTTGCGAGGTGCATTTGTCATTGTACTGGCAGTAAAAGGTGCAGCATAAAGTCCGTTTTCCTTTTTGAAAGTAACATCCAGCCAGTCCATATATTTCTGAAGCACCGGCATAATATCTTTTACACGGCGTTTGTTTGCAGATTTGTGATAAAGATTGTATTCGGCCCATGCGAACAATGGAAGTCCAACACCTTCTGTGTTTGTTTCGTCGGTAATTGGTTCATTGGTAGAAAGATCGTATTTCCAGCGGATGGCACCACTTTCTTCCTGGTGGGCATAGAAATAGTCAATATTCTGTTCGGCAATAAAGTTACGGTTTGAGTATACAAGGAAAAATGTAGAGAAAATCGAGTCAAACTGATTGATTACGTATTTTCCATTTTCAGGATAAACAAAGTAGCCTTCAGCATCCTGTTCCCCGTTAGAAGGATTAATCCAGTAGTTGGATGCCCAGTTCCATGTTTTATTATAAATATCTACGAAATCCTGGTCATAGAAATGAATTTTCGGAAAATCGTGCTTGTTCACAAAAGAACTCCTGTATATTCGTCGCAAAGCATTTTTTGCGCTTATTTTATTATTATAGTTCTGCCATTATATCACATTTTTTACCAAATAGATGAAAAAACTTGAAAAAAGTTTAAATTTTTTTCAAAAATTGCCATTGCGCCCCTTGATTTTTTTTCAGTAGATTTTTCTGACGTTTTTCCCTACTATGTAAACATGCAGATTTATTCAGAACTTCTTATCACGGCTATTTTGTTTTTGTGTAATATCCGTACATTTTTCCTAAAGGAATCAAAACCCGACAGTCTTGCAATCCTGGCACCACTTTCCCTTCTGCTGTCTGCCGTAAATCTTTTTGCCTTTGGTTTATCCCTTCTGAATATCTATCTTGTACTTCTTTCTGTGGTGGTTCTGCTTTCCAACTTCCACGCCCTTCTCCGTTATTCTGCCCGACTTTATGTTGATCACTACAGTCCTCTTATGATTTTCTGGTCGGTAGTTACATCACTTTTGTGTATTCCAGCCTTTTACTGCGCAATTGTCTTTCATCCTGTTGAAAAAACTTCTGCATCTTTTGAAGTTGAAGAAACTCTCCTGGTATACAACGGCACTTTTGCAAACGGATTCACTCCCGCTCCCAACTTCAAAAAAGGGGATGTTTTCCTTACAAAATACATGCCTGCAAAGGATATTACCGGAGAAAAAGAAACTCTCATTCCGGTGATTGAATCTCCTGTAATTCTTTTTGTTCCAGATAAGCGGGCTGATACTGAACATTACAAGCCATATCTTCAGCTTTTGGCCCAGAAAGGTTACCGGGTTTATTCTGCCGACTTCTTTACCAGCGACGGACGATGGCTTCGAAATATTTTTGATTCTAAAATTTTCCGCCGTTTTGCCATGGTTTTTGACAGTCTGTCCAGAAATCACCTTTTCAACGCCCAGCTTGAATACTACAGTTTCTGCTCAAAAAGGGAAGTCAACGCTCTTCTTACATTAATTGACGAAGATCTTGGTTCCACAGACACAAAATATTTTCTTGTTACCGACTGGATGGGAAAAATTGCAGCCCAGGATCTTATAAACGAAAAACGTGACCGTTTTACAGGAAAACTGAATCTTGAAGATATTGATGAATACACTACAAAAGGATACGGACTTATTTCCCTTACAGATCCGCTTCTTGCAAAATACATGAACATTTCTGAAGATGGATGGAAAACTGCCCGTGCCATGGCCGATGCCACAGAAGGAGCCGTAAAATGACATTGAATAAATTTAACCAGTGGGCAAATGATTTTCTTAAAAGCGAAAACTACCTTTCCGATCCATCAAGAAACGGCATTCAGATTCAAAACTCTAATCCGGACGAAAAACAGATTAAAAAGATTGCATTTGCCGTAGACGCCTGCCTTGAAACTGCAGAACTTGCCGCCAAAGAAGGAGCCGATGTTCTTTTTGTGCATCACGGACTTTTCTGGGGCGGCTGCGATCCACTTACAGGAAATCACTACCAGCGGATTGCCTCATTTATTAAAAACGATCTTGCACTTGTTGCCTATCACATTCCTCTTGATGCTAACAATCCTTACGGAAACAACTGGGGACTGGCAGCCCGCCTTAATCCTGCAAAAGCCGAACCGTTTGGAAGCTGGCGTGGCATGGACATCGGGGTAAAGGTTGAACTTAAAAATCCGGCCACCCTTTCCGGCATTGCAGAAAAGATTCTTCGCCCGGGGAAAAGTCCTGTTGCAGTTCTTCCATTCGGCAAAGAAACTGTAAAATCCGCAGGCATTATTTCCGGCGGTGCTGCAGAAGATGTAGAACAGGCCGTAAACGAAAAACTGGATCTTTTTATTACAGGTGAAATGAACCACGAACTTTACCATTACTGCAAGGAAAACTGCATCAACGTGATTGCAGGCGGTCATTACGAAACAGAAACCGTTGGCGTAAATCTTGTAAAAGCAAAGGTAGAAAAGGAACTGGGACTGGAAACAGTTTTTATTGATATTCCAACAGGATTATAATCATGCGTGAATTCAAAGTAGTTGCTCCATACGAACCGGGAGGAGATCAGGTACAGGCTATTGAAAAACTGTCCCAGGGATTTCTTCGCGGCGACAGATATCAGACTCTAAAAGGCGTTACAGGATCTGGAAAAACCTTTACCATGGCCAAGATCATTGAAATAGTTCAGCGCCCTACCCTCATTATTTCCCACAACAAGACTCTTTCGGCACAGCTTTACCGGGAATTCAAAACTTTTTTTCCAAATAACGCCGTAGAATATTTTGTTTCATACTACGATTATTACCAGCCTGAAGCTTATGTTGCCGCCCGTGACCTTTACATTGAAAAAGACTGCGACATCAACAGAGAAATTGATGCACTGCGGCTCCGTGCTACATACAGCCTTATGGAACGCCGTGACGTAATTGTTATTGCTACAGTGTCCTGTATCTACGGTCTTGGTATGCCTGATCTTTACAAAGATATGCGGGTTCACCTAGAAAAAGGACAGCAGGTTACCCTGAAAAAGATTGCCGAACAGCTGGTTGCAATTCAGTATTCCCGAAACGACGCTGTTCTTGAGCGAGGCAATTTCCGAATTCGTGGCGATGTAATGGAAATCTTTCCACCTTACATGGAAACTGACGAAGGCTACCGCATCGAACTGGACTGGGATGAAATTGTCCGCATCCGTCGCTTTGACATCCTGAACGGTAACACTAAGGAAGAGCTTGATGAAACCGTGCTTTACCCTGCTAAGCACTTTGTTGTTTCCAACGACCTTCTTCTTGATGCCACTGCCCGCATTGAAAAAGAAATGAACGAAAGGGTCGAAGAACTTCAAAGTCAGAAAAAACTCCTTGAAGCAGAACGCCTTAAAACCAGAACCACCTACGATATTGAAATGCTGAAGGAAATGGGAACTTGTCCGGGCATTGAAAACTACTCGGCTCCTATTGCCGGCCGTAAACCTGGTGAACCACCTGCAACTCTTCTGCACTATTTCCCGGATGACTTTCTCTGTCTTATTGATGAAGCCCATGTTACCGTTTCCCAGATTGGCGCCATGTACGAAGGTGACCGGAGCCGAAAAACAAATCTTATTGATTTCGGATTCCGTCTGCCAAGTGCCCTGGATAACCGGCCATTGAAATTCGAAGAGTTCGAGAAAAAGCTTAATCAGGTAATTTATGTAACCGCCACTCCACGGCAGGAAGAAATTGATCAGAGTACCCAGGTGGTAGAACAGCTTATCCGCCCAACAGGACTTTTGGATCCTGTGCTGAACGTTCGACCTAGTGAAGGCCAGATGGAAGACATTTACCGTGAAATCAAGGAACGTATTTCCCGTGGTGAAAAAAGTCTGGTCCTTACCCTTACAAAAAAAATGGCCGAAGATCTTACAGATTATCTTCTGGAGCTGGACCTTAAGGCAAAATACATTCACTCCGAAATCGACACCTTTGAACGGGTTGAGATTCTTAAAGGTCTTCGTGCCGGTGAATTCGACGTACTTATTGGTATCAACCTGCTTCGTGAAGGCATTGACCTTCCGGAAGTTTCATTCATTGCCATTCTAGATGCCGACAAGATTGGGTTCCTTCGAAGTGCCACCAGTCTTATACAGATTATTGGCCGTGCAGCCCGAAACGCAGATGGTCATGTTGTAATGTATGCTGATCACATGAGTCCTGCCATGGAAGAAGCCATTAAAGAAACTCGTCATCGTCGGGAAATACAGGAAGCTTACAATAAAGAACACGGCATTACTCCAAAAACCATTTCCAAGGCAGTTCAGGATATTCTTGAACACGAAAGAAAAGATGCTGAAGACAATGCCGCAATGGATGTGGAAGTTCTTAAAAACAAGACAAACTTATTCAATGCAAAAGACAAGAAAAAACTGATTGCTGCACTGAAAAAAGAGATGGAACTTGCCGCAGACCGAATGGACTACGAACAGGCCGCCGTTTACCGTGATCAGATTCTGGAACTGCAGAAATAAAAGAGCTTAATCTGCTAAAACTTATTTTCTCTTTTTGATTTCACTCTGGCAAAGCTGATCGCACACTTCGTTATATTCAACGCCGGCATGCCCCTTTACCCATTTCCAGTCAACTTTCATGGAAGAGTTCAATTCATCAAGCATTACCCAAAGATCCTGGTTTTTTACCGGTTTTTTGTCGGCAGTCATCCAGTTTTTCTTTTTCCAGCCGGCAATCCAGGATGTAATGCCGTTTTTTACATACTGACTGTCAATGTTCACTTCAATTTCACGGCCCGCAAAGGCAGGAGTATTTCTGATTACGGAAAGTGCGGCAATGGCGGCACAAAGTTCCATTCGGTTGTTTGTAGTCTGATCTTCACCGCCGGAAAGCTGCTTGGCAACACCGTCTGCAATAACTACACAGGCCCATCCCCCAGGCCCTGGATTTCCCGAACATCCGCCATCTGTATAAATAACTATTTTACCCATAACTGCCTCCTAATATACGACAGGCGGTCCAAAAAATCAATTGAAAATTCGGTGCGTATATAGTAGAATTATAATGTTATAAATTTAAACAGGAGTCTGAAATGGCAGACAATTTTGATTTCACAATCGATAATCTTGGAGAATGTACAGTTGATTCTCCAATTAAACTTTCAAATAAACTTGGCGATTATAAAGCCAACTACGTAAAAGACAAAACTTACGTACGCAACATGATCAACTGGTTTGGCGGAGAAGACGATCCTCTGGACTGCACAAACCTCATGGAAAAAGCTGGTCCTCGCGAAAAAATCTACTTTGATCCAAAACACGTTCGTGCCGGTATCTGTACTTGTGGTGGTCTTTGCCCTGGTCTTAACGATGTTATCCGCGCTATCGTACGCTGTCTTAATAAACGCTATGGTGTTACAACAGTAAAAGGTTACCGCTACGGTTATCACGGATTCTTCCCAGAAGAAGGATACGCTCCAATCGACCTGGATCCATACAACGTAGATGAAATCCACAAAATCGGTGGTACTTTCCTTGGTACAAGCCGTGGTGGCGGACAGCGCGTTGGCGAAATCGTAGACTGCCTTGAACGTGACAATATCAACATGCTCTTTATTCTTGGTGGAGACGGAACTCAGCGCGGTTCTTATGACATTGCCTGCGAAGTAGAAAAACGTCACATCAAATGTGCAGTTGTAGGTATTCCAAAAACTGTTGATAACGACCTTCTTTTCATGGACCGCTCATTCGGTTTTGAAACAGCCGTTCAGCAGGCAAAAGATGCCATTGCTTCTATCCACATGGAAGCTGCTTCACAGATCAACGGTATTGGTCTTGTAAAACTCATGGGTCGCGAAGCCGGATTCATTGCCGCTTACGCTGCTCTTGCTTCACACGAAACAAACTTCTGTCTTATTCCTGAAGTTCCTTTCGAAATGGAAGGAGAAAACGGATTCCTGGCATGTCTTGAACGCCGTCTTGAAAAACGTGGACACGCCGTAATCGTAGTTTCAGAAGGTGCCGGACAGGATCTTCTTCAGTCTACAGGTGCAACAGATGCCTCAGGTAACAAAAAACTTGCTGACATTGGTGTTTACATCCGTGACGAAATCAACAAATACTTCAAAGCTAAGGGAACAGAAATCAACCTTAAATACATTGATCCTGGTTACCAGATTCGTGCTGCAGTTACAACTGCTTTTGACTCTGTATACTGTGAACGCCTTGGAAACAATGCTGTACACGCTGCAATGGCCGGAAAAACAAAGATGGTAATTGGTCTGGTTCACGACAAATACGTTCACCTTCCAATTAAATGCGTAACAGCTCACCGTAATGCCGTTGATCCAGAAGGATCTTTGTGGCGTGACGTTCTTGATGCAACAGGTCAGCCAATCATGATGGTAAACAACGTAGAAAAGGCCCGTGAAAAAATGGCCCAGGCTGTTGCAGAAGCTAAGAAAAAGCCAAGCGAACAGAAAAAGTAGCACTTACCGGTCTGGCAAAACAGGCCGATAAATAATCAGGAGGGCATAGCAGATGCTGCAGTTACAGTTTATTAATTTCAAAGCAGGTTCATACATGGTTGTTGAAGGAAAAGGCAATGTAGATATGTTCTACATTATCCAGAAAGGCCTTGTAGTTTGTACCAGAGCCGGAGATACTACAGGTTCACGCCTTGGTCCCGGAGACTTCGTTGCCGTTGTTTCCTGTTTTGCAAACCGACCTCAGATTGAAAATGCACTTTGTGCCACAGACGTAACTGCAATTGCCGTAAGAAAAGACCAGTATCCTGAGCTGATTGCGGCAAACACTCCTGTAGCTCTTAAAATCATCAAAACTTTTGCTAACCGCATGAGAAAGATGAATGAAATGCTTACTAAGGCAACACTGAACAATGTAGTAGCAGAAAATCCTATTCAGGTGTTCAATGTTGCCCAGTATTACGAAAAAGCAGGCAAAATGAACATTGCTTCATATGCCTACTATCAGTTCCTTAAAACAAGACCTGTTGGAGCCGAAGCTGAAGTTGCCAAACGCCGCTTTATTGCTCTTCGTCAGACAACAAAACCAGTTTTCCTTGAACCAACTGCCGATCAGGCCCGTGAATATCCTGCAGACACAATGATCTTCTCTGAAAGCCAGGGTGGTGCCGAAATGTACATCATCCAGACTGGTAAAGTAGAAATTTCAAAAGTTGTTGATGGAAACGAAGTGGTTCTTGCCGTTCTTAAACAGGGCGACATGTTCGGTGAAATGGCTCTTCTTGAAAACAAACCTCGCTCAGCCAGTGCTATTGCCCGAGAAAACTGCCGTCTTCTTGTAGTAAATCGCGCCAACTTTAATCAGATGGTAACAACACAGCCTCAGCTGATTGCCCGTCTTACAACTACACTTGCCGAACGATTGTGGTCAATGAGCCGCCAGCTGGACAATGCATCATTAAAAGTACCTGCCCAGAAGATGCTTGATATGCTCTGTCTTCAGCTTGAAAAACAGAAACTTTCAGTTCTCAGCGGAAAGAATCCTATGCTTACAGAATTCTCTCCTCAGGACATTGCAAATATGTGCGGTATTCCACACGAACAACAGCCAAAAGCAATCTACGACTTCCAGCAGTTTACAATGCTTGCCATTCAGAACAGTAAAATTTTCATCAAAGACTGTACAGAAGTTTTCAAACAGACTGCTTTCTATAAAAAACAGGCTAAGGAAATGAACGGCCGCTAACGATAATTTAGTATGAAGATTATCAAAAAAATCTGTTTCAGCACTCTTTCCATTTTTCTATCCGCTTTCCTTTTTGCCAATGACCTTCCAAATGGCTATGGCGGAGTAAAGCTTGGCTCATCCTTAGAGACCACAAAAGAACAGCTTAAAAAGAATTCAGACTTTGGTTATAATGGTGACAGAGATGTTTCTTTTCTGCCAGGCCAGGACGACACTCTTATAGAAACCGACGCTACCAGATGGGGAGGAACCTTCCTTGAAAGATGCTGGTTTCAGTTCAACGACAACAGACTTTATACAATCATCATAAATGTGAACCAGAGTAAGATGGACTATTATTCCATTTTTACAACACTATGCGAAAAGTACGGAGATCCGGAATCCCTTACTCCCCAGAAAGCACAGTGGTCCAATGATGATGTAACTATGACCCTGGAAAAACCACTTACCTTAAAATACGTGGACAATAAAATTTTTGATGAAATCCAGGATAAAAGCCGGGTTGAAAAATCTGTGTTTGAAAAGACCAGGGAAATGTTCCTGGAAGACCTTTAATCGCCATGAAAAAATCAATAATTTTCCTTCTTACTTTCTTTATCTTCCTTTCCTGTTCAAGTGCTAAAAAACTGCCGGTAAAAAATTATAATATTACAAAAGCTGACGGCACAACAGTCACCGTTACAGCAGAAATAGCCGACACCTTTGAAACACGACAGCATGGTTTTATGGAAAGAGAAAAAATTCCTGACGGTACGGGAATGCTCTTTATCTTTGAATACGACCAGAAACTTTCCTTCTGGATGAAAAACACTCCTCACCCACTCTCAATTGCCTACATCGATTCAAAAGGCGTTATTAGAAACATCTACGACATGACTCCCTACAGCCTGAATTCCGTAGTAAGTACCGTAAGCGTACGCTACGCCCTTGAAGTACCCCAAGGCTGGTTCGATAAAATGGGCATAAAAGTTGGCGATACGGTAAACATGAACTAAGTTCCAACTGCATAAAACACACTGCAGAAAGCATAAAGAAAAAAATCATTATTTTTAAAGATAGATTTGAAAGAGTAAATTTTACCGAAGAAAAGGAAGTTGCAGCTTTATATGTTGAAACTGCAAAAGAAATGATAAGGAAGATTAAGGAACAGTTAGGTGATTAGTATATTATCCAACAATTCCCATTTCGTTTTTGTATTCCTGAGCAACTGATAGAGGCCCATCCCACCAGAGCTTTGTTGAATCGTCATAAACCATTCGGCCTGTATTTGATTCCATAAATGAAATAAGGACTTCTTCAATATTTTTATTCTGTTCTTTTGCCAGCTGTTCTACTGCCATTTTTGCAACTAAGTCCATGGCAATTGCATTTTTGTTATCCATAAAAAATCCTCTGACTAAAATAAAGCGACTTTTTCACTTTTCAGAAACTGCAATTTTGAAACAGCTTTTTCTGTTCGAAAGCAAAATTGATCCTGCAGTTTTTCTGGAAGTAGAAGGCTTATACACATATTGTCTGCACTTTCGCTTCCCATTTCTCCGTAGAAATTGCTCATATATGCAAGAATAGTGGCGTTCGTATTGTCATTTGCAATTTTTCCAGAAATCACATCAAAATCTTTCATTCTGTTTATCATATCTAAAAAGACATCTGATTTTCTATGTGCAACAATACAGTGAAGCCATTCTTTATCTGCTGTTTCAAAACCAAAACTTTTTAATTCCTGGATATCATTTACCTTAAAGAATGAAACATATCCAAACTGTTCGTTTACAGAAATAAGACCTCTGGCCTTTGCTTTTGTAGCAGTAATTTTTGCAAAACTCTTGGCTTGTTCTTTTGAAGTTGTAAGATAGAAACCTTGCCCAAAATCTTTGTATTTTGCACATTTCTGTAAATTGGGATTTTCAACGACACAATAACTGCCATGATATAGAATCATGCCTTCTTCCAGTTGTTTCATAACGCAGCCCCTTTTGAAAGCAGATATTCCCGAATTTCTTCATAAACAGCATTATCTCCTTCAACATGGAATATTCCCCAACAATCACGGATAAAGGGAAGGACCTTAAATTTATCAAACATCTCTGCTGTTTGCTTCAAAGTTATTCCAAGTTTTTCAGAAGTCATTCTTATGAGTCTAATCTGCATAAATAAAATCTGCTGTTCTTCGTTCATTGTTTCTATTATAACATAGTTTATTTTTCTTAATAAGTGTATTGGATTGCCTAATATATGAAAAAATGTCGAGCCCGTAGGCTAAAAACCTACCGCTCACGAACTTAAAGTAAAAAGTTTAAGTAAATCCTGAATTTCAGTGAATTCAGGTGAATTCATTTAATTTGTCTTTTGGGAAAAATAGTGTTATATTTAAGATATCCGAGGCAGAAATACCACTAATTCTAGCTTATTTGTTCACCGAAGTTCATTTAACTCCGTTTAAAAACAAAAAACCACTCAAGCCTTGAGTGGTCTGTTATAGCGGGGGTAGGACTTGAACCTACGGCCTCCGGGTTATAAGTGTAGCAGCTATTTCGACAGGTGGTTTCGATAAACTCAACCACCGTAATGAAAAGCCCTAAGTATTAGTGTAAACGATTATTCTACTGTTTTACTAATTATCCAGGCTTTCCAGATATTATTACTATCAAAGGCCCGAACCTGTAATTCAAGAGCACCACTTGGCAAGTTTGCTTCTTTAAGAGGAATAGGGGTTTCAGGGAGTGCATCTATATCTATCATTTCCGATTCTCCTACCTTTGTTTCACCTTGTGCCACTGTAAACCAAAGCTTTGTACCACCAGTCATTTTCCACAAAGCCTTTGCTTTATCTGAAGGCTGTATTGTAATGTTGATACATTTTTTTTCTTTATCCAATTCAACATCAAAAGCAGTTTCATACTTTGATTCGTCATAGGTAATTTCGTTTGTATAATCTTTAATAAGTGGTGTATGAACTCCGTAATAATATTCTTCACCATTATATGAATCATAAGAATAAAGATTATAATTCACAAGAAGGCATACTTTATTGTAAAGATATTTCCCACCTTCATGCATTCCAGATTTTTCAGGATAAAAACCATCTTTATAGATATTAAAACCAGTGTATTTATCTGAACAATCAGCTTTTATTACACGAGCTGAATTCCATACAGGAATTCCAGCGGAATTTCTTGAATTGAGTTCATATGATATTTTTGCACATTCCTTTTCTTCAATATCAGGTGTTTTTGTCCACTCAATATCTCCGTTTTCTTTAAGTGTTAAATTTCCCTTGTATTTATCCAGGAAGATTACATCAGACTTTCCATCTTCTGGAGTTACTTTGATTGTATTAGAAGCAAGTAATTTTCCATCTGTTCCTGTAGTAGCTTCAAGGTACATAATTGTGATTTCATATTCTTCATTTTTTTCAAGGTATGGCCAGTAAAAATTATCTGCAAGAACAATCTTTTTTGGAATAATATGATCATCAGTTTGATAGCTATCAGGATAATTAGTTCCCCAGAAAACCTGATTTTCCATATCACCTTTTTTGATTCTTACATCCATTGTAAATTTTTCATCAGCAAAAGAAGAAGCATCTGGTTTATCTGTAAGTTCAATATTTACGCCTTTAAATCCACTTGTAACTGCAGTAAGGCCAAGAACAGTACCGTTATTATCAAAACTATCTACTTTAACTTTTTCTGCACAATCTTTTTCAAATACAAATTCAGAATCTGAATCTTCACGTTCAATTTTCTTGTAAAGCCCAACACCGGCCTGGACATTTCCTTTCATTACAAGTTTGTCGATTACTACTTTGGCTTTTTCTGCCTGCTTATCTGAGTTAGCTGCTCTTGCAGTTCGGACAGAACGGTTTCCAGAAGAAGAATCTTTTTCTTTGATTGTTACATCACCATTTACTTCAAATTCTTCAATCTGAGTATTGCTGAAAGAAAGTTCAACATCTGCACCTGAAACAACTTCAACTTTATTAAGGATTGTATTTTCAAGTACAAGAGAAGTTACGCTTAAATCAATAACAAGGGAAGCATTCTTAATATTTGAAATAGTTTTTCCATTTTCTGAGATGGTAATAGTTTCACCATTTTTATCTTCGTAATAGATTCCATCTGAAGATGGTGTAGCATCATCCCCACCAACAGCTGGAGCACAACCAATAATGAGCATCGACATTACAGCCAATGCCATAACCATAATTTTTTTCATCATAACTCCTAAATATTCTAGTTTGTTATCACTTTACACTTAGGATGAAAAAAAGTAGTGAGTAAAAAACTCACATTTTTTGGGGAGATAGGGAGGCGTTACTCGGAGTATTTTCCGAATTTTTCTAAAAGATCGGCTCGTTTTTTAATGTCGAGTTTGTCGTAAATGCGGCTAACATGGTTTTCTACGGTGCGAAGGGAAATAAACAGTTCGTCGCTTATCTGTTCGTTTGTTTTTGACTGGAGGAGAAGTTCAAAAATCAATCTTTCCTGTTTAGAAAGAATTACTGCCACATTCTCAAGTTTTGCCTGAGCCTGTATCATCTTTTCTTCAAGATAGATTCCACCGGCCTTTACAACATCAAGGCATTTTTCCAGTTCCTTTTCGCTGGAAATTTTTGAAACATATCCTTTTGCGCCGCTGTCTTTAGCCTGGAGAATATATCCTGGAGTGTCATACATGGAATACATTACACATTTTATTCGATCGTATTTTTCTGTAATCTTCTTGCAAAGTGCAAATCCTGTTTCACCCAAAAGCTGCACGTCAATTATTATTATTTCTGGATAGTAAACTGAATCCAGCCGCTCAAGTTCTTCAAGGCATTCCTGGCTTTTTCCAAAAACTTTTGCTACTTTCCACTTTGTATTTCCTTCAAGCCAGTCTTTTAATCCAAACCTTACAATACTGTGATCATCTACAATAAAAAGTGTATTTTCCATAAATCTCTCTACCCTACTCTTTTATAGGAACGGTAATAATTATTTCCATTCCATCACCCATTTCACTCTTGAATTCCAGTTTTCCACCAATAAGATCAATGCGCTCCATCATAGACTGAAGACCAAAATGCATTTTCTTTCTGTGGGAAAGTATATTGTTTACATTACATCCAATTCCATCATCCGAAATATAAACGATCATATACTTTTTTTTATTTTCTTCCCGGCTTTTTATGTAAACCGAACATTGAGTTGCGTAAGAATGCTTTTCAATATTTGTGAGAGCTTCCTGAATAATGCGGAAAAGATTCTGGCTCACTTCCTTTTCAAAAACCGGATATGTGAAATTTTCATCAATCTGAATTGAACATGGAACGTGAGTTTTTTCTATGAACTGAGTAACAAGAGTTTGGATGATTGAAACCAGTTCTATTCTTGAATCATCGCCGTCTTCGTGGGTAGCAAGTTCTGCCGGAGTAAGGTTATAGCAAATATTTCGAAGTTTAACTACGCTGTCGGTTGCAAGGGAAACAATCTTATACTTATTTTCAAGGGAATCTTCACTAACTTTAAGCATTTCTGAATAAAGGCGGATTGAACGTATATCCTGAATAATGGAATCGTGAATATCCCGGCTAATTTTTCCCCTCTCCTTTTCCTGAATAGCAAAAATGAGCTTCTTGTCCTTTTTAAGATTTCGGTACTTTTGTTTTTCTGCAATTTTATTAAACCGCATATTCAATATGATTGCAGCCACTGCCAGAACAAAAACCAGAACCGCCACAATAACTAAAAGAATCATAAGCCGATTGTCGGTCTTGTAAACATATTCGGTTTTTACAATTCCAGGCTTGTAAATATCCAGTGCCTTCATTGCCTGATCAATTTCACCATGTTTTTTCTTAAAATCGGCCATCTCATATTTATTGACACTATTTTTTTCGCAATAAGATGAAACGTCAGTAAGAATATTCTGGGAAAGGTAATATACTTTATCTGCACTTACATCCATAAAAATAAGATAATCTTTACCAACAAAAAGTGGCAGTTCACCACCATACATTCCACCAAGATTTATATCATTTAATTCTGGCTGCTGATTTCTAATATAATTGCCTTCTGCATCTCTAACATGAGTCAGGCGGGAGTTTTTAGTTCCGTCTTCATGATTTCTGATACCCCAGACTCCTTCATCATTATAAAAAAGGTGGAGAGCTTCTGTAGTATTTTCGCCGCGGTAAACATTAGCATCTGCCTGAATTACATTTTTTCCGCTGTTTTTTTCCTGAACAAGAAATTCAAGTGGCATTAAAGAATATTGATAGATGCTGCCTGCTCCAAGATTTATAAAATGAGCTGTGTAGTCGGAACAAAGGGCATTTATTCTGTTTTCCCCTCTTTCCAAAAAGAATTTTACAGCGGCTTCTTCGGTAAGAGGATTTCCATTGGAATCTGTTCCATAAAAGTCTGAATAATCGGTTCCGTTTAGTACAAGGCCTTTAAAATGTTTAAGGGTAACTTCCAGATTATCATAATTAACATTTGCGCCGCAGTAGTGTTTTAAAAGTTTGCATAAATCTGTTTGTGAAACAACGCCTTTTGGCTGTTCTCCTGGAAGATTTTGAGCGAACCTCCACCAGACTAAAGAAGAATGTCTGATTAAATCTTCTGGATAATAATTGATGCCGCGGGGCTTAAGCTCGTAAAGTCCTCTGTCGGGACCAACTTCATCAAATTCATTCCAGCCGTGGTTGTAAAAAAGGAAGGTTCTGTTTTTGGAATCAAAACACATGGTCAGTTCTATTAGCTGATGTTTAATTGTATAAGAATCATCCAGCAACAGCTCTACAGTTCCAGAGCTGTTTGCGTGAACAAGATAAGTTTTGTTAAATCCTTTTCCTGTTGCGTCTTCCCGTTCTTCGCAAACTCTGGCTACAGCCCAAAGGCCGTCATCACTTACGGCAAATTGCTGGGAATATGCATTTTTTCCTACAATAAAATATTCTGTATACAAAAGTTTTGGATCGAATTTACAAAGAAGGGCCTGCCAGGTATTAGTTTCCACATTCAGAGCATTTAAGAAAAACCAGATATTTCCTTCCTTGTCGAATTTGATTACATTTTCGTATGAATCGTTGGTATAGAACTGGTAACCATTGGAGAAAGAAAAATAATAGTAAGCTTGGTCAAAGTCGTTGGGGAGATGTTCAAAAATTGGATACAGGGTTCCGTCCAAGGCGTATTTGGAATCTTTTATATTTGCGATATCAATTGAATAGGAACCTTTTGCGTTTTCGTGAATATTTTCATAACTGCATTTTTTATACAAGGTTTGGGAACTTAAGGGAAAAATGAAAGTCTGTACCAGAATCAGCAGAATTAAAATTTTCTTCATATTCTGGATTATAAACGGGATTTAAAAAAATGCGTATACTTTACAGAAAGATTGTGAGTATTACTCACTAAACACACTACTCGTTTTCAAGTTTTGCAAGTTCGTGAAGTGCAATCTGATCTTTTGGATCAAATTCAAGAACTGCAGTAAAGAATTTACGTGCTTCGTCAATTTTTCCCTGTGCCAGAGCAAGGTATCCCATATTTGAGATAATCTTTGTATTTTCCGGTTCCAGTTCGTAAGCTTTTAAAAGCACCTTCTGGGCTTCGGCGAAATTCTTTTCCTGAACATAGCAAAGCGAAAGTTCGTTGTAAGTATCGGCACTCTGATCTCCGCCAGGACATTTAAGGGCTTCAAGGAAGGCCTGTTTTGCACTGTCGTAACGTTCCAGCTTGCGCATACCCCATCCAAGCATAAACCAGGCATTCCAAACTTTAGGATTGTTCTGGATAAACACGCGGATTTCTTCAAGTCCCTTTTCTTCTTCACCTTTTGAAATAAGATCGTAAGCGGCTTTGAAGCGAACATCGTCCATGTTCTGATTCTTAATATTCTCAACAATTTCCTGGGCACGTTCTTTTTTGTAGATACCGTTTTCTCCCATTTCTTCGTCGGTAGAATCGCAGGTAAGTGCAAGATATGTTTCAAAACAGTCTTTTGCTTCCCGGAAACTCTGTGATTTCAGATAGAAAAAGCCTGCATTAAAGAAAGCATCCGGCATGGCAGGATCAGCGTCCATAGCCTGTTTGTAATACATAAGTGCATCACTGTCGTAGGCATCGGCATCTTCAATAAGTCCAGAACGGCGGTAACTTTCGGCCCGTTCATCAAGGAAAAGAGCCATATTCAAAACTACGGCATTATCTTCCGGATCAAGACCGTGAAGTGCCATAAAAATTTCTTCGGCAATATCATAATCTTCGTTCTTTGTTTTAAGAATGGCGGCTTCGCAAAGTTCCTTTTTAATTTCAGGACGGGCCTGGCTGATAATAGAACGGTAGTAATCAAGATTCTTATTTTTGTGGTCGTAGGCAAGAACTGTAAGAATTCCCGCAAGAATCTGTTCTTCGTTCAGTGAAGAAAAATCCATATTTTCTTCTGTTTCACCGTCTTTTTTCTGAACAGGAAGAGGGATTGTAGTGTCAATCTGCATGGCAGCAGAGGAAAGCTTAAAATCTTCAGGAAGATTGATAAAATAAATTGATTCGAGAGAATTCTTTGAACTCATAATGCCTCTATTATATAGAAAAAAAATGATTTATTGAAGATAAGCAGGTTTTGTTTTATGCCTGTGGAGCGGCAGATGGAGCAGGATTTGCTGGGGCTGCCACTGCCTGTTGCTGTACTGCCGATGCAACACGAGCTCTGCTCTGCTGAAGAAGGTTTATCTTGTTTGTTGTAATATATTCATTAATCTGAACCTTGTAAGCCATTGGAACCGATTCAGGATCAAATTCAATATTTGCAATAACAATATCCTTTCGTCCTTCCAGATTTTCTGCATAAACAACTTTTCCGTTGATGTTCATGGAAACCTGAGGCTCCAGGAAAGTGATTTTAAGAGAAGCTTCTTTGTTTACAAGGAAACGAGGCAATCCCATACAAAGGATTTTTGCACCACCGAAAGAAAGGTCTCGGAGAACGCAGCGTCTAGGAACATGAGCAATGGAAATAAGTGTTTCTTCTTTTTCCATATTCAGTTTGCGGATAGACTCAGCATTAATCATAATGCGTTCTTCCTTGCGGCGAGAAAAGTTTTCGTTTGTATCAATAAAGCGGCCAAGACGAAGGATAAGGTCATCTGGAGGCTGCTGTGAGAATTCGATAGTTACAACAAGAAGTTCATGAGAATCTTTAAATGGTTCCACGTTTGATACACGGCCGTTTACAAAGAAACTTAGAGGTGTTGTATCCTGTTCAATAAAACAGTAGCGTACGGAAACTGAAAGATCCTTCTTTTTTTTGATTTCTGCGGCAAATCCGCTGGTAGTTCCTACAATAATTCTGGCAAACTGAAAAGAAGTGGAGTTGATGATACAAGGCCACTGCCCGCCGTTACATTTTACGTAAATCTGGCGTGGATCAATTCTGAGAAAGTGAAGAGTTTCTTTAGTAAATGAAATTTCCTTATCACGATAATAATCGTAATAACGTGTAATCTGTTGACTCAAAGGAACTGACATACTTTTTCTAGTATAAATGATAAAGCGTCAAAATTCAACATAATTTGGATATTATGGAGAAATTCTCTATTTAATGTTTTTCGATAAATGTCAATTTTTTTAGCAGACCTTAAAAATTTGACATCTGGCCTAAGACCTTTTACAGTTAGTTTATATGGAGGATTTATGAAAGAAGTAAAGGGAACTTTCATTACTTTTGAGGGAGAAAGATTTTACAGAATTGAAAACTACGACATGATGGACGACTTTTTTATGACCATCACAAGTTCTTCCGACATCTGGAATTTCTGCTGGTCTCAGGGCGGCATTACAGCAGGACGAATTGACTGTGATCACGCAGTTTTTCCTTATTACACCGCCGACAAAGTTTCCGACTTCAAGAACGTTACAGGGCCTTACAACTGCATTAAAGTTGAAAAAGATGGAGAAAAGGTACTTTGGGAACCTTTTGCAAACTTAAATTCTTCTGCTGCAGTCCGTTTTTCATCTGATAAAAAACTTTTCCGTAATATTTACAAGAACGTTACGGGAACAAAAATCTGGTTTGAAGAAATCAACAGTGAATTAAATCTTTCTTTTATGCAGGGATGGACCAGTTCTGCAAAATACGGACTTGTTCGCACAGTAAAAGTAAGTAACCTTGGAGAAAAACCCGTTGATTTTGAAATTCTTGACGGTTGCCGTAACATTATGCCAGCCTGCTGTACTGCAGATTTTCAGAATGTAAAAAGTAATCTTTTGGACGCCTACAAAAAAACCGACCTTGATGCTGAATCAAAAATTGCTTTATTTACAGTTTCTTCCGTTGTTTCCGACAAGGCTGAACCAAATGAAGGACTTTACGCCAATACAGGCTGGTTTTCCACAGAAGATGACCTGATTCTTGATACTGATGCACCTCTTCATTTTGCACGGGAAGAGGCCTTTGAAAAAACAGCCTGCATAAAAGGAAAACGACCTTCAATCTTTATCAATAAAAAAATCAGTCTTGATTCAAAGGCTGCCGATTCCTGGTACGAGATTTTTGACACCTGGTATGACGCAAAAAAAATTATTAATCTGAAAAACCTTGTTAAAGACCGAAAAGCCTTTGTAAAAGATCTGGAAAATGATATTGAAGATGGCATAAACAAAATGACAGGCTTTATTGCCCAAGCCGATGGCATTCAGAATACAGCAGATGAAATGACAGCCGCCCATCACCAGGCAAACGTTATGTTCAATATTATGCGTGGAGGAATTTTTCAGAACTTTGGAAAAATAAATACCGCCGATTTCATGGCTTTTGCAGGTGAACGAAATAAAAACATTGCACAGGAACTTGGAAAAATCATAACTCACCTAAAAGACGAAGTCTCTTACACTGAACTTTCTTCGGAAGTTGAAAAATCCGGCAATCCTCACTTCATGCGACTTTTCTGTGAATATCTGCCACTCACCTTCAGTCGCCGCCACGGAGATCCAAGCCGCCCATGGAACCGTTTTTCAATCATTCTTCAGGACGATTTTGGAAATCCTGTTTTGAATTACGAAGGAAACTGGCGGGACATTTTCCAGAACTGGGAAGCACTTGCCTGGAGCTATCCTTCTTACATCAAAAACATGACTGCAAAATTCCTTAATGCCATGACCATAGACGGCTTCAATCCTTATCATATTTCACGAAAAGGACTCAACTGGGAAATTCCAAATCCCGATGATCCTTGGGCACAGATTGGCTACTGGGGTGACCATCAGGTAATCTATCTTGAAAAGCTTCTTGAATTCTGGAACAAAACAAATCACCGGGAACTTTTAAGCCATTTAAATAAAGAAATCTTTTCTTCTTCAAACGTGCCTTACAGAATCAAAAACTACAGCGACCTTATTAAAGA
The DNA here is from genome assembly GCA_024402505.1 of Treponema sp. Taxonomy (GTDB): domain Bacteria; phylum Spirochaetota; class Spirochaetia; order Treponematales; family Treponemataceae; genus Treponema_D. The sequence continues at coordinate 48,351 of JAKSTP010000014.1, forward strand.
CCCAAGAAATTCCATTTCTTTTGACAGAGAACTCAGCGACCGCCTTATGAAAGAAACCGCTGTTATGGGAAGTGACGCAAAACTTGTCCGGGGAAAAGACGGAACTGTAGCCCATGTTTCCCTTACACAGAAATTTGTACAGATTCTCATTGCAAAAATGGCAAACTTTATTCCTGGAGGCGGAATCTGGTTGAACACCCAGCGGCCTGAATGGAATGATGCCAACAACGCACTGGCAGGCTGGGGACTTTCCATGGTTACCCTGTATTACATCAGAAGATTTACTGCCTTCCTTATAAATCTTTACCAAAGCTCTGATGAAAAAAGCTTTGTGCTTTCAGAACAGGTTTACAAAGCCCTTACAGAACTTGGAAAAATCTTTACAGCCTTTGAACCTGAAAAAGCCGCACAAGATCCAAAAATCCGGGCCGCTTTTAACGAAAGAGCACAGCTTGTTTTTGAAGCAGAACGAAACTCACTTTATAAAACAGGCTACGGAAAAAATGTGGAGATTACAAAGGAAGAACTTCTTTCTGTATTGAAGGCCTTCCAGAATCATACAGAATACACCATTGCAGTGAACAAACGGGAAGACGGTCTTTACCACGCCTACAACACACTCCGTGTTGCTGAAAATGAAATGCTGGTTGAAAATCTTCAGGAAATGCTTGAAGGTCAGGTTGCTGTTCTTTCCAGCGGACTTCTTTCTGGAAAAGAGACTCTGGATCTTTATAGAAACCTTAGAAATTCTGCAATGTACGAACCCCGTCAGAATTCCTACATGCTCTACCCTAACAAGGAACTTCCTCGTTTTGAAGATAAAAACTGCGTTTCAAAAGACCAGATTAAAGGCCTTGAAAATCTTACAGAAAGAACAAATGGGCTTTATCTTCGCCAGGATCTTCTTGGTGTATGGCACTTCAATCCAGATTTCCGAAATGAAGAAGCCATAGAAAACATTATCAGCACACAGGATGAAAACATGAAGCCTTCAGAAGATGAAAAGAAACTTCTTATGGCCTTGTACGAAAAAACCTTCAATCACCAGAGCTTTACTGGTCGTTCAGGCACTTTCTATGCCTACGAAGGACTTGGAAGCATTTACTGGCACATGAACGCAAAGCTTCTTCTGGCAGTACAGGAAAATGCTCTTGCAGAAAGGGACAATGCAGTAAAAGAAGAACTTAAAAAGGCCTACTTTGAAGTAAGAAAAGGCCTTGGCTTTAACAAAACTCCTGACATCTGGGGCGCATTCCCAATGGATCCTTATTCCCACACACCTTGGAAACAGGGAGCAAAACAGCCTGGCATGACAGGACAGGTTAAAGAAGAAGTGCTTACCCGCTGGGGAGAACTTGGCATCTGCATTGAAGACGGCATTGCAAGCTTTGCTCCATCAATGCTTCTTGATGAAGAATTCAATAAAGATGGAAAACTTGGTTTTACCTGGTGCGGAGTTTCTGTTGAATACGAAAAGAAGGGAACTTCTGAAATCAGCGTTTTTGTAAAGGGTAATTCCGTTACAAGAAAAGGCTGTGCTCTTACCCGGGAAGAAAGCGCCGCTTTATTTTCAAGGGACGGAACCGTAGAAAAAATTGTAGTTAGTCTTTAAAAATAATAAGGCCCGGAAAAACATCCGGGCTTTTTTCAACTATTTGTCACCGTGTCCTTTGCGGTTTTTTTTCATCAGCTTGCGGGCCAATGTTTTGTTTTTACGGTTCAGGATAGTGGAAGGTTTTTCGTAGTATTCACGTTTTTTGTATTCGCGAATGATACCTTCTTTTTCAACCATGCGTTTAAAGCGTTTAATTGCTTTTTCCAGGTTTTCGTTATCATCAACATAGATACTTGCCATTTCTTGAGTCACCTCCTACAAACCGGAAATTCCGAATAAGTTTAAACATTATATCAAAAAGATTTGTTTATAGCAACAGCGAAAAGGTCCATTTTCCAAAACTAAAAAAACTAAAATATTTGCCATTTCATAAGATTTCTTTTATAATTTAACAGTTATGGATAAAAGTTTCAGTGAGATTGTTTCACCAGGCGACGTACTGTCTGTTGATGCAGTTTTGGAGTTAATTTCCAGGAGTTTATATCAAATCAACACAAACCTCACCCTTCACTGTGAGCGTACGGCTTTTATGTCCGTAGAGCTTCTTCGGGGTGCTGGTATTACCGACAGAACTATCCTCCAGAATATTTATCTTCTTTCACTTCTCCATACAATTGGGTTTTACCGCCACGATCCGGCCAACATTGGAAAGCCCATGCCAAAGCCAAATGAAATCTACGAAAATGAAGTTCTTGCTTCCGATTCTTTCTGGTTTAGCCAGTGCTACATAAAACACATGACACCCTTGGGAAATCTTTGTGAAATTCTCCGTTTCCACAATCTTCCTTACAACGAAAACCTTAAAAACACAGTAAAAGATTACGAAATCACCAATCTTTTCTTCCTTGCAAGCCGTATAATGGCAGCTACTTTTTCCGAAAATTTTTCTCCTGATACTGATTTTACAGACAGGTCGGTTATTGAAAACATTGCAGGAAATTTCGTTTCAGACCGGTCAATTGACGTATTTCTTTCGGTAAACAAAGAAAACTACCTTATCAAAACCATAGAAAGCGGCAATTTTTCACTGCGAAATAAATTTTTCCAGCAGGTTATTTCTTACACAGAAGAAGAAAAGTTTCAGTTGGTAAAACTCCTCATCTATATTATGGACTTGAAGAGCACTTTTACCCTTAACCACATTATCAAAACATCCTGCTACGCTTTAAGCATTGCTACCCGCATGAATCTTCCTGAAAAAGAAATCAACATTCTGTTTATGGGTGCCCTTCTTCACGATATTGGAAAACTTAAAACTCCCACAATGATTCTTGAAAGTGCCGGCCGTCTTGAAAACGCCGACATGATCATTATGAGAGCCCACGTAAATCACACAAAACGCATTCTTCAGGGAATTATTCCTAAAAATATTCTGGACAACGCCTGTCATCACCACGAAAAACTTAATGGCACAGGATATCCCCTTGGACTCATGGAAGGAAATCTTTCTGCCATCGATAAAATTCTTACTGTTTCCGACGTAGCCAGTGCTTTAAGCGAAAAACGCAGTTACAAAAGTGAATTTACCCGTGAGCAGGTTATTGATATTCTAAACGACATGGGTAACAAAGGCGAACTTGATAAAAACACCATCCAGGTTTTTGCCTCGAACTATGACGAAATCCGTACGGAAGTGCTTGATATCCAGAAAATTATGTCCACCAACTTCAGCATGGTTCTTGCCGAATACTACAGTCAGATTCCTGAAGCCGAAGATGCTGATCTTGATTCGGCAGCTGAAGACTTTGAGGATATTGAAGAAATCGAGGAACTTGAAGAACTTTAAGTTTTTCCTAAACTACGATTTTCTGATAAAGGCAGCTTACGCTTTCTGGCAGGGCTGCTTTTTTTAATACAGCAGAAGAAAGTTCTTCGTGGGTAAACTCACTTTCCGGATAAATAACCACCACAGCTTCATCACCGGTTTTTAAGAAATTTGTTTCACCAAAGGCTGTATAACGGGTGGCACCTACGGAAATCAGAACTTTGGAAGGAAGATCACATTCCTTTACCAGGCCCTTTTCATCATTTCCTGTAAGATATTCATGAAGATTTTCTGCTGGACCTTCATCGGCCTGATGATTAAGCTTGTTTTTTACCCATTCTAGAAGTCGGCCGTAAAAATAGCTGTAACCCATAACAGGACTGTCTTCACCATAATCAAAAATCTTGCCGTCCCGAAGAAGGAAACTTGCAATACGGTAACCGTCCATTATGCCGCCTGGAAGAAAATTGTCTATCTTCAAAAAGTGAGTGCTTATGCCTTTTGAAGAAGGTCCCCAGTTTTTCTTCTCGCTGATTTTACGAGCCCCTTCCTTTCTGATAGAACAGTCGTTGGAAGCAAAAAAGTACTGTGGAGTAATGGATTCAACAAAACTGTCCTTCCATGAAACCTGGCACAGAATGGCACATTCCGGTTCAATCTGAATCTTTTCTTCGTTTTTTGGAAAGATGATTTTTTCACAGTCAAAAGGATAAACATTCAGAAATTCCGGAGCCGGACCTTTATTTGGAATGAAGGTTGGGAAAAGGGCTTTTGGCGCATCGGCAGATTCGGTTTTCATATTTGCAAAATCTCTTGCTTCACCAGCCTGTTCAAGATGGCCTGTAAAATTTCCGGCAACACCAAAAGAAGGAATCTTTTTCAAATCCTCAAGACTCTTGTCAAAATCAATATAATTCTTACTTTCCATAGTTCCATTATACAAAAAACCCGCCTTTTCTGATATACTTTCCCCATGATTTCATTTGAAAGCGATTATATTCAGGGAGCCGCTCAGGAAGTTCTGGACGCTCTTGTAAAAACAAACATGGAAGCTCTGTCCGGTTATGGGGCAGATGAATACACCGAAAGTGCCGTTGCCAAAATTAAAAAAGCCTGCAAAAAAGATGATGCACAGGTCTGGTTCCTTACAGGCGGCACTCAGACAAATGCCTTTGTTATTTCTACCCTGCTTCAGCGCTATCAGGGAGTTGTTGCAGCTGAAACAGGCCACATTGCTACTCACGAAGGCGGAGCCATTGAGTTTACAGGTCACAAAGTTCTTACGCTTCCAGCCCATCTTGGAAAAATCGAAGCTGCTGAACTTGAAGATTATCTGGCAGTCTTCTTTGCCGACGGAAACCATTCCCACATGGTAGAACCCGGCATGTGCTACATTTCAGAGCCAACAGAATACGGAACAATTTACTCAAAAAAAGAACTGGAAGATATTTCCAATATCTGCCACAAATATAACATGCCTCTTTACGCCGACGGTGCACGGCTTGGCTACGCACTGGCCGCAACAAGCGCCGATTTTACACTTGAAGACATGGCAAAATACTGTGACGTATTCTACATTGGTGGAACCAAGGTTGGGGCTCTTTGCGGTGAAGCACTGGTTTACACTCACAACAATATGCCTCATCACTTTGTTACTCTGGTAAAACAGTCCGGTGCCCTTCTTGCAAAAGGAAGACTTAATTCCATTCAGTTTGATACTCTCTTTACCAACGAGCTTTACATGAACATCAGCCGCCACGCCATAAAAATGGCCGACCGCATGGAAAAAATCTTTAGAGAAAAAGGCTACGAGTTTTTCATCGAAAGTCCTACAAACCAGAAATTTGTAATTCTTGAAAACAGCAAAAAAGCCGCACTGGAAAAGGAAGTAAAGTTTTCTTTCTGGGAAAAATACGATGACAATCACACTGTAGTACGTTTTGCCACCAGCTGGGCCACACTGGAAAGTGATCTGGACAAACTGGAAAAATTGCTTTAGTCCCGCATCAAAACAAAGAAATAGCTTGTTATGTCGTCGGGGTCCTCTCCGCCGCTAAGGTCGAAGGAAGTGGTATGACCAAGAACTTCGGCCTTTGTTTTTGAAGTGCAGAAACCGCTCATTACATACATACCCGGCTGATTGTCGCAGCCAAGATAGATGAAATTATCTCTGGAAGGATTTTCAAAGAACTTTCGGGAGATTTCATCTTTTTCTTTTGTATGTTCAATGTCTCCGTGATGGGAAAAATCCGAAGAAATTAAAAGAAAGTTTTCATTACGGCCATTTCCCTCAAAAAAGGGAGCGATGGCCTTATAAAGTGCTTCCGCCTTAGGCTGATTCATTGGCGGATAAGTATCTACCGCTACGGCAACCACATCGGCATGGGGAAAATGATTTTTAATGTATGGAATAAGAGTTAAAACTCCATGTTCAACATAAAAAACCTGGTTGTCAAAATCCACACCCAGTCTTTCCTTCAGCTCAAACGCTTTTTTTGAATTTGAAGGAACAGTTTTACCATCTTCCAGTTTCCATACATAATCAGCAACCGACCATTTCTGGGTAGAAAGATTGTAATGGGAAGGACAGATTACAATAAAGGTGCTTACGGAACGGGATTCTTCCAGTTTTTCAAAAAAGTTTTCAATGTAATCATGGGCCAGTTCGTGATGACTTACAATGCCGGCCCATGGCTTACTTTCGGCCTTTTTACAGGAGGAAAAAAGCTGAGAGAGTAAAAAAATCTCCAGTGCAAATAAGACCGGTCTTAATATTCTGGAAGAATACATGTCTGTTCCCAGAAAGGCATCTTATCATTATAGAATCCCGAAGGATAAATCATATTCTTCCATTCTTCATCTGTTAGACGGTTATTTTCATCCTGATAGAATTCTACATAACTTGGAATAAATCCTACCGCAATTCGCTTTCCGTTGTGGTCATTCAAAGGCACGTAGACTCGTAAAGCACGGCCAACACCAACTTCAAGACATAAACCGGCGTCATTATTTGTATAAACGTCGGCAATACAGGCCATACGAAGCTGATCCTGATCGTTTGTATAAGTATCATTTACGTATCCTGTAGTTTCCATAATCATAGTGGCTTCATTAAGAATTGACGGTATTGTCCTAATCCACATGTTGGAAGCTTCGTCTATTTCCTGATCCTCATATTCTGCATAAACAATAGGAAGAGCATTTTCGTAAACCTTTGTAAGCAGTTCCAATGCTCTAGAAGACCGGTCATCAAGAAGTTTGTAAAGTTCGTAAACCCTTTTGAGATTTTTAACCGAAGCATATCCTGTAAGCCAGAAGTTCAGGTTTGGTTCAATGTAGTTTACAGCATAATCAGGGAACCTTGAGCGGAAGGTAATATATTCACCATCGCCACCTCTTTCTGCCGCAGACTGCTTTACATAAAGAATGGTATCATGACGAAGTTCTGCCCAGGTAGAATGAGCTGAAATAAGGGATTTTATGCTCCACATAGGGGATTCAGTAAAATAGAAGCCCGCACCTCGTTCAAAAGTAGCCTGTGCTTTAATCATGGAAAGCACATTGTTATAGTAGGTTTTTGTCCAGTAATCTTCCGGAAAATTTTCAACATCTTTCTGAAGATCATCAAGGACAGCTTTAAGTGCAGGACCACCAGCATAGCCAGAATCTGTAGTTCCATCGTCATAAACAAAAGGTTTATTGTAATCTGTTTGAGAAAGAAGCTCTTCTGCCGCATTTGAACCAAGCACCTTCATTATATCAAGACCACGAACAAGGCCCCGAACTTCAGGAAGAGCCGATTTTGAATGAATGTAAGAATCGTAGGTGAATCGCTGTCCTAAAAAACGCCATCCCATTGGAGGAACAAGATTCTCTCCGTCACTTTCTGATGGACCAAACACAATGGAATTTGAACTGATTGCAGGTGGACGAAGCTTTTCGTGACATAGAGTTACAAAGGCTGCAAGTTTTTCTTTATCGCCGGCCCAGTCTGCAAAATTTTCAATGCCCTCAGCCTGCCACAAAGGAAGCACCTCATTGAAACCAAGGTCATCACTTTCGCCAATAAGAGCAGTAATAGGATCAAAAACATTAGACCATTCAAGATAAAGGGCTGGATTTTTCTTAACCGTGTTTACAATAAACATAGCCACTGGTTCCATTTTTGCACATTCGTCGCTGGTAAGATAGTTTTCATCGGAACTGGCAATGGTAAAATGAATTCGCCCGAACCACATATGAGCACGGAAGTAGTTTTCAAGTTCAGGATTCTTTGTGTAGTGCCCACGGGGTTTATATTGGCTGAAATTTTCTAAAGTATCAAAGATGGCTGTCTTTACACCGGATGCATTCATAATCTGTTGGTAATCGGCAACAACATCAGAAGGATATTCAGCAATAATCTCGTCTATATTTTCAAGTTCCCGCCAGAATGTCTGTGGTCTCCACTCACCTTTTGGAACCTCTTCATAAGGTAATGGAGTTGTACGGAGAAGCAGTTGAGGCACCTGAAAATATTTGATGGCAAGGTCTTTCACATTTTCCGGAACATCTGTGTCATTTTTCATTGTTTCAATAAAACTGTTGCACAAGGAAAGAAGTCTTGGAGAAAAAACATGCTGTTCCGTACTCTGGAGCATTCGGTCAAAAACCAGATGCTGGCTGTGAGAAACAAGATCAGTTGTTATAAAGATTGGAAGAAAGTATTTTCCCAAAAGAGACTGGTACAAGTTGATAAGTTCATCAGCTCCCAGATATTTTATGCTGGTATGCTGGATAACCAGTTTATCGTTTTCAAGATTACTGAGAACCGGTGTGCTAAGGTCTTCAAGTCCTATTACAGGCCGGAATTCATCGTATTTATTGTTCTTCAAAAGAAGCTCTGAATAGATCATATTGGTGTGTGTGCTGCTTGAAACATAATCAGAGTATTTTGTACTTGTAACAAGGTCGGCACCAAAAACAACTCCTTTCTGTCCTTTGTATTCCACTTCATAAAAATAGTTCACATTGTCCTGAAAATGAAACCCTTCTTTATATTTACTGGAAGCATCAGCATATCTTTTATTTCCGCCGGCGGCTTTTAGTATAGTGCCAAAAGGAATGTCTGCAAGTTCACGGCCTTCAAGTATTCCCATTTTATAGGCACCATCACCTGCTTCGGTAAATGCATCGCATGGATAAAGCTTACAGAGATCACTTCCAACAAGATATGTTACGTCGGAAAGTGAATTTCCCTGAAGATCAAAGGGCTTAAAAACAAGTTCATCTTTCAGGTATTTTTGATGGCTGTTAGTCTGCGGCAAACCAGAAGAAAATACATTTAGGGTTGATGATTTTTCATCGGATAAAGAAACTTGGGTTTGTGGAATTTCAGCTGAAGCTTCATCAATAACTTCACCAATCTGAACTTCGTTTTCCAGAACCGGGGCTACAACAGAAGCTTCTTTTTTGGAGCATGATACCAGCAAAGAAGCGACAAGAACAGCTACTACAACTTTTTTCATAAAACTCTTCCATAATAAATTATTTTTATAAGCTTCTTACCATTTTGTCAGTTCTTTGTACTCGTCACTGTCTTTTTCGTAAGAATCTATAATATCCTGAGAATAGGTTTTTCCGTTTGTTATGTTCAGTGTTTCTACATCAGGCATGGCCGAAAGAAGTCTTACAATGGCAAGATCGCTTTCAAAATTGGTCATGCTTTTGGCTGAACCGGAAGTATGTGAATGTACCCGGAGATTTCTGTACACAAATCTTTTGATGCCGGCCTGAAGACTGTATTTAAGGCAGTTATCGCAGGTGGCAATGTTGTTGTAAATGGTACAGCCGGTTAAATCCTGATGTGCAAAAAGGATGGCGTTCAGTTCAGAATGAACAACAAAGCGGTATTTCATAGGACGCTCGCTGAGTGTAAGTTTAGATTCGTCGGCCCCCTGAATAAGTCCATTGTAGCCCACGGAAATAACCCTGTGATTTTTATCTACAATAACACATCCGCACTGTGATGAAGGGTCTTTTGATTTTTTTGCAACCTCCGCAGCAATATTCAAAAAGTATTCATCCCAATCAGACTGTTTTCCCATTTTAATCTCCTTAATGCTCCGCCTTGGCAGATTCTATCAATATTATAAACGGAATCAGGCAAATAATAAACCTGGCAATCTTATAAATTCACTCTAATTATCATATGTTTCTATTGACAGAATCATTTGTTTCTATATATAATAACAATGTTACTACTTATAGAAACGATATATTGGGGATTTTCCCCGGAGGAAATATGATCAAAAGAAACGACTGCATTTACATCTCATTGCCAAGTGACCGATATACACCATTCAGTCTGGCAAAGAAAATCGGAGCCCGTGTTGTTCTGGAAAGTGCCCGATTTAACCGGGGAAAGGAACGCTACTCAATCCTTATGACCGAAGAAGCTTTCCACATTCTTCAGGATGATGACGGCATTGCTTTTATTATTGATGGACGACGTGTTCCATTCACAGCACTTACAGCAGAAAGTGCCGGTGGTAAAATCGAGATGATTGCACCGGGTTCAACAGTTCCACACACACCTGATATTCTTGATGCACTTCTTTACGTTGCCCAGGAAAATGAACTTCCAGTAAAAGACATTCCGGTTCCGGCCTCAGGGGTTGGTTACCTTGGTTACGAATTTTGTGCCCGTTGTGATACCATTACTCTTGCACCACAGGCAGACGAACTTAAGATTCCTGAAAGTGAATTTATTGTTGGTCACCTTTACATCGTTTTTGATCACTTTACAGAAACCCTCCACATCTTTGGTTTGAACTACATTGAACACCAGATTGACCTTCAGAAAACAGTAGAAAACCTTAAGGCCCGCCTTAATGACCTGGACTTTTCTTATCTTTCGGCTCCAGAAGAACCAAAACCAGTTCGCACCATTACAGACCTGGAACTTTCAGAAAAAGAATATAAAGAAAAGGTTGTTGCACTTAAGAAAGAAATTGTTGCAGGAAACATTTTCCAGGCAGTTCCAAGCCGCCGTCTTCAGCTGGAATGTGAAAACAGTGCTATGGAAATCTACCGCCGTCTTCGCTCAGTAAACCCAAGTCCTTACCTTTTCTACATGGACTTTGGTGACCGCCAGCTGGTTGGTTCAAGCCCGGAAAGCCTTGTTCGCGTTCGTGACGGTGTTGCTTCCATCCGTCCAATTGCAGGTACACGCCGCCGCGGAAAAGACGCAGCAGAAGATGAAGCACTTAAGCAGAATCTTTTGAGTGACCCTAAAGAAAAATCAGAACACCTTATGCTGGTAGACCTGGCCCGAAACGATCTTGGCCGCGTATGTAAAGCAGGTTCTGTTGAAGTTACCCGCTACATGGATTGCGAATACTTCAGCCACGTTATGCACCTGGTAAGCGATGTTCAGGGAACAGTCCGCGAAGACTACAAGCAGATTCAGGTACTTCGCTCAGCCTTCCCTGCCGGAACTGTTTCTGGTTCACCTAAAATCAGTGCCATCCAGATTCTTAGCCGCCTTGAAAAAATCAAGCGCCGCTTCTACGCCGGAGCCGTAGGTTACCTTCAGACAAACGGCGACCTGGACTTCTGTATCGGCATCCGCTGTACATTAAAACAGGGCTCCACATGGAGCCTCCAGGCCGGCGGTGGCATTGTCTACGATTCAAACCCAGACCGAGAATGGGAAGAAACCAACGAAAAACTAGGCGCTCTCCGTGCCGTAATCACCGGAGAAAAGAAGTAAAAGCAGAAAAAGCATTTGTAATTAGCATGTTGTTCAAAATGCCCCGGAGTCGGGGTTCCGGCAAAAAACGCATTACCGCAGGAGCATAGCGACGAGGACTCTTGCGTTTTTGGACGGGTTCCCGACGGGAGGGGAATTTTGAACAAGTTTGTAAGTATAAGGAGATTTTTATGATTTTAGTAATTGATAACTACGACAGTTTTACATATAACGTTGTTCAGAGCCTCCAGCGCCTTGCTTCCGAAGAAGTACGCGTTGTTCGCTCAAAAGAAATCACAGTTGAAGAAATTGAAGCCATGAACCCAAGCCGCCTGGTAATCAGTCCAGGTCCTGGAACACCAAGTGAAGCGGGCGTTTCAATTGCCGCCATTAAATATTTTGCAGGAAAACTTCCTATCCTTGGTGTTTGTCTTGGTCATCAGGCTATTGGTGAAGCCTTTGGTGCAAAAATTGTTCAGGCTAAATATATCCGCCACGGTGTTGTAGGAGAAATGGACACAGACGGACGCGGTCTTTTCCGCATTATGGGCAAAAAAGGTTCTTTCACACGCT
>JAKSTP010000015.1 GCA_024402505.1 Treponema sp.
GCAACGCTCGTCTTTACGAAAACAAAGCAATTGGTTTTCAACGTACAACCACTAGATGTATTTGAAAACTTAAATCGACCTTAGGTCGCCCTTTTGTTTTCTAACTCGCAACGCTCGTCTTTACGAAAACAAAGCAATTGGTTTTCAACGTACAACCACTAGCGGCAAATTGGTTTAGATAAAAAAAACACCAAAATGGTCTTTTGGCAAAAAAAAGGCCTTCCAGCTAGTGGAAGGCTTTAGGCGCGAGTGACGGGGCTCGAACCCGTGATCTCCGGCGTGACAGGCCAGCGCGATAACCAGCTTCGCTACACCCGCGTGATGAAATATATACTATAAGAAATCGTAATTTATGTCAATAAGATGACAATCTTTTTTTCAAATTTTTCTAAATTATTCATCCTTAAAATATTCTTTGTATTTTTCACGAATACCTTTTTCATCAAGAGAAAGTCGTTCAAGATGAGATTTCTGCAGTTTAATCAGATTATCGTAATCTTTATTGCGGAAGTACTCCAGAATCTGTGCATGTTCTTTAATTACGCTTTTCTGATTTCCCGAATGAAGCGACAATTCCCGCATACGGTCAAAGTGCACGTTCATTTCGTGAATAACGTTGTAGCACTGCATACGGTCGGCAATCTGATACATCTTTTTATGGAATTTATTATCAAGCTCCATAATCATTTCCAGGTTTCCGCTTTTTTCGTAGAAATCCTGAAGTTTAACATTTTCATCAAGCCACTGATAATCAAGAACTGTGGCAAGATCGCAGGCCTCACGGACAACGGCAAGTTCCAGGGTCTTTCGGAGGAACATAGCCTCATTTACCATCTTCATGTCGATTTTACAAACCTGACTTCCCCGCTGAGGAAAAACTTCTACAATCTTTGTTCGAACCAGTTCCTGCAAAGCTTCATGTACCGGAGTTCTGGAAAGGTTCAGTTCATCAGCAATATCCTGTTCTGAAATCATAAGACCAGGTTTTAATTCAAGATTTACAATATTTTCGCGTATAACTCTTAAGGCAAAATCTCTGTTGGTTTCACCATTGAGTTTCTCTTTGTTTTTCATATAAATACTAGTATACCACAAAAAATAAGTTTTTTACATTAAGATTTTAATGATGTATAATATTTCCCATGGAAAAATTTATTCTGGCACTGGATCAGGGAACTACCTCCAGTCGCGCCGTTATTTTTGATAAAAACGTAAACAAGATTTCCACCGCACAGCAGGAATTTACACAGATTTACCCTACTCCAGGCTGGGTTGAACATGATCCCGAGGAACTTTTTCACTGTCAGCTGGCAGTCCTGAAAAAAGTTGTGGCAAATGCAAAACTTAAGCCGGAACAGATTGAAGCCGTAGGTATCACCAATCAGCGTGAAACCATCATCATCTGGGATAAAAACACAGGGAAACCCGTTTATAATGCAATTGTCTGGCAGTGCCGCCGTACCGCAGACATGGCTGATGATCTTATTGCCCGTGGATTAAGCGAAAAAATCCGGCAGAAAACAGGACTTATTCCAGATCCATATTTTTCGGGAACAAAGATTAAGTGGATTCTGGATAATGTTGCGGGTGTAAGAGACCGGGCCCAGCGTGGAGAACTCCTTGCCGGAACCGTAGACACCTGGCTCACCTGGCGTCTTTCAGGGGGAAAAGCCCACGTTACCGATTTTACCAATGCCAGCCGCACCATGCTTTTCAACATCCACACTCTGGAATGGGACAAGGAACTTCTGGAACTGCTGGACATTCCATCATCTCTTCTTCCTGAAGTAAAAGATTCCTCCTGCATTTACGCATACACTGATGAAACTGTCTGCGGATTCAAAGCACCTATTGCAAGTCTTATTGGCGATCAGCAGGCAGCACTTTTTGGACAGGCCTGTTTTAATAAAGGTGAAACAAAAGTTACTTACGGTACAGGATGTTTTCTCCTTATGAACACGGGCTCAAATCCTGTTGATTCAAAACACAAACTTCTTACAACCATTGCCCTTGGTCTCAACGGAAAAATTGAGTATGCACTGGAAGGTTCTGTTTTCATTGGCGGTGCCCTTATCAAATGGCTTCGTGATGAACTCAAGATGATTGATTGCGCCAACGATGTGAATGTTCAGGCTGAAACCGTTAAAGACAGCGGCGGTGTAATGATTGTACCGGCCTTCACAGGTCTTGGGGCACCTTACTGGGATCCATATGCCCGTGGAACCATTGTTGGCCTTACAAGAGGAACAGGAAAAGCCCACATTTGCCGTGCAGCTCTGGAAGCAATTGCTTTTCAGGTAAAAGATGAACTTGAATGTATGAAAGATGATGCCGGTCTTGAAATTCCAAGCCTTAAGGTTGATGGCGGGGCCTGTGTTTCCAATGTAATGATGCAGTTCCAGTCTGACATTTTGAACACCAGTGTTTACAGACCTGAAAACGTTGAAACCACCGTAACTGGCGCTGCTTTCCTGGCAGGACTGGCCACTGGCTTCTGGAAAACCCGGGACGAAATCACCGAGCGCTGGCAGGTAGAACGGATTTTCATCAGCGACATGGAAAATGATGTGCGGGAAAAACGTTATCACGAATGGAAACGGGCCATTGAAAGAGCTCAGGGATGGATTACAAAATAATGGATTACACTGAACTTATAAAAAAAGCTTTTGACATGCTCAACTATTCCTACGTTCCTTACTCTCATTTTACCGTAGGAGCAGCCCTTCTTTGCGAAGACGGAACTGTTGTAGGCGGATGTAATATTGAGAACGCTGCTTACGGTCCCAGTAACTGTGCCGAACGTACTGCCATTTTCAAAGCCGTAAGTGAAGGTAAACGAAATTTCAAGGCCATCTGTGTAGTTGGCGGAAAAGATAAAAACGTAAGTGATTACTGTCCGCCATGTGGAGTGTGCCGCCAGGTAATGGCCGAATTCTGTAAAGGTGATTTCCAGATCATCCTTGCGAAATCGGAAAAAGATTATAGAATCTATACACTGGATCAACTGCTTCCGGAACGCTTTGGTTTGGACGCATAAAATGATATAATAGGGAAATTATTAAGGAGTTAATAAAAATGAAAATTGAAACAAAAGTTCTGCACTCAGGATACTCTCCAAAAAACGGAGAACCTTGCACAATCCCAATCGTACAGAGTACAACCTATCACTACGACTCATGTGATGCCGTAGCCGCTATTTTTGACGATCCTACACTGGGCGCCATTTATTCACGCTTTTACAACCCAACCTGTGACTGCGTAGAAAAGAAAATTGCCGATATGGAAGGCGGAGTTGGATGTATGCTCACTACTTCGGGACAGGCAGCCTCTCTTCTTTCTGTGCTGAACCTTTGTCAGGCCGGCGACAGCTTTATCGCCTCTTCTTCTATTTACGGTGGATCAATCAACCTGTTTGGCTTTACTTTGAAAAAACTTGGCATTGAATGTATCTGGGTTGATGTTGATGCATCTTACGAAGATATCTGCAAGGCTTTTAAACCAAACACAAAATGTGTATTCGGTGAAACAATTGCAAACCCAGCACTCACTGTTTTCGATATTGAAAAATGGGCTAAAGCAGCTCACGAGCACGACTGTCCACTTATCATCGACAACACATTTGCAACTCCATACCTTTGCCGACCAATTGAATGGGGCGCCGACATTGTAGTTCACTCAACATCAAAATACATGGATGGACACGCTATTCAGGGTGGTGGTGCCATTGTTGATTCAGGAAACTTTGATTGGGAAGCAGCCTACAAAAAATCAGGAAAATTTGCCGACATGGTTGAACCTGATGAAAGCTACCACGGACTTCAGTATGTAAAAAAATACGGAAAAATGGCCTACATTTTGAAAGCACGCTGCCAGCTTATGCGTGACTTCGGATGTTTCCCAAGTGCACAGAACGCTTTCTACCTGAACCTGGGATTGGAAACACTGCCTGTACGAATGGAACGCTACTGTTCTAACGCCATGAAAGTTGCCGAATATTTTACAAAAAGTGACAAGATTGCAAAAGTAACTTACCCTGGACTTGAAAGTGACAAATATCACGAACTGGCAAAAAAATACCTGCCATTGGGAACTGCCGGTGTAATTTCCATTTCGATTAAAGGTGGCCGTCCTGCAGCAGTAAGATTCATGGACGCCCTTAAACTGGCTACCGACGAAGTTCACGTTGCCGACATCCGCACCTGTGTTCTGCACCCTGCAAGTGCCACCCACCGCCAGCTCAGCGACGAACAGCTTGTTGCAGCCGGCATTGACGGCGGCCTTGTAAGATTCAGCGTAGGGCTTGAAAACGTAGACGACATCATCGCCGACGTAGAACAGGCACTTAAAGCCATCTAACAGTCATTTAATAAAAAAACAAACC
Source organism: Treponema sp. (assembly GCA_024402505.1). Taxonomy (GTDB): domain Bacteria; phylum Spirochaetota; class Spirochaetia; order Treponematales; family Treponemataceae; genus Treponema_D. Next base: position 4,382 of record JAKSTP010000015.1, read on the forward strand.
CGCACCGACGCATTAATAAGTTATGTTCGGTGAAAGCGGAGTCGGACACGACTTCAGACGCATTACCGCAGGAGCAAAGCGACGAGGACTCTTGCGGCTGCAAGGCGTGTCCGACGGGAGCATTTCACCCGCGGTAAGTTGATTGCGTCGGTGCGGGTTTGCTGTTTGAAATTTTCCGGATTTCGGCTTATAATTACTTCTATGTCTTACGAAGTAACCGCCACTCGGCGCCGCCCTCAAAGATTTGAAGATCTTGTTGGTCAGGAATTTGTTGCCGAAACACTTAAAAACTCTATCAAATCGGGAAAAATTGCCCACGCCTATCTTTTTACAGGTCCTCGTGGATGTGGAAAAACTTCCTCTGCCCGTATTCTTGCAAAAGCCTTAAACTGTGAACATGGACCTTCCGAAACTCCATGCGGACAGTGTTCAAACTGTCAGGAAATCACCAAAGGTACAAGCCTTGATGTCATCGAAATTGACGGTGCTTCAAACAACAACGTAGACAATATCCGACAGATTAAAGAAGAGGTTATGTTCCCTCCAACAAACTGTCGCTACAAGATTTATATTATTGATGAAGTTCACATGCTTTCTACCAGTGCCTTCAACGCCCTTCTTAAAACCATTGAAGAGCCTCCAGAGCACGTAATCTTCATTTTTGCTACAACTGAACTTCAGAAGGTGCCTGCTACCATTAAAAGCCGCTGCCAGCAGTTCAACTTCCGCCTGGTTCCAATTGAAAAGGTAAAGAACTGTTTGGCCGAAGCAGCCGCCGAACTTAATATTTCTGCCGACGACGAAGCACTTTTCTGGATTGCCCGGGAATCAACTGGTTCAATGCGTGACGCCTACACTCTTTTTGATCAGGTAGTTGCCTTCAGCGGCGATCACATCACTTATGAAAAAATCAGAGATAAGCTTGGTCTTGTAGGCATTGACCGTCTCAACTCCATTTTTGAACTGGCCGCCGCCAAACAGACAGAACAGGTAATTGAAAAGCTGGACGAATTCCTTCAGAACGGTATTTCCATTGAACAGCTTATTTCAAATTGTGCCGATTACATCAGAAGTTTGCTGCTGCTTAAAAACGGCATTACCCGGGAATCACTTTTGGGAAACGCTCCTGAACGATATTCAAAGCAGGTGCTTTCGGCCTGGAACTCAGTTCAGCTGGAACGTGGACTTTCCCTTTTTCTGAACCTTTACCGGGACATACGCTATTCCCTTTCTCCACGCTACGAGCTGGATCTCCTTTTCAGCCGCATGTGCTGGCTTTGTGATTACGTAAGTCCTGCCGAAGTAAAAAAAGCTATTGATGCAGCTCAGGCTCTTCTTGCTGGCGCCCCGGTTTCGGCCCCACAGCAGGTTCAGCAGATGCAGACAGCTCAGGCTCCACAGCAGGTTCAATCAGCACAGTCGGTACAGTCGGCACCACAGATGCAGGCATCGGCTGGAAATGCAGCTAAAAATACTGCCGGCACATCCAGTCCTGTTGCTACACCAATTGATCAGCTTCCTGATTACATGAAATTTTCTGCACTGCAAGGTGCATCCTTTGATACCATGGAGCAGGTTCCTCCTGTTGAAGCGGAACCTCCGGTGGAGAACGACAACCCTTTTAGCGATGGCGGAGCTGAGCCGCCTGAACAAACAGCGGCCCCAACTGAACCCCCATCTTTCTCTGATCCTTATGAACAGCCTGAGGAAAATGCCGAAAACATTCCTGATCAGAGCGGCGAAATGATTACCACTGCCCAGGGACAGTCCATGTCCATTCAGGAACTTCGACGCCTTGTTACAAACCAGCTTTCACTTTCGGAAGGATTTGCAGCCAGCGGGCTAAAAAAAACCGGTTTCTGGAAAGTAAACGAAAACGGTATCCGCACTTCCGTAAATTCAGCCTACGATCTGGATATTATCCGCAAAAAAAACAGGGTCATTGCCGACTGTCTTTCATCTATTTACGGAAAACCAATGAGCTTCTTTGCCGAACTTCAGGAAGTGAAACAGGAATCGGTAGACAATGCACCAAAACCGCTGCAGGTAGAAATCCTTTGTAAAGCTTTCAGCGGTCACCTTTAATATCAATTGGAGTTTTTATGATCATTCTTGAAACAATTGTGCCTGTTTTTCTTTTAATAGCACTTGGAAAATTTCTTACAGTAAAAAACATTCTTACCGATTCCGGCATTGCCTGCATCAAAAACCTTTCGGTTACGGTTCTTCTGCCTGTAATGGCCTTTGATGCCCTTATTCACGGTTCATTTTCATCTGACTCACTGATTCTCATCGGCCTTGAGTTCTTTGCCCTTTTTGGAGCATTTTTCGCAGGTTTCCTTTTCAAACGCTGTTTTGATTCTTCAATTTCCGATTACATTCCATACGCCATGACCACTTACGAAGGCGGACTTTTTGGATGGGCTCTTATTTCCATTCTGGTAGGACAGAACAACATGTTCTACATTGTAAGCATGGACATTTTTTCGGGAGTTTTCGGATTCACTGTAATGGCCACAGGTCTTAAAATGATCAACGGGGAAAAACTTACCAAAAAGGAAATCACCCTTTCCATTGTAAAAAATCCTTTGATCATAGCCACAGTTTTAGGCTTTACTGGAGCCGCCTTTGGTCTTGGAAAGATTATTGACAGTTCTTCCGCCGCCGGTCTTTACAATAAGGTAACCTCATTCTTTATTGCACCACTTTCTCCACTTATCCTTATTTCCATTGGATCCGGCCTTGTTTTTGACAAGGAAGTTCTAAAAAAAGGATTGAAACTGGTTTCCATAAGATACCTTGTGCAGATTTTAATAACCATCATAGTATTCGCAGTAATCCACTTTACAATCGGCATTAACGGCGTGCTTTTCTTTACCCTGGCCATGTACTTTGCTTGCCCTACATCTTTCCTTATTTCCATGTATTCACAGAAAAAAGAAGCTGTAGAATTTACCTCTGCCCTTCTGAGTCTTCAGATTCTCATTGCACTGGTAGTATTCTGCGTACTGTCTGTTCTCCAGATGTACCAGTAACATAAATCCAAAATAAACCCACAACGATATACAGAATAATCTCTCGCGGGTGAAATGCTCCCGTCGCGCACGCCTTGCAGCCGCAAGAGTCCTCGTCGCTTTGCTCCTGCGGTAATGCGTCTGAAGTCGTGTGCGACTCCGCTTTCACCGAAAGTGTTTTTTAGTGTATATCGTTGTGGGTTTATATTTTGTTATAAATTCAGTAAAATAGTGCTATAAATCTACTTCAATGGCGAAGGATGGAACTTATATGGATGTACCTGCAATTTTTGGTAGTTCGGTTTTTAACGAAAAGGCAATGACGGAATTTCTTCCTGAAAAAACCTTCAATCAGTTAAAAGAAACCATGAAAAACGGCACTGCCCTTGACCTGGAACTTGCAAACGTGGTTGCTAAAGGCATGAAGGAATGGGCTATCAAACAGGGAGCCACACATTACACACACTGGTTCCAGCCTTTGACAGGTGTTACTGCAGAAAAACACGACAGTTTCATCACACCAGACGGAATGGGCGGAGTCCTTATGGAATTCTCCGGAAAAGAACTGGTAAAAGGTGAACCTGATGCATCGTCTTTCCCAAACGGTGGAATCCGTGCCACTTTTGAAGCCCGTGGTTACACAGCCTGGGATCCTTCTTCCTATGCTTTTGTTAAAGATCACTCACTTTGTATTCCAACAGCATTCTGTTCTTACAACGGAGAAGCCCTTGATAAAAAAACACCTCTTTTGCGATCAATGGAAGCTCTTAATCAGCAGAGTCTTCGCATTCTGAAACTCTTTGGAAGCAATGCAACTCACGTTTATTCAACAATGGGTGCCGAACAGGAATACTTCCTTGTTGATGAAAAACTTTTCAATCAGCGCAAAGACCTTATTATGACAGGCCGAACTCTTTTTGGGGCACCTCCAGTAAAAGGTCAGGAAATGGATGACCAGTATTTTGCCGCCATCAAACCACGTATTGTTAAATACATGGAAGAACTGAACACAGAACTGTGGAAACTTGGAATCCTTGCAAAAACTGAACACAATGAAGCCGCTCCTGCCCAGCACGAAATAGCTCCAATTTTTACAACATCAAACCTGGCTGCCGATCAGAACCAGCTGACCATGGAAATCATGAAAAAAGTGGCCCGCAAACATGGCATGGTTTGTCTTCTTCACGAAAAACCTTTTGAAGGCGTAAACGGAAGCGGAAAACACAACAACTGGTCTCTTTCCACAAACGAAGGCGAAAACATTTTCAGTCCTGGAACTTCACCTCGAGAAAATGCCCAGTTCCTTCTGTTCCTGGCCGCCGTTATTAAAGCTGTTGATGACAATCAGGATCTTCTTCGCATCTGTGTTGCCAGCGCCGGAAACGATCACCGTCTTGGTGGATGTGAAGCTCCTCCAGCCATTATGTCCATCTACATGGGTGATGAACTTTCTGCCGTACTTGAAAGTATTAAAGATGGGAAAGCCTACGATGGAACTGGCAAAAAAACTATGAGAATTGGTGCCGACGTTCTTCCATCAATTCCAAAAGATTCAACTGACCGCAACCGCACAAGTCCTTTTGCCTTTACAGGAAACCGCTTTGAATTCCGCTCAGTTGGTTCAAATCTTTCTATTTCTGGTCCAAACACTACACTCAACGCAATTCTTGCAGACACACTTAAGAAATTTGCCGATGAGCTTGAAAAATCTACAAACTTCGATGAAGACCTTGAAAAGCTTATTAAACGGGAAATCACCCAGCACTATCGAATTCTTTTCAACGGAAACGGGTATGCAAGTGAATGGGTAAAAGAAGCAGAAAAGCGTGGGCTTAAAAATTACCCAACTCTTCCTGACGCAGTAGCACATTACCTGGACGAAAAGAACATAAAGCTTTATACAGGAATGAACATCTACTCTGAAGGCGAAATGGAAAGCCACTACGAGGTTAAGATTGAAAAATACTGCAAAATGCTGAACATCGAAGTGCTTACAATGAAAGATATGATTTTCAAAGACATCATTCCTGCCAGCATGAAATATCAGCGGGATCTTGCAAAAACTGTAAATCACTCAAGCCTTGCATATTTCTTTTCTTCAGATGCCTTTGCAAAGATTTCAAAACAGCTGCGAAAACTCACAGACGAACTTTACAAAAAAGTAATCTGTCTGGATGAACTTCACGCTGAAGCAAAAAGCAGACCTGCACTTATGGAAACAGCCCACATGTACGCCGACAAGATTATTCCTTGCATGGCAGAAATCCGAAGTATTGCAGATAAAATGGAAGTGCTTTTTGGTGCCGAATACATGCCGTACCCTAACTACAGCCAGCTTCTATTCAGCACAGGCGGAAAAGTTCCTGATTAAAACAGCCTGAATGGCTGTTTTTAATTAAATCTTAAAGTCCTTCAGGATATCGATCATTTTTCCCATGTTGGCTTCTACGCCAAAGGCAGTCTCTTTTACAGCGTCAGCAGACTTACTGATAAGAACAGCACCTTCGGACATGCTTTCCATGGAAGTATTGATTGTAGACGTAATGCCACCTACCTCAATGATCTTCTTGTCCAGTTCCTCCATAGAAGCCTTGCTGTCGGTAACCTTAGTAAGAATATCCTGAGATTCATTTGAAAGTTCTGCCAGAGATCTGTTGATATCCTGGGTACCAATGTTCTGTTCTTCCATAGAAGATCTGATTTCATCAATAAGCGGTGTTACAGTTCCGGCAGATTCAATAATTTCGGCAAAGGCAGTTACCAGTGCGGCGCCTGCTTCAGAAGCAGAAGCAATTGTTTTCTGGATACTCTTAATCTGTTCGGCAATCTGTTTAGACTGAGTACTTGAAGTTTCGGCCAGCTTACGGATTTCATCAGAAACAACCGAGAATCCCTTACCAGATTCACCTGCGTGAGCAGCTTCAATGGCAGCGTTCATGGCAAGAAGGTTTGTCTGTGAAGCGATGTTTGCAATAACGCTGTTGGCATCGTTCAAAGTTTTTGAAGTCTGTTCAATTTCTGAAACGGCAGTCTTAATGGCATCGTTGGCAACCTGACCGTTTTTAATATCGTTAATAAGTCTGTTGAATGAGTTGTTCATGTTATTAACGTTGTTGCTTACAGAGAAGGTGTTTCCGGCAATCTGGTTTACAGTAGCGGCAGTTTCCCGAAGTTCATCTGTAAAGCTGTTGATTGTAGAAAGCATATCGTTCAAAGTCATCTGCTGTTCTTTAGCCTGCTCAAGCACAACCTGTGTATGCTGAGCCTGAATATCAGACTGACTCTGAACATTCTGAACGTTTCCTGTAATAGAGTTTACGGCGTTAGAAGAATCTTCGGCGGTAACTTTCATAACATCAACCGCTTTTACAATTCCCTTAGATTCTTCGTTCACATCCTTGATGATAAGCTGGAGGCGTTCCATAAACTTGTTGAAATTCTGTGAAATGCGTCCAAGTTCATCTTTTGATTTTGAAGGAAGTCGATAAGAAAGATCCATTTCACCGGTACACAATTCGTGAGTAGAATCTTCAAGCTGTTTCAAAGGAGCGCGGGCCACAATAATAAGAACAAGAACTACCGAAAGAACTTCAATCAGCATAATCAAAAAGATGATGATTGTAATAAGTCTAGTAAAGCTTGAAGTCATAGAATGGATACCATCGTCTGGAAGGTTGATGATGATCCAGAAAGGATCTGTCATGGTAGAAATGCCTTCTTTTACTTTAAAGGCGTGTCGGTAAACACCAGCTTTTTCATCAATAAGTGTAGCTTCATCATCATTCTGCATTGCTTCCCAGAAAGCAGGATCCAGTTCAGCACCCATTTCATCTGGATTTGAAGAAGTCATGATTACGCCGTTTCCACCCAGGTTGATGGAAGAACAGCCTAAGAGTCGGGAAACATCTTTAAGGTGGGCTACGGTAAGAGGGATAAGAACCTTTGTAGTTACTGGTTTTCCAATCAGTTTACATTCTTCTTCTGTCCAGCAGTAGTTCATAACAATGGCAGTCATACCATATTCTACGTGACAGGTGAAATAGTAAGAGTTTTTCTTTGTGCGGTAACATTCCAGAACATCATCTACTCGGTTGGTTCCAGAAGTAAATGAAAGACACTGGTCGGCATTCAGAAGAATGGTTTCGTCTCCATTGATTTCGTAAATACCTACGTCGTATGCATTGGAAGTTTTTAGGGCAACAGTAGTAATATCCCTGATTATAGCTTCCTTGTCGTTTTCATCAGCATATTCGGCCATCTGGAGCATGGCTTTGTACTCTTCAATAAACTTGTTAAAAAGAGAATCTCCTACATAGGTAAGGGCCGAAGAATAGTTGGAAAGGTCCTTGTAAATGTTGGAAATGTTTCTTTTAGTAATGCTGTTTGAAACCCCCAGTGCTAAAAAAACACCGATAATGGAAGTAAGAAAAAATGGCAGCAGGATTTTTACAAAGATAGATGATTTTCGCATTGTTGTCCTCAAATTAAAAAGTCTAACATCTCAATTATATCCTATAATCTCCAAAATCTACAGTTGAATTTTAAGGAATTTTATCGAAAATCTCTTTTTTCTCTATTTTTTTAGATTTTTTTACAATTCTTTTACCGCTGTGCTATACTTAAGCTATGAAATCTGAAGAATATAAATCACTTATTGAAAAACATCTTTTTGAACATATTCTGCCTTACTGGGAAAAATTTGCCCGGGATCCTGTGAATAAAGGATTTTACGGAAAAATCGACAACGACAACAAACAGTATGAAGAGGAAAGCCGTTCCATTGTTATGACATCACGATTTTTGTGGAGCTTTTCCGCTGTTGCTCGCCTTTCAAAAAATGCTGCTTATCTTGAAATGGCCGACTATGCCTACGATGTTATCTGCAATCAATTCTGGGATAAAGAAAATGAGGGTGTTTACTGGTCTGTTACTTTTGATGGAAAACCTTGCGTAATCAAAAAACAGATTTACGGTGAAGCCTTCTGCTGTTACGGGCTTTCCGAATATGCCGCCGCCGTAAGCGAACTTCGTGGTGATGAATCAACTTCCCAAAATGCCCTTTCCAAAGCAATCCGACTTTTTGAACTGCTTGACCAATATGCCCTTGATAAAAAACTTGGAGGATACGTTGAAGCCCGGGCTGTAAACTGGGATATTACCGATGACTGGATCTTGTCTCCAGTTGATATGAACTGTCCTAAAAGTATGAACACAAACCTTCACGTTATGGAAGCCTGGACAACACTGCTGCGGGAGCTAAAACACTTCTGCCCAGATGAAGAAATTACTTCTACGGTGGCAGCTTCCCTTTCCAATCTTATTGTAGTAACGGTAGAACGCATTTTCCAGAAAGACAATCACCTGGCACTGTTCTTTGACATGGACTGGAACCGGCTGGATAAAGAAATCTCCTATGGCCACGATATTGAGGCCAGCTGGCTTTTGTGGGAGGCTCTTGAAGTTCTTGGTGATGAAGCTCTTCTTAAAAAATACCGTGGGCTTGTGGTAGACGCAGCACAAACTGCATTGACCGAAGGTTTTGATAAGGAAAATGGCTGCATGGAAAACAAGCTTGAGGGAAAAGAACGGGACCGCACACGGGTCTGGTGGAATCAGGCCGAATCTCTTGTAGGTTTTTACAACGCTTACAGCCTTACCAAAAACAATGCTTTCCTTGAGGCCTGTGAAAAAGAATGGCAGTGGATTGAAAATCACCAGATGGATAAAAAAGGCGGTGACTGGTGGAACGAAATTGATGCAGATGGAAATCCTGTTCTGTCGGCCCATAAAGGCGGCAACTGGAAGACCAGCTACCACAACGGACGAGCCTGCATGGAGCTTATCCGCCGCCTGAAATAAGCTTTCCAGCTGGCGGTGGTTGAGCTTGCGGTCCCTGAGCCATGTCGAAGGGTCGAAACCACCACAAATATTACAACAGTCTATTTAGTTTCTCGTTCGATTTTTTTTGCTTCATCCCAGAATTCGTCCATTTTTTCAAGATTATCCTGGGTCATTTCTATACCGGCTTCTTTCATCTTTTTTTCTACATAGGTGAAGCGCCGGTAGAATTTTTTATTGGCCCGGTTCATGGCAAGACTGGCATCTACACCAAGTTTTCGGGCGTAATTTACCAGAATAAACAGAAGGTCGCCAAATTCTTCTTCCACGTGATCCAAATCACCTTCAGCGACAGCTTCGTGAAGTTCATCCCACTCTTCTTTTACTTTTTCTTTGGCACCTTCATTGTCCCGCCAGTCAAAGCCCTTTTTTACAGCCTTTTTCTGGATTTTTAGGGAGTACAAAAGCGGAGGAAAACTTTTTGGCACTGTATCCAGCACCGATTCTTCCTTACGTCCTTCCACATTTTCTTTGATGCGATCCCACTGGGCAAGAACTTTGTCGGCAGTGTCGGCATTTTCTTTTACCTGACTTGAACCTTCACTTTGAGGAAACACGTGAGGATGACGGCGGATAAGTTTTTCGGCAAGTTCGTTGTACATGCGGGCAATTTCAAAATCACCGTTCTGCTGGTACATGAGAGATACCATGTTTGCATTAAGCACCACGTCTCCAAGTTCTTCACAGGCATGATCAGGATTTTCCTCGGTGATTGCATCCACAGCCTCGTAGGATTCTTCAATAATATCCTTGCGCATGGTAAGAGGAGTCTGGGCAATATCCCAGGGGCATCCACCAGGGGCCCGGAGAGTTTTTATTACGGTAAGAAAATGATCAAATGCTTTAAGTTCTTCAGTATTATCAAATTTCATAATCAGCTCATAGATGTTAGGACGGCTCCACCGGCGGCGGCACTTTTGTCCATGGATTCTACTTCGTTTTGGCCCCGGCCAGTTTCCTCCACCTTGGCAAAAACTGTTCTCCAGGTGCGGGCTGGAAGTTTTGTTTCACCATAAAGGTTGATTGGAGATGGACAGTCGTTCCAAAGGTAGCGAAGTTCTGCAACAGAGGCAGTTTTTGAACAGTACACAGCAACCTGTTTTTCGCCTGTAAGTGCGGCCTGTACAAGTTCGGTAGTTCCGTCTTTGTAAAGGACGCTGAAACCTTCAACTGCAGTGCCTTTTTTTGTAAAGTCTGTGTAGCGGTCGGTAAAGAGACCGGTTTCAACAGATTTGTTGAGTTCCCAGGCAGTAAGTTTTTTGTTGTAGCAGAGTTTCCATCCTTCTTTATTTTCTTCAAAAGCTTCAACTTTTGGTTCAGTTTCAAAATCAAGTTTGTATGCAAGACGCATGGCCTGTTCTGCAGCCCGGGTTCCACAGGTAAGTTTCTTTTCCGGATGCAGATCGTTCCATTCACCGCCGTCCATATAAACGGCAGCACTTGCATTTACAAGACTGTCACATCCATCATACTGACTTTCCCGAAGGGCAGCCCATTCACTTCTAAGGCTCATGTTTGAAGGAGGAATAAGTTCGTTGCAGCACCAGCCAGGAAGTTCAATGGCCACAAAAGGCATGTTGTCTTCCGGACAGAAAGTAAACCGGCGTCGCCACAGTTTTACCATATTCTGAAGGAGTCCTGAGTATTCATCAAAACGGCCTCCATCACTTTCACCCTGGTACCAAACGGCCCCGCGGATTGCATGGAAGAAACAAGGTGCCAGCATACCGTTAAACAAGGCAGTTGGTTCCCATTCAAGGAATAAAGATGCACCGCCTTTGTTTACTGTGCATCCAACTTTTGCTTTCCAGTCCCCTTCCAGGTTCACAACTACAGCTAATTCCGGAATTACACTTTCTTTCTGTTCGCAGTTTCGAAGTGCTACAGGAACAATCTTTGCATCGTCTGTAAAAATCTTGTAATTTTTTTCAAGGAAGAAATGCAGAGGGAGCGGTCCGTTCTGTCGGGCCCGGATTGTTACGGTGTTTTTTCCTGCTTTCAAAGTGCCCGAAGGAATAACATAACGGCGTGGAGGATAAATATAAGGTGTACCTCCCACATGAACACCGTTTACGTAAGTTTCATCGGCATCCCGGAAAGTTCCAAGCCAGATGTGAGTTTTCTTTTCATTAAAAGCCTTTGCCTGATCTTCAGTAAGTTCAACTTCTTTTTTAAGCCATACAGTTCCGGCAAAGTCCAGCATGCGGATAGTTCCCGGGATTGAAACTGTCTGCCATGAAGAATCGTCTTTAATTTCATCAAAAGAAAGTGATTCCCAACCGTTTTTATAACCTTCATCCTTCTGGAAAAGTGCTTCCACTTCCCCGTTGATTTCGGCTACCCGCTTCTGTTCACTTTCAATTTTACCAGGAACTTCCCAGCGGTTGGCGTTTGGAATGTAATCAATGTATTTTTTGAAATTTGCAAGGCTCTTTTTGTCCATCCATGAAGCAATTGGACTTCCGCCCTGACTAGCGTTGATAATACCTACAGCGCACCCAAGTTCAGCCTGAATGCGCTTGGCAAAAAAGTATGCAGTTCCGGAAAATCCGCCCAGGGTTTCTGGAGAAGCCGGAAGCCAGGTTGGATTGTCAACGTATTCCTGTTCATATCCAAAGGTGTAGCGGATTGGAACTGTACACATGCGGATAAGAGGATTCTCAGGAAGTGCCATGTCTTCCCGGTAAGTATACTTCAGGCGTTCCATTGGAAGCTGAGCATTTGACTGACCGCAGTTGAGCCACACTTCCCCAACGTAAAGGTCTTTCAGAGTGATGGAACTTCCATCTGAACAGGTGATTTCCATTGTTTCAGGACCACAGGCGTCTCCGGTATGGAAAACAACATCCCAGTTGCCGTCCCAGTCGGCACAAACTGTGCTGGTTTTTCCAAGGAATTTTACGGTTACAGTAGATTTTGGCTCTGCACTACCTGCCACACAGTTTTTTGCATTGCGCAGGAAAACCATTCCATCAGCAAAAAGACCTTTAAGTTTCATTTTTCCCCCATTTCAGAATTGCCGTCATGCTGAATTTATTTCAGCATCTATTTTTAAACAGATCCCGAATCAAGTTCAGGATGACATTCTGTTTTTTCAAAATTGCCGTCATGCTGAATTTATTTCAGCATCTATTTACCAAACAGATCCCGAAACAAGTTCGGGATGACATTCTGTTTTTCCAAAATTGCCGTCATGCTGAATTTATTTCAGCATCTATTTACCAAACAGATCCCGAAACAAGTTCGGGATGACATTCTGTTTTTTCGAAATTGTTGTCATGCTGAATTTATTTCAGCATCTGCTACATTTCAAAGTATTTGAACTTGGCTTCGCAGCCTGATCCTACGGCAAACATACCGATTACAGTACCAACGAATCCGCCTGCTTTTTCTACAGAAAGGAATGTGGCATCGGCATTTTCAAGAAGAAGTTCACCGTTGCAGTAGAAGTTCAACTTCTGGAGATTCTGTTTTACGCAAAGGCTGAAGCCTTCAACAGACTGAGGTTTTGCAAGATCCCCTGAAACTTCAGGAAGAGCTTTTTCTACCAGGATTTCGTCTTTTCCATCTTTGCGCATCATAACCTGAACAAAAAGTTTTCCGCCTTTGTTGGCCACCTGAAGGTTGTAGTGGAAGTTTTCGTTCTGGAAACAAGAAAGTCCGGCGGCATTTCCGTCGTTTGGAAGATCGGCGCTCATTACAGTTGTTGCATCGTAAGAGAAGTCAATCTGGCGGCGTGCCAAAAAGCTGGTTTCCTGAAGGCTTCCAAGTGTGTTTGCACCTTTAAGCACCAGGTTTCCGTCTTTTGTAAAGATATTGTCTGTATTGCGTGAGTGGAGGGAAATCCATTCGTAGGCAAGTTTTTCACTTTCAAAAGTGTTTTTGCGGGCAGCCAGTTTCTTTTCTTCTTTTGCGTTGTAGCGGCGAAGAACGTTTCCGTCGGTGTCGTATTCTTTTTCTACAAGACCAGTCTGCCAGCTTGCCCATGGCCAGTCATCTTCCCACATAACAGGAGCCATGAAAGTTTCGCGGCCCATGTTGCAGTAGCGAGGACGGTTTCCATCATTTGAGTAAGGACGGCTTGCCAGAAGAACCAGCCACCATTTTCCGTTTTTGTCTTCAAAAAGATCAGCGTGTCCAACGTAAACAATGTCGGCCCCCATACCAAGGTGACGGTGGGTCAAAATTGGGTTTGCTGGTTTTCCAACGAATTCTTCATCCAGAGAACGGGTTCGGGCAACCATAACAGCGTGTTCAGGACCAGTACCCCCTTCTGCATGAAGAAGATAGTACCATCCGTTGATTTTGTAGATATGTGGACCTTCCGGCCAGATACAGTTTTTAAGGGCACCGCGCCAGATGCCCTTTGGTTCACCCAAAAGATCACCTGTGGCAAGATCTACTTTCTGAATGTAGATTTCCCAGTTTCCGTTCCATTTTACTCCTTCTGGAGCAGGGTGAGTTCCAACGTACCAGCAGGTTCCGTCATCATCAAAGAAGAAACTTGGATCAATTCCGTCAGCTTTTGGCATGAAAACAGGTTTTGACCATGGACCTGCAGGATCTTTTGCTGTTACAAAGAAGTTTCCGCCGTCATCAACGTTGGTACAAATTACATAGAAAGTGCCGTTATTGTAGCGGATACAAGGTGCAAAAAGTCCACGGGATACGCCGGCGCCAAGGAAAGTCATCTGTTCCGGGCGGTCAATTACGTTTCCAATCTGTTCCCAGTTACAAAGGTCGGTACTTTTGAAGATTGGGAGACCAGGAAAATATACGAAAGAAGAGTTTACAACGTAGTAAACGCCATCAACACAACAAGCAGTTGGATCCGGATAAAAACCCGGAAGTATAGGATTTAAGATTGTCTTATTCATATTTCCATTATAAATCCCTGATATAGAAAATTCTATAAGGAATTTGCATGAAAATTGGACATAATGATAGTTTTAAATGGGCAGACTTTTCACACGTCATTTTTGATATTGAAATTCGCTTAAGTCACAACTACAATGGAGATTATGAAAAAGTTATTAATTTTGATTACAATGTTTGTGTGCAGTTTTGCCTGTTTTGCTCAGTCAAAAATGTACGTAAAAAATGATGGTAAAACCAATCTTGCACTAAAAAATGAGCCTAAATTGTTTGCCAAATCCAGCGTAAAAGTAGCTGTTGGTACCGAAGTGAATATCCTTCAAACTTCCGCCGATGGAAAATGGGTTTATGTTGAAGTAGCTGCCCGAAAAAACCAGAAAGGCTGGGCAAAAAAGAGTCTTCTTTCACAGCGAAAACCTTCCACCACAAAATCAGCTTCCGCAAAGGAACTGGCACTGGCTGGAAAAGGCTTTAATTCGGAAGTAGAAGATCTTTACGCCCAGAGCGGAATGGGAAACTTTGAGCCGGTAGATCTTATTGAATCCTTTTCTGTTGATCCTGATTCAGTTTCCGACTTTCTTTCCAGCGGTCTTTTAAAGGGAGGCGAATAATGAAAAAAATAATCAAACTTGCAGCCCCTCTTATTTTGGCCATTTCCGTTACTTCCTGTGCATCCATGGGAAGTCTTCTTACAAACATTGCCACAGAAATTGCCGTCAATGAAGGCGTTATTTCCAAAGATACTGCCAGTCGCGTTCAGTCGGCCGTAGAAAAATCTGAAACTGCTGCCCAGGGCTTTACTGTTGAACAGGAATACAGCATTGGCCGTGGTGTTGCAGCATCAATCCTTTCGTATTATCCGCTTTACGAAGATGAAGAACTTACGGTTTATGTAAATCTTGTTCTTCAGTCGCTTATTGCCAACTCTGAAACCCTTGAAATGGTAAACGGATATCACGCTGCCATTCTGGATACAAAGGAGATTAATGCCTTTGCTACAAGCGGAGGTCACATTCTGGTTACAAAAGGACTGCTGGAATGTGCACAGTCAGAAGATGAACTGGCCTGCGTTCTTGCCCACGAACTTGCCCATATCCAGCTGCAGCACAATATTGGAGCCATTACAGCAGAACGTAAAAAAGATGCAGGAAAAGCCTGGGGCGAAGCAATTGTTTCTGCCGCCGCCGACAATGTTGATGAAGTAAAGGAAATCCAGAAAGATTTTGAATCAGTTATCAATACAGGGGCAAAGCTTTTTGAATCAGGTTATCCTCAGAGTCAGGAATTTGCCGCCGACAAAAAAGCCCTTGAATATGTTTCTGCTGCCGGTTACAGCGTAAATGCCATGGCTTCGGTTCTTGATATGATTGATAAGAATACAAAACCAGGTCAGACAGGCTTTGGAAAAAACCATCCAACTCCTGCAGACCGAAAAAACAATCTTAAAGATCAGTACCGCCTTTATCCTTCTTACAAAACCGAGGAAATCCGCACAAACCGATTCAATCAGGTAATGAAAAACCTTTAGTTCAAAAGATTTCGGAGATTTATGAAAAAACTGACTTCACGCCATTTTATTTCTGCAGTTCTGATTTTTACGGTGATTGCAGGTTTTATTCTGGACAAGGCGGGGGCCTTCCATTTTCTTGAGCTTAAAAACTATGATTCCCGCGTTAATTTTTGTGCACCATCACGGACCGTTAGCGACGACATTATTTTTATTATGGTAGACCAGTCTTCCATTGACGAAGCCGCTTCCCGTTACGGATGGTCCTGGCCGTGGCCCCGGGAAACTTACGGCCGCATCCTGAACTATCTTGATGATGGAAATGCCGCCACCTGCACCTACGATATTCTTTTTACAGAACCTTCAGTTTATGGCCCGGAAGATGATGAAGCCTTTGCAAAAAGTCTTGGAAACTGCCTTAATACTAAACCAATTATTGCCCAGTTCTGGGATGGCGACGAAGAAAATCCTGGGGTTTTAAAACCTCTGGACATTTTTTCAAATTCTGCCGCTTTCCTGGCAAATACAACCAGCATCAAAGATTCCGATGACATTATCCGAAGAACCCGCATTTCCAACACAATAAATGGCGAAGAACTTACCTTCATGGGCTTTGTGCCGCCTGTTCTTATGGGAGAAACTCTTGATGATCTTCCTTATGAGAAAGACGGAACTTTGAAGCTTAACTACAAGGGCAGCATTGATGATTACACTCACTACACAGCCATAGATATTCTTAAAAGCATTGAAGCTCTGGAAAAGGGCCAGGATCCTGAATACGAAAGTTCCAATTTCCAGGATGCCCATGTTTTTGTTGTTTACTATGCGCCAGGACTTTTTGATATCTGCTCTACTCCCGTAAATAAAGTTTATCCTGGTTCAGGGGTTTCCATGACTGCCCTGGACAACTATCTTACCAATTCCTTTATCATCCCGGCCAGGGGCTTTGTAAATCTTCTGCTTCTGATTTTCTTTGCTGCACTGGGCACTTTGGGATCTTTCTGGTGCGGAAAGCGAAAAAACACCGTAAAAATAGCCGCTGCCCTTCTGGTATTCTATCTTCTTGGACTTGCCCTTATTCTGGTGCTGGTTTACGGTCTTTTCCTTTTCCGGGTGGACATTAAGTTTATCAATCTGCTTTTTGCCTTTGCTTTTTCTTCAATTGCCATGGATTCCATTACCTTTATTCTGGAAGGAAAGCAGAAACGGTTTATTAAAGGTGCCTTCAGCCAGTATCTTAGCCCTGCCGTTATCAATCAGCTTATTGAAAATCCTGAGGGGCTTAAACTTGGTGGCGAAAAACGAAACATTTCCATCTTTTTTAGCGATGTGCAGAGTTTTACCACTTTAAGTGAAGGCCTCAGTCCTGAAAGTCTTACCGATCTTCTGAACGTTTACCTCAGCGCCATGAGTTCCATTATCTTAAAAAGTGGTGGAACTATTGATAAATATGAAGGTGATGCCATCATCGCTTTCTGGAACGCTCCTGTTGATATTCCAAATCACAGTCTTAAAGCACTTATGGCCGCCGTTGAATGTCAGGAAACCCTTTCCAAAATGGAAGATTTCTTTGTAAAAAAAGTTGGCCGCCCTATGTGGACCAGAATCGGCCTGAATACAGGTGATGCAGTTGTTGGAAACATGGGAAGCGAAAGCCGATTTGATTACACCATGTTCGGCGACAGCGTAAACCTTGCAAGCCGCCTTGAAGGCCTGAACAAGCAGTTTGGCACTTACCTTATGTGCAGTGAAGAAACCAAACTTCAGGCTCAGAAAAATGGCTCTTCCAGCAAGGACAATGCCACAGATTCCTGTCCCCTTTATTTCCGCCCCCTGGGAAAAGTTCAGGTTGTGGGAAAAACCGAGGCAGTTTCAGTTTACGAACCAATTACAGAATCCACTTACCTTGAAAAGAAAGAAAGCCTTGAAACTTTTGAAAAAGGCCTGAATCTTTTTTACGAAGGAAAACTTGAAGAAGCCCTTGCTCTTTTCAAAAGCAATGCCGGCGATGCACCAAGCCAGAAATATGCCGAAAAGTGCGCTGCCATTCTCAAGACCAGCGGCTGGCAGGAAAACTGGCGGGGCATCTGGATAGCAGAAGCAAAATAAATTCGAAAAGGATCATAAATTATGAAAAACGCATTACTTGCAACAATCATCGGATTGTCAATTATTGCATGTCCAGTCTTGTATTTCCTTGTTGGACCGGCTTTGGATGTTCCACAGCTTTCAACATTGAAAATTCTTGCCATTATTGCGGGCTTCAGTGCTATTTATTGTTTTGTGGTGGGTGAAATCACCAGAAACTACAGCCAGATGGACAAACTTTGGAGCATTCTTCCGGAAATCTACCTTTGGGTAGTTGCTTTCCAGGACGGCATGCATCCTCGACTTATTATAATGGCCATTATTGCCACCTTTTGGGGCGGACGGCTTACCTATAATTTTGCCAAAAAAGGCGCCTACAGCATCAAATTCTGGGCAGGCGAAGAAGATTACCGCTGGATTTATCTTCGGGAAAGAAAGGAGTTTCAGCCTCACTGGAAATGGGTCATCTTCAATCTGCTTTTCATCTCAATTTACCAGAACACCCTGATCCTTCTTACCACATTCCCAGCCCTGGTTTCCATGAACTCAACTGCACCTTTGAACTGGGTAGATATTGTTGCCGCCATTATTATGACAGGGGCCGTAATCTACGAGACCATTGCCGACAAACAGCAGTGGGATTTCCAGTCTAAAAAATACGAACTTCTTGCTCAGGGAACCAGCCTTGAAAATCTGCCTTCCCCATACAACAAGGGCTTTAACACAACAGGGCTGTGGAAAGTGAGCCGTCATCCAAACTACCTTGGGGAACAGTCCACCTGGGTTGGCTGCTACATTTTTAGTGTGGCCGCTGGTGTTGGCATTTTCAACTGGAGCATCATCGGTGCCCTTTTGCTGATTGTACTTTTCCTGGGCAGTTCCACAATGGCCGAAGGAATCAGCCGCAGCAAATACCCAGAATACAAAAATTACATAAAGACCGTTTCCCGCTACTTCCCGAACTTAAAACTACTGTCATCCCGAACTTGATACCAGTGTCATCCCGAACTTAAAACTACTGTCATCCCGAACTTGTTTCGGGATCTATTCCATAAGTCACCCTGAACTACCAAACGTCACCCTGAACTTGTTTCAGGGTCTACTTACCTAGATCAACAGATGCTGAATCAAGTTCAGCATGACAACACAACAAGTTCAGCATGACACAAAAAAACCGTCACCCTGAACTTGTTTCAGGGTCTACTTACCTAGATTAATAGATGCTGAATCAAGTTCAGCATGACAATATAGATAGTTCAGCATGACACAAAAAAAACGTCATCCTGAATTTATTTCAGGATCTATATATAAAGGAGGTCTCATATGGCAGAAAAAGGTTATGTTTATTTTATGACAAATCATACTAACTCAGCCCTTTATATTGGTGTAACAAGCGATTTAACAAAAAGAGTTATGCAACATAAGAATCATGTGTATGAAGGATTTACAGATAAATATAACTGCACAAAATTAGTTTATTATGAAGAATGTAATGATATCAATGCAGCAATAAAGAGAGAGAAGCAACTAAAAAACTGGCGAAGAGACTGGAAGAATAACTTGGTCAACCAGTTCAATAAGGATTGGAAAGATTTGTCTGAATAAACATTGGAAGAGATGCTGAATCAAGTTCAGCATGACATTATTACCTAAGTTCAGCATGACACAAAAAAAAACGTCACCCTGAACTTGTTTCAGGGTCTATTCCATAAGTCACCCTGAACTTGTTTCAGGGTCTACTTTACCTAGATTAATAGATGCTGAATCAAGTTCAGCATGACAACACAACAAGTTCAGCATGACATTATTACCTAAGTTCAGCATGACAACACAACAAGTTCAGCATGACAAAATGCTAGGGAAATAACAAATCTTCTGCTATAATAGGGAGTATGATGGAAAATAGTGAAAAGATAAAAAAACGGAACCCTTTTGTTGTTTTTCTTAAAGTACTGCTTATTATAGTGGCTGTGCTGGTGCTTTTACTGGGCGGATGGATTGGCTTTTCCGCCTTAAATAAGACAGAAAGTCTTAAGCACCTGCCGGACGATTTCTTTATTTCGGTTCATGCCGATTCAGTTTGGGACGCGGTGGAACCTGTTCTTGACCTTCAGGCCGCCGATCTTTTTCTTACAAATCAGGAAAATGCCGGCACCCGAAAACTGCTTATGGATCTTCGGGCCAGTGATCTCCGCAGCAACAAGTGGGTAAAACTGGCCGCCTCAAGGGAAGTAACTGCCGCCATCTACACCGGTGACGAAGGTAAAATTGATTTTGCCGCTGTCCTGGATTTTTCCTGGCTGTCTTTCGTAACCCGCCTGGCTCCTATAGTTCTTCCCCACATCAACATCAAAGACCTTGAATACAACAGCAATTCTGAATTTTTTGAATACACCCAGAAAGAAACAAAGTATTTTGTAAAACCAGTAAAAAACCTTGTAATTGTAGCTTCAGACGAATTCCTTCTTGCAAAAGCCGTTTCCGGAGAAATTGAATATTCTCAGGCAAACAAAAAAATGATGACAGGAAAGTCTGATGTCCCTATCCGCATTACAGCCAATTCAAAACAGCTTGCAGCCCTTGCACTGGGAACCGAAGGTATTTCCGCAGAATTAACTGAATACATTTCAAACAACGACCTTACATCCCTGGATCTTTCTGTGACCAACGAAAGCATCAACATTAAGGCCAATTTTCCTTTGAACCAGGAAATGCTTAAAAATGGCGACAAAAGCCTTACATCCCTTATTACCCACAAATCTTCTGTGCCGGCCTTTGTTTCCCGCCTTGGATCCGCCGTTCAGTATTACACACTCTTGAACGCAGGCTCGCTTGAGGAATTAAAAAACGCCCTCTTCCCTCTGCTTGATACAAATATGGATACTGCTGCCCTTTGGGACAAATCAAACAGCCTTTGCAAATCATTTTTCTCCCTCACCCTTGAAGACCTGCTTTTTTCATGGACAGGAAAAGAATTTGCAGTCTTTGGCCTTGAAAATAAAAACGATCCAATTTTCGCCATTCAGATTAGCGATGAAAGTCAGCGGCAGCTTGTATTCGACAAGATTCTTTCATCAATTCTTATAAAAGACAATTCCAGCCTTATTCTTGATGGAATCCGCCTTTCCCGCCTGGAACTGCCTAAATTTCTTCAGGACATTCTGGCTCTTTTTGATGTTTCCCTGCCTTATCCTTACTTTGCCGTTCGTGACGGATTCATCTACTTTTCAGAATCGGCCGAAAACCTTTCTTCGGTGTACATGGCACTTAAAAACGACAGCCGCCTTACACAGACAGAAAACTGGAAGGCCGTTTCATCAAACCAGAGCGCCTTCAACACACTGAGCCTCTTTTACAATCTTGAACGCAGCATTCCATTTTTTCTTAGACAGAATGCAAGCCTTTCAAGTATTCTGGAGCTCTATTCTCTGGGCCGCTTCGATGTTCGATTCATAGATTCTACCCTGGAAATCCAGCTTCAGGCCATTTCCAATTCTGAATCCACCTCCAATATTGTAAGGGGCTTCCCTCTTGATCTAACCGGCCGAAACGACGGAAGACTGTTTGGCACCGAAAAATCAATCTTCTGGGTAGAAAACGGCAAAACCGCCATGAAGATGGAATATCCTTCCACAAAAATCTTCCAGAAAAGTTTTGTTGATAAAATCTACATTGTCCCTCAAAACGACAGCACCGAAAATCTGTGGATTGTAAACGAACTGGGAGATGTTTACGTTCTTGATAAAGATTTCCAGATGGTTTCGGGCTTCCCAATCTACATTGGCGAAAAACCAAGTGCAAATCCTGTTCTTGCAAACGACAACACACTTATTTTCACCACCGAAAGCAAAAATCTTGTTTTCATAGATTCCGACGGCACTTACAGCAAAATGGAACTGCCTCTTATGGGTGGTGTAAAAGCCACAGTTTCCCTGGAATACCTTGGAGATGACGAATACATTTCCATGTACGACAAAAGCTTCCTTGGTAAAATCCTTACTGTAAAAAACCGCTGTCTGGTTCCGGAAGAAGATCTGAATCTTACCGAAATTGCCTTTGGATCTCCGGCCCTTAAAGCTGTGGAAGGTGATTTGTACAAAGCCTTTATTTCCCAGCGCGGAAATTTCTATCTTTGGAAAAACAACGAGCCTGTTGAAAACTTCCCTGTAAAAATTGATGGCGTGTTTAATGAAAATGCCATTGCCGGTGACAATTGTTTCTATGTTATTTCCAACGACTGTACACTTTCCAAAATCACCTTTGACGGAAACATTCTCAGCGTTAAGTTTAGTTATACCACTGCAGAAAGTCCTTTTGTAAAAGTTATTGATGACACTGTTTACGCCTGTGGTGATGGAAATACACTTTACGCCTTCAACGAGAATCTTGAACTGCTGCCCGACTTCCCTGTTGCAGGATGGGGATTCCCTGCCCTTGGTGATGTAAACGGCGACAATAAAAAAGACCTTTTTGTTCTTTCAATCGATAAAAAACTGAATGTTTATGATTTAAAATAAACGGGAGATATTATGCGTAGATTTTTTGTTATCATTGCGGCCATCTGTCTTACTTCTTGTGCCTCGCTTCAAAAAGACATGATTGTTTCTTCTGATCTTTTTGCACAGACTGAAGATATTATTGAGCTGGAAGAAAAACTTTCTGCTTTGGATGCCAGTGTGCTGCAGGATAAGAATGCTTATCTTCGAAAAGATTTTTCTTCCGATTGTTCCGCCCTTCTTTCCAGCATCAACGAGCAGCTTCAGATAAACGGGGTTCAGAAAGAAACTGCAGCCCGTCTTTATGCTCTGGCCGGCCGGGTTTATCTTCTTCAGAATAAAAAATCAAAGGCACAGGATTACTACAAGCTTTCTCACAATGCATCAAAAGGTGATTCCCAGGGCATTATTCTTGGAAGCCGGCTTGGCATTGTAGACAATCTTAATGATGAAAACTTAATTTCAGGGGCCAGTGAAAACAGTCTTATTATTCTTGAACGGGGCCTTTCTCAGTACAAAAATGCCAACTTTACGGAATGTGTTGCTCTTTTGGACACCGCCTTTATTGATCTTCCGGAGTTTTACAGAGAACATTACGGTCCTGTGCGTGAAAATGCCTGGCGCTTAAAAACAATTGATGATTCATCTCAGGACAACAAGATTATTTCCCTGCTTCAGAAAAGTCAGATTACCGTTGGCCAGATGCTTTTGATTACCCAGGATTCAAGTGATTACCTTTTCCGCCAGAACGCCGGTAAAAAACTTTCCGAAAATGATCTTTATTCAAGAGTTGTAAAAGATGGACTTTTGCTGCCTCTTTCTTCGGAAGAACCTGTTTCTGTAAAACTGGACGTACCTCAGAAAAATCAGCTTGTAACCCGAGTTCTTTCTGCCCGCTTTTTGTGGAATCTTTACGTGCTTGAAAAATCTTTAGGCGACAAATCAAATCTTTATTCAAAGATGATGCGCCTTGGAGGTGAATCTCCTATTCAGGACGTGCCATTGGATTCCAAAGATTTTGATGCCATTCTTGGTTGTGTAGAGAACGAAATAATTTCCCTTTCTGACGGCATAAACTTCAGTCCCGAAGAAATTCCAACCGCCGCCCAATTCCTTGAATTCCTTCGCCGGTTGTAAGGGATGTATCGGTCAATACCAGGCTTGCACTGGTTTTTCAGATTAAAACTGCTTTGTTACAACTTCTTTAATCTTTAAGATTTCTGGATGTGATGAAACTAAAACAAGATCGTTTACGATTGCAGTTGCACATAGCCAGATAAATGCAGAATTAAGCTCATTGTACTTTGTGCTTAATTCTGCATATTTTTCGGCTATAGCTTCATTTACAGGAAGAATATTCAATAACTGGCAGAAATCTTTGCTTATCTCTAATTTTTCATCAGGATTATCTGCTTTCAAAACTTTCTCATACAGGATGCCTACAGACATTGCTGAAATGAAAACATTTTCAGTGTCATCAAATAGATGAAAGAGCTCTGTTTTTCCCTTAAAAAAATCAATAACGGTTTCACTGTCTACAAGATATTTCATTTGCGTTTCTTATTTATTGAAAGAATTAAAAAATTTGGCGGCACTTTTACCGGTGGCGTCGTTTATCAGATTTTCGGCACGAGTTTCCCGGTCTTCGTTCAGCATTTGCACTACTTCTTCTACTGATAGTTTTTGGAAAGGTTCGTCAATTTTTTGTGCGTATTCATACAATTCAAAAAGAGGCGAAGCCGTGATGTTGCTGTTATTTACCGGAGTTACTATAAACTGAGAGCCGTCAGCGCGATTAATCAGAGCCTGCCCATCTAATTTTGCCCGATCTAAAAAAGACGAAAGATTTTGTCTGGCCTGGGAATAAGTCATTACAAACATAAAACACCTCTCTTCACCGCAATTTCAGAAAGCTTTTTATCAAGAGTAAGCAGCGGACATTTGTTTTTTACAGCACAATCAAGATAGAACATATCATAAGCATAGTGATTTTCTTTCGAACAATATTCCAGCGAACTATTAAAATCAACATCAATTAGTTCAATTGGAAGTCTGTTAAATATTGAAAAAATCTTCTGAGCCTTTTCCAAAGAAATCAATTGCCTCTTAAGCTGCTTGGAAAGAGAATTGGCAATTTCAAAAGGCAGGCATTTTGCAGACAGTAAAAGCGTGTTTTTTGTTTTTTCCAAGATGCCCACAGCTTCATTTTCTTTTAAGAGAATCGCCAGAATAGCAGAAGCATCAATAAGTATGGTGTTTTGTCTCACACTTCATTGTACAATTGTACATACAATTTTGTCAATTGCTATTTTGGTAGCCCCGGCTTCGCCGAAGTAAAAAAAACAAGGTCTGTCCACGCTTAACACAAAACCATAACTATAGTATTATAAAATAACTAAAAAATGGAGAAAAGTATGAAAAGTCTAATTAAAAAAATTATTTCAATTACAAGTTTAATCCCTTTAATCTGGGGCTTCGCAGCCTGCAGCGTTGATGCAACAGATTCAAAATCCGAACCTTCGCCAAAGCAGACAGTTGCAACACCAGTATTCACTATAGAATCAGGGGAAGTAACCACTGGAACACCCGTAGAAATTACCTGTTCAACAGAAGGTGCCGCAATTTACTATACAACAGATGGTTCAGTTCCAACTGCAGAAAGCACCCGTTACACAGCCCCAATTGCCATTGAACCTCCAATGACAGTTAAAGCTATTGCAATCAAAAAAGGAATGAATAACAGTGCTGTTGCAGAGGCTGTTTATACAGAGTCAACAGTTGATTATTTTGAAGGGCTCAGCGATTTTTACGGCAGATGCGATGTATTTAATGGATCAAATTCTTATACAGTTAAACAAATGTATGATGAAAAAATATGTTGCACATATTATGCAGATGATTGTGCACAACACGAACTTTCTAGCGAAATTCTCACTTACTCAGTTTCAGGTAATATTGCTTCGTTAAAAGGTGAATTTGGAACAGAATTTTCCATCAATACCAAGACAAAGGAATTTGTTACAAAAAAGATTGTGTTTAATGGCAATGTCTATGATTTAATGAATGTATAGTATGAAGTAAAAAGTGCTGACTTAAGTAATTTTCTGGCAGGTCTTCCGAGCAACACAAAAGATACTCCATACAAGATTAAACTTTTGGATTTGACTTACGGAACAAGTTTTGCACTAAAGAATACTAATAAATTTATGAGTCTCACAATCCCTGATTCTGTTACCTCAATTGGTGACTGGGCTTTCCTTAATTGTTCAAGCCTTACATCCATAACAATTCCGAATTCTGTTACCTCAATTGGTGCCGGTGCTTTCGAAGGATGTTCAAGCCTTACATCCATAACAATTCCAAATTCTGTTACCTCAATTGGTGAGTTTGCTTTCCGCGAATGTTCAAGCCTTACATCCATAACAATTCCGAATTCTGTTACCTCAATTGTTCTCGGTGCTTTCGGAAGATGTTCAAGCCTTACATCCATAACAATTCCAAATTCTGTTACCTCAATTGGTGCCGGTGCTTTCGAAGGATGTTCAAGCCTTACATCCATAACAATTCCAAATTCTGTTACCTCAATTGGTGAGTTTGCTTTCCGCGAATGTTCAAGCCTTACATCCATAACAATTCCGAATTCTGTTACCTCAATTAGTGAAGCAGCTTTTTTAGACTGTAAGGGATTAGTTTCAATTATGGTTGCCCCAGATAATAGAAACTATATGAGTAGTAATGGTGTTCTGTTTAATAAAGACCAAACAAACCTAATCGTTTATCCTTGTGGTAACAAATCGTTAAATTACAAAATTCCAAGTTCTGTTACTTCAATTGGTAACGCTGCTTTCTATGATTGTTCGAGCCTTACATCCATAACAATCCCTGATTCAGTTACCTCAATTGGTGACGAAGCTTTCGAAGAATGTTCAAGCCTTACATCCATAACAATTCCGGATTCTGTTACCTCAATTGGTTACATGGCTTTCGGATCTTGTTCAAGCCTTTCCACTATCAACTATAAAGGAACACAAGACCAGTGGAAAACAATTTTCAAATATCCTAATTGGAACGAAGGTGTTCCTTCAACCTGTGTTTACTACAACTGCCAGGAATAGGAAATGAGTGAGGCTAAAAGCATGTCAAGGTTTTAAGGTAGTCGAAGACGAACGTGCCTTGACGTGGTTTTATAGCCTGGCTTAAATTTTCTTATTTCCTTGTATCAATTCGAAATATTTCGTTGGACTAAAAATCAATGGCTTATCAATTTTTACTTCTTCAAAATCTTTGTCGCCGGTCAATAGAATATCTGAATCAGACAGGATTGCAGAAACCAAAACAGGCAAATCTTTTATGTCTCGAATTGATGGAAATTTCGTTTCGTCTATTTGTTTAGGTGTTATAAACTCTTCAAAATTTACCCCATAGAAGAAACAACAATATTTGTATCAACAAAAACTCTCATCTAGACTGTCTCAATTCTTTTATATAAGCAACAACATCTTCCTCAGTTTCAAAACCGGCCTTTTCTGCTTCTCCTTCCATATTTTTTTGAACCGAAGAAAGAGTTATTTGAGAAGCATTAGTAATATAAACTCGGCCCTGTGATTCTTCAAAAAATACTTTATCCCCAGTTTTGAGCTGAAGAAGATTTCTTATCATCAAAGGAATTGTTATCTGACCTTTTGAAGTTACTTTCGCTAATTCCATGCCACACCTCCTTACTTTCCTTACTATAACATTAAAAATTACAGAGAACAAGTGATAAAATACAAAAATATTCATCCAGCCCCGGCTTTGCCGTCGGATGCTCTAGAGCTGTGAATAAAACTACGCAACAATTATTTCAGAGGTATTATATTCAAAACTATTTTCAAACATATATTCAGGAGAACAATCAATCCGGCCATCATCCCATGTAACAATACCAAACTCTAACTTTGGATTTTCATATATTTCTGGTCTTTTTAAAGGTTCAAAAACTTCTCCAGCCAGTATAGTTGAATCGAAAAGGCGAATCTGATTATTTGAGAATTTCATTAAATAAACGCCGCTATACATGTGTTTGATTTCAAGAACTGTAAGCATAGGTTCTGGATTATCCGAATAAACTATTCCATTTTCTTCATTCCTTTTTAACCACTCTTGAACGGCCTTCAACTGTTTTGCAGGAAGTTCGCCAGCCAGGATTGTTCCGTCAATAGCAACAGAAGCCCTGAATTCACCATAAAAAACATGCACATGAGGCTTATTATGATGTTTGATATCATTGAACATCAAATATATAACAATACCATAGCCCCGGTGAGCCAAAAAGCTAAAGTTTTTCAGCTCACCGTCGGTGGTTATTTAGCCTGGCTTAATTAGAAACCGACTATTGAATAATCTCTCCATTTGTTAGCTGCTTTATAAGCATCTACACTACTGCTTGGTACATAGATTATTTGTATTCCAGTACTATAAAGACTACTTGAGCCAACCTCTGGAGGCACAACAGCTAGAGATTTTATAAATCTGACCTTTCCTCGATCAAAATTATAGTCTCCAATTTTAGTTAAAGATGCCGGCAAAACCAAAGGATCTTCTGATGAACTGTCGATATTACACATACCAAATGCATCATTACCAATCTCACTAACACCTTCACCTATAGTAACCTTGCAGTCCTTTATAGCCCCTTGAGCAGGAATTCCTAAATAAGCAAAGGCACCTTCGCCAATTGTATATGGTTGTCCACCAGTTATTGTAAGAGTTTCAAGCACGTAATTACGAGAAAATGAATAGTCTCCTATAGTAGTAACCGATGATGGTAAAACAACTTTTTTGTTTTTAATAAGTTTAGCAAATGCAGATTCCTCTATTGTTTTCAGTCCATCATTGAAAGTTACTTCTGTTAATTTTGAATTACCTGCAAAAGCACCGTATCCAATTACTTCAACCCCATCTGGAATTGTAAAAGTAGTATTTGTTTTACTTTTAGGGTAGCAAACTAATCTTTTTCCATCTTTAGTATATATAACTCCATCTATCATTTTGTAATTTGAATTGCCTTCTTCCAAAGTTATATTACAACTTGTATCGCTTACGCTAAGAGAACTAATACTTGCTGTAACTTTTGCAAAAGGATTTCCCGTAATATTTGTAACAGAAGCAGGTATTTCTATTGTAAGTGATGAACTTAAAGAATAAATTGAACCAGCCTCCAGAGTAGTCAATGTTGAAGGGAAAGACACATCTATCATTTTATTCATATCATGCAAAGAACCACTTGCTAAAGTTGTGATAGTTGTTTGAGACAAATCCAACTTAAATTGTGACCTACTATTTTTCAATGCATCATATAAAGTTGTAAAATCTGGGTTAGGATCAGAAATTGTAATCAAATATTTATTTGAAGAATCAAAGCTTGAAACAAGTTCCGCTAAAGAAGCCTGACTAATTCCAGTAAGTTTTCCCTCTGCATTGATAGTATAAGGAATTACATATTCTCCAGATCTCTTTTCTTTTACTTTAAATCTTGAATAATTTCCTGCGACAAAGCCACTTCCACTTGGTTCTGAATTCAGCAACTGAATATATGAACCTAGGCCAGGATCATCATCAGGATCGTAGAACTGAGGAGTAAGGGTTGCCGCAATGCCGTTTGCTGCTGCAGGTGGAGTCAGGTTGCCGTTCAAAGTAACCTTGGCATTTCCATTCAGCCATACATCACTTGCAGGATCAAGGTATGCTGAATCCTTCATGTATACTCTACACATTGCCTCTGAAACATAAATTCCGCTTCCATTGGTTGCTGCAGTACAATTTTTTATCGAAGCGCTATCCTGCAGGTAAACCTTTGCCCCAGAACCTAAATATATTCCCCCGCCATTACCGGCACTGTAATTTTTTGCAATAACTGTATTTTCAGTTAGATAAAGGTTACCACGAAACATAAAAATTGCACCACCACTTGATGACGCATAATTTCCATAATTTGCATTTGTTGCATTTACACCTGTATCTTCGCCAATAACAGTATTTCCTTCAAGCGTGATTCTTACATTATCGGAAAAATTAAATATCGCTCCACCAGATGCAGCCGTACACTTATTTATTGTACAATCTTTAATTTTAATATCTTTACCTTCGTTATAAATTGCTCCACCATTAATACCTTCACATCCTTTTATGCCACCACCGGTGATAAAAATATTTCCGTCTGCAGCATTTACTAAACAGCCACAATTAGAGCTGCTCTTAAATTTTGAAAGATTAACATTAGTCAAATAAAGTTGTCCCTGATTGAAAATTGCAGCCCCTGATGAACTACTTGCCGTATCTGGTCCTTCAATATCAATTCCTGAAATTTTAACTGTTGCAGATGAACTAATATTAAATAATCTATTACTTGTTGATGTATATTTTATTTTTACCGAGGTCACCCCCTGTGCTTTTTGGAATGTTGTATTCTTTTGAAGAATTATTTCTTCATCAACATTAACATCTCCCATAATATTGATTGTGTAATTTTTGGTATCATCAGTACATTTTCTAACAGCTTCAGCAAGTGTTTTTACAGGCTCAAAATAAGAGCCGTTTCCAGGAGCCGCTGCAGCAGGATCAACATATAAATTGGTAAGGGCAAAATTGTCCAGACATTTCTGGTTGATGTACATTAATACAGTTTCTTTATCGCCAATTGTTTTTATTGAAAAGTATTCTGCATTTCCGTTGTCTACCCATGTATCGGTGGTTTTATTGGGAAATACAGTAACTGTTTCGGTGCACTGGTAAACGAGATTATCATTTGCATCAAAAAAACTGAATACATAATCATGAACTCTGGAAGCAACACCGTCTTGACGCCATCTTATAGAATTATTAGTTATCTCATCAATTTTTGTTTCACCTTCATAGACAGTAAATCTATATACTTTCGAAGCATATTCTATATATAAATCTATAGATCCCTCACCACTTTCTCCCACAACAGTATTCAAAAACAATCTCACAGTGTTTTTATAAGGTTCATTTTCTGTAAGAGTAAGTTCTACAGGACTAGTTGTTTTAAGGGCAACTGTTTTTGTGCCATCTGAAGTAAGATAGCTTTCCGCTTCAAGATAGTAAGTTCCAAGAGAAGGAAGCTTAAGCTCAAAACTGCTGTCTGTTGTTGTGCCGCACAGTGTTCTTTCTGTAGCTGTAGGACTTGATTTATAATAAAATTTTGTTGTGTACAAAGCCAAATTAATATTGTTTGCAGGAAATGCGCTTCTTGGTCCTACGTTACTTTCATACTCTGTAACAAGTTTTCCGCTTACAGTATAAGCAGCAGGTGTTTCTTCTCTTGCATCCAAAAGATTGGAACAGGAGATTATGAGAAACGAAATAAGTGATAATACAAAAATATATTTTTTTTTCATTTTTGTTGGCCCCCGCACAACAGCTGACATTTGCTAAAAAATCTATTTATTAGAAGTTTGAGAAAGATTAATTTTTTTTCCAACTAAGGAATACGTATACTTAAATCTGCCACAGCATGAGCTGCGTGCCTTGACATGGTTTTATAGCCTGGCTTACATATCAGAAAAAACATTATAATTTTTACCCTATTCAAAAACAGGATAACCGTCGGTACCATATTTCCATCGCTTCATTTCACCTGAAACATTTTGATTTAATATATCAACAAAATCTGTTCCATTAACAGTATAATTATTTTGAGTGCCAGTAAAAATCAAAATTTCCTCTACAGGACCTTCAATATTTCCAACAGCTCTATCACAAGAACCTGAAAGATAATAGCAGTTAGAAGAGATACACTCATTTCTGGTCAAGGTAGAAAAATTTCCGTAAATTCCTCCTGCACAGTTAGAATTTATGTTGATACTTTGTATTGTTCCTGTTGACCAGCAATTAGTTATGGTTGCTTTTCCCCATCCCGCATTGTTTGAATTAGCACCAGCCACTATTCCACCTGCACCAGAATTGCCCCCCTTCTCATTTACCCAGTTTACTGTTATATCTCCTGTATTTCCACAATTCGTAACAGTCGGATTATTTCTTATTTGTCCTACAATTCCACTAGCCATAGCCGAGGCTGTAATATTTCCGTTATTGATACAATTTTTAAAAACTCCTCCATAACCAGCTCCAGCAATTCCTCCGACAGAATTACGCTCACACGTAATATTACCAGTATTTATACAGTTTTCAATAATGATTTCACCAGCGTTGTAAATACAAACATATCCGACAATACCACCACAAAAACCTGAGCTTGATAATTCCATATCTACAGAAGAAGTACAATTTGAAATATTACCACTATCTTCAATATACCCAACAATAGGTGAAGTATAAGTTGCATTTGTACCTCTGATTGTACCTGTGGCATTAAGATTACTTACAGATCCATTCTGTAATGCCCCAATGAATGCAAAATTTTGACCAACATTTTCAGTATTATAAGTTATCGTATGTCCTAGTCCATCAAAATGTCCCATAAAATACTTTTCATTACCATATTCATAATGTCCAATAGGAGTCCATGTACTATCAATTGTAATATCACTGGTTAATTCAAATTTTATATCTACTAATGTTACTCCATCATTAACCCAGCCAGCAATTTTTGATAAATCAGCAACAGTACTTAATTTGTATACTGCATTAGTATCAGTAGGTGCAGCGGTTAAACTAGAAACTAATACTTCTTTTTTCAATTTTCCAGTATTATCTATAGTCCATTGTATTGAAGGATCCTCATCTGTACTGGTTAACGCAAATTTTAAATAGTTACCTGCAATAAGGCCGATAGTATTTTCATCCAGTATTTGAATACCACCGGTATAGGCATTTGGTGTAATTGTTGCAGCAATTCCCCGTGTTGCTTCTGGTGGAGTAAGGTTGCCATTCAAAGTGACAGATGCACCTGTATTCAAATATATATCACTTGCAGAATCCAAATATGCTGAATCCTTCATGTCTACTCTGCACTCTGTTCCTGAAGCATAAATTCCACTACCACTCGTTTTGGTGGCAGTACATTTCTTTATAGATGCACTATCCTGCATGTAAACCTTTGCATAGCTGTATAAATAAATTCCTCCACCATATTCAGCAGCAGTACATCTTGTTATGGACGTATTGCCAGAAAGTTTGATTTTTTTAGCTTTATCATTATAGATTGCACCCCCTCTTTGGGCCGTACAACTACTTATAGTACAATCCTTTATCTCTATATCTTTACCATCGTTGTAAATTGCACCACCTTGATTAGATGCACAAGAAGTAATGCTTCCACCTGTTATAGAAATGGTTCCGTCTCCAGCATTATACAAACAGCCGCCTATACCAGTATTTTTAAACTTTGAAAAATTTACATTGTTCAAAATAAGAGTACCTTCATTGAATATAGCGGCACCGTTAAAGTCACATTCATCATCTGGACCTTCAATATCAACGTTTGAAATTGTAAATGTGCCAGTTTGAACTGTAAACAGGCGTTCTGGTGTTCCTAAATATTTAATTTTTGCAGAAGTCGCTTCCTCTGCTTTTTTGATTAATATGTTTTTTGAAATAATAATTCTATTACGTACTTCAACTGTTCCATCAATATTGATTGTATAATTCACACCAGCAACTGTACATTTTGACAGAGCTTTATCTAAAGTTCTAAAAGGCGTAAAATACGAACCGTTATTGTTGTCGTCGCCGTTTGCTTTTACATAAAAATTAGTAAGGGCAAAATTGTCCAGACAATCCTGCGTGATGTTCATTACAAGGACATCTTTACCATCAATTGTTTCTGGTGAAAAATATTCTGCATTGCCATTGTTTACCCAAGTGTCGGTGGTTTTTCCTGGAAAGACTGTGACTGATTCATAGCACTGGTAGACTAATTCATCTTCAGCGTTAAAGAATTTAAATACAAAGGTATTAGGTCGCGCCAACAAGCCGGACTGTTCCCATATATTGTTGTCATCTATATATATTTCAGACTCATGTTGAATTCCAGAATCATAAACATATCCCTTAGTAACTTTTACTATTTCTGGTACATATTTAATTTTTAATTTTATATACCCATATGGTAGATCATCCTCATCAAATTCTTCCACAACAATATGTAAAAGCATTCTTACATTGTTTTTAAAAGGGGCTTCTTCTGTAAGGGTAAGTTCCACAGGACTAGTTGTTTTAAAGGCAACTGTTTTTGTGCCATCTGAAGTACGATAACTTTCCGCTTCCAGATAGTAAGTTCCAAGAGAAGGAAGCTTAAGCTCAAAACTGCTGTCTGTTGTTGTGCCGCACAGTGTTCTTTCTGTAGCTGTAGGACTTGATTTATAATAAAATTTTGTTGTGTACAAAGCCAAATTAATATTGTTTGCAGGAAATGCGCTTCTTGGTCCTACGTTACTTTCATACTCTGTAACAAGTTTTCCGCTTACAGTATAAGCAGCAGGTGTTGTGTCAGCAGGTGTTTCTTCTCTTGCATCCATAAGATTGGAACAGGAGATTATGAGAAACGAAATAAATGATAATACAAAAATATATTTATTTTTCATTTTTGTTGGCCCCCGCACAACAGCTGACATTTGCTAAAAGCTATCTTCTATTGCTTTTAGAACGCTTAATTTTATTTCCCTCTAAGGTATACGTATATGTATAAGGGCCATCATTATACGAATATTTGTCCATTTTAAACTTTCCATAATTATCCACACTAGCTCCATTTTCAGGCTTAAGAACTTCGAGATTATTACTATTTGCATTTGCACATGAGGAAAGTTTTATTTTTGCCGCAGTGTCGGATGTCAAATCTCCGTCTATAGTTACAAATGATGAATTATTAAGATAAACCACATTATCGGTAGTTAGATGTGCGCTTCCAGACATCTTGAAAGTACAGGTTGAATCATTGACATATACTCCTGCGCCTTCCTTTGCCGCAGAATTGTCATGAATATATCCATCGCGAAATTCAAAGGTACCAGACTCCACAAAAACACCGCCGGCAATGCCATTTTCAGCATCGTTTGCCACGTTTCCAAAAATTTCTGTATTCTTTGTGACCAATTTTCCTTTTGTATGTATGCCGCCATATTTGTTGGACTTGAATTTTGAAACGGTACAGTTATTTAAAGTAAGTGTCCCTTCATTATATATTCCAGTTGTACCATCATATGTTATAAGTGTATCGGTACCCTCAATACCCAGGTTATTTATTGTTACTACGGCACCATTGGAAACTGTTATAAAAGGAGAACTTTCGGAACTTGAACGTATGAGTTTAGTTTTTCCAGTGTCCAATCCGTTTATCCTCAGTCTGATTCCTGCCGGTACAGTGATGTTATCGGGTTGTGTGTAGTCCCCATCAATATTGATTGAATAATTCACACCAGCAACTGTACATTTTGACAGAGCTTTATCTAATGTTCTAAAAGGCGTAAAATACGAACCGTTATTGCTGTCGTCGCCGCTTTCTTTTACATAAAAATTGGTAAGGGCAAAATTATCAAGGCACTCCTGTGTAATGTTCATTACAACAGTTTCTTTACCGCCAATTACTTCTGTTGAAAAGTATTCCGCATTTCCATTGGTTACCCAAGTGTCGGTGGTTTTTCCTGGAAAGACTGTGACTGATTCATAGCACTGGTAGACCAGATTACCATAGATTCCATCATAAAAAGAAAATACATAGTTATGAACTCCAGCAGTGACACCAGATTTCCCATACACTGAAGCATTATCATAAAGATCTCCATCATGAATAAAAATCCCATTTTCTGTGATTTCAAAATGTATAACTATGAAAGGATCAAAGTACTTCATATATAAACCTATAGATCCAGTCGCATCACTTTCTCCAACGATTACCTTAAGGAACAAACTCACAGTATTTTTATAAGGGGCATCTTCTGTAAGGGTAAGTTTCACAGGTTCATTTGTTTTAAGGGCAACTGTTTTATTGGCATCTGAAGTAAGATAGCTTTCAGCCTCAAGATAATAAGTTCCAAGAGCAGGAATCTTAAGCACAAAAGAATTGTCTGTTGTTGTGCCGCACAGTGTTCTTTGTGTGGCTGTTGAACTCGCTTTATAATAAATCTCTGTTGTATACGGATTCAAATCAACATTATTTGAAGGAAAAGCGCTTCTTGGCACGGCACCGCTTAAATCTTCCGAAACAAGAGATCCTTTTACAGTATAAAATGTTGAACTTTCATCAGTAAAATCAATAGTAGAGTCCTCAACAAAATTTGAACAGGAGATAAAAAGTGAAACGATTGATACTAAAACTAATATATTTTTTTTCATAAAATCCCCTTTTTTATGGATACTGATAGTTCGAGTTATCAGAAGTAAAATGCTGGATATTTACAGTTCCAGGAATAAAAGAGAAAGGAGGGTTTGCTTTTATATACAAATAACCAATCACAGCATCATTGCTTGCTCCAGTTGCATCAAACTTATCGCCAGAAACATTATAAGTGGAAAAATACACATCATTTGAAATCTCATTATCTTGGTCGATATTGTCAACTATGCTTCCACCAGTAAAATATATTTGTCCAGAATATACGTAAACTCCACCACCACGATATCCTGTA
Organism: Treponema sp.; assembly: GCA_024402505.1. GTDB lineage: Bacteria > Spirochaetota > Spirochaetia > Treponematales > Treponemataceae > Treponema_D. Next base: position 39,849 of record JAKSTP010000015.1, read on the forward strand.
GTATTATTGCGAATTAAACCGCCACTCATATATAATTTAGCTCCAGATTTTACATAAATTGCTCCATCCGATACTCCAGAGTTTTCATATATTTCTGCATTGCCAGAAATATAAAGAGTAGCTGGGTTCATATAAATTGCACAGCCACGCCATGATGAATTTCCATATATTTTTCCACCAGATATATAACAGGTTGCTGACTCTATACGTATTGCCCCGCCTGAACAACTATCAGAATTTTCATATGCTTTGTTGTTTGAAATCTCTCCTCCAGTCATATAGCAATTTCCACCTGTAAGATAAATAGCACCACCGATTTTTGTACTTGGAGCATTTGTATTATCTTTTATCTTTGCACCTTCTTTTATATATAATGTTCCAGCTGATTTAATTGGTACCAAATCTCCATTTGGACTAACTATAGTTCCACTGTCCAAAGTTACGCTAGCACCACTATTAACATTGACAGCAGCCTTACCTGAACCAAAAGTAATGTCCTTTAGAATCAAGTCTGCTCCAGAATTTGCATTGAAAACATAATCAGTAGAACATGAGATGCTTTTATTTCCAGTTGAAAAAATAGTCAACTTTCGACTTATTTCAATAGTGTTTTCACATACAATATCTGCAGTAAGATTAATAGCTTTGATGTGAGCATCTGCAATTGCGGCCGATAATTCCGCATACGTAGCTACAGGAGTTGGAGTGATTATTTTGATTATATGATTTCCACTATAAGTCACCCCGTTATAGTCACCTTTTACAGCAATGTAATAATTACCTTCCGGGAAAGTTGATGGGAGAACTATCTTATAGGATTTTTTGTCTTCGGTCGCTGTTTCTTCTTCAACACGGTTTGTAATATCAATGCCGGCATAAGTTACCGTTGCGTTCCAGTTATCAATTGCTACAGGATCTGTACCTGCTCCAACTTTTGCAGAGAATGTAATGGTGCTTGTACCTTCACCAACAAAGAATTCTGTTTCATCCGCAGCAAACTTTACATCCTCGTAATACCCTGCACCAAGAACACCAGTTGTTCTAGCAATACAGCCTTTACCAGAAGTGTTTGCAATTGTATAACCTGCGTCACTAAAATATTTTTCGCTGATGTTTGCTGTTGTATCGCTGGCAAATTGAATTGTATTTTCCCCAACAACATCAAAATCTTTTGTAATTCCAATGCGGCTTTCAGCACCTGTTCCGCTGATGTTGATATTAATGCCAGGTGCCAGTTCTATATTGTTCAATGTGTTGTCTGAACGTCTGTTGTTTTCTATGACAGTTTTTCCTTTAATTTTCAAAGATCCACCACTGACGTTAATTGCTCCTCCGCCGCCTCCAGAAGCAATATTTGCCGTACAATCCGAGATGGTTACATTTTCAAGAGTCAATGTAGAAGACCCATAAAGATTTATTGCTCCGCCATAGGTTGCACCGCAGTTATGAATTGAACTATTAGACAAGGTTATTGTTCCGCCAGTAATACTCATGGCTCCACCACAACCTGTTGCCATATTAGTACCTTTTACAGCCAAACAATCAAAAACTTTAACTCTGTTCAATGTAACAGTACCATCTGTAATTCTCAAAGCAGCACCGCTTCCCATGGTGCTTTCGGCAGTCTCAGGTTTTACAATAAAATTCCTGATGGTAACGTTTGTAAGCTCTACAGTAGAACTGCTTGCAATCGCACCGCTTTCAAATCTTGACCCGTCTCCATTTTTTATAGATGTTCCGTCCAGGATGATATTCTCCAGCTTTAAGGTTCCATAAGAATTAAAGAATCCTCTATTTCCTTCTTTATTGGTGATTGTAACAGGCTTTGTAATGTCCCAGCTTTTTACAGTAAGAGTGTTTCCTGTTCCTACAGTAAATAAAGCAGAGTTTTCACTATAAGAATTAAGTTCATATACAGTTGTTCCTTCAACTGTTTTTTCAGTTCCCCTAAGCATAAGGGTAATTTCACCAAGTTCGGAAAGTTTTGAGCTTACAAAATCTCTGGCATCATCCAAAGTCTTGTAAGGAGCAAGCCAGGTTCCAGTACTTGTGCCGGTGAAAGATGTATCTACATAGATTGTTCTTAGAACATATTGATCAAGTAAAGCGTCGGTAAGTTCAAAATCTGCGGCACTGCCCGGCTTTTGGCTTCCGGCAGTTTTATATTCAAGATAAGATTCCGAGCCGTGCTTAATCCAGGTATTTGTGGTAAATCCGTTGAAAACATTGATTGTCTGAGTACAGTTGTAACAAAGCACACCATTTGAATCATAAAAATTTATGTCCACACTGTAGCTGCCACTTTTGATTTTAGCATCGTCTGCAGTTTTTATTCCGCTAAGATTAACTGTCAATTTGCTACTATCAATCAAATCTTGCCAGTTATCATCATTACAAACAACACTCACCCTACTGACTTTTAATGGAAGTGTTCCAAAACTCAGATTAATCTTTCCAGATCCGTCGTCTGTAATTACAGGTCTTGCTTCAAGATTTACGTAGCCTGTTGGAGAAACTGGACTTATAAATATTACCTTGGAATCTGTAGAAAGAACCGTGCTTTGATTAGTCCTATCAACACCAGTTGCGCTTACAGTCCATTCACCTGCAGATGGAAGAGCCAATGTAAAAGGTGAACCTTCTTTTGTTACAACCAGATCCCCCTTTTGGGCCTTAACTGTATACTTAATATTTTCTTCTTCTATGTCAGAAAGATTCGACATAGCAGTTCTTGAATTATCCCTTGGCTCCTGTCCTTCAAAACCAAGTCCTGTTACAGTTCCGCTTATTGAATAAGTAGGATTTCCCCCGTTATCTCCGTTTTCCGAAGTAAAACTGTCTTCCAGATTTGCACAGGAAGTAAAAAAACAGGAAAGTGCAAAAGTAAATGCAAACAGAACATTAATTGTCTTCTTCATATTATTCTACCTCCGTAAGATATGGATAAGCCTTTCCGGATGAATCTGTTTTATAGACCCATTTTACATAGGTTTTAAAAGACGAATCATTTCCGCCGGAAGCAGATTTTATCCATATGTTGAGCATATCAACAACATCTTTGGAAGATGCACCGTATGCGCTGTTAGGAACGTAAGCCACACAACTGGCTTTTGTCTGAATAAAGGCTGTTGTTTCAATGCCGGAAGAAAGATCGTCATCAGTGCCGCCAATTCCTTTGTAGGAATTCTGATCAAGATAGAAATTGTTTTTTATAGTGTACTCGTTGTTGTCATATTTAAGACCAATGATGTTTCCTACAGATGTGGCAGTTGGACTGTTGCATGAAACAGGACCAAGGTTTACGCAGTTTTGAATTTTTGAAATTTTCCAGCCATCCATATTTCGACCAGCAATTCCACAAATACCACCAATATTTTCTTTAGAAGATTCAACTAAACCTGTATTTAAACAATTCTTTATATAACCATAACCAGTTTGACCGTAACTTTGACCAGCAATTCCACCAATAATAGAGCCGTTAGAAATTGTTCCTTTATTTATACAGTTAGAGATACTTATAGATCCAGAATCCAGAATTCCGCCTATCTTCGAAGAATTTGTGGAAGATCCTTTTATATTCCCTGTATTTACACACTTATCAATTGTCCCCCCAGCCACCAACGCCGCTGCATAAAAACCTGCAACACTAGAACTTCCTGTTATATTTCCTTCATTGCGACAATTCCTTATTACAATACTATTTGTATAACCACCTGATACAAATCCCGCCACAGCATAAGTTGTACTTGTTATATTCATCCTATTTATGCAGTTAGTAATTTTTGCATTTCCTCTTGGAGCCATTATAAAACCACAAGTATAACTTTTTGTGGATTTAATAGTTCCTTCTAGAATTAAATTTTTAACTTCTGAATTATCACGGTTTCCAATGAACAAAGCTTTTGAAGACTCATCTGTATTGTCAAAGTTTTTTATTGTAATTGTATGCCCATTTCCATCAAAAATACCACTGAAGTATTTATCATCGCTGGAATATGCTTCTCCAGAAACAGCTCCAATACTCTGGTAATTGGTACATTCAATATCTTTTTCAAGAATAATCGTTACGTTTTCAAGATGTTTCTGATCCCGCGTCCAGTCGGAAATCTGCTTAAGTTCTGCCTGGGTTGAAACGCTGAGTGTAACAGGAGAAGCCGCAGTTGCTGTTGGAGCAGTTTCACCCAAAGACGCAACAGAATTAATCTGGCACACTTCTACATCGTGGGTAGTTGTATATGAAAGGCCGTCTACAGTCGCAGTGGCCGCAATACTGTAGATATCATATCCAAGATTTTCCTTAAAAACGACACTGTTTGGTCTTGAAGTCCAGTAGGTTGTCTCTGGTAAATCTGCACCAAGATATTTTACAGTAAAATTCCATGTGGCTTCTGAAGTCAAATCTTCGCCGGTTGTATTGTTGTAAAGATTGAACAAAACAGTTCTTCCGCTTACATTTGCCGAAGTTGGATTCACAATCTTTGACTTGAGACACTTAATTTCAATCATGTCATAGCCGTTTTTGACGATTCTGCCACCGCTTGCATAAAGTGCAGCTTCCCCTGTTGAAGGATCTACTGCAGGATAATAGCCCGCGTCACTTATGAAAACCTCGTCTGTTTTCACAAGAGAATTGAACGGACCAAAACCAGAAGTAAACACCGCATGTTTTGACGAATTTGGATTTTGAGCTGTTCCTCCTTCCACTGTAGAAGGAACGCTGATACCGATTCTTGAATCCGAAGTAATGCCTTCTACTTTAAGAACTGCTTGATGGTCTATATAAACATTTTGTTTATTTCCGTTTGAATTTAGAATATTATCTATAATTACTGTTTTTCCTGAAATAGAAAGACAGCCTGTGGATGCTACATTAATTGCATGGTCAAAATCATCAAAGTTGAAGTTTCTGATTGTGGTATTGATTAAAGCTACGCTGCCAGAATCAGTAATTCCATTAGCAAGGTTTGTACGCACAGTATTGTTTCCGTCAACAACAATATTGTCCAGAACAAGAGTACCGTTATTTAAAACTGTAAAGAAAGTATCACTTCCTTCGCTTACAAGAACAGCAGGAGAAGAAGCATCCCAGCTTTTGACTGTAAGTTTTTTTGAGGCTCTAATATTATATGTTGAAGTTCCTGCAGAAACCTTATGTTCTGTGCTGTCACCGCGAAGATAGATTGTGCATGAAGCCATGTTTTCATTGTTAAAATTGTTGCCTACAAGTGCCCATGCCTGATCAAAAGTCTTGAACGGAGCCACAAAACTTCCTGTTTGGATTGCATCTGCAGCTACATTTGAATCAACATAGATAGAAGAAAGAAGGAATTTTTTTACAAGGTCCCCAGTTACCTTAAAAGTTGTTGTTGCCGGAGTTCCACTTACCACAAGATGTTCGTCATCACCATGTTTTACCCAGGTGTCGGTTGTAAAGCCGTCGTAGACATTTATTATTTCTGTAACATTGTACTTTAGGATTCTTGCTTCGCCTTCTACCTTATAGAAATCAAAATCTACGGTATAGGAACCAGAAGGAACACTGTCAGCATTAAGAGATACACTTGTTCCATTGTTAGTAACTGTAAACGATGAAAGTTCAGGGCATATACATTCAGCCTCAAAAATGCCGGTATCAGCATCCCATTCAGCCTGCAAATCAATTGTTCCTGTTGTAACGCCACTTGTCATTACAGGTTTTACAATAATCTTCTGGAATGGAGATGGAGTTTCGTCTGTTACATTAAGGTAATAGATTTTTTCTGATTTTAAAATGTATTGTGTGCTTGAAACAGGATCTCCGTGTATTGCTCCATAAACGCGAAGTTCCCATAGTCCTTTGTGGGGAACTTTTATAGAAAAGTCTGTTCCATCATAAGCCTGCACATCCTGGCTGAAAGATTCGCTTCCGCAATTAAGATAGACCTTGTACGAAAAAGTTTCTCCGGTTGCAGACGGAAATGCTGTTCGTACTTTATTTGAATCATCAAACTCCTGAGCAATGGAACAACGGATATTGTAAGAATTTTTAGATTCACCGCCAGAAGAAGGATTCAGCAGCGGGTTTGTGCAGGAAACAAAGATTGTAGCAAAAATCAAACTGAATAAAAATAAATTAAACTTTTTCATCATTTATTCCTCACACATAAGTTTTGGAAGACCGTCTTCATCGTAAGTCCACAGGCTGTAGGCCGGAGCTGACGCCGCCGCCGGGTTCTGTTTAACCCATTCATTAAGAAGAGAAACTACGTCTATAGAATTGAACGATCCAATTGTTACAAGCTCTTTCACTGTTGAAGCATAGCCGTCTGCGGTGAATGGATATGCATAAGGAGCAACATAAGTTGGATTGCTTCCAATACCGACCAATCCTTCATTTGCAGCTGAATCAAAATAATTGTTGTTTAAGTTAGATGAACTGCCACCCCAGTTACCAATAATTGCACCTTTGAGAGTACCAGCTGAAAGATGGTTTTCTTTACCCAGATTTATACAATTCTTTATTTCAGGATCCGAAGAAAATCCAACAATACCACCAACACAGTCTTTTCCCTCTACTGTTCCATAGTTGATACAGTTTTTAATGATTTTACTATAGACTGATATTCCACCTGCATTATACATCGTCGCTGATACATTGCCTCTGTTAACACAACTATAAACAGATCCATCATATGTAATTCCACCGGCATATCTATCAGAAATGATGCTTCCCGTATTCTTACAGTTATAGATATTAGCTTTGGTGTTTGCTATTCCGGATGCATTATTTGATGCTTTAATATTTCCAATATTCAAACAGTTAATGATTTTTACTTTATTATTGTCGCCACCACCTACATTAACGAAACCAGCGGCACTTGTATTGGTACCTGAGCTTGTGATGTTCATCTTATTTACACAGTTTTCAATTCTGATATTACTGTTATCATTAGGATTGGTGGTCACAAATCCGCCTATATCACCATCAACAGAAATATCTCCGGCCATCGTCAGGTTCTTGATTGTTGTATTTGCTCCAAGCTTATAGAACAGACCTTGATAATTATATCGATTTACATTTGTAACTGTGATGGTATGTCCGTTTCCATCGAATGTACCAGTAAAGGCATTACTTCTTGAACTTTTAGAAATTGTACTGAAGTTGCTGAGCGTTATATCTTTGAGGAGATAAACTGTATAAGTACGTTGCTGTCCTTGAACCCACACAGCAAGATTTCCCATATCATCCTGGCTTGCAATTCCAAATACGGTATAATTGACAGGAGCAGAAGCAAATTCCGTTGCCAGAGGAATCTCTTTAATTTCTATTGGATGAGTTGAAATATATTTTGTTCCGTTTACAGTTGCTTCCACAGTAATATAGTAGAAACCAATACCAACATTTGTGTTGAATACAACAGAAGAAGCATTCTTTGTTACATATTCAGAACCAAGACTTGATCCAAGATATTTTACAGTGAATTTAAGGTTTGCTTTGTCCGTAACATCTTTACCAGTTGATTTATCATAAACCTTAAATGAAACAGTTCTTCCAGAAGCATCACCAACAACAGAAGGATCATAAAGGATGCTTGTACCGCAGCGGACTTCAATGTTTTCGTAAAGTTCAGGTTCAATAGCGGCGGATGAAACTGCAATTGCGGCTTCTGTACCGTTGTAACCTATTACATACTGTTGGTCACTTGTAAATACGGCAGAAGGTTTTGTTGTTCCGCATTTTGCACCAAAGCCTGTAGTTATGTTTACAGGTGCCGCATATGCCGGGGCGTCAGCTGTAGTTACGCCAATCTTACTGCCGGAAAGGTCTCCATCAACAGTCAATGCTTTTCCTGACTTAAGGTAGATGTTTGATGCAGTTTTCTTTTCGCCGTCTACAAAGAAGTTGCCTGTGATTGTGTTCTTGCCGGAGACTTCGTAATTTGTGCCACTATGTACAACTCCATTTGATGTTACTGTATTGACATAAGTCCCCTTGATGACGTTGTTGTTCTTTAATGTTACACCATCAAGAACCATATTAAGCTCAGAATGAACCACAGTTCCGTTAATTTTTATATTATCTGGTTTTTCACAGCTAGAAAGATCAACAGCGTTTCCTTCCATGGTTGTATTTTTCAAACTAGGCCATTTAGCGTAGAAAAGACCACCCTGTATATCTGCAGTCGTCTTAACATTTGCTTTATTGCCGCTGATGACACAGTTGCTGATTACAAGAGAAAGAGAGACACTAATCAAACCGCCGCTGCCTGTATTACTTATTGTATTATTGCTGATGGTACAGTTTTCAACAGTCAGTCTGCTGCCAGATTGGGTGTTATCAAAATATGCAACTCCACCTCTACCACTGTTAAGATCAACAGTATTTCCTGAAAGATCAAGATTCTGGAGAGTCAAAGTTCTTGCGGTTGTATCATTTGCTACATAAACAATTCTTCCGCTATAACCTGCAGCATAAGAAATCTTACGTTTTCCGTTGTAACCGGCCAAGATATAAGATTTAGTCTTGCTTCCACCTGTAGATTTAAATGTAATCGGAGCTGTAATCTGAATATCGCTCATAAGGTTGATTACACCAGGTGTGTCTGTACCAGAAGCTTCATTATTGGCTTCAATTTCATCAATAGCCTTCTGAATTGTTCGGAAAGGCGAAGTTCGTTTACCGGTATTTTCATCATCACCAGAACTGCTTACATAATATTTTGGTAAAGTCTTCATGATTATACCGGCTGCAGCAGTTTTTACCAGTTCAGAACTTACATTGTTTAATTTTGATTCACTGGCCTGAATAGTATATTTTCCGGTTGGCAGTTTGATTTCAACTGAACTATTGTCGGTACCAGAAATGTATTCCGTTCCATCTTCCTTCAGAACACGCCAGCTGATGTCGGCGCCAGTTACATTCTTTGTACTGTCCACTTCCACCAGTCCGGTTTCTTCATTTACCTTGTAATAAGTAGATATTCCACTTTCACGAATAAAGATTGAAGCAACACCTGTGTCTTCATCAACAATAAATGTATGACTTGCATTATCCAGAATGCTGTTTCCGCTGGCATCTTTAATGGAAGGTGTATTAAGTTTTGGAGTTTTATTTCCTATAAGAGCTGTAGACGAAAGTCCATAATCGTCAATCAAAGTTAGTGTATAAGAAATCTCATCAGATATTAAAGGAAGCCCTGTATTATAATAAACCGGAGTATAACCGTTTGTTTCTGGAACAAAACTACCACCAGAACTTGGTGTAAGGGTGCCGGAAGCTGGAGCTGTTAAAGAAAAACCAGATTCTGTTCCAGAATCAATTGCATCTACAAGAAATGTTTTTGTGGTGTAAACAATTCTGCCACTGGCATTTAATTCAGGCACTGTAAGAGTAATTGCTTTTGTGTCTTTTTCGTGGATTGTTCCAGCCAGTTTTGGCATATTGAAACAAAGCATGTAATTTTCTGACCCGTTCTGTGGCTTGTAAAGCATAACAACTGCTCCAAGAATCTGAGGAGGCACTGTATTTGAAGTCAAAGAAACGTGATGAGGTTCAAAATAACGGTCGGTTTTTGGTTCGTATAACTGGATTTTTCCAGACAGGTTTTTACCGCCAATATTCTCTTTATCAATTTCGTTCAAAAATCTCTGGGAAAATGTTAGCGTAACGCTGTTCTTATCTTCGCTTTGAACAAAAACTACATCACCAGATTGTTTTTTTGCTGCTACAAGGGAATTATCAAAAGAATAACTGAAATTAAGTGCATAATTCTGAGGATTTCGCAGAATAAAGTTCAGTGTTAAATCTTTATTACTTGCATAAGCTTTAAGTTTATTTGAATCCAGCTTGTAAGTGTCTGGCATTTCATCAACTTCAATAACTGCATTTTCTGTGTATTCTTTGAAAAACTCTTTGACAGGTTTCTGGAAAGAGCCCTGAAGCATTTCGCAGGACGAAAGAAGAGTAGCAAAAAGGAATGTGGAAATCAGTTTACTAAAAATCGTTTTTTTCATTAGAACTGCCATCCTATCAATGCCCCTGGTCTAAGGACACCAAAAGCCATGTCTTTCATAAAGCTGGTTGTAAAATCAACATTTGCTTCAACATAAAGACGGCCAAGAAGATAAATCTGAACGGATCCGCCGGCCAGAACTGCCAGGTTCATACTGTTCAAAGTCTCAGATTTTAAATCGTGGGCAAACTTGAACTGGTAACCCATTAAATAATCAACACCGCCACCACCGTGGATTTCGATTGTAGCAAGATGTTTGTTGTTTTTCTTAAGCTTAATCGGGAACTGGTAAACAAAAGTAAGGAATCCGGAAGCCAGGTTTCCACCAATTTCGTAGTGTTCCATCTTATTGTCCATACGGGTGTAAAAGGCTTCAAAGCCACCACCAAAGTAACCGATCTTCTTTTTTACCGGCATAAAGGTGATTTTTCCCATAAGGCTTAATGGCCATGCAGAAGAGCCCATATAAGTTTTGAAAGTGTCATCAAAAAGGATTACAGGACAGTAGTATCCGCCGGCAAGGTCAAAGTCTACGGCTTTCTTAAACTTGATGATAAGTTCGTTGCTTTTGTTTTTTTCTGTTCTAAGACCGGAAGCATCGGTTGCCATAAGATAGTAACGGCCTGTATCAATATCATCCATGTTCAGGCGGAAAATTACATCTGAAGTGTTTCGAGTTCCCTGATTGATGCCCAGAGGGAAAAGCTGTGTTTTAAGCATCCCCAATTTGGAGTTTACAAGAGTATAATTTGTGTAAGAAACGTCGGTATCAGTTTTTGGCACTTCAAAAAGATTGCGGCCGTTTATAGTAAGAAGTCCGTCGTTGAATTCATCAAAATAGATTGTATTTGTCTTGTTTACATTTACAAGCACTTCATTAACTTCCGGCTGGAAAGCTTTAAGAATGCGGAATTCCTCCCAATCAGAATAATCTTCTTTAATGCCCAGAAGGTTGTAAGGTGCAACTGCATAACGGTAAACACCAGGATGGAGAGCCGGTTCCAGTTTAATAGAACAGGTGTTGTCTTCTGTTTCAGTTTCAAGATATTCTTCGTATTTTCCCGTCTCTTCGTTTTTCCGTTCCAGTTTAACTGCAAAACGCAGGGTGTATTGAACATCGTCGGCTTCCCATTCAAGAAGCTGCCATGAATCTTCAGGATTTGTTTCTTCTTCCGATTCTTCACCAGAGGTTGATTCACCATCCACCAGCTGCACTTCAACTTTTTTGCTCTTTTTAGCGGCAAACAGATTATTGGCAGGAAGGAGGAAAATCATAATGCAAAGGAGCGCTGTGCGCAGTTTTCTACAAGCCATACGGATTTTTTACCTTTCCTTTTTTAGTTTTTCCTGCTGAAGGAATATCTGTCTTGAAAGAAGATGATGCCTGTTTGCCAGTCTGAAGCACCATTTCCTTTCCATCACTTCGTTTAATTATGCGGATTGGCTCAACTGTCCATTCAAAATCACCGCTCATCAAAGCCATTTTTGTTTCGTCGCTAAGGTCACCGTTCAAAAGATCAAACTGGAATGTGGTTGCGTCGGCAATGCGCTCAGAATAAAGAAGTTCGGTCTTTCGTTTTTCTTTTCGAGACACAGTCACGTTGTAGTGAGTAGCCCCTGTTACCTTCTGCCAGCTGAACTTAAATTCCATTTTTCCAGGATTGGCCTTGGCATAATCTGCATCAATCACCTGAGGATTTACCGAAAGGCCTTTTACAGAATCCAAAGGACTGATTGGATTTACAGAGAAATAAGTCTTATATTTTTCCTGAGTGTTGGAAATATCAATATCGTCCATGGTAAAGGCATTTACAATAATTTCGTAATTTCCTTCACGGAAACCGTCCTCGTTATCCAGTGGAACAGAGGTTGGAGCAATAAAGTTTTCTTTTCCATCACCATTGATCACAAGAACCGGTTCACGTCTAAGGCCAATAATCTTGTTTACGGTAATAGAAGCTTTTTTAACTTCATCAACTGAGCTCCATGAAATTGTATAAGGATCTACAATTACCTGTTCTCCCGAAAGTTTTGCCTTATTTTCCAGAGTCTTTTTGCCGTCCTTAAGCACTACAGAAACCGGTTTAAGCTTAATAAGGGTGAACTTTTCTTCTGCAGTTTCACCCGACAAACGGCTCTTTACGCCAGGAACAGCCAGAGATTTTGCCTGAACTTCATAACGGTAGTTTGCCTTGTCTACAAAGTTCTTTGGATGATACATATCTACCAGAGCTTTTGCTTCGTAAACATTATCTTCGTAAACTATTTCGTTAGTGTCGACACTGTAAATAGTAAATTTATACATATCTGCCCCGGCAACAGGCTCCCATTCAAAGGTGTAAGGTTCTGTTTCCCGGGCTACAGCTTTATTTGAAACTTTAAGTTTCTTAGATTTTGCAAGTCCCCCAAGAACAGAGAACACTCGGGAAGGAGTTACAAATTCTGTACCGGTTTCTGGATCAACAGAAACGATGCGCCAGTAGTAAGTACCTTCCGAAAGATCTGGTCCCTGAGCCGAAGTATTTGAAGTTACCGTTCTTGAAACAAGCTTTGTAAAGTTTTCATCCTTTGCAATCTGGAACTCAGTTGTAAAGGATTCAGGCATGTTTTTCTTCCATGAGAATTTTGTATCCTGCAGAAGGTTTCTTGCCACTCCAAAGAATTCGAATGGTTCTACCAGGTGCTGTTCCATCTGTCCGTCAACAACATAAAGACGGCGGATATTGCTCATTTTTGAAACAGTGCCTTCTGCATCCTGCTGACTTACTCCCCAGTAATAGGCGCCTTTTTCAAGCTTTGCAGAATTTTCGTATTTAAGGAAGTTTTCTTTTATGTTTGTTTTGAAAACAGGATTAGAAAGATCCTCGTTTTTAGAAATAACAAAGTTGTAGCTTTCGGCTTCTCCATCCTGTTTCCATGAGAATGAAATTGGAGCAAGTTCGGCACCTACACTTTCGTATCCGTTGTTCTTTGGTTTGAAAAGCACTGGTTCATCAAGGGCAGTCTTCTTGCTGATAATAAAGCGGCCCGTTTCAGAATCAGCCTCGTATCCTGCACGGTTCAACTGATAGAAAGGAGTTACACGCCAGTACCAGGTGCCTTCCTTAAGTGAAGAAACAATAAGGGATGTTTTATTTGTGTGAAGCTCAGTTTCTGGTGAATTAAAATCCGGTGTTTTTGAAATTGATACACGGTATGAAGAGGCATAATCGGCTTCCGACCACTGCAGGCGAACGGAAGGTGCTCTTGTTCTGAACTGATATTCGTAATCGTTGTAAGGAGTAATAAGCTCAGGTGGCAGAGATTTAATAATCTGAAGTTTACCCTGAGAACCAACTTCCTTATTTCCAATGCGCCAGTAATAGTTTCCGGCATCCAGAGAAATGATAATGGAAGATTCTTCTGTTACGTCCATTACCTTCACAAGATTTCTAAAATCTTTGTCGGTGGCAATGTAAAGATTAAGCCCATCTTCTGCCGATTCATCACCTTTTTCTAGCTGCCACTGGAAAAGAACGCTCTTCTGCTCTTCTGTGTGGTAAAGAATCTTTTCGGAAGGTTTTGGATAAACCACTTTCAGTGTTGATGGAGTTACACTTTCACCTGCAACAGAAACTTCGTCACCGGCAAGAACGTTGGTCTGATCAAAAGTAGCACTTCCCGAAATAACCTTAATGGCCATGGAACTGTCGTCGCCGGAAACTGCACTTAAAGAAGATCCGCTTTCCAGATTGATTTCTACTCCACCGGCAGAAAGAATCATCTTATTCTGAGAATCAGTGGAATCAACAAAGGCAGAACCCGAAGAAAGTTCTGTTTTAATGGAATTGTCTTTCTGCATGAAAATCTGGGCCATTGAGTTGTCGCTAAGTTCAACCCTGTTACCGTCGGTAAAAATAATTACAGCTTCAGAAAGATTTGCCGTGTGGATTGTATCTCCGTTATAAACAGGGGATTCCTGCTGCAAACGGTCCCAGATGTTTCGACCAAGGAATTTGCGCTGTGCTGTTTTATACTTAAAGGTAACTGTAGCAATTGGCTCTTCGTTCTTAGAAAGAATCTTGTTAAAATTCAGATAGAACAGATAGATGCTTGCTACAAAGCCGAGAAGACATAAAAATACGCTGACAGAGTATGGAAGGTAACTACTTCTTGATCTGTATCTTGTTTTCTTCTTCATCAAGGTTTACCTTTTCAAATTCCGGTATATCAATTCCAAGAATTGTTCGAACTTCATTTAGAGTTTTTGGACCGGTTTTTCCCAATGCGATAGCACAATCATCATCAAGAACGAAATCAGGATCACCTTTGCTGAAAAACTCTACAATATCAAAATTAGGCATATTAACTACGCCATAGAAATGCTGTGCACCTTTTCCTTTTACTTCAAATTCAACAGGAATCATTTCAACTACAATTTCGTTGGCTTCATTTTCTGGTTTCAAAGTAAAATTGTTTTCTTTACAACGGATATAATCCATTTTCAGAAGATCATAAGTGTCCTGGGTAATAAGCATGTCGGTACCACAAGGTTTGTTGGAAGCTTCGGTACGGCTGGCAAAGTTTACTGCATCACCAATGGCCGTATATTCCATCTTATCTTTTGAACCCATAATACCTGCAGTGGCACGACCAGTGTTCAAACCGCGACCAATTTTAATGTGAGGTTTGTACTGGGCTCTAGGTTCGTCTTTGTGAGCTTCCGTAAAGGCAGCTGCATCCTTGTTGTATTTCATAAGAGAGTAACGCATGGCAAGTGAACCGCGAACAGCATTTACAGCATCTTCACGAACGTGAGCCATGTGCACTTTTTCTGCTTCAATGCGTTTTGGATCGTTTTCAGGAAGTTTTTCGTAATCAATATTGTCGTCACGAAGGATTCCCCAAACGGCCATAATAGCATCACCTTCAAATTTATCTACGTTTCCACCGCTAAGAGTAATACAGTCAACCATGCGGCCCATGTAGTCGTTCAAGAATCCAATAATTTCCCGCGGAGAATCGTTTCCAAACTTGTTCTTAAAACCGTCGGAAATGGCGGTAAATCCACGGATATCCGAGAAGAAGATTGTAATGTCTTTAAGGTGAGGTTCAAAGTCAATTTCGTTTCGGGCAATGGCTTTAGCAACCCCTTTGTTTGTAAACTTACTGAAGGTGTTCAGAAATCCCAATTCCGCTTTTGTGGCCTTGTTTAATACACCAATTTCGTCGGAGCGGTTCATTCTGAGTTTATCAAAAATATGTGTTTCGAAGTTACCGTCCTGGATATCTTCTGCTGCCCGGGTAAGGCGGCTCAACGGACGGGTAATTCCAAATCGTGCATAAGTAAGAACCAATATAATAGAAATAAAGAATACGGCAAGTGTAAGGTAGATGTTGTTGGTTCTAGTATTTCGAACGGTTTCCAGAACAAGATCCATTGGAACTGTTGTAAAGATAAGTATGTCGCCGAAGGAAAGCTTTTCGTAGGCACCGTAGTACTGAACTGGTTTTCCATCTTCACCAGTTTCGCTGTAAACCACCTGACGTGCATCTTCGTTGTTCTGGTTTCTTTCCCGAACCATCTGCACCAGCGGATGATTTTTAAGGCTTTCACCTACAAGAACACGGTCTGTATCCGGATGACTGAGGATATCATCAGAATCGTTGATCATGAAAGTTGTGTTTGTAGAGTTGGTTCCAAGAATGTCGGAAATTGATTCAATGGAAAATCCTACGATACAAGTCTGATCAAAACCATTTTCTTTATATGGAAATAAAAGTGCCATGGAAGGTGTTGAGAAAAATGGAGATGCGTTTAAGGCGATTGTTTCACCTGCACAGCTTCGACCAAGGCTCTGCTCGTTGGCAGTAAGGAAGTCGTTTACTGTAAAAGATTCAATCTCATTGGAAGTGAAAAAGGAATTATTTAAGAGTTTATGATCGGAAGATTTAGGATTTGATACAGAATCGGCCGACAGAATGTAAATAAAAGCCACATCCTGATTTCTTTCAAAGAAAAAACTTTCTGCCTGCTTTGCAAAAGCCGAATTGCGGCCGCCGGCACTAACGCTAATCATATCCAGAAGCTGGAATACATTCGATCTTATAGTAGAAAACTTATCTTGAACGGTAGAAGCAGAACGGGAGTTGATTGAAAGATTGTTATCTTCCGCTGTAACTTTTACGTCATTTCCAACAAGAACGCTGTTCAAAATGGTAACAGCACCAAGGGATATAAGTACAATAGATCCGATAATAAGGGCCAGTTTGAACCCCAGAGATACACCTTTTTTTACTTTTTTAGTTTCCAAAACACTTTCCTCATACTAAATAATAATACATTATGGGAATACTGTATACTATAACGTTGTAGTATTTTTTTGGTTTTGGAGAAATTTAATATTTAGGTATAAAAAAGACCCTGAAACAAGTTCAGGGTGACAAGACTTTGTGTTCAGGGTGACAAGACTTTGTGTTCAGGGTGACAGTGTCATGCTGAACTTGTTTCAGCATCTATTTATCAAACAGATCCCGAAACAAGTTCGGGATGACATTCTGTTTTTTCGAAATTGTTGTCATGCTGAACTTGTTTCAGCATCTATACAGTAAACAAACCTATCTGCTTTTTAATCTGATCCATGGCATTGTTTACTTCCTGTACAATTTCCTGCAATCCTGAAGCTGTTTCATTGATTTTCTTTGCACCTTCGCTCATTTCATCCATGCTGTCTTTCATTACAAGAGAAGCACTCTGAAGGTGATTCATTTCATCAATAATTGCCCGTGAACCTTCTGTCATTTCGGAAGAAGCCTGACGTACTTCGGAAGTGCTGTCGTTCATAGAATGAAGAGCCTCACCAATCTGCTTAGAACCTTCCTGCTGTTCTGTCATGGCGCTCTTAATATGCTGAACCAGCTGGTCAGTTTCTGCAATGCGGTTTGTTACAGAATTGAACATAGCCTGGGATTCTTCAGAAACTTCTACCACATGCTGAATTGATTTCATAATTACGTTCAGCTGCTGACCGATTGTTCCAGACTGTGCAGACGAAGTTTCCGAAAGCTTACGGATTTCGTCGGCAACTACCGAGAATCCCTTACCTGCTTCACCGGCGTGGGCGGCTTCAATGGCTGCGTTCATGGCCAGAAGGTTTGTCTGTTCTGCAATGGCTGCAATTGATGCATTGGCTTCTTCCAGTGCAATTGACTGCTGCTGGATTTCGGAAATCTGCTGGTTTACATCATCCTGTTTGCGAATACCAGCCTGGGTGTCGGCCATAAGACTGTCAAAAGAATCGGCCATTTTTGAAACTGATGCGTCAACAGAATTAATATTGCCAATCATCTGTTCTACGGCAGCACTAGCCTGGGTAACGCTTGCCACCTGGTTTTCAATCATGCGTTCAAGACTTTCGATATTTGAGGTAATTTCTACCATTGTACCGCTTGTTTCCTGAACACCAGTTGCCTGATTTGCAATCTGATTTCCAACACTGTTGATATTTGCAAGGATCTGAGTAACGGAAGTAGTTGTATCAAGGGCCGAAGCAGTAAGATCTTCACCGGTTTTACCAAGGCGTCCCTGAGATATTTTTACCTCGGAAACAATTTCCTGAAGTTTCTGAACAAAAAGATTGAATCCATTTGCAACAGAACCAATCTCATCTTTTGATTTAAGTGAAAGCCGCTGTGTAAGATCGGCATTTCCTGTAGCAATTTCGTTGATGGCAGCATCAATAACCCGAAGATTCTTTGTCATAACTCGAGTTACGCCCATGGCAAGCAAGATACCTGCAATCAGACAAAGGGCAAGAACAACTACAGCGTCAATCTGCATTTTCTGAACACCACTAAAGAAGTAGTCATAAGGACCTGAACAAATAATGGCCCAGTCTGTTCCGCTAATTGGCATGTATCCGGTAATGAATTTTTCGCCGGTAGTATCATCTTTATAAGTTACAATATCGTGTTCACCGGCTGCAGCTTTACTTATAATTCCGGCAAATTCACCTGAAGCTTCATTTTTATAAATTAGACAATCTCTGGTTTTTTCGGAAGATTCATCACCAATAACCTGAGTAGTTTTTCGTGAAATAATTTCAGGATAGTAGCCTTCCGTAATCACAATATCTGAAACAATTTTACAGATGGACTCACCGTCTACAACGGCAATAAGAACACCAATATTTTCGCCGGTTCTTGAACTATAAACAGGAACAGAATAAATGATTGAAAGTTTTCCTGTAACAGTGTTGTAGAAAGGATCCATAAGATTTGAACGGCCATGGGAAGAGATTTCAAAATAATCTTTTCCAACTCCACTAATTACAGTGTCCATCTCTGAAAGGGAATTTCCTTCTTTGTCAAAGAAAGCAATATTCTGGTAATGGTTATCGTTTTCAAAAAGTGGTCTAAGGAAAATACATTTGTCTTCAAAAGAATTATTTGGATCCCTAATGTATTCAAGTTTTGAAAGCTGGGAAAGAACTGTAAATTCTTTTACGTTGATGGCAGAAACTTCCTTCTGAGCTTCAAGCATTACTTCGTCAAAATAACTGTTGATAGGAACTGAAATCTTCTTTTTCCCCTGATCCACCATACAAAAAGCCATAAAACCAAGCGACACAAACATGATGCAGGAAATAAGAACTGTAAGTTTTACTTTGATAGACTGAAAAGATTTCATTCGTAACTCCAAAAAAAAAGCGGTGTATAAAATTATACACCACTTTCTCAAAAATCTCCAATAAAATTAGAGACATCCGTCATCCTGAACTTGTTTCAGGATCTTAAGACATCCGTCATCCTGAACTTGTTTCAGGATCTCAAGACATCCGTCATCCTGAACTTGTTTCAGGATCTCATTTTATTTACTAGCCAAAATAGGTCGGCCAGCAAGCTGGCCTCCTCGAGTTTGCTATCTCACAAAGGTTCGATTTAACTCAAACTCGACACCGCCATTTTTGCTACTTTGTAGCCAAAATGGCTATACCTGGCAATGTTTTTCCTTCGAGGAATTCGAGAGATGCACCACCACCTGTTGATACGTGGCTCATTTTGTCAGCAAGCTGGAATTTGTTTACAGCAGCAACAGAGTCACCACCACCAACAACTGTCATAGCACCTTTACCTGTAGCTTCTGCTACCAGGCGAGCAACAGCTTCTGTTCCTTTAGCGAAGTTTTCGAATTCGAATACTCCAACTGGTCCGTTCCAAACGATAGATTTAGAAGCCAAGATTGCATCTTTGTAAAGAGCAACTGTTTTTGGACCAACATCAAGACCCATAAGGTCAGCTGGAAGATCAACTGCATCTACTGCAACTGGATCTTTGTCTGCAAATTCTGCAGCACCAACGTGGTCAACTGGAAGAAGGATTTTTACGTTCTTTTCAGCAGCTTTTGCAAGAAGGTCTTTTGCTGTGTCGAGGAAGTCATCTTCAACAAGTGATTTTCCTACTTCGTGTCCCTGAGCTTTCAGGAATGTGTAAGCCATACCACCACCAACGATGAGTGTTGAAGCGTTCTTCATAAGGCTTTCAAGAACAGCGATTTTTGATGATACTTTTGCACCACCGATGATAGCTGTCATTGGTTTTTCTGGGTTTGTTACCATTGGCTGGATGTATTTAACTTCTTTTTCCAT
>JAKSTP010000016.1 GCA_024402505.1 Treponema sp.
TGCACGATTTGATTCTGTCTTGTGACATTGGAACGACTTCCCTGAAAATGGCCCTTGTGACCTTAGGCGGGGAAGTCGTTTCCCATTTTACTGTCTTTTTTGAAAATCCAGGTGACTCATTCATAGCACTTCAGTGGGAGAAAGCCTTTTACGAAGCTGCTTTTGCTATTCAAAACGATTCATCTGTCATCCTGAACAAATGTGAAGGATCTTCCATCCGTGCCATCAGCATTTCTGGAAACGGTCCTACCGTCTGTACCGAAAACGGCCGTACTTTCCGCTGGAATGAAACAAATCTTTCAGAAGCACTTGAAAAAGGCGGAGAAAACTGCCGGAAATCACTTTTTGCCCCAAAAATCCTTTCATTTTTTACAAAATATAAATCTGATCTCAACAGTTCACCCTGGCTTTTAAGTGGACCAGAGTGGCTTGTTTATAAACTTACCGGAAATGCAGTAACTCTTTTGCCTGAAGAACGCTACAAAACTGCCTATTGGAATGATGGCGTAGTTTCAGAACTGAAAGAAGCAGGCTTTCCAGTAGAAAAACTTCCGCCTTATGTACTTCCTGCAAAAAAAATGGGATCGCTTCTTCCTTCAGTAAAAGATCGCCTTGGACTTTCTGAAGCTGTTCCTGTATTTGGAGCAGGTCCTGATTTTATAGCCGCTATGATTGGAACAAACACCTTAAAGCCAGGTGTCCTCTACGATTGTGCAGGTTCCAGTGAAGGCATTAATTTCTGTATAGCAAATCCCGTTTTTAAGGATGGACTTCGAACCCTGCCAAGCGTTATGACCGGTTTATGGAATATAGCTGCCCTTAGTGTGGAAAGCGGCCGAAGATTTATGGAATGTGCCTGGGAAAAAAATGACCTTTCTGCTGACAGCGCTTCAGATAAAGGACGGTTAGGTGGGGAAGTGTACCGCCGTTTTTTTGATGAAAGTTTTTCTCATAAGGACACTCAGGGCTTTGAGCTTATAACAGAGATTCTTCAGCAGGTAAAATCCGGCCTTCATAATCTGAAAGTTTTTGCAGATGAAAATAATCTTGAATTTCCAAAAAGAATTGTTGTTTGCGGAGGACAGGCAAAAAACGAAAAGTGGATGCAGGCTCGGGCAAACTATCTTAAAATGGAAATTGCTCTTTGCAATCATCCGGATGCAGAGCTAATTGGTGATGCAGTGTGTGCTTTTACAGGAATAGGCTGTTTTTCTTCTGTGGCAGAAGCAGCTGAAAAAATGGTAAAAGTGACCAAAGTATATTTTCCACAATAATATTCCAAAATAAAAAAAAGACACCAGCCATAAGACCGGTGTCTCTTCCTCCTAATGCAGTAAACTGCTTTTTTATATTGCTGGAACTATTCAGTCAAAATCTTAATAACTTCAGCTTTGTCCTGAGTGTTTAGGATTTCCTGACGTTTTTCAGGGCTCTTGAACAGAAGGCTAACTTCTGCAAGGAACTGAAGGTGTGGACCTGTTTTGTTTACAGGTGAAAGAGTCATGATGAAAATGCGGCATGGTTCCTGATCCAGAGAATCGAATTCAACAGGATTATCAGAAATACCAATACATGCTACCAGGTCAGAAACAGTGTCTGTTTTACCGTGTGGAATAGCAATACCGTGTTTCATACCGGTCGACATCTTGCGTTCACGGTCCAAAACACATTCATATGCTGCTTTTTTATCTTTTACTTTGCCTGCCTTTACCAGGATTTCAAGCATTTCGTCTACGATTTCTTCTTTAGTAGTACCTTTAAGGTGCAAATTTACTGTGTCTGTTGTTAATACTGTTTTCAAATCCATATTTTTATTCTATTTATGTAACGCATGATTGTCAAGAAAAAAAATGTTCAATATCTCTATAATTATAGCATAGTTTTGTGTTATAATATGATTATGAAAAAAATATTTTATCTATTCGTTTTAAGTATTGTTTTGTTTCTTGCTGGTTGTGCTTCCAATAAAGAAGAGGGCATTTCCTTAGAAGACCGTGTTTCAGACTGTCTGGAAATTGAGGGCAACATCATTAAATATACAAATGATATTGTTGTTATTCCTGCAGGTCAGACAAAGGTTGTAAAACATCAGTGGGGTATGAAAAATTACCATGGTCGCGGATCTTTTGCCTGGAGTACAGTTGAACTTAAGGCTTATGCTCTTGGCCAGTACGAAGTTACCCAGGAATTTTATGAAGCTGTTATGAAGATTAATCCTAGTGCCGTAACAGATACTAATCCAAAGTTTGCAAAACTTTTTGAAGGTGAAGAATCAAAATACAGACCTGTTGATTCAGTTACTTTCAATCACATTATGGTTTTCTGTAACCGCCTTAGCAAAATGATGGGGCTTGAACCTTGCTATAAAATCATTCTTTTTGGAAAAGAAGTTGATTGGGAAAATATTTCCTACGAAGAAATCCCTTATCATGACGGCGAATGGGGTGTTGTATCCTGTAACTACGACAGCAACGGCTATAGACTTCCTACCAATGAAGAATGGGAATACGCAGCCCGAGGTGGACTTGGGTCTCGCTCATGGCAGTACAGTTATGCCGGTGTAAATACAAATAAATCTGAACAGGGATTCTCAGAACGTCCTTACGAAGATGAAGCCCTTGATAAATATGGCTGGTTCTGGGACAACATTACAGTAAAAACAAAGACTTTTGACTTTTCAAAAAAATCAGAGAGACCTGGATACGGAAGCCATCAGGTTGGTCTTAAAAAGCCTAACAGTCTTGGTTTCTACGATATGAGCGGTAATATCTGTGAATATGCCGGTGGTCCTGAACGAAAAGAACTTACACAGCGAGGTGGCGGCTGGAATTCCTACGCATTCGGCTGTTCTGTTTCAAATGTTGAAAAATGTGGAATCATCTATGCAGATGACTTTGGTTTCCGCATTGCCAGAACCCTTAAGTAATCTATAGAAAGATGACATACTGTTTCAGTTATGATAAAATACAGTTATGACTGAAACAGAAAAACTTATTACCGATTTAAAAAAGGCTGTTAAGTTTGCCCGCTCTGCAGACGGCAGCCTTGATTATTATAAAGTGAATGATGAACTGGCCTCTCTTTTTGAACGGGCTTCAGATGCATCAAAAAGTCTTGCCAATGCCATTTTCGACTATTGGGAAAAAGAACACGTAACATCATCAGAAGCTTTTACGGAAGGTAATGAACCTACCGAAGATAATATTCGGCTTCTGGGTGCCTTCAATGCTTTTTTGAACAAAAGTGATGAACTTGAAGAACTTGTTTCAAAAGAGGACTGGCGTGAAATCGGTGTTCTTGTTAATTACGAAGCCGAAGATATGGATATTGGTGAACTGACAGAACTGATGAGCGTACTTGTAGATCACGGGGCAATTTAATTGTCTGATTCAATCGATGTAAATCAACTTTACAAAAAATGTACTCAGTGTCCAAGAAGGTGTGGTGCCGACAGAACAACAGGAACGGGCTTTTGTCAGGAAAATGATAAACTTCGTGTAGCCTGGGCCGGCCTTCATTTTGGAGAAGAACCTGTAATCACTGTGAAGGGTGGAAGCGGAACAATTTTTTTTACAGGCTGTACACTTCGCTGTGCCTTTTGCCAGAATTACCAGATTTCTCAGAATGGAATGGGCCGTGAAATTACAGCAGAGGAATTTGCATCCATGTGTCTGGATCTTCAGGAAAAGGGTGCAGAAAATATCAATCTTATTACGGGAAGTCACCATATTCCAAAAATAGCAGAAGGTATCCGCCTTGCCAAAAAAAAGGGCGTCAAGATTCCTTTTGCATGGAACTCAAGTGCCTACGAAAGTGTAGAAAGTCTTGAACTTTTGAAGGATCTTGTTTCAATCTGGCTTCCAGACTTAAAAACCCTTAATGCCGGCCTTTCAAAAAATCTCTTTGCGGCTCCTGATTATCCTGAGGCTGCAAAAAAAGCTGTAAAATGGATGCTGGACAATTTTCCTATGAAATTAGACGGTGACAAAATGAATCAGGGTGTTATTGTCCGTCATCTTTTTTTACCAGGTCGATTTGAGGAAACAGTGGATGTTCTTGGCTGGCTTAAGGAAAATGCCGACGGCCGTGGAGTCATCTCTCTTATGAGCCAGTATACGCCTGTTCCATTTAAGGAAGGGGAAGCTGAACTTGCAAGGCGTAAAAAGGCACTTTCTACAATTGAAAACCGTCTTGTAAGTCTTCAGGAAAATGAAGATCTTGAAGATATTATAGATGCATATGATTTTGAATTCCTTTATTATCAGGAACTGACTACCGATACAGACTGGCTTCCTGATTTCAATAATACCGTGCCGTTCCCAAACAATCTGGCAAAAAAGAGCTGGCACTGGAAGGAGTGAGTAAAAGTATGAAAAAATTATTTTTTGGATTGGTTTTGTCCCTTTGTTTTGCTGTTCCTGTTTTTTGTGGTGGCGATTTTTCTGACTCAAAATCCAATATTTCCACTGTTGATGGCTTAAGTTCGGATTATGTTGAACTTGCCAGGCACTTTGGAACTCCTGAAACCTATTCAGCATTAAGTGTAAGTAATAGTGCCGGAAGCGTATGTGATGTACAGTTTTCTAAACGGGAATTCTTTTTTGTAGAGTTCAAAAACCTTTCTGAAGAAGTGGAAAAATATTATGAAAATCTTGTACCAACTCATATAATTTCCAGCAGACCTAAGGGGTTTCTGCTAAAACCAGGTAAAATCTATATTCAATTTTCTATTTATTATGATAAAGATAAGAAAATAGTGGGGTATGATACTTACTTATTCAATGGTGATGTTGTAAAAACAATTGCCAAGAATCCTTATGTTGCTAGATGGGCTTTTTTCGATTCTGATTTTTCACAGGATTATGCGAATAGCACAAGAGCAAATTTCAGTTTTACGCAGAATACAGAAAGTGTAAAACTTCCTGATGGATTTATTGAAATTGTGAAGTATATTAATCCTGAGTATACTCTGGTTAATGAACCTGTTTATCTGGAAAACAATGTTACTGTTACATATACAGCACTATATGACTTTGAATCTGTAAATGCAGATTTCAGAAAATGGTATACAAATGCAGTTTGTAATACCGATGAATCATTTAATGGAAAAAAGAATTCAGGTCATTATTATCTGAAATTAGTAAGCCGTAAATACATGGATTATACGCCTAATTATACTCTGACGCTTTATTGTGATAAGGATAGTTTCACCGGGAAAAATGCAACCAGGATCATTTTTAATTCCCTGGAAGAGTTACAGAACGGCAGTTTTTTCCTTACTCGTAGTGAACAGATTAATCTTATTGAAAATACTTTTTCAGAAATAAAAGCTTTGACAAAGGGTAGAGATAACTCTGTTCTTGAAAGTGTAGTGTATTATTATTCTCCCGGATCTTTCAGAATGGAAACATACGGTTCATATTATGCACTTGATGATAATCTGAAAAAAAGGATTCTGGGGGCAAGTTCAGATCAACCAACAGACTTAATAAGTCATGAAAAGAATTATCTTCAGGTTAACCTTTCATTTTCGAAAGGGGAAACTGAGGCCTATAGAATGAACGGGAATTTAAAAATATTCGATTCTACTTCATCCAGATGGAAGGATGCGTATATAGGAAATCCAGTTATTTTTTCAAGTTTGAAGGAACTTTTGGATTAATTGATTCTTCACTTTCCAGAGAATATGGTCCCATGGAAAGACGCCTTAATTCAATAACGGTATTTCCAAGTGCCTGAAAGATTCTTCGTACTTCGTGAAAACGTCCTTCAGTTAAAGTGATGTGGCAGGTGTTTTGTGAAGTAAAATAAAGTTTTTTTGGAAAGGCGGTGAAATCACCGTCTTTTTTTTCTGGCGGAATGTAAAGGCCATCTTTACATTTTGATATGTAAAGTTTCTGGTCCATTTCTGTAACAGGAGTTTCCAGGGTTACAAGGTATTCTTTTTCAATGTGATTTTTTGGATCTGTAAGGTAGTTTGAAAGAGATCCGTTTGTTGTAAAAATAAGAAGCCCTGTGGTGTCGGCATCCAGGCGTCCAACCGTATGAAGCTCTTTGTTATTCTGAAGCTCCGGTGAAAGAAGGGAATAGACGGTTTTACGTCTGTCGGAAACTCTTGAACAAACAAAGCCTTTGGGTTTGTCCATTACAAAGGTGATGTCAGGCTCAAGGTAAAGAATTTTTCCGTCAATGGTGATTTCATCTTCTGGAAGAACTGCTGTGTCTTTTTCGAAAATCCGTTCGCCGTTCAAAAGGACTTGGTGATTTTTCAAAAAAGATGGAACTCCCCGAAGAGGACAAAAACCTTTGTGGTAGAGGATTCTGGAAACGGGCTTTCCCTGAAGAAGATTATCGTTCAAAATCAACATCCAGATTTTCCATGGTTATAACTGCAGGATGATTGAAAATCTTTTTTGTATGCTCACGGGGATTAAAATGTTCCCCTGCAAAGAAATTTGAATCAGAAAAACTGTCTCCCACAGGACGTTCATTTTCGTCAATCTTCATGTCGTTCCATGTCATAAACCAGGACCACATGGCATCATCTTTAATCATTTCATCAATGTTAGGAATGGTGCCGTTTTCCGAAAGCGCAATAATCTTTTTACCGTCTGTTATCTTTTTTTCAAACTCAAAACGGGCTTTCTGGCTGGAAGTGTCGGTTTTTTCCGGCGTGGTGGCGTAAATGTCTTCTCCCACAATGTCTACCCACTGATCCCCAGGGTAATTAGCTTCATCCTGTCCGCTCCAAACCCAAATAAGATTGTCCAGGCCTTTTTTATTGAAGTGATTTACCATGAGTTTCCAAAGTGCAATAAGAGCCTTTCCCCGGTTTTCGCCGTTCTTATCACCGCAGCCCCACCAGAACCAGGTGCCGTTTGCTTCGTGAAGAGGGCGCCATAAAACCGGAACCCCCTGATTTTTTAGCCAGAGAAGTTTTTCGCACACTTTATCCATGGAAGAAATAATGTATTTATATTCAGAAGATGTTTCATCAAGGGAATCTGTTTCTGCAATGTAAGGAATGCGGAAGTCGGTTTCGGGAAGCCGGTCGGAATGGGCGTAGAATGCAGGCTGTCCATTTGATGAAGGTGCATACCAGTGCCAGCAGAAGGCAACGATTCCTCCACGGCGGCCAGAATATTCGGAACGAAAGTCGTATTCACCGTAAAACCAGTCCCGGGCCCGCTCTGCCTGTGTTGTACCGGAACCTTTTTCGTGATCAAAATGCATGAAATCAAAACCCATAAGGGCAGGGTATTTCCCGGTTTTTTCAAAAACAACATCTGCTTCATCAACAGTGTCCCGCCAGGTTAAGTCCATCATGCCGGAAATAACTTTTTTTCCGAAATTTGAAGTAAGGTAGTCCATAAGGATTTTTGCATTTTTTGAAAGATTTCCAGAATTGTTAGGTGTCATATGATTATTATAAGTGATATTTCTGATTATTGTCACCTTTGAAATCATGGTATTTTTCGTCCTTTATTGTAGAAAAATCAAAAATACGGCATAATAGAACGGGTGGGGAAATCTCACAAAGAATTATAGAAAATACAATTTGGAGTTACACATGTTAACAGCTATCGTTGGTATTAACTGGGGTGATGAAGGAAAAGGCCGCATGGTAGACCTTTTGAGTGAACAGTATGACGTAGTTATCCGCTATCAGGGTGGAAATAACGCAGGTCACACTGTAATCAACAACCGAGGTAAGTTTATCCTGAACCTTATGCCAAGTGGAATCCTCCGGGAAAGCACTGTAAATGTTCTTGGACCAGGTATGGTTATCGACATTGAACACCTTTACAACGAAGTAAATACACTCCGTTCACAGGGCATCAAAATCGGACCAGAAAATCTTAAGATTTCTGACCGCGCTACAATCTGTATGCCTTACCACAAACTGCTGGACATTCTTGAAGAAGACCGCCTTGGAGACGCAAAATTCGGTTCTACACGCCGCGGTATTGCTCCTGTTTATGCAGATAAATATTACAAAAAAACTTTCCGCATGGGTGACCTTTTGCACATGGACAGCGTAAAAGAAAAAATGCCTGCCATCGTTGAATGGAAAAACCTTACAGTTGCAAACGGATACAAACACGAAGCCATCAAAGCAGAAGACATGATTGCCTGGATGGAAAAATTCGGAACTGACTTCAAAGACTGCATCTGTGATACAACAGACTACCTTTACGACATGATCGACAGCGGTAAAAAAGTAATGTTCGAAGCCCAGCTTGGTGCTCTCCGCGACATTGACTACGGTATTTACCCATATACATCTTCATCTTCTACAATTGCAGGTTACGCTCCTGTAGGTGCCGGTATTCCTGGTAAAAAACTGGACACTGTAGTTGGTATTATGAAAGCTTACTCTTCATGTGTTGGTGAAGGTCCTTTCACTTGTGAACTTTTCGACAAAATGGGTGATGATCTTCGTGAAGCTGGTGGAGAATACGGGGCTGCAACAGGACGTCCACGCCGCGTAGGTGGATTCGATATCGTTGCTTCAAAATACGGTATTCGCATGCAGGGAGCTACAGAAATTGCTCTTACAAAACTGGATGTTCTTTCTTTCATGGAAAAGATTCCTGTTTGTACAAAATACATTGTAGACGGAAAAGAAACAGACCGTTTCCCAAGCGGAGATGCTCTTAAAAACGCAAAACCTGTTTACGAATTTATGCCAGGCTGGAAAGAAGATATTTCTAAATGCCGCAAATTCGAAGATCTGCCAAAAGCAGCACAGGATTACGTAAATTACATCGAAAAAGAAACTGGCTGTTACATTAAATATGTATCAGTTGGCGCTGAACGAGATGCAATCATCGTAAAATAAATAAAAAAATGCGAAATAGATATTGACAAATTTCTTTCGCAGCGATATAACTTAAATATCGAACGACAAAGACGCCGCCGATTCCGCTATTGGAGTCTGCGGCTATTTTTTTGCTCGAATAACAAATTAGTACTTAATCGAAGGCGGCAATGGGGCCCATTTTTCCAGGTAGACGTATCTGGAGTGGAGCTCATTGCCGCCTTTTTTAGTATACGGAGGTAAATAAATGTCTAAAGTAACTGAAGAATTTGGATGCATGGTATTCAATGAAACAACCATGAAAGAAAGATTGCCAAAGGATACTTTCAAAGCCCTTATGCGCACAATTAAAGATGGTGAAAAACTTGATATTACAGTAGCTAACGTTGTAGCCAATGCTATGAAAGACTGGGCTATCGAAAAGGGTGCTACACACTTTACACACTGGTTCCAGCCACTTACTGGTGTAACTGCCGAAAAACACGACAGCTTCATCCAGCCAACAGCTGATGGTCAGATTATTATGGAATTCAGCGGAAAAGAACTTGTACAGGGTGAACCTGATGCTTCTTCTTTCCCAAGCGGAGGAATCCGTGCCACATTCGAAGCTCGTGGTTATACAGCCTGGGACCCAACTTCTTATGCATTCATCAAAGACGGAACACTTTGTATTCCAACTGCTTTCTGTTCTTACACAGGTGAAGCTCTTGATAAGAAAACTCCACTGCTTCGCTCAATGGAAGCAATCAATAAACAGGCTCTCCGCGTTCTTCATCTCTTTGGAAACGCAGATGTTACAAGCGTAAAAACAACAGTAGGTCCAGAACAGGAATATTTCCTTATCGACAAATCAGTTTACGACAAACGCGAAGACCTTATTTACACAGGTCGCACACTTTTTGGTGCAAAAGCTCCAAAAGGACAGGAACTGGAAGATCACTACTTTGGTATGATTAAACCACGTGTTCAGGCTTTCATGAAAGATTTGAACGACGAACTGTGGAAACTGGGAATCCTTGCTAAAACAGAACACAACGAAGTTGCTCCAGCTCAGCACGAACTGGCTCCAATCTTCAGTACAACTAACCTGGCTTGTGACCACAACCAGCTTACAATGGAAATGATGCGCAAAGTAGCATCAAAACACGGAATGGTTTGTCTTCTTCACGAAAAGCCATTTGAAGGTGTAAACGGATCTGGAAAACACAACAACTGGTCAATTTCTACTAACACTGGAAAGAACCTTTTGGATCCAGGTGCCAGCCCAGAAAGCAATGCTCAGTTCCTCCTTTTCCTGAGCGCTGTAATCAAAGCTGTTGATGATTACCAGGATCTGCTCCGTATTTCTGTTGCAAGTGCCGGAAACGACCACCGTCTTGGAGCCAACGAAGCTCCTCCAGCTATTGTTTCTATGTTCGTAGGTGATGAACTTGGAGCAATTCTTGATGCTCTTGAAAGTGGAAAATCATACGGTGAACATGCAAAAGAAAAAATGCAGATTGGTGTTACTGTTCTTCCAGAATTCAGCAAGGATACAACAGACCGTAACCGTACTTCACCATTCGCATTCACAGGTAACAAGTTCGAATTCCGTATGCTTGGTAGCCAGGATTCAATTGCCTGTGCAAACACAATGATCAACACTGCAGTTGCTGAAGTTTTGAGTCAGTTTGCAGACGAACTTGAAGGAAGTTCTGATTTCCAGGGTGATTTGCAGAAACTTATCCTTAAGACAATTAAGGAACACAAACGCATCATCTTCAACGGAAACGGTTATGATGACGCTTGGGTAAAAGAAGCTGAAAGCCGTGGACTTATGAACCTTAAGTCTGCTCCTGAAGCCAACCACCACCTGTGTGATGAAAAGAACCTTAAAGCTTTCATTAAACATGGTGTATTCAGCGAAGTTGAAATTAAGAGCCGCTTCGAAATCCAGAATGAAAACTACTGGAAGATTTTGAACATCGAAGCTCTTACAATGATTGATATGACTAAAAAACAGATCCTGCCTTGTGGAACAGGATTCGCAAGCTGTCTGGCAAAAACAGTAAGCCTTGAAAAAGATGCACTTGGAACAAGCGCTGCAGAACTTGAAACAGCTTACGAAAAAGATCTTTTGAAAAAGGTTGCTGGCCTTACTTCAAAAATCTACAAAGCTGTGGGTGTTCTTGAATCAAAAGTTGAACAGGCTAAGTCTTTGGATGATGCTGAAAAACTGGCATTCTTCTACCACGACGAAGTACTTGCTTCAATGGATGAGCTTCGTGCATTCGCTGACGAACTTGAAACTATTACACCAAAAGACTTGTGGCCTTTCCCAAGCTACGGTGACATTCTGTTCAGCGTAAAATAGTATTGTAACTAAAGATCTGCATTCCTTTCGGAGGGAAGTGCAGATCTGGATGAGAGTTTATAAAAAATTGGCACAATGGCGTGCTTCCAGAAATACTGCCTTTATTCACCGGGCGGGCATTTATGGAAGTGCGCTTTTTTTTTACTTCCTTGGAGGTTACTTATGGAAGAAGTTAGTAGTTTGGTATTTGGAGTGTGGTTCCTTATTGGTGCTGCACTGGTTTTCTGGATGCAGGCCGGATTTGCAATGGTTGAAACCGGTTTTACCCGTGCAAAAAACACTGGTAACATCATCATGAAAAACCTTATGGACTTCTGTATTGGTACAGTAATGTTCATTCTTATTGGTTTTGGCCTTTTGCTTGGCGAAGATGTTGTAGGACTTATTGGAAAACCTGGATTTGATATTTTTTCAGCATATGAAGGATTTGATTTTTCAAACTTCGTATTCAACCTTGTTTTCTGTGCCACAACAGCAACAATCGTTTCTGGTGCCATGGCAGAACGTACAAAGTTCCTTTCATACTGTGTTTATTCAGCAGTAATTTCTGGACTTATTTATCCAATTGAAGCTCACTGGATCTGGGGTGGCGGATGGCTTGCTCAGATTGGTTTCCACGACTTTGCTGGTAGCTGTGCTATTCATATGGTTGGTGGTATTTCTGCTTTGATTGGTGCTTCACTCCTTGGACCACGTATCGGTAAGTTTGAACGTGATGCTTCAGGAAAAGTAACTAAGGTTCACGCCTTCCCAGGACACAACCTTCCAATCGGTGCACTTGGTGTATTCATCCTTTGGTTGGGTTGGTACGGATTCAACGGTGCTGCAGCAACATCACTTGATCAGCTTGGATCAATCTTCCTTACAACAACTGTAGCTCCAGCTGTTGCAACAGTAGCAACAATGATCTTTACATGGATCAAATATGGTAAGCCTGATGTTACAATGTGTTTGAACGCCAGCCTTGCAGGTCTTGTAGCTATTACAGCTCCTTGTGATGTAACAGACTGTTTTGGTGCAATCGTAATTGGTTTGGTTGCAGGCCTTCTGGTAATCTTTGGTGTATGGCTTTTGGACTACAAGCTCCACATTGATGACCCTGTTGGTGCTGTAGCAGTTCATATGATGAACGGTATTTGGGGTACAATTGCAGTAGGTCTTTTTGCAACATCAACTGCTCCTGGATACGCTATTGCAGATGCTTCTGGTGAAGTAATGACTGGTTTGTTCTACGGTGGTGGATTCAAACTTCTTGGAATCCAGCTTTTGGGATTCGGTTCAGTTGCTCTTTGGACAGCTGTAACAATTACAATTGCATTCCTTGTTATTAAGAAGACACTTGGACTTCGTGTTACAGCTGAAGAAGAAATTGTTGGTCTTGATAAGCTTGAACACGGTCTTGAATCTGGATATGCTGGATTCCTTACACAGTACACTCCAGATGAACTTTCTGAAGCAAAAGAAGCTGGTGTTTCAATTGCAGAATCTATTCCAGTTACAATGGCTGCAAGTCAGGATGCTGCTGCTCACAAGGTTGTAATTGTTGCAAAGCAGAACAGATTCAACGCTCTGAAAGATGCAATGAACGCTATCGGAGTAACAGGTATGACTGTTGTAAACGTAATGGGATGTGGTATGCAGAAGGGTGCCAACGAGTTCTATCGTGGTGTTCCTGTAGAAGTAACACTGCTTCCAAAAGTAAAGGTTGAAATTGTAGTAAGCAAGATTCCTGTTAGCGAAGTAGTAGAAGCTGCTAAGAAGGCACTTTACACAGGTCACATCGGAGATGGAAAGATCTTCGTATATCCTGTAGAAAACGTAATCAAAGTTCGCACCGGCGAATCTGGTTACGACGCATTGCAGGATGATTAGAAACAACCTGAATGGTTGTTTCTGTGACAGCGTATGCGCA
This sequence comes from Treponema sp., assembly GCA_024402505.1. GTDB lineage: Bacteria > Spirochaetota > Spirochaetia > Treponematales > Treponemataceae > Treponema_D. The sequence goes on from JAKSTP010000016.1 coordinate 13,087, forward strand.
GAAAGAAAACTTCCGAAGGAAGTTTACCTTTTACCTGATAAGAAACAACCTACTATAAAATAAAGGTATAGAATAATTCTCCTTGCCCTCGGGATTCTTCCCGAGGGCTTTTTTTTATGCTATTCTATGAATATGAATATTCTTGTTATTGACGGACAGGGCGGCGGCATGGGATCGCAGCTGGTGGAAAATATCAGAAAAAGATTTGTTGATGCCGAAATAACTGCAGTTGGCACAAATACTGTGGCAACACAGTCAATGTTGAAGGCTGGGGCTCATCATGCTGCAACCGGTGAAAACGCAGTTATTGTAGGAGCAAGAACAGCAGACATAATTACAGGTCCTGTTGGCATTGTTATTGCCGATTCTTTATACGGAGAAATTACTCCAAAAATGGCACTGGCTGTAGCTCAAAGCCGGGCAGAACGAATCCTTCTTCCTATGAACATCTGTTCCAATTTTATTGTTGGTATAGATAAGCTGCCTGCCGGTAAACTTGTAGAATCTGCTATGGACAGAATTGCAGAAATCTCTTAAACTTAAAAAGTCAGATGAACTGACAAAAGAAGGACAGAAGTTTTTCGCCATAACACGTTAATATAGAAATAAATTGCTTCAATGATAGTCAGAAGGCTGTCTTTATTTATCGGATGATAGATAGGGCAGCCTTGTTGTTTTTAAAGGGTTTTATGACACTGGAAGAAATTTTTGAAGAATGGTCGGTTGTCAATCAAAAAATCGGCCTTGCGTTTTCCGGTGGAGTTGACTCTTCATATCTATTAAAGGTTCTTTCTGCTACTAATGCTGATTTTTGTGCCTACTATGTAAAAAGCGAATTCCAGCCTGTTTTTGAATATGAAGATGCGCTCCGCCTGGCAAAGGAACTTGGAGTAAAGCTTCGGGTAATCAATCTTTCTGTTCTGGAAGATAAGGATGTATGCTCCAACAGTTCTAAACGCTGTTATTTTTGTAAAAAACTAATTTTCAATTCAATACAAAAAGCTGCTCTGGATGATGGTTGTAAAATCCTTATAGATGGAACAAATGCCTCTGACGATATTTCTGACAGACCTGGTTTTGCAGCTCTTCAGGAACTTTCTGTTAAATCACCTTTACGGGATGCTGGTCTTACAAAAAATAAAATCAGGCGCCTTTCAAAAGAAGCCGGTCTTTTTACCTGGGACAAACCTGCCTACGCCTGTCTGGCTACCAGAATCAAAACTGGAAATTATATTACTGCAGAAGATCTTGAAAGAACCGAAAAGGGTGAGGAAGTGCTTTTTGCCATGGGATTTACAGATTTCCGCATCAGGCTGGAAGGAGAAAATGGAAAGATTCAGCTTCCGAAAAATCAGATTGAATCCTTTTTAGAAAAAGAAGAGGAAATTATAGGAAAATTGAAAAAATATTACGTGAATATTGCACTGGATAAGGAGATTACAAGGTAAATGGATGATATTAAAGAAATTCTTATGAATGTGAAAGAAGGAAAACTTTCCGTAGAGGATGCACTTCTTTCTATTAAAAAAGAGCCTTTCCAGGATCTGGATTTTGCAAAGATTGACCTTCACAGAAATATTCGTCAGGGAGCTGCAGAAGTAGTTTACGGAGCCGGAAAAACTGCAGATCAGATTTTAAAAATTTGTTCGGCCATGAGAGCAAAAGGGCAGGAAACTGTACTTGTAACAAGATTGAATAAAGAAAAAGCTGAGGTTCTACTAAAAGAAAAAGACCTTGATTTTAAATATTACGAAAATGCTGAGATTGGCATTGCCGGTCCACTGCCTGCTCCAAACGGAAAAGGAAAGATTGTAATTGCTACAGGCGGAACCAGCGATATGAAGGTGGCAGAAGAGGCTGCTCTTACCTGTGAAGTTTTTGGAAATGAAGTAACAAGACTTTACGATGTAGGAGTTGCAGGCCTTCACCGTCTATTAGCACATCTTGATGAAATTATGAGTGCCCGGGTAATAGTTGCAATTGCGGGAATGGAAGGTGCATTGGCAAGTGTTATTGGAGGACTGGCAGATTGTCCTGTAATTGCAGTGCCAACCAGTGTTGGTTACGGCGCAAACTTTGGAGGACTTTCGGCTCTCCTTTCCATGCTTAACTCCTGTGCCAGCGGAGTTTCAGTTGTAAATATCGATAACGGATTTGGTGCCGGTTTTTTGGCCAGCCGAATCAATCACTTATAAGGAGAAAAAATGAAGGCATTATACCTGGACTGTTCAATGGGGGCTGCAGGAGACATGCTTACTGCGGCACTTCTGGATCTTTTGGATGATAAGAAGGCTTTTGTGGATAAGCTTAATTCCATGGGTCTTTCAGGGGTGGAATACATTCTTGAACCAAGTGAAAAATGCGGAATTACAGGGAGCCACATGAAGGTTCTTGTGCACGGTCACGAAGAAGATGAAAGTATGCATGATCATCATCACGAGCATGAACATGAACATCATCATCATGAAGAACACCATCACCATCATGAACACAGTTCAATGGAAGGAATACGCCATATTGTTTGTGACCATCTTAATGTTTCTGACAGCGTAAAAAAGGCCGTTATGGATGTTTATGCTGTTATTGCTGAAGCAGAAAGTAAGGTTCACGGAAAACCGGTTACTGACATTCACTTTCATGAGGTTGGTTCCATGGATGCAGTGGCTGATGTAACTGCTGTATGTCTTCTTATGGAAACTCTTGGGGTGGAAAAGGTTTATGCAAGTCCTGTTCATGTGGGAAGCGGTACAGTTAAATGCGCTCACGGTGTTCTGCCTGTTCCAGCTCCTGCTACAGCCAATATTCTAAAAGGCGTTCCAGTTTACGGCGGTGAAATAAAAGGGGAACTTTGTACACCAACAGGAGCAGCTCTTCTTAAATACTTTGTTTCTGAATTCCGTGATATGCCGCTTTTTATTATTGATTCCATTGGTTATGGCATGGGTAAAAAGGATTTTGAGCGGGCAAACTGTGTTCGAGCCATTCTTGGTGAAACAGAAGATAAAAAAGATGATGTGCTTGAATTGAGTTTCAATCTTGATGATATGAGCGCCGAAAAAATAGGTTTTGCAATGGAAAGACTTTTTGAATCTGGTGCCCTGGATGTTTATACAGTAGCCTGCGGAATGAAAAAACAGCGGCCTGGAACATTAATGCGGGTTTTGTGCCGTGAAAAAGATCAGAACACAATTCTTCATCAGATTTTCCTCCATACAACAACAAACGGTGTAAGACAGACTAAACTTGACCGTTTTATTATGGACCGGAAGATTGAAACAATTGATACTCCATGGGGACCTGTCCGCAACAAAAAGGCAAAAGGTTATGGAGTAGAGCGAAGTAAACTAGAATATGAAGATCTGGCCCGAATTGCCCGGGAAACAGGGATGAGTATTGGAGAAATAGAAAACAGAATTAAGGGGTAATTTATTATGCACATGGCAGATGCACTTCTGGCTCCTGCAGTAGCAGGTGTAATGTATGGAGCAACAGCTGTAACAGCTGGTGTTTCAATCCACAAAATCCGGAAGGAAAATGATTCGCACAAAATTCCTATGATGGCAGTTTGTGCCGCTCTTGTTTTTGCAGGGCAGATGATCAACTACACAATTCCTGGCACTGGAAGTTCAGGTCACCTTTGCGGTGGATTCCTGCTTTCCTCAATTCTTGGACCTTTTGCAGGTTTCATTTCCATGATGATTATTCTTGCAATCCAGGGAATTTTCTTCGCGGACGGCGGACTTATGGCCCTGGGGGCTAACTGCTGGAACATGGCTTTTTACGGCTGTTTTGTAGGCTATTTTGCTTTCTGGCGTCCTTTGATGAAAAATCCTGGCCGCGTAAAAATCATTCTTGTATCAGTACTTGGCTGTGTAATTACACTTCAGCTGGGTGCTTTCTCTGTTGTACTTGAAACCAGTCTTTCAGGCATTACCGATATTCCTTTTGGAACTTTCGTTGCCCTTATGCAGCCAATCCATCTGGCAATTGGACTTATTGAAGGCCTTATTACAGCAGCAGTTCTTGTATTCATTTACGAAGCACGTCCTGAAGTGCTTTCACTTTCTTCAATGAACTCTGGAAAAGAAGGAAAACTTAATTTGCGTACTACAATTCTGGTTCTGGCTGCAACAGCTCTTGTAACTGCAGGTGGATTCAGTCTTCTTGCAAGTTCACATCCTGACGGACTTGAATGGTCACTTTTTGGAAACGCAGAAGAAGGTTACGCAGAAAATCTTTCACTTGATGAAGAAAACTTTGGTTTCTCTTCTTCCGCTGCAGATAGAGCCGGTCTTATTCAGGAACACACATCATTCCTTCCAGACTACAATCTTCCTGACAGTGAATCAGCCGCCGGAACTTCTCTTGCTGGTGTTGTAGGAATAGTGATTGTTGCAGGATTTGCAGTTGCACTTTCCATGCTCATGAAGGTTTTCAAAAAGAAGGAAACTGTATCGGCATAACCTTATGCGGAATCTGAGCCCACTTTCAAAACTTGCGGTAACTGCAGTTTTTATTATTACAACAGTCTCTTTTCCAAAATACGAGATTTCGGCTCTTATTCCGCTGTTCTTATATCCTGTCATTATGTTCAGGTGGTCAAAAACTACTTTTACCCGCCGTCTTAAGGCAACGGGATTTGTACTTCCTTTTATTGTAATGGCAGGTGTTCTTAATCCTTTTTTAGATAAAACTCCTTTTAGTGTTGGCGGGCTTTTTGTTGTAAGGGGAGGAGTTATTTCTTTTATTACCCTAATTTTAAAGGGGATTCTCTGTCTTTCAGCATCCTATGTTTTTGCAGAAACAACCCAGGTTGATGAACTTTGTGGAACCTTGCGCAGAATCCATGTTCCAAAGCTTATTGTTACGGTTTTTTTGCTTACCTGGAGATACATTTTTGTAATGGAAGAAGAAGTTTCTGTCATGATGGATGCCTATCATCTTCGTTCCCCAGGTCAGAAGGGCCTTCATTACAATGCCTGGGGATCTTTTTTAGGCCAATTGTTTTTGCGGAGTTTTGACCGTGCCGATGAACTTTACCAGGCCATGATTCTGCGGGGCTATAACGGAAACTATTTTTATGCCTGCGTCCGGGGAAAATATTCTGCATTAAAAAACTGGATTTATTTTCTGGTACTGACAGCCCTTGTGCTTTCTACCAGATTCATCAATATATCTGAACTTATTGGAAGCATCTTTGCATAATGGAGTGTAAATTTAATGATTTTCTTTAATAATCTTTCTTTTTCATACGACAAATCTTTTCCGGTTTTAAGGGACATTTCTTTTCATATTGAAGAAGGTGAATCTGTAGGATTGATTGGCGCAAACGGAGAAGGAAAATCTTCACTTTTAAAATGCCTTACGGGACTTTTGTCTTTTGAAGGCCAGATTTTTGTGGATGGAATTGAAGTTTGTGAAAAAAATCTTAAGGAAATCAGAAAAAATCTTGGTTTTGTTTTTCAGAACTCCGACAATCAGATGTTCATGCCCACCGTTATTGAAGATATTACTTTTGGTCTTTTAAATTACGGGGCAAAAAAAGAGGAAGCTGAAAAAAAAGCAGATGAAGTGCTTTCTGAACTTGATATAAAAGATTTGAAAACAAGACATAATCACAAGCTTTCCGGCGGTGAAAAAAGAATGGCTGCCATTGCCACTGTCCTTGCAATGGAACCAAAAGTGCTTTTAATGGATGAACCAACTTCCACCCTGGATCCTTACAACCGGCGCCTTGTAATCAATACAATAAAAGGCCTTAAGCAGACAAAAATAATCACATCTCACGATCTGGACATGATTTATGATACCTGCTCAAAAGTAATTGTTCTGTGGGATGGAAAAATTGCCGCCATGGGCACATGTGAAGAGATTCTAAAAAACCGTCAGCTGCTGGAAAAGTACAGACTTGAACTTCCGTACCGTTTCCAGCATTCCGGTGATTAGCATTAATTAGTTTGCGTTTTCTTCTGTTTTTTCTGCTGCTTTTCCTTTGTTCAGGAAAGGAATGGCAATCTTGTTGTTAAAGAAGTCAATGAGTGGTCCCATAAAGAATGCGGTGATAATTGTACCGATTCCTGCAATTGTAGGGATTTCTTTGATTTCGTGACCGGCAATTACAAAAATTACACAGCCCACAATAACACAAACAAGGTCTGTACAGATGCGGATGTATTTGAACTTCCAAAGATGCCACTTTTCTACCAGTGTAATGGCCACTGCATCATATGTGGAAACACCAAGGTTTGCTGTCATGTAGAAAGCTGATCCAAAACAGATGACTACTACGGCAATAACCAGAGCTGCGAATCGGAAAACCATTGATGGATTTGGGAAAACTTTCATAAAGAATTCGTAGCTGAACTGTGTGATGTAACCCAGAAGAAACATGTTGATGAAAGTAGCAAGACCGATGTTTTTGCGGTAAAAAATCAGGCTGAATGCAAGGAGGATGATGTTTACTATAGTGTAGAGAGTTCCGAAACTGATAGGAATGAGTGCATCCATACCGGCCATAAAGCTCTGGAAAGGATCAACACCAAGGGCTGCCAGTTTGAATGCTCCTACGCTGATGGCACAGATGATAACTCCAAAAAGAGACATAAAGATTCGTCTTACAAAAAAATTGTCAAAAGCCATTTGTTTACCTCACAAAAATAATAGATGAAAAGTGGTTTTCGTAAAATGGTAGATTCTCCATACTAATGGAAACTTTCTCTATTGATTTTTTTTGTGCTATGGGCTAAACTAAATAAATCAAGCAAAGACGCTTGTTTTAAGAAGATTGTCGCTTCGTTGGCTAGTCCTCTTGAAACAAGCGTCTTTTTTTTTGTTCCGCCACTTTCGTGGTGGGTTAGGAGGTTATTATGTGTGGATTTGTAGGTGCTTTTGATTTGAGCAGCGGAAGTGCGCCAATTGGTGACGGACTTAAGGAAGAGCTGAGAAATCAGGTGCTGGCCATGTCGAAGAAGATTCGTCATCGTGGGCCGGACTGGAGCGGAGTCTACACAGGTAATAATGCCGTTATTTCTCATGAACGACTTGCCATTGTTGACCCATTCTCTGGAAAACAGCCACTTGTTAGTGACGACGGGAAAATCATCCTGGCAGTAAACGGTGAAATTTATAACCACCAGGAAATCCGACGTAAATATGCAGGAAAATACAACTTCAAGACTATGAGTGACTGTGAAGTTATTCTGCCTTTGTACAAAGAAAAAGGAGTTGATTTCCTTGAAGATCTTTCGGGCATCTTTGCCTTTGCTCTTTATGATTCAGAAAAAGATGCCTATCTTGTAGGACGTGATGAAATTGGTGTAGTTCCACTTTATCAGGGCTGGGACAAAGATGGCCGTTATTATGTTGCAAGTGAACTTAAAGCACTGGAAGCAGATTGTGTTACTGTGGAAGAATTTCCTAACGGATGCTACTATTGGAGCCTTTCTGAAGATAAAAAACCGGTAAAATGGTACAAACGTGATTGGGAAAGCTACGACGCTGTAAAAGATGCACCTTGCGCTACAAACGATAAGGGTGAAATCATTGATGAAAGCGTAATCGCCAAAGTTCGAAACGGTCTTGAAGAAGCTGTAAAAGCTCAGCTTATGTCGGACGTTCCTTACGGTGTTCTTCTTTCTGGTGGATTGGATTCAACTGTAATTGCTGCTATTACACAGAAATTTGCAAAAAAACGAGTTGAAACAGGATCTTTAAAAGACGCCTGGTGGCCTCAGCTTCACAGTTTTGCCGTTGGTCTTGAAGGTTCTCCAGATCTTGCTGCTGCAAAAAAAGCTGCTGATTATATTGGAACTGTACATCACGAAATCCACTTTACAATTCAGGAAGCCCTGGATGCACTGGAAGACGTAATCTATCATATTGAAACTTACGATATTACAACTGTCCGAGCTTCAACACCAATGTATCTTCTGGCCCGTGCAATCAAAGCTATGGGAATTAAAATGGTTCTGTCTGGGGAAGGAAGTGATGAACTTTTCGGCGGTTACCTTTATTTCCACAAGGCTCCAAACGCCCAGGAATTCCACGAAGAACTGGTTCGCAAAATGAGCAAGCTTCATCTTTACGACTGTGCCCGTGCCAACAAATCACTTATGGCCTGGGGAATTGAAGGACGTGTTCCATTCCTCCACAAAGAATTTATCGACATTGCCATGGGACTGAACCCAAAAGACAAGATGAGCATTAAACTTCCAGACGGCAAACAGCGCATTGAAAAATGGATTGTTCGCAAAGCTTTTGAAGACATTATGCCTCCTGAGGTTTGCTGGCGTCAGAAGGAACAGTTCAGTGATGGTGTAGGCTACAGCTGGATTGATACACTTAAAGAAATGACAAACGCCAAGGTAAGTGATGCAGAATTCGCCCAGAGAGAAAGACGATTCCCTGTAAACACACCAAAAACCAAGGAAGAATATTACTACCGTGAAATTTACAGCCGCCTTTTCCCAAGCGACAGCGCAGCTCTTTGTGTTCCACACGAAGCCGGTGTTGCCTGTTCAACAGCAAAAGCTTTGGAATGGGATGAAGCCTGGAAAAAAATGGACGAACCTTCCGGCCGCGCCATTTCCGGAGTTCACGACAGCGCTTACTAGGTTTAGTTTCTTCTGGATTCACTATGACCCGTTCACAGGAAATAGCAGGAAAAACCGGGGAACTTTACCAACATCTTGAAAAGCTTCAGAAGGACTGGTACGAGAAAACTTCTTTTACCTGTCCTTCGGGCTGTGGTTCCTGCTGTATAGATTTTGAACCTCATCTTTATGAATGCGAAGCTCTTTTTATGGCCCAATGGCTTTTGGAAAACCGACCTGAGACTGCAAAAGAGCTTAGTAAAGGTACATTCCGTCCTGATTACAACGGAAAAACCTGCATCTTTTTTGATCCAGACAGCGATTATCACTGTACTATTTACGGTGGAAGGCCTTTTATCTGCAGGCTTTTTGGAGCCAGTTCCTTCCGTGGAAAGGATGGCGAAACCGTATGGAAACCATGTAAATTTTATCCTGCCGAAGACCTGAAAAAACACCGCCCACCACTGGCACATCGTCAGTACACTTATGAGGAAGCTGAAAATATTTTAGGTGATGTGCCGCCGGTAATGGCCGACATTATGGAACAGGCAGTTTCCTTGTGTCCGGGAGACACTTTGACAGAAACTTTAAGGGAGAGCCTTCCCAAAACCATTTTGAAACTGATGATGGAAAGGCAGTGGGGCGAAGAATAATTTCGCTTTTATTCCTGAGAAGTGATTTCCTTGTAGAATTCAGCATAATCAGTTCGTTTGTCTTTTGTAAACTGAATGGCAGTGCGAGGGTGCTGGTTCAGAATACCTGTAAGAAGGTACTGAAGATCGTAGCCCCATACAACGCCTTTTTCCTTAAGTGGCTGAATGTGTTCTTCAAGGAATTTGATTACAGGGTAGTGCTTGTATTTTGGATTGTGAAGTGTTCCCAAAAGCAGTTCCATTGCACAGTTTCCGGCTCCGCGTCCCATTCCGCCATAAGTGGCATCAAGGAAATCTACACCGTCACCAACGGCTTCAAGTGTGTTTGCAAAAGCCAGCTGCTGGTTGTTGTGTGCGTGGATACCAAGTTTTTTGTTGTATTTTGAGGCAAAGTTTCCAAAGAGGTCTGCAATACGGGCAATCTGTTCAGGATAAAGGGAACCGAAGCTGTCTACAATGTAAAGAACGTCTACCGGTGAACGACCAAGAAGATCCAGGGCAACTTTGATATCGCTTTCCTGGGCTGCAGAAAGGGCCATGATGTTACAGGTTGTTTCGTAGCCTTTGTTTGTTGAATCTTCAATTACATCAATGGCGGCAGGCATAGTGTTTACATAAGTAGCAACTCGAATCATGTCGATTGGACTGTCTGCTTTTTTAATGATGTCTGTTTTGTAATCACAGCGGCCAACATCTGCCATAACTGCAATTTTAAGATCTGTATCATTTTCGCCAACAACGCTGCGGATGTAATCATCATCACAGAATTTACATGGACCAAATTTGTTTACATCAAAAAGTTCTTTTGAAGCCTTATAACCGAATTCCATATAATCAACACCGGCTTTAAGGTTTGCTTCGTACAGTGCCTTTGCAAAATCTTCAGGGAATAAAAAATCATTTACAAGTCCACCATCACGAAGGGTGGCATCAACAACCTTAACTTCAGGTCGGTAATCCATTAATGCAGAAACTTCTTTCATATTTGTATCCTTTTAGTTCAAAAATTGAAATTATCTCAGTTTATACTATAGCCTTGTTTCTGTCAATAGAAACATAAGATGAGAAAATTATTTGGAGAAATTTGACATTTTGTGATATAATTTGGCGAAGAGGCAGTATGGGCGTGATTACTGTTTTGTGTGCAGGTTCAACAGTTTATTCTATTATTAAAGGACCTTATTATGATATAAAAGGTGTGGCTCCAATCATCTTTTCTTTGATTAATATTCTGGCCGTCTGTTTTTTCATCTTCATTTTTTCCCGCCGAATGGTACATCTTGTTATTGATGATGAAATTCCTGTTTATTCAATGCCAATGAAGTCTTATGCAAAGGGATTAAAAGGATTCTTTAAGGCGTTATTCTCCTGGTCTGTTCTTCCGGTTTATGGATTTACTTTAATTTCCATCGTAATAATAGGTATCTGCACATTTATCTCCAAATAATATGCATAAACATTGATATTATCTGCATATAGACTTATAATTTATATGCAGATAAATGAGGTGTTTATGCATAAATTTGACTATTCTTTTTTAGATAATGGAATGCTTCCTTCGGAGTTTGTAAATGTTACGGCTTCCATTTCTTCATTAAAAACTCTTGCTGCCTTCAGAAAAAATGACTTTCAGAAGATTTTTACAGAACTTGAATCTATTGCAAAAATTCAGTCTGTAAAGAATTCAAATGAAATTGAAGGTATTGTTACCAGCGATGAAAGAATTGCTCAAATCGTACAGCAGAATAGCGCCCCTCTTAATCACAATGAAATGGAAATCTCAGGGTATAGAGATGCCTTGAACCTGATTCATTCCGGTTATGAAAACATTCAGTTTAATGAAAATACAGTTTTGTCTTTGCATAGAACATTGCTTTCATTAACAGATTATAGTTATGGTGGAACATATAAATCTGATGACAATGTAATTCTTGAAATAGATAGTCAGGGAAATAAAAAAGTTCGTTTTGCACCTGTTCCAGCAGAAGAAACTAAACTTGCAATGGAACAGTTGTTTATTGCTTTTATGGAAGCCTCATCAAATTCAAACATAAATAAGCTTTTATTAATACCATGTGTAATTCTTGATTTTTTGTGTATTCATCCTTTTAGAGATGGTAATGGAAGAATGTCTAGGCTTATTTCGCTTTTACTCTTATACAGAAATGGCTTTGATGTCGGTAAGTATATTTCTTTTGAAGAACAGATCAATAAAAATAAAAGCTGGTATTATCAGTCCTTAAAAGAATCGTCTGAAGGATGGCATGAAAGTCAGAATAATTATTTTCCATTCATGAAAAACTTTCTGAGTGTTCTGTATCAATGCTATCAGGAATTGGATAAACGTTTTGCAGTTGTTAATTCTAACAAAATAACTAAAACTGCAAGAATTGAAGCTACGGTAATGAATGCCCTTCTACCTGTTTCAAAGGCAGAAATTTGTCACTTACTGCCAGATATTAGTCCTACAACCATAGAATCCGTTCTGGGGAAAATGATAAAAAGCGGGATTATAACTACAGTAGGTGCAGGTCGTGGAACAAAATATATTAAGTGTTAGGGCAGGGAGAGATAAAATGACAGCTAAATCAGCACATCCGGAAAAAGAAACTCAAAAACGCATAATCAAATTTTTTGAAAACGAGCTGAAGAAGTTTCTTCATATAAAGAAATGCTGGAAAAATATGCTTCCCTTGTAACAGATGTTGAAGAGCCGGAAAAAAATGATTTACATCCAAAATCAATTCGTTCTAGTAAAGCCCTTTGTGCATTGTATGATAACTTTGCAGATGATAATGAAGAATATGCCCTAAAACTGCATGAGGCTGTTTTGAATAACAAACAGGACCATTTTAGAGGTGACTTAATCAAGGAACGTCAGGTAAAAGGCGGTATCTACAAAGTTGTAGAAAAGCAGGATGAATACTAATGCAGATTACAGTTAGTGGAATTGATGTTCTTATAGAAAAAAAGAATATTAAAAATATGCATTTGTATGTAAAACCTCCTCTTGGAAAAGTTTCTGTTTCTGCACCAATGAATGTATCTGACAAATCTATAGAAAATTTTATTAGGATTAATATCGGATGGATAAAAAAACAACAGGAAAAATATAGAAATCAGCCTAGAATGACAGCACGGCAGTATGTAAGTGGGGAAACTTATTACATCTGGGGAAAGCAATATTTCTTGATTGTTAATGATTCGCAAAAACGATTTTTTAAAATTGATGGAAATAATATTTTACTTGGCTTTAGAAATACTACAATGGTTGATCAAAGAGAAAAATATGTTCGAGAGGAATTACGAAAAATTTTGAAAATACAACTAGACCGTCTAATTCCTAAATGGGAAGAAAAAACAAGTCTCTTTTGTGATTCCTACAATGTAAGGTATATGACCACAAAATGGGGATCTTGTAATTCTAAAGCAAGGCGTATATGGTTCAATCTCCAAATGGTTGAAAAACCAATACAATGTTTAGAGTATGTTATTCTTCATGAACTAGTTCATCTAAAAATTGCAAATCATGGACGTGAGTTTATGGAAATGATGAATAAATTTATGCCTGACTGGAAAGATATGAAGAAACTTCTTAATAATCAAATATTAGATAATTATGAGACATGATATATGTAATCGATTCAAGATAAGTTCTCATTTTATTGTTTTAAAAGAATTTTCCAAAAAGAACTGTATGCCGCGTAAAAAATGATGTAAAATAAACTATTACAGACAATTGTCTAAAATACAGAGAAAATTGAGGTAAAATCATGAACGAAAACAAGCGGGTAAAGCTGATTGGAAGAATTGTTTGGGCAGTGGTTGCGCTGGTGGCAACGGTTTTTACACTGACTGATCATTTGGGATTTTTAGGTGGTGATTACAGGCCGGTGGCTTTGTTTTTTACCAGCTGGTCGGTTTGGCTTGCAGCAATTGCGGCTGTTTTGTCACTTGTGTCCGTAATCAAAAATGATGAAAAAACACCTCAGTATGTTATTCTCATTAAGTTCTGTGCAATTATTATGATGATTGCAACCTTTGTTATTTCAGCCTTTGTTCTGCCAGACAAAATCTGGAAAGCCGCTTACTGGACTCCAGGCAGCACATTCAAACACTTTCTGCTTCCAATCATCACTGTAGCAGATACAGTTATGTACGATGAAAAAGGTTCTTACAGAGTGTCATATCCTTTTGTATCACTTATTGTTCCTGCAGGTTTCTGGGCCGCTGTAATTACACGTTTCTGTCTTGCAAGAACAGCTAATGGAGGCGCTCTTCCAGCATCACTTTGGGACGCTTATTATCCTTACGGTTTTACAAATGTTGATAACGGTCATTCTCTGGCCGGCCTTATAAGACTTCTTGTAATCATTATGTTTGCGCTTCTGGCCATTGGCTACGGCTTCTATTTCGCAAAAAAAGATTATAAAAGAAAGTAATACTTATGAAAAAAGAATTTCTGGACGAAAAATGGATTTTTAGACGGGGCCTTTTGGATTCCCTTGGTGCAATGGATTCAAATCCCGGTATGGTTGTAAATCTTCCTCATGATGGTGTTATCAGTCTTGCTGTTACAAAAGATGCACCTGCAGTTACGGATTCTGGTTATTTCCCAGGGGATGTTTGCAACTATACCAAAACCATTTTTATTCCTGCAGAATGGGAAAACCAGAGTGTGGGCCTGAAATTCGATGGAGCTATGATGCACGCCGCTATTGATGTAAACGGTGCAAAAGTAGGTGAGCATCATTATGGTTATTCTCCATTTTATGTTGATATTTCCGATTATATTTATTTTGGAAAAGAAAACCGGATTACTGTGAATCTGAATACAGGAGTTCAGCCTAGCTGCCGATGGTATACTGGTTCCGGATTGTTCCGTGGAGTCTGTTTGTGTCACGGACCAAAAGTTCATATTGCTGATGATGGTGTATATCTTTTTACAAAAGAAATTTGTGAAGATAAATCACTTGCCTTTATTGAAGCCCAGGTTGATGTAGAAAATCTTACCTTGGAAAACCATCTTGTAAAAGTGAACGTAATCTTATCAAAAGATGGAAAAACTGCTGCAGCTGGATGCCGGACTATTTTTGTAAATAAAGTGTCTTCTCAGACGGCAGTGCTTTCTTTTGCGGTGGAAAATCCGTTTTTGTGGGATTGTGATAATCCTTCTCTTTATGATGTAAAAGTTACGGCAGTGGACACTGGCATCTACCGCACTCATTTTATAGAAGGTGAGAACAAACCTGTAGATGAAGTAGAAACGGTTTTTGGAATCAGGACAATTACTGTCGATGCTGTACGTGGACTTAGAATCAATGGAAAGACAACTAAACTCAAAGGTGGTTGTGTTCATCACGATAATGGGCTTCTTGGTGCTGTGAGTTTATATGAATGTGAAGCACGAAAAGTCCGTAAACTTAAGGAAGCTGGTTTCAATGCCATCCGAACTGCCCACAATCCTCCTTCTGCAGCCCTTGTTGCCGCATGTGACAGGGAAGGGCTTTATATTTTTGATGAGGCCTTTGATGCCTGGGGAATTGCCAAACGTACAGGTGATTACAGCCAGTATTTTTCAAAATATGCACTCAGTGATCTTGAGGCCTTTGTGCGCAGAGACAGAATCCATCCAAGTGTAATAATGTGGTCTATTGGAAATGAGATTCCTGAGCGGGGCGGATTGAATAACGGCTACACAGTTGCAACGGAACTTGCAATGCACATCAAAAAATTTGATAAAACCCGTCCTGTAAGCAACGGTATCTGTACTCTTTGGGCTGGCCTTGACGATGAACTTGCCAAAAGCCAGAGCCAGAATCAGAATGCAGAAGATAAAATTGAAAATCTTTGGGAAACCGTAACTGAGCCTTTTACCAACGGTCTTGATGTTGCTGGATACAATTACATGGAAGATCAATACGAAAAGGATCATGAAATGTTTCCAGACAGAGTAATGCTTGGTTCCGAAAATTTTGCTCAGCAGATTGGGTACCGCTGGCCATTGGTAGAAAAACTTCCTTACGTAATTGGGGATTTTACATGGACAGCCTGGGACTATCTTGGTGAAGCTGGAATTGGAAAGGCACGTTATGTTACAGAAGATGATCCCCTTATAAAAAAAGGCAGCTGGTCTTTAATGCCACCAGGGGGATCACCATATCCCTGGCGTCTTGCCAATGATGGAGATTTTGATATTACCGGTGTCATGCTGGCTCAAGGCGCCTATCGAAGCGTTGTTTTCGGTAGCAATAAAACTCACTTGTATTCTTTCCATCCTTCTTATTTTGGAAAGATCGAAATGATGACCATGTGGGGCTTTCCAGATATTACAAAAAACTGGAATTTTACTGAATACGAAAACAAGATGGTTGAAGTGATTGCTTTTTCCAGAGCTGATGAAGTTGAACTTTATGTAAACGGAAGTCTTGTTGATAAAAAGCCTGTAAATCAGGAAAGACCTTATCCAAATTCTGCCCGTTTTGAAATCAAATTTGTTCCCGGAACTGTTGAAGCCGTAAGTTATAAAGATGGAAAGGAAATCAGCCGTGATAAACTTGTAACTTCATCGTCTCCGGCAAAACTGAAGGTTTGTGCAGAAAAAACAGTTCTTTTGCCAGACGGTCATGATGTTGCTTACGTGAACATAGATATTCTTGATAAAGATGACAATCTTGTAAATGATGCAAAAATTGACCTGGAAGCGGAATTGGATTGTGTTTGTGAAACCGCAGTTCTTTCTGCTTTTGGAACCGGAAATCCTGTTACAGAAGAAAATTACACAGATAATAAAACTACCACTTTCAGAGGACACGCTGTTGCAATTGTACGAAGCGGTTACAAAAGTGGCAGTGCCGTCCTGAAAATAAAATCAGCAGCGTTAGGCGAAGTAAAAGTAGATTTTTCGATTAAATAAGCGAGTTTCTTGCGCCGGTAATGGTGAGTATGATAGTGGAAAATTTAGAAATATCTGGAGAAAAAAAAGATTATGATTGATTTGAATGAGATATACCAAGAAAGATTAAAAATACAGAATTTGGAATACTCTACGGATTTTAAGGCTACTTCTAGTAGGTTTGCTAATATACTGGCAAATAATGAGGAATTAACTGACGATGATTTAGAATTATTAATACAGAGAAAAAGTAATGGAATTGCTAGCCTGGGACAAGGTGGATGTGTAGGTAATGATTTCCAAAATATCAAGAAAAGATGGCATGAAATATACGAAATAATCAAACGAGGTCGTTCACGTAGATTAACAGTTGATGAATATGAAGAAATTCGAGGCATTATAAAAAATTGTTGTGCCAACACAGATAGAAAGATAATTGTAAATCGTATTTTATCTGCTTTTTTTCCAGAAGATTTATCTGCTACTAGTAATGAAGATGATTTTAAGATTATCACAGATGAATTAAAGAATATTAGTGATTATCCTGATATCGTGAATTGTTGGTTGAGTGATAATTATAACTTTATTGATTATTGCAAAAGCAAAATAAATGTTAGCGCTGATTTACCATTGCCTGTTTTTTCATGGAGTTTAAGGGATTTTATAGTTAATGAAAAAAAATATTGGCTCTTATCGTGGAATGAAGATAAATGGTCATGGAATTTTCCTGAAGAAGATTGTGTATATTTAGAATGTGCTGCACGTACAAAAAAAGGATATGCTTTTGAGACAACTTGGAGATGTTCTAATACACATGCCAAAGCAGGAGATGATGCATATTTAATCAAAATAGGAAAATCTCCTAAAGGTATTATCGCCCATGGTGTAATAACAAAAGACTCTTTTAAAGATACCGATGGTAAACAGAGAGTAGGCGTAAAATGGGATTTGATTAAGGATTACAAGTTAGAACAGATTATACCATATGATGAACTTGTTAAAGAGTGCCCGGATCAAAGTTGGGCAAATATGGCATCTGGAATTCAAATTCAGACAAAATATATTAGCACAGTAGAAAACCTTTGGAATAAAATTAGAGGAGAAAAATCAATGGAATCAAATAAATACGTTTCGTTACTTAGAGAAAACCATAATATTATCCTTCACGGTGCACCAGGAACAGGGAAAACTCATCTCGCCAAGGAAATTGCAAAGGCAATGAATGATATTGGTGATACTGAATGTACAATACAAGGGTTCGAACATTTTATTTCAATGCCTGATTTTTTGTATAAAAACGAAGAAACTAAAGATAATTCTTCTACGGTGCAGCGATATGAAAGTACTGCCGCAAAACTAAAAGAAGAGTATGGTTCTTTTGAGTACATTTCTGAAAATTCAGAAGTAATAAAATCTGCTATCTTAAGTAAACGCAAAGAGGAAAATGCATCTGGTTGGGGGGGAGATAATAAACATATTGTTGTTGGACATATTAAAAAGTACGTTGACTATGTAAAAGAAAACCAAAGAACTTTGAATGAGTTAATCGGCTTCTGCCAGTTCCATCCAAGTTATGATTACACTGATTTTGTTGAAGGATTGCGACCTAATGATAAAGGTTCGTTTGAACGAATAAATGGTGTATTCAAAGATTTCTGTGCAGCAGCAATTGAGAATCAAAACAAGACTAAAACATTGAAAACGCCTAAGAACTACGTTTTCATAATCGATGAAATTAACCGTGGAGAACTTTCAAAAATCTTTGGAGAGCTTTTCTTCTCAATAGATCCAGGATATCGCGGACTTGATGGTAAATTGAAAACACAGTATCAGAACCTGATTGGTGAAGATGATGTTTTTGCTGACGGCTTCTATGTTCCTGACAACGTTTACATTATCGGTACAATGAATGATATTGACCGCAGTGTTGAAAGTATGGACTTTGCAATGCGTCGCCGATTTACTTTTGTTGAAGTAACTGCAAAAGACAGCGCAGAAAATATGAGACTACCGCAGAATGTTAGAGATATTATGACGCGTGTTAATGATAAGATTTCTACAACTGAAGGACTTAATAGTTCTTATCATATTGGTGGTTCATACTTCTTAAAAAACAATAAACCTGTAACTGAAGAAGCTGATTTAAAGACTCTTTGGGAATACAAGATTGGACCTTTAGTTTATGAATATCTTCGTGGCATGGATGAAGATGGTTCAAAATGTTCGAGAATCAAAAAAGCATATTTCGGTGAAAATGAAAGGTCAAATCAAACAGAACCTGAGAACAATGTATCAATTGAATCTAAATGAGCCGAATAACAGTTACAGACAATACATATAATATAAAGATTCCTCTTCCCAAATATAACAAGGATTTGACTAATCTTCAGATTATTAAAGATAAAACCATTTCCGAACTTCAAAAGGACCTGGGCATTCTTGTTTATCCTCCAAAGCTTGATGATACCAATGACAAAATCAAAAATCAGGTAATCTTCAATCTTAAAAAAGAAGAAGATTCGTTTGTGCTTGAAACCGGCAATATTATGGGCTTTATTGGCTGTAATGACACTGAACTAAATATCTGCTCTCGCTTTACCCATAAAGTGAAAAAAGAACAAACAGATAAATATGAGACTTCAGAAGAAAATGATTTCTTTCTTCACTATATGCTCGCCAAAGTTTGTCATTTTAATCTTACTACTTTGGAGAGTTCCAGAACGCCCGACAAGATTTTTGACTTTCTTCCATTCTTGTTTCCTCAGTATCTTATAGCTGCATTGAATCAGGGACTCTACAAAGAATATCAGACTCATGAATACAATGATTCAAATGTGCGTGGAGTAGTGGATATCAATCGTCATATCAGACTGAATATTCCGCCAAATGGAAAGGTTGCCTATCATACCCGTGAATACAGTTTTGACAATCCTATTACTGAACTTGTACGGCATACAATTGAATATATGCGAGCAAATGAAGTATTTAAACATATTCTTTCCCGTAATGAAGAAACCAAAGCTGCTGTTTCAAAGATCGACTATGCTACACCAAAGTACAATCGCATGGAACGAAACAGGATTCTTTCCAAAACTGCAAAGGCAATCCGTTCTCCATATTATTACAAGTACCGTGATCTGCAGAAAATATGCAGAATGATTCTTTTGCGGGAAAAAATCAGATATGATTCAAGCAGTAATAAAATCTACGGTATTCTCTTTGACGGGGCCTGGCTTTGGGAAGAGTATCTGGCCACAATGCTTATGAAAAAAGGTTATGAGCATCCACGGAATAAAAATCAGTCCGGTGGCTATAGACCCTTGCGTGGAAAAAATGACCATTCTGCGGCAGGACTGTTTATTCCTGATTTTTATAGGCCTTCAAAAACTTTGGACGGAAGCCTTTGTGCAAGCTGTATACTGGATGCAAAATATAAAGTATTTGACTTCAATAACCCTCCGGCTGATGATCTTGCACAGATGATTGCCTATATGCATACCCTAAAATGTGAAAAAGGGTACTTTGTGTTTCCTTCAAAAAAAGGCGATGGAAACCGTGACTGGAATATTATAGGCCTTGGAGGTGAACTTGGTGTAAGAGGATTGTACATACCCCAAGATGCCCAAAGCCATGAAGAATTTATAACCGAAATTGAAAAGTCCGAAAAAATGTTCTTGATTTGATTCTTTTCTAAAAATCAACGTCCCAGTTTTTTCAGTTTTTCTGAGAAACTTACTTCTTCCCCTTGATAAGCACTTTTCTTGCAATGTTGATGGCTACTTTGAAAGGTAAAGGGCGCAGTTCTTTGTCGGCTTCTTTTAAAAGGTCACGGATTTTCAGGTGCTGAGGGCAGTGCTGTTCACATTTTCCGCAGTTGATGCACTGGCTTGCAAAACCAACTTCCTTACGCAATCCCATGTTCTGTACAAATTCAAAACGTGCGCTTGATTTTTTTTCTACGTACATGAGGTTGTAATAATAGAAGGTTCCCGGAATATCAACACCTTTTGGACAAGGCATACAATAACGGCAGCCTGTACAACCAACCTTTTCTTTTTCCTTGATAATCTTTTTTACGCTGTCTACAAGTGCAAAATCTTCTTCAGTAAAGGAATTTGCTTTGGCGTCCTCTGCAATGCGGATGTTTTCTTCAACCATTTCCATGGAATTCATGCCTGAAAGTACACAGGTAACAGCTTCCTGATTCCAAAGCCATCTGAAGGCAAGTTCCGGGGCGCTGTATTTTTTTTCATTTTCGGCAAGAAGATTTTTGGCCTGTTCGGGAATGTTTACAAGTTTTCCACCCCGCAAAGGTTCCATGATGATTACAGGAATGCCTTTTTCTGCTGCAGCTTCAAGACCTTTTCTTCCTGCCTGAGAAGTTTCATCAAAGTAGTTGTACTGAATCTGACAGAAATCCCAGTCATAAGCGTTAAGGATTTTTAAGAACATTTCAGTTTCCCCGTGATAAGAAAAACCGATGTTTTTAATGGTTCCTTTACTTTTCTGTTCGGCAATCCAGCTTTCAATGCCCAAAGACTGAAGATTTTCCCATTCATGGAAATCTGTGAACATATGCATAAGGTAGTAATCAATATAATCTGTCTGAAGTCTGTTCAGTTCTTCGTTGAAGGTTTTTTCAATTGCAGCAGGGGAGCGCATGATGTATTGAGGTAATTTTGTAGCAATATAGACTTTATCACGCAGTCTGTTTTTAGCAAGAATTTTTCCAAGGCATTCTTCGCTGCCAGGATAGATATAGGCTGTATCAAAATAATTTACGCCTTTTTCAATGGCATAAAGCACTTCTTTTTCGGCCTTTTCAAAATCAATGAGGGTCCCTTTTTTACTGAAACGCATACAGCCGTAGCCAAGCTGTGAAATTTCTGTTCCGAATTTGTCTTTTCTATAAAGCATACATACCTCAATAATGTTATTTCTGTAATACAATAGCATATAATGAAAAATAAATCGAGTGCAATCTAATTTTATTTAATCTATTAACAAGAAAAGTGATCTGTAAATGCGGTCACTGTGAGGCAGTTTGTCCCAATAAAGCTTTTTCCACAACCCGAAAACCGGATTGTGGAAGGGCAAAGAATTTTATTTTCCCCAGACTTCTTCTGCAATTTCCCGAACTAACTTGATTTTTGCCCACTGCTGTTCTTCGGTAAGTTTGTTTCCAATTTCACAGGAAGCAAAACCACACTGAGGACTTAAAGAAAGGCGTTCAAGGGGAATATATTTTGCAGCTTCTTTAATTCTTGAAATCACATAGGCCTTGTCTTCAAGTTCAGGTCGTTTTGAAGTAATGAGGCCAAGAACAACTTTTTTATCTTCACTTACGTGAGCCAATGGCTGGAAACCGCCGGAACGTTCATCATCATATTCCAGGTAAAGGCTGTTTACATTTTCATTTGCAAAAACATAGCCTGCAACTCCATCATATGGACCGCTTGTAAAATATGTAGAATGATAGTTTCCCCGGCAGATATGGGTGTTGATTGTAAGGTCTGCAGGTTTTCCTTCAATAGCCAGATTGTTTACTTTAAGAAGCTGTTCTTTTACTTCTTTAAGGTTTCCAAGAAGCTTGTAACGCTGTTCTGCAGCATCGCCTACAATGGCACCCCAGGTACAGTCATCAAACTGAATGGTTCTACAGCCTGCATCGTAAAGCTGTTTTATTACTTCCTGATAGGCCTTTCCTATATCATTAATAAGTTCTTCGTTAGTAGGATAAAATTTTCTTGTAGTTTCATAATTTGAAGGAATTACAAGCTGCTGGAATAACTGGGCTGGAGCAGGAACAGTCTGTTTTGCTTCAAAACCTTCGCTTTCAAGGCTTTTTACAAATTTAAAATCTTCTACAAAAGGGTGGGCCTTGGCTTTAATTTTTCCAACAAGGAAAGTACTTTCAAGATCAGCAACTTCGCCGTTAAACTGAACACCGCCACCATCTTTTTTATGATCAACACCTTCGAATCCCCAGAAGAAATCCAGGTGCCAGAATTTTCGGTTATATTCACCATCTGTAATATATGGAAGACCTGCAGCTTTCTGTTTTTCAACAAGTGTTTTTACAGCTTCATTTTTGATTTTAGTGAATTCTTCTTTTGAAATAATGCCTTCATCAAAATCTGCACGTGCTTTTTTCAAATTTTCAGGACGCAGATAACTTCCAACAACATCAAACTTTTTACTCATTTTAGACTCCTTTTAGCAATCTTCTGTGCTACGCTCAATTGATTAGTATGAGAGAACTATAGCGATTCTAAAAAAGTTTGAAAAATACAATTTTTGAATGATTGGAAATAGGTAAAAACTATAACAAGGGGCTATCAGTGGCGGTTACTGCATTCTTTACTGCAGCCGGAGCATCCACAGCAGCAGGTTGTTCCGGTCTTTTTTGCAAGGCGTTTCTTTTTAATCATAGATGTGATAATTGAAGCGACTATAGCAATTAATATCAGCGATACAATAACTGTTCCCATATGAATCCTCCTGTGTTTAACTGATTCAATTTTAGTTAGTCTTCACTAACTAGTCAAGAGGTCTTGAAAATGAACACCGCCTGTAATTTTTTAAATCTTTTATTTCTGCTGATATTTGTAGGCACCTTCAATGGCGTGTATCAGGTCTACGATGAGGGTGTTGTAAGGAACCGGCACGTTGTAAAGTTTTGCCTGTTCTACAATGGCTCCGTTGATGGCATCAATTTCGGTGCGGCGGCAGTTCATAACATCCTGTGACATTGATGAATAGCCTTTTCCTGCATCTTCACAAACATGGTGAACCATATTCAGTACTTCCATGTAAGAAAAGTGAGTGCCGTCGGCTTCGGCTACATCAACTGCTTCACAGATCATTTTTTCTGCAAAGTCCCAGGCATATTCGTTGTCGATCATTGATCCGATAGGAGAGCGGGTAATGGCAGTAAATGTGTTGATGGAAAGGTTTACAAAAAGCTTGCTCCAGATAATGCGCTGAATGTCGTCGGTAATCTCAGCCTTGAATCCACTTTCTGAAAGAAGTTTTTCTATTGTGTTAAGGGTTTTCTTTGTTTCGATATTGCTTCCAATGGTAGTTTCACCGGTTCCTGAGTGACGGATTTTTCCCCCGCCCATGTTCACTGAATTGTGTTTGCTTGTACCAATAACGATATTCTTTTTGTTTACGTATTTTGCAATCTTTCTGTCGTTTCCGGCCCCGTTCTGAAGTGTCATTACAATTGTATGATTTGCAAAAAGGGACTTGTTGTCGTGAAGTGCATCTTCTGTGAAAGTTGATTTTACAAAAACAATTACAAGGTCTGCCGATTCGTGATATTCCCCTGATTTAAATGCCTTTATATTTTTATAATTGTATTCCTTGCCGTCTTCTTCTAGAACAGTAATTCCATTTGCATTCAATGCTTCTACCTGTGGCTCAAAACTGTCCAGCATTACAACTTCATTGTTTTTACTAAGATAGGCTCCATAAAGGCAGCCCATAGCTCCAGCTCCAATAATTACAACCTTCATATAAACCTCCAAAAAAAAACGCAGAACTTCCCCAAGTGAAATCCTGCGTCGTTGTAAGATAAAGAAAGTATAATCCTTTTAATAAAGGATTGCAAATGCTTTAGTGCTGAAGAAGTTCCGTAATGATTTTTACCGTAGATAAACTTTAGCCAGTTAATCTTGGGAAAGTTGTGTTATAATCAAAGGGACGAGGTAAAAAAATGAATGAATTGTCGGGAAAAAAAATTGTTTCTCTGGTTCTGAAATGTTTTGCTGCCTTTTCAGCTGTCCTTGGAACCTTTTTAAGCGCCTGGGCGGGCCGGAACTCATTTATGGGTGGAAGCTCCGTTTTCATGTATTTTACAATCCAGTCAAATCTCAGTCTTGCCCTTATTTGTATCATAGGATTTGTGCTGCTTTTAGGAAGGAAAAGTATTCCTGTCTGGTGGTATCTGATTAAATTTGTGGGAACAGTTTCCATCACTTTAACGGGAATGGTTTACTGTTTTGTTCTTGCTCCAACCATGGGATCTGCCGCCTGGAATTTTCAGAATATTCTTACCCACGTTGTAGTGCCAATCCTCTGTGTCATTGATTTCTTTGTTACAGGAACTGAGGGGGATTTAAAAAAACATCACGTGTTTTATGTAATAATTCCACCTCTTTTGTATGCAGTTTACGCCGGTATAGGTTATGTAAGAAACTGGCAGTTTGGCCCTGGCATAAATTATCCTTATTTCTTTTTGAACTGGGGAAGTGAAGCCGGTGCCTTTGGATTTATAAAAGACTTTCCTTTTATGGGAAGCTTCTGGTGGATTATAGCTCTTTTGGTGTTCCTTATTCTTGTTGGAGCTTTGTATCTATGGGTTCTGAAACTTCTGAAACTGAAAAAATAATGATTAAAAAATCTGCAAAAAAAATATTGTTTTTAACTTTCTTGATTGCTTCAGCTCTTTTTTTGTCAGTTTTGTTTTTAATCAATAATGGCAGGATTCAAAAAGTTAGTTTTGATGAATCAAAAAACTTATATTCCTGTGAGTTTCGGGGCCAGCTCCGCCATTTTTCTGTCTTTTTTCCGGATCATTACACTAAAAAAGACCAAGCACCTTTAGTGATTATGCTTCATGGCTATGGAAGTGATGGAAAGGCCTTTTCAAAATACACAGGTTTTCATGAGCCTGCAAATAACCGGGGATTTGCTGTTGTTTATGTAGATGGAACTGCAAATCCCAATGTTTCAGCTTCTGCCACAGGATGGATTTCTGACAACAGTGCTTACGGAAAAAAGGATGGAGATTTTCTTGAGGCACTGGCTGAGTATTTACAAAAAAACTATGGATTTGATTCCAAAAGGACTTTTGCAGCAGGCTACAGTAACGGGGCCTTTATGTGCCATAAGCTTGCCCTGGAAAAAGGCGGAACATTCAAGGGGATTGCAAGTGTTGCCGGAATGATGCCTCTTTCTGTGTGGGAAAACCGTAAAATCCCCAAAAGAAAAACTTCGGCTTTTCTTCAAATAAACGGAACAAAAGATAATGTAACTCCCATGAAGATCAACAATTCAGCTCAATTTAATCCAAATCCTGCCATGGAAGAAGTTTTAGGTTATTTTTTTGGAGCCGGAAAGGAAGTGGTGGTTCCCAAAAAGAGTGCTGAGAATGCAGAAGGTCTTGAACCTTTGGAAATAAAAGTGCTTTCGGAAAAGGCTTCTTTGTATGAATATGGGCCTGGCGTAGAATGGGTTTTAATAGAAGATGGATTTCACTCATGGCCCGAAGAAAAAACTTCCGGTATAAATGTAAATAATCTTATTCTTGATTTCTTTGAAGGGCTTTGATTATGGAAACTGAAAAAATAAGAAAGCACATAATTTTTTACGGTCGTGTTCAGGGCGTGGGTTTTAGATGGCATTCTTCAAATTTTGCAAATGCTTCAGGACTTACAGGCTGGGTTAGAAATCTGGAGGACGGAACTGTGGAAATGGAAGTGCAGGGGAAAGAAGAAAAGATTGATCGGCTTATTGAATATCTTGAAGGCCGTAATTATGTTCTAATCGAAAAAATGGACTGCAGGACTCTGCCTTTGGAAGAAAATGAATGGGAATTCCGGGAGAGAGGCTGGTAAAAAAACTTTGGAAACGGGTAAATTATTGAAAAGTAGTATATAATCAAAAACAGGAAATAAAATATATGGATTTTTCAAAGAAAACGGTTTTAAAAATCTGCTGGATTTACGGTGCCATTGTAGGACTTGCAAACTTTATAGGTTATCTTCTTCCGGGAACTTCAAATGTACCTCTGGATTCATCAGTGGATATGACACTCTGGCTTTCCTTCCTGGACCGCAATAACACCTTTATGACTGTAATTTCTGTTTTATCTTTTGCAATTCCAGTTTTCTGCTGTTACGGTTATGTTAAATCGGCCGGTAAAAATCTTGAAAAACGTATTGTAAATCTTCCCCTTGCTTATTCTTTATTTGGTTCCATGGGCTGGATTCTCAGTTTTCTGATAGAAGTAGTTACCCTTATGGTTGTAAAGTTCCGGTATAAAATCTTTATTTACCAGATTGTAATGACATCTTTCATGTATCTGATTCAGGAAGGACTTTTTATTTTTGCCCTGGCTTTCCTTATTCTTGATACAATCCACCGTCATTATTTTCTTCCAAAATATTATCCACAGGGAAAATTAAGCAAGATCAACGGACTTAAAAATCCTTCCATCCGGCTTCTTTTTCTGATTTTTTACATTTCCATTGTTTTTTTTCCAATTTTCTTTCTTACTTCCACAATTATTAATCTTGGAAATTTAAATAATATTCCAATCAACAAAAGTGTTTTTATCCTGATTTTGTTTATCCTTATTTTCGGCATTACTCTTCTTGTTATTTTTACCGGGACTTTTTCTGAGCCATTGAAGAAACTTAAATCCACGGCAAATGAAATTCAAAAGGGTAACTATGATGTGCGCTGTAATGTGGTAAGCAATGATGCTTTTGGTGAACTTTCCGACACTGTAAATGACATGATTGTTTCACTAAATGAGAAAACCAAAAAAATCTACGCAATTCAGGATTCAATTATCCGTGGAATGGCGGTTATGGTAGAAAGCAGGGATAACAGTACCGGCGGCCACATCAACAGAACCAGTGATTGTGTAAAGGTTTTTGTGAAGAAACTTCAGTTAACAGAAAAGTACAAAAATCTTCCGGATTCTTTCTTCAAAAATGTTATTAAGGCCGCCCCTATGCATGATCTTGGAAAAATTGCCGTTGATGACGGAGTACTGCGAAAACCAGGAAAGTTCACCGATGAAGAATACGAAAAGATGAAATCTCATTCGGCAGAAGGCGCCAGAATTGTAGAACAGGTGCTTAAGGAAGCCGATGACTCGGAATTCAAGAAAATTGCCATAAATGTAGCACATTATCATCACGAAAAATGGAACGGATCCGGTTATCCTGAAAAAATCAGCGGTGAACAGATTCCTCTTGAAGCCCGTATTATGGCTCTGGCAGACGTTTTTGATGCTCTGGTAAGCAAGCGCTGCTACAAAGACAGTTTTTCTTATGAAAAGGCTTTTTCCATTATTGAAGAATCTTTAGGATCCCACTTTGACCCTGAACTTGGAAAACTCTTCCTTGAAAGCAAAAAAGACCTGATGGAACTTTATGACCGGTACTAGGTAAAGAGGAAAATATGATTACCTATAAAGATATTCTGAAACTAAACCTTGATGGGGTGGAACTGATTGCAGGTGAGAAGGGGCTGGACAGAGTTGTGTCCTGGACATATATTTGTCAGACCCGGCCTTATTCAGATCACATGAACCGTGGAAATTTTGCCCTTATTGTTGTTGATTTTGTTCGTTTTGACATGAATGAGGTTCTTCATACCGCCCATGAACTTTTCGACCTTGGTATAAGCGGCCTTGGTATTTCCGTAATGGAAGACAGAGAAGATCTTCCTTTGCAGCTGATTGTATGGGCAAATGAAGTAAATCTTCCCTTGTTTTATATCCGATGGGAAGGTGCCAGTTTTGTGGATATTGACCATAGCATTGGAAAACTCCTTCTGGCAGATGAAGTAAAAATCAAGAAGACTGGAGATTATCTTTACAATCTGCTATTTGGTTATGATATAAACCAAAGATATGTGGAAAAAATTTCCGCACAGTTCAACCTGGATTTTTCAAAACCTTACAGAGTAGGAATTGTGGTAGTAGACAGAAATTACGGTGTAAATCTGGAAACCGATGAGCACAATTATGAGTATTATGCAAACTGCCTGAACCGTGATGTAGAAAATATGGAATGCCATCCGCTGTTCATGAAATTCCTGAATAAGTTTGTTCTTCTTTTTGAAGAAAAGTCCGATAAATCTGCGGAAAAAGAGATTGAAAAAGTGCTTCAGAAACTGGACGAACTACCGCGTTTTAAGGGTAATATCCGAAGTACCTGTATTCTGGGACCTGTGTGTTCAAATCCTGCTGATCTTTCAAAAAGCTACCAGCAGGCAAAAAACCTTATACCTAAAAAAGATTATCTTCCTCATTCCCGCAATAAAAAAGTAATCAGTGCCAGTGTACTGGGCCTTTATAAATTCATGTTTAACAGCGGAAACCAGTCAGAAATTCTTGATTACTGCAACGAAAAGCTGCGGCCTCTGGAAGCCTACGATCATGCCAACGGAACTGACCTTGTAGAAACCTGCTGGGCTTATTATTTGAACGGGTTTTCAGTTTCTGCTACAGCCGATGATCTTTTTATCCACAGAAATTCAATGCAATACCGCTTGAATAAAATTGAAGAGTTGCTGGATTTTTCTATTGAGGATTACACCGAATTCCTTGATGTATTGAACTGTATTTACGTAAAAAAAATGATGTTTGTGTAATTTGCACAGTAATACTGTGCAGTTTGTACAATGAAATCTGTTTTGCCCTCTGATAAATTATAACCATCAAAAGCAAAGACGCTTTGGGAATGTCCCAAGGCGTCTTTTTTTTGGATTAATAATTTTAGCGAGGTGCGAAAATGAGAAAATCAAGAATTGCAGGAATTGCAAAAACAATGGCAGTGGCTTTGTCCCTGGTATCGGTAGTAGCTATTACCGGATGTAAAGAAAAAAAAGAAGCATCTTCTAAACCGGTTCTTAAAGTCGGAATGGAATGTGCTTATGCTCCGTTCAACTGGACTCAGGATTCAGACAAAACTCCAGATGGAACAGCAGCTGTTCCAATTTACAGTGAAAAATATTACGCCTATGGTTACGACGTTGCAGTTGCAAAAATGCTTGCAGATCATCTTGGAATGGACCTGGAAATCCACAAAAGTGAATGGTCTTCAATTGGTATCAGCATGGATGTAGGCGATTATGACTGTATCATTGCAGGTATGGGTAAAACAGCTGAACGTGAATTGGCTTATTCCTTCACAACACCATACTACTATCGTGATAACTGTATTGTTGTAAAAGCAGACGGTCCTTATGCCGGAGTAAAAGGTCTTAGTGACATGGCAGGAAAAGGTGTTCGTCTTACAACACAGCTTGGTACAGGATGGATTCCACTTCTGGATCAGATTGATGGAGCCGTAAAATCAGGAAACTACGAAACAACTTCTGAATGTTTCATGGCTATTTCAAATGATGTTGCCGATGTTGCAATCGTTGACCTTCCAACCGCCCAGAGTGCCTTGATGACAAACAAAGGTTTGAAAATCATTCAGCTTGATAAGGCAGATACTTTTGTTGGTGACGGTCCAATGGTAAATGTTTGTATCGCTACACGTAAAAACGATACAGCACTTCGTGACAAGCTTCAGAAAGCTATGGACGAACTTGGCTGGAACGATAAGGCAAAAATGGATGCTCTGATGGAAAAAGCAATCACACAGCAGCCTGCTGCTAACTAAACTGAATTAAATCCTGGCAGGAGCCTGAAACTATGGTTCCTGCCTTCTTATGGAGAAATAAAATGGAAACAAGTCCTACATCAACATTTGGTTGGGTATTCTTTCTGGCTAAGAAATACTCCGGTATGTTTATAGAAGGTACCTGGATTACACTTTACATTGCCGTTGTAGGCACGATTCTGGGATTTGTTCTTGGATTTTTGATTGGTGTTATTCAGGATTCAAAAATCAGCCAGCATGATAATTCTGTAAAAAAGGTGCTTATGCGCTTTTTCAAAATTATTTCAACAGTCTATGTTGAAGTGTTCCGTGACACTCCTATGATCGTACAGGCTATGATCATTTATTATGGATTGCGTCAGACTGCTGTTGGAGCACACATGACAGCCGTTTTTGCCGGTATTCTGGTTACAGTTTTGAATACAGGTGCTTATATGGCAGAAACAGTCCGCGGTGGAATTGGTTCCATAGATAAAGGACAGAGGGAAGGGGCCTGGGCTATGGGAATGAGTCCAATCAAAACAATGATTTTTGTTGTTCTTCCACAGGCTTTCAAAAATATCATTCCTGAAATGGCAAATACATTTCTTACAAACTTGAAAATGACTTCCGTTTTGAACGTTATTGCTGTAAAAGAACTGTTCATGGCAGCTAAGACTGTAGGCGGAAACTATTATAAATATTTTGAATCATACCTGGTTATTGCTGCCATCTATTTTGTACTTTGTTTTGTGTTCAATAAACTTTTCAATGCGATGGAAAAGAAGATGGAAGACAAGGCTGATTATGTTCTTGCAGTTGAATATCTGAATGATGGTGACTAATAAGGGGGCAGAAAAATGGCAGAGAAGATTATTGAAATCAAGGAACTGAGCAAGTCTTTTGGAAAGCATGAGGTCCTTAGAAAAATTGACATAGATATTGAAAAGGGAGAAATCATTTGTATTCTTGGTTCTTCCGGCAGCGGTAAATCAACATTGCTGCGCTGCATCAACAAATTGGAACGCCAGACAAGCGGAAAAGTTTTATTCCACGGAAAGGAAGTGCGAGATGTTCAGAAGGATGTAAACAATTTCCGTTCAAAGGTAGGCATGTGTTTTCAGTCTTTCAACCTTTTTAATAACTACACGGTTCTTGAAAACTGCATGCTTTGTACAAGAAAGGTTCTTCATATTTCTAAGGAAGAAGCTTTCCAGCGGGCAATCAAGCATCTTAAGGAAGTTGGAATGGCTCCTTATATCAATGCAAAACCTGCCCAGCTTTCTGGTGGACAGAAGCAGCGTGTAGCTATTGCCAGAAGCCTGTGCATGGATCCTGAAGTCCTTCTTTTTGATGAACCTACTTCAGCCCTTGACCCGGAAATGGTAGGGGAAGTTTTAAACACCATGAAGGAACTGGCTAAGACAGGTTTAACAATGGTAATTGTAACCCATGAAATGGGATTTGCCCGTGATGTAAGTACAAGAACAATCTTTATGGATCAGGGGTATGTTGCAGAAGATGCACCGCCATCACAGTTCTTTACTAATCCTACAAATCCAAGATCGCGGGAATTCCTGAAACGATACTTGGCAGGCTAATAAAAAAGAGGTGAATAGATATGGCAGAAAAAGAACAGGAACATTTTGTAGTAACATTTGCCCGTGGGTTTGGAACCGGGGGAAAAGAAATAGCTTCCAATCTGGCAAAAGAACTGGGAATCCACTGTTATGAAAACAGAATCCTAACTCTTGCAAGCCAGATGAGCGGTCTTGATGAAGAAATTTTCCGTGAAGTGGATGAAAAAGTAAGAGGTAAAGGCGGTTTTTCTAGTTTTTTGAAGGGACTTCCAAAAGCAAAAACTTACATTGCACGAAACGAAAAATTTGTAAGTGATGACAAGCTTTTTGAATACCAGAGCAAAATCATAAAAAATCTTGCAGAAACAGAAAGCTGTGTAATTGTTGGAAAATGTGCAGATTACGTTCTTAGGGGTAATCCAAGAGTTGTAAGCGTTTATATTGAAGCACCAAGAGCTTTCTGTCTTAAACGCACAATGGAAAAAATGGGAGTAACAGCTGAAGTTGCTGCTGCCACAATTACCCAGACAGATAAGTTCCGCGCTGATTATTATGAATATTACACAGGCGGAAACTACTGGACCAACCCGGTAAACTACGACATCACTTTGAACAGTGAAAAAGTAGGAATTGATGGTTGTGTAAAGATGGTAAAACATCTTCTTGAAGTAAAAGGCTTAATCTAAACAATAAAAGAAAACTCAATAAAAGGAGAAATACTATGAAACTTAAGGACACAGGATTAACAGCACAGGATATTAAGGACAAGGTTTCAAAATATATGATTGAAACTTATGAACGCTTTGATTTTATTGCAGAAACAGCAAAAGACCAGTATGTGTATGACGAAAAAGGTGAACCATATCTGGATTTTTATGCAGGTATTGCCGTAAACAGCGCAGGTAACTGTAACCAGAAAGTAGTGGATGCAGTAATCGACCAGGTTCAGGATGTTATGCATACTTTCAACTATCCTTACACAATTCCACAGGCTCTTCTGGCAGAAAAAGTTTGTACAACTATTGGCATGGACAAGATTTTCTACCAGAACTCAGGTACAGAAGCCAACGAAGCCATGATCAAAATGGCACGTAAATATGGAATCGAAAAATACGGTCCAAATAAATATCACATCGTTACTGCCAAAATGGGATTCCACGGAAGAACTTTTGGTGCCATGAGTGCTACAGGTCAGCCAGGAAACGGATGTCAGGTTGGTTTTGGTCCAATGACATACGGATTCTCTTACGCTCCATACAACGACCTTGAAGCTTTCAAAAATGCATGTACAGAAAATACAATTGCCATTATGGTTGAACCTGTTCAGGGCGAAGGCGGTGTACATCCAGCAACTATGGAATTCATGCAGGGACTCCGTAAATTCTGTGATGAAAAAGGTATGCTTCTTTTGATAGACGAAGTTCAGACAGGATGGTGTAGAACCGGTTCTGTAATGAGCTTTATGAACTACGGAATCAAACCGGATATCGTTTCTATGGCTAAGGCTCTTGGTGGCGGTATGCCTATTGGTGCAATCTGTGCTACTGCTGAAGTTGCCAAAGCCTTTACTGCAGGAAGCCACGGAACAACATTCGGTGGACACCCTGTAAGCTGTGCTGCCGCTCTTGCAGAAGTAAATGAACTTCTGGACAGAGATCTGGCAGGAAACGCAAAGAAAATGGGAGACTATTTCTCTGCAAAACTTGCAACTCTTCCACATGTAAAAGAAGTACGTCACCAGGGACTTCTGGTTGGTGTTGAATTCGATGATTCAATCAGCGGTGTTGATGTAAAGCACAAGTGTCTTGAAAAACATCTTCTGATTACTGCTATCGGGGCCCATACAATCCGTATGATTCCGCCTCTCATCATCACAGAAGCTGATTGTGACAAAGCATTTGAAATCATTAAAAGCGTAGTTGCATAGGGGATAACATCCCGAACTTATAAGAAACCGTCACCCTGAACTTGATTCAGGGGCTTTCCAAAGAGATGCTGAAACAATTTCAGCATGACGAATCAATAAAGAGGAAATTATGGACTTTACATTTTCAATTCCACAGAATGTTGTATTCGGATCAGGCTCACTTTCCAAGTTACCTGACGTTGCCTCCAGACTTGGAAAGACAAAAGCTTTGATTATTTCAGGACCACATCTTGAAAAAATCGGGCTGGTTGCTAAATGTTCTGATGCAATGAAAACTGCCGGAATTGAAAGTGTTAGTTTTTGCCGAACAGAGGGAAATCCTTCCGTAGAAACTGTAAATGCCGCAGCTTCACTTTTTAAAGAAAGCGGGGCAGATTTTATAGTTGCTTTTGGCGGAGGATCGCCTCTGGATGTGGCAAAGGCAGTTGCAGTTCTTGCCGCTTACGGTGGAAAAATCACTGATTATGAAGGTGGTGGAAAAGTTCCAGGTCCTGTTGTTCCAATGATTGCAATTCCTACTACTGCAGGAACTGGAAGTGAAGTAACGGCTTTTTCGGTAATCACAGACCATAGCCGTGACTACAAACTTACAGTGGCTTCAAACTATCTGCTTCCATCTTATGCAATCCTGGATGCTGATTTGATTTCAACAGTGCCTGCCGGAACTGCCGCAGCCTGTGGTATTGATGCTATGATTCATGCTCTTGAATCTTACCTTTCAAAAGCAGCAAGTCCATTCTCTGAAATGTTCTCACTCAGGGCTCTGGAACTGATAGGTGAGGCAATCAGGGAATATGTAAAGGACCGTGGAAATAAAGCAGCTGCCGAAAAAATGCTCCTTGGCTCTTTGTTTGCGGGAATTGCCTTCAGTCACGCCCGCCTTGGTGATGTTCATGCAATGAGCCATCCTGTAAGTGCCTTTTTTGATATTCCACATGGAGTGGCAAATGCCATTCTTCTTCCAAAAATTGTGGAATTCAACGAGACTGCAACGGAAGAATCTTCATATATGGAAAAATATTATCAGATTTACCGTTGTGTTTGCAAAAATCCTGTTTCAAAAGAAAGGTTTGTGGCATCTATGCTTCAGGTAGAACTTGCTGATCTAAATGCTGAACTTGGAATTCCAGCTGGACTTGAAAAAGCCGGAGTAAGTAAAGATGATTTTGAAAAGGTACTTTTTCAGATGGCAAAAGATGCAATGAAAAGCGGAAATATCAGCGTAAATCCAAGAAAGACTTCAGAAGAAGATATTCTGGATCTTTACCGAAAATCATTTTAAGATTTTGTATTTGTTTTTTAAGCACAGATATCAAAGTATGTAAATCTACAATTATTCTGTACATTTTCCTATAAAAAAGGGATTATCGGGTTCATACTTGAAGCATGGAAAATTTTACATTTTACGCACCAACATATTTTGAT
Organism: Treponema sp.; assembly: GCA_024402505.1. GTDB lineage: Bacteria > Spirochaetota > Spirochaetia > Treponematales > Treponemataceae > Treponema_D. Next base: position 47,552 of record JAKSTP010000016.1, read on the forward strand.
TTTGGTAATGACAGTGAAACTCACTGTGGAAAACTTGTTAAACGTTTCGGGGGTTCAAAGGTCCTTGTTCATTTTGGCGGTGGTTCTGCAAAAAGATCAGGACTTCTGGATAAAGTAGAAAAGGCACTTAAAGACGAAGGCATTCCTTTTGTGGAACTTGGGGGAGTTATGCCAAACCCACGAAGCGGTCTTGTTTACCAGGGAATTGACCTTTGTAAAAAAGAAGGTGTTGATTTCATTCTGGCCGTAGGTGGCGGAAGTGTAATCGACAGTGCAAAAGCAATTGCCGCAGGATCTTTGTACGAGGGAGATTTCTGGGATTTCTATTCAAAAGGTATTCCAGTAACAAAGGCTCTTCCTGTAGGAACAGTACTTACAATTGCTGCTGCCGGTAGTGAAGGAAGTCCGGACAGTGTTATTACTCACGAAGACGGCATGTACAAACGTGGAGCCAGCGGTGAAGCTTACAGACCAAAGTTCTCTGTTTTGAATCCTGAACTTACATGCACACTTGGCGCTTACCAGACAGCCTGTGGTGTTACAGACATTATGGCTCATATCTGTGAACGCTATTTTACAAATTCTAAGGATGTTGAAGTTACAGACCGCCTTTGCGAAGGTCTTCTTAAAACCATGATTCACGAAGCTCTAAAAGTAATTGCTGACCTTGGAAATTACCAGGCCCGTGCAAATATCATGTGGGCCGGAATGGTTGCTCATAACAACATCTGTGGTGTAGGTCGCGGACAGGACTGGGCAAGCCACGGAATTGAACACGAACTTTCTGCACTTTACGACTGTGCTCACGGTGCTGGGCTTGCAGTAGTTATGCCACACTGGATGGAATACGTTGTTGATCACGATGTAAACCGTTTCTGCCAGTTTGCAACCCGTGTTTGGGGTGTTGATATGGACTTTGAAAATCCAAAAGCCACTGCCATGGAAGGTATCCGCCGTTTCAGAAACTTCCTTTCATCAATTGGAATGCCTGTAACTTTTGCTGAACTTGGTGCAAAAGAAGAAGATATTCCAACTCTGGTAAAACAGAGCCAGGTAACTGATGAAAACAAGATGGGCGGATTTGTTCGTCTTGGTCCTGCAGACATTACCAACATTTATAAGCTTTGCTTAAAATAAGCACTTGCATAAAAAGTCAAGGCACGATATAGTTAAGCAAACGAAGACGTTTTACTAAGGGCAGTACTGTCTGCTTTTGTAAAACGTCTTTTTTTTAAATAAGGCGACAATGATGTCGTCATGGGAAATCACTGTCTTTAGGCAGAATTCCCGTGATGCTGTCAATGTCGCTTTTTTTTGAGGTGAATATTTATGAAAACTCTTTACGACCCTTCCTTTGAACACGATGCATGTGGTATCGGAGCTGTAGTTAACATCGATGGAAAACAGACCCACAAAATCGTAGACAATGCACTTTCCATTGTAGAAAAACTGGAACACCGTGCCGGTAAAGACGCAACCGGTGAAACTGGAGACGGGGTAGGAATCCTTGTGCAGATTGCCCATAAGTTCTTCAAAGCCGAATGTGAAAAAATCGGTATTAATCTTGGGGAAGAACGGGATTATGGTGTTGGTATGTTCTTCTTTCCACAGGACAAGTTTGTTCGTGCTCAGGCTATGCGCATGATTGAAACTCTCTGTGAAAAAGAAAGCCTTAAGTTCTTAGGATGGCGTGAAGTTCCTGTTCGTGAAACTGTACTTGGTAAAACAGCCCGGGACTGTATGCCTGCAATCTGGCAGTGTTTTATTGAACGCCCTGCAGATGTAGAAAAGGGACTGGCCTTTGACCGCAAACTTTACATGGTTCGCCGCCAGTTTGAACATTCAAGTTTTGACACATACGTTTGTTCTATGTCGAGCCGCACAATCGTTTACAAGGGAATGTTCCTTGTTCAGCAGCTTCGTACTTTCTACACAGATCTTCAGAGTCCTGAATATATTTCTTCACTTGCTTTGGTTCACTCACGCTTTTCTACAAATACACAGCCTTCTTGGAAACGCGCACATCCAAACCGCTTTATTGCCCACAACGGTGAAATCAATACAATCCGTGGTAATGCCGACCGCATGATGGCTCGCGAAGAAACAATCAAGTCACCTGTATTCAAAGATGACGAAATTGCAGAAATTCTTCCAGCCGTTGATACAACAGGTTCTGACTCAGCAATGCTGGACAACACTCTGGAATTCCTTGTAATGAACGGAATGCCTCTTCCACTGGCAGTTATGATCTGTATTCCAGAACCTTGGAAACACGACGATTCAATGGATCCACGTAAAAAAGATTTCTATCACTATTGGGCAACTATGATGGAACCTTGGGACGGTCCTGCAGCCATCCTGTTCTCTGATGGTGACCTTGTTGGTGCTACTTTGGACCGCAACGGACTTCGCCCAAGCCGCTACTACATCACAAAAGACAACACACTTATTCTTTCTTCTGAAGTTGGTGTTCTTGATATTCCGGAAAGTGAAATCGTAAAGAAAAGCCGACTTATGCCAGGACGTATTCTTCTGGTAGACACAAAGCAGAAAAAGCTGATTTCAGATTACGATGCTAAAAAAGAATATACAGACCTTTACCCATACGGTGAATGGCTCAGTCTGAACCTGAAACACCTGGGAGATCTTAAAATTCCTAACAAAAAGATTCCGGTTTACACTCAGGAAGAACGCGACATCATGTACCGTGCTTTCGGATGGAACTACGAAGATGTAAACGAAATGATCCTGCCTCTGGCACAGAACGGTGTTGAACCAACTGGTGCTATGGGTGTTGATACTCCTCTTGCCGTAATGAGCGACAAACATCCGGCTTTGTTCAATTACTTTAAGCAGCTTTTTGCTCAGGTTACAAACCCTCCAATCGACAGTCTTCGCGAAAAAATTGTTACTGATACAACAGTTTACGTTGGTTCTGACGGAAACCTTCTTCAGGCTGAAAGCAAAAACTGTACAGTCCTTGAAATCAACAATCCAATTCTTACCGGTGTTGATATGATGAAAATCAAGGCACTGGATATGCCAGGGCTTAAGTCTTCTGTTGTTTCTCTTCTATATTATAAGAACACTTCTCTTAAAGATGCTCTGGACAATGTTTTCGTTGCAATTGACCGCGAATACAGAAACGGATCAAATATCATCATTCTTTCTGACCGCGGAGTTGATGAAAACCACGTTGCAATTCCTTCGCTTCTTGCTGTATCGGGAGTTGAACAGTATCTGATCCGCACAAAGAAAAGAACAGCCATTTCAATCATCCTGGAATCTGCCGAAGTTCGTAACGTTCACCAGAGTGCAATGCTTTTGGGTTACGGTGCACGCGCCATCAACCCATACCTTGCTCACGAAGCCATTGCAGAACTTATTGACCAGAAGCTTTTGGACAAGGATTACCACACAGCTATTGAAGATTACAACCAGGGAATTATTGGCGGTATCGTTAAGATTGCTGCAAAAATGGGTATTTCTACAATTCAGTCTTACCAGTCAGCACAGATTTTTGAAGCTGTTGGTATTGCTCAGGATGTTGTTGATGTTTACTTTACAAATACAGTAAGCCGCGTTGGTGGTATCGGTCTTAAAGAAATTGCCGAAGACGTAAACTTCCACCACAACAAAGCTTTCGATCCTCTTGGACTTACAGTAAATACTCACCTTGATTCAGTTGGTGTTCACAAATTCCGCCGTGGTCCAACATGTGAAGATCACCTTTATTCTCCTGAAATTATTATCAGTCTTCAGGAAGCAACAAAGACTGGAAGTTATGAACGCTTTAAGGAGTACACTTCACTTGTTGATGACAATGCTCATCCACACACACTTCGTGCAATGCTCAAGCTGGACTTTGAAAATGCTAAGGAAATCCCTCTTGATGACGTTGAATCAGTAGAACAGATTGTTCAGAGATTCAAGACAGGTGCAATGTCTTACGGTTCAATTTCCCAGGAAGCTCACGAATGTATGGCTCTTGCCATGAACCACCTGAAAGGAAAATCAAACAGTGGTGAAGGTGGAGAAAAACCAGAGCGCCTTGGAACAGACAAAAACTCTGCAATCAAACAGGTTGCTTCAGGACGTTTTGGTGTAACAGAAGAATACCTTCTTTCTGCTAAAGAAATTCAGATTAAGATGGCACAGGGAGCAAAGCCTGGTGAAGGTGGACATCTTCCTGGTAAAAAAGTTTACCCATGGATTGCTACAACTCGTTACGCAACTCCAGGTGTATCACTTATTTCGCCACCACCACACCACGATATTTATTCTATTGAAGACCTTGCACAGCTGATTTACGACCTTAAGAATGCAAACCGTGCAGCCCGCATTTCTGTAAAACTTGTTTCAGAAGCAGGGGTTGGTACAATTGCAGCCGGTGTTGCAAAAGCCGGTGCTCAGGTTATCCTGATTTCAGGTCACGACGGTGGTACAGGGGCTGCTCCACTTTCTTCAATCCATCACGCAGGTCTCCCTTGGGAACTTGGTTTGGCCGAAACCCACCAGACTTTGATCCAGAACGGACTTCGTTCACGCGTTGTAATTGAAACTGACGGTAAACTTATGAGCGGCCGGGATGTTGCAATCGCATGTCTTTTGGGAGCCGAAGAATTCGGATTTGCTACAGCTCCACTTATTACAATGGGTTGTGCAATGATGCGTGTATGTAACCTGGATACATGTCCGTTCGGTGTTGCAACTCAGAACAGTGAACTCAGAAAGCGCTTTACTGGAAAACCTGAATACGTTGAAAACTTCATGAAGTTCATTGCACAGGAACTCCGCGAAATCATGGCAAAACTTGGTTTCCACAGCGTTGAAGAAATGTGTGGTCACACAGAAATGCTTAAAGTAAAAGAAAAGGGTGCTTTCGAAAGAGCAAACCTTGTAGATATGAGCCGTATTCTTGCAGGCGGAAACTGTCATCCTGAACTTGTTTCAGGATCTCACTTCAATCCTGCTGATGTTTATGACTTTAAGCTCGCCTCAACTATCGACGAAAAAATCTTCCTTCCTGAATTTGAAAAAGTTCTTAAGAAGGTTTCTTCAAAGAAAACTGGCTCTGGAACAAAAGAAACTATTAACTCTTCACTATTAACTATTAACTGCTGCGTAAGCAGCACTGACCGAACTGTTGGTACAATCCTTGGATCTGAAATCCAGAAGAACTTTGGAAATACACTTCCAGAAGACAGCTTCACTGTTAATGCTGTTGGTGGCGGCGGACAGAGCTTTGGTGCATTCATTCCAAAAGGACTTACAATGCGCCTTACAGGTGACGCCAACGACGGTCTTGGAAAAGGACTTTCGGGCGGAAAAATTGTACTTAAATGTCCTGAAGATGCAGGCTACAAAGCTGAAGAAAATATCATTGCCGGTAACGTTTGCTGTTTCGGTGCAACAAGCGGACAGGCATTTATCAACGGTATTGCCGGTGAACGTTTCTGTGTAAGAAACTCTGGTGCAACAGTTGTTGCAGAAGGATGTGGTGACCATGGTCTTGAATACATGACTGGCGGTGTTGCTGTAATTCTTGGACAGACAGGAAGAAACATTGCTGCCGGTATGAGCGGTGGAATTGCCTACGTTCTTGATCAGAACCACGATCTTTATCAGCGCCTTAACAGCCAGCTTGTTACAATGAGCGAACTTTCAGAAGAACACGATATTGAAGTGGTTAAGTCACTTGTTGAAAAACATGTAAAGGAAACCGGAAGTGCCCGGGGTAAAGAAATCCTTGCTGACTGGAATGCAAGCGTAAAGAGTTTCAAGAAAATTATTCCAAATGACTACGCCAAAGTTCTAAAAGAAATGGCCGCTGCCGAAGCAAAAGGACTGAGCCACGACGAAGCCGTCTTAGAAGCCTTCAAAAAAGTGACAGCATAAAACAGAGTTTGTAGCCCCCTGAAAGGTGGGCTACAAACGAAACAAAATTATTAACTATTAATTATTTACTATTAATTAAAAAACCGGAGGTTTTTTACATGGGACTTTCAAACGGATTTATTAAATATACTAGAATAGAAAATGACTGGATTGAACCAAAAGTTCGTCTCCAGAACTTTGAAGAGATGCATGTTCTTCTTAATGATGAAGACCGCCGACAGCAGGCTTCCCGTTGTATGAACTGTGGCGTTCCAATGTGCCAGAGTGCCATCAAGCTTGGAGGTATGGTAACAGGTTGTCCTCTTCACAACTTTATTCCTGAATGGAACGACGCTCTTTACAAAGGTCAGTATGATATGGCTGCCTGGCGTCTTCTTAAAACAAGCTCTTTCCCAGAATTCACAGGCCGTGTATGTCCGGCTCTCTGTGAAAAAGCCTGTAACTGTATTTCCATGGAAAAAGATTACAGTGACGGAAAAGACATCAAAGATCCTGTAACAATTCACGATAACGAACTTTACATTATTGAAAAAGCTTTTTCTTCAGGATACATGAAACCTCAGATTCCAAAAGTTCGAAGCGGCAAAAAAATTGCCGTTGTAGGTTCAGGTCCTGCAGGTCTTGCAGTTGCCGATCTTTTGAACCGCCGTGGTCACAATGTAACTGTTTTTGAACGTGAAGACAGAATTGGTGGCCTTTTGATGTACGGTATTCCAAACATGAAACTGGACAAAAAAATTATCGACCGCCGTGTAAACCTGATGAAAGCCGAAGGTGTGGAATTTGTAACACGTGCCGACATTGGAAACAACATGAAAGCCGACGATCTTCTTAAAAATTTTGATGCAGTTGCCCTTTGTTGTGGTGCAAAAAAAGCCCGTCGCCTGAATGTAGAAGGGGAAGATGCAAAGGGAATTATTCCAGCTGTTGATTTCCTTAAGGCCGTTACAAAATCACTTTTGGACAGCCACGCTGTAACAGACTGCACAGACGATTCAGCAAAAATCTCCGACATCAGCCTTACTCCAGACTTTGATCCAAAAGGAAAGCACGTAATTGTAGTTGGTGGTGGTGACACAGGAAACGACTGCACAGGAACTTGTGTTCGCCTTGGGGCAGCAAGCGTTACTGCTTTGGAAATGATGCCTCAGCCACCAGTAGAACGTGCCGCCA